>NZ_CP151273.1:1826387-2435182 GCF_038237375.1 Alcaligenes sp. SDU_A2 | reverse complement strand
GCCACGATGGCCAGGATGGGGCCGGGGGCCAGGACGGCACCTAGACCCGCCACGAAGTTATGCAAAATATCAGACATGTTCGCGCCCCTTAGCCCAGGGACCAGCCAGGCAGGAACACACGTAAGAACGTGCGGCTGCCATAGTCGATCACAAAGGGGGTGATCACGCTGATTGCCAACAAAGGTAAGAATTTTCTGGCACCCAGCAGCCAGCCGATGGCCAGCATGGCAAGAGGTGTGGCAACCATGAAACCGACCCACGGTATGCCAGCCCAGTACGCCAGCAGGATGGCCAGGTACAGGCATACGCCGATGGCATCGTGTGCGCGGCCGTCGCTGTCGGTGGCATGCGTGTGGCGCAGAATGCCCAATAGCGCGGGCAGGCCTATTCCAAGCGCCAGGGCAATCATCAGAACCGCAATGATACGGGGCAGAAACAAAGAGCCCAGCTCGGTCTGGACGCCGCCGCTCACCAACGAGTCATTGCTTAGAATCAGGATAGAAATCAGGATGATGGCGCTGGAAAAGGCCATATTGATGCGGGGCTTAACCATGCGACCCCCTCGGTTTCCGGTTCATGTTTGTCTCCATGTTTCTTTATCGGCGTCTATGCTGACGGCCGTTTGTCGGGTTCAACCCTATTTAGTCTTATTTAAGATAGTGGCTAAATCAGTAGATCAGCGCAAATCTTATTTTTTTAGGACTTCATCAATTTAATTGATGTTCTTGAGCCATGAACCTACGTCATATGGAAGCCTTCCGCCTTGTGATGCTGACCGGGTCTGTATCCGATGCGGCGCAGCGTCTGTACAAGACGCAGTCGGCGGTCAGCATGAATATCGCGGCTTTGGAAGAGCAACTGGGATTCCCCTTGTTCGAGCGCCGCAAGAAGCGCCTATACCCGACGCCGGAAGCCAAGTACATGTATACCGAGCTGGAGGCCATTGTGGGCCGGATGCAGGAGTTGACCGAGACCCTTAAGGATATACGCAACAAGCAGCAGGGTGTTTTGCGCATTGGTTGCATGCCCGGTCCTTCCTATGTATTCATGCCCGATCTGGTAGCTGATTTTCTGGATGACTATCCCGGGGTGCAGGTGTCCTTGCAGACACGCACCTCGGAGAGCATTCTGGAATGGACGGCATCGGCGCAGTACGACGTGGCGTTGGCAGAGATCGGTGGTCCCGATCCGTCCATTGCGGTGGAACTGTTCGATATGGAGTGTGTGTGTGCTGTTCCGGCCGGGCACTGCCTGGCCGATGCTTCTGTATTGACGCCGGCTCTGTTGGCGGACGAACCCATGATTGCGCTGTATCCCGATCACAGCACGGCTCATGCATTAAGCCAGATATTCGAGGCCGCACAATGCCGGCTGAATGTGCGTGTGCGTACCCGCTTCTTTATTCCCGCCTTGCGCTTTGTCGAGCGTGGCCAGGGTATTTGTCTGCTCGATCCGATCACGGTTGCCAGCTACCGTCGACAGGCGAATCCTGGTGTGGTCTTCAAGCCATTCAAGCCCGTCGTGCCATTTCGGGTCGGTTTGTTGCATCCCGCCCATCAGGCCAAGTCGCAGATCACGCGGGAGTTTACCGAACGGTTGCGGGCTGCTTTGGCGGCGCTGCTGCCCGACCGTTGATTCTGGTCAGATCTCTGCTGTTGGCATTCGCTGGGCCTATAACGCAACAAGCCAGCGCAAAGGCTGGCTTGTTGCTGGCTGCCTTGCTCCTTGCGCACGGCAAGAGGCAAGTGCTCTGGGCGTTGATTAACGCAGCAGCGACAGCACGGTCTGTGGAACTTGGTTGGCTTGGGCCAGAACCGAGGTGCCGGCTTGTTGCAGGATCTGAGAGCGGGTCATGTTGGACACTTCAACGGCGTAGTCAGCGTCTTCGATACGCGAACGAGCTGCGGACAGGTTGGTGACCGTGTTGCTCAGATTGGCGATGGTGGACTGGAACCGGTTCTGAACGGCACCCAGTTCACCACGCAATTGGTCAACTTGCGAGAGTGCGGCGTCTAACTTCTTCAGTGGGTTCGAGGAGGAACCTGTCGTCAGCGCGGACAAGGTAACGTCCTCTGCGGTTAGCTCGTAGGCGGCCGCACCTGTTGTCGAAGTCGTGGATTTTGGATCGACGGCTACATAGAAAGTAGCCGCTGTACCTGCTTCCAGGGCCTTGCCGTCAGCGCCGGCAGTGATACCGCGGCTCTTCAGGTTTGCAATCTCGGTAGCATCTGCAGGTGTGATGGAGACGGATGCATACCAGTTCCCACGGCTATCCACCGTCAGGTCTTTTGTGACTGCTAAGCTACCGGTGGCTACGCCAAGGCTCTGTGCAATTTTGGCATCTTCACCGGCCTTGAAAGTAGCGTTGCTGCTTGTAAGAGCGGTATCGTCACCGAATGCTTTTTTGAACTCGGCGGCTCCTGCGGCAGCAGCAGCAGTTCCGTCAGCTTTGGTAATTACGCCTGCGTCGTTTACCGTTGGGCCCGCCACGCTGAAGCTGCCAAGACCAAGCGTGTCAGCGGTGATTTCTTTTAGGTTGATTTCGATCGTTTCGTTATCACGAGCGCCAACTTGAATGGTCAGTTTGTTGTCGCTAGCGAGAACTTTTACGCCGTTGAACTGAGTCTGTTCAGAAACTCGATTAATTTCAGACAGGCGTTGGCCGATTTCGTCTTGGATGGACTGGAGGTCCGAGGGCGAATTAGTTCCGCTTGCGGCCTGCACCGACAGCTCACGTACGCGCTGCAGGTTGTTGTTGATTTCGTTCAGGGCACCTTCGGTCGTCTGAGCGATCGAGATACCGTCGTTGGCGTTGCGTTGAGCTTGCGTCAGGCCCTTGATGTTGGCCGTGAAGCGGTTGGCAATAGCCTGACCGGCGGCGTCGTCTTTGGCGCTGTTGATGCGCAGACCGGAGGACAGGCGCTCGATAGCCTGGCCCAGTGCGCCTTGCGACTTGGTCAGATTGCCTTGGGCAATGAGGGAAAGCGAGTTCGTATTGATAACAGACATGGTAACTCCCAATGTTGAGTAGAGCGGCGAAACGGTTTCGCCCTTTGCCCAGGAAAGCGTTGGCGTCTTGCCGAACCCCGGAGGGTTACACATGCATCCGGCACACTGCGTTCTTCCTGTACACCTGCATTTACGGACGGGGTCCAGGGGACTTTAGGGGGCGGGGTGAAAAAATTATGGCCGGGTGGCTAGGTATGTCTTGCGAGGCGGCGCTTGCTGCAGCGGCGAGCAGGCCAGGGTATCTTGCTTTTGGCCTTGGCACCGTATAGGAGAACAGTGTCTTGTTATTCCGGGCTGAACGTAGTGATGTTCAGCTGCCTGCCGGATTTGCTGTCTCAAGAAAAGCGTTTTGATTATTATTGCTAGATTATTTAAAAGTATACAAAAAGAGACAGAATGACTGTCTATTGTGGAGGTTCGTCGTATTGTTGTGGTGAGTGAAGCATCCTTGTTTCTCACGACTATTTGACGCTTGTAGTCTGTTGTATGATGTTTCTTTTTTTTATCTTCGGAAATTAAATGAAACATGGGGTTTTGCTGCGTAGCGGTCGCGCCGATGCGTTTATGGCCTTGGGTGAAGGCGGCAGGCCAGTGTTTCGTTCTGCGGTCCAATTGCGTGAGGCGCTACGTCGTCGGGCGGGCAATGCCGCCGATCATTTGGCGATTCCCCAGAGTAACGAGATAGGAACAACGCTGGATTGGTATAGCCCGTTTTCGGGTGCAGTCGTGTCCTGGGCCGCTGCCACCGAGTCGGAGCGCGAGTCCGCACGCCAGCAATTGAGCGGCGTACTGAAAGAGGTCGAGCGTCTGGCGGGAGCGGGCGATTCGGCAGATCAGGCTGGTAAAGAAGTAGCTGGCGACAAGTCCTTGTTTTCCAGCTTGCTGCGTCGCGTCATGTATTTTCCGGACGAGAATTTTGTTTATCTGGTGGATGGCAAGGCAGTCCTGACATTTTGGGGATTTTTGCACCACGGAGCCGATCAGGGCGGCGATCCTTTGCTGTGCCTAGCGCACGTTGCTCCAGCTGCGGTCGTGGCTGAGGAGCACGCCGCGCCTCTTGCTCCCGCCGTGCCCGGCCCGGTGGCCGCGTCTGTAGGGACGGCTCCTGTGGTAGGCAGGGGTTGGGCGTATTTCTGGTCCCGATATGGCTGGCGGTTCTTGGCCTTGTTGCTGCTGCTGGCTTTGCTTTTGTTTGGTTTGCGCTGGTGCACGGCACCTGCTTTGCCTGCCGGCGGCTTGAGCCTGGGCTCGGTGCTATCGGGTGGGCCTAGTTGGCTGCCTGCCTGGCTTAAACCTTCCGTACCCAGTGTGCCGATTGGCACCGCTTCTGTAGTCGGGGGGGGAGCTACGTTGCCTTTGCCGGATATGTCGGGGGCAGGGCTTATTCCAAGTCCTCAGATGCCGCTGGAACTCGGCAGTTCCATTGCCCCGCCGCCCGTGGACCAGTCGCCTGCGCCTGCCTCGTCCGCAATGCCACCCACGCTAGCTGAACTTTCGCAGCCTGGTGCGCTGCCGATAAGCGCACCGCCTGTCGACGCGCCTGTATCCCCTCCCGCGCCGGATACACCAGCGGTGTCGCCCGGTAGTGCACCGCAGGTTCCGGCCACTGCGCCTTCCTTGCCCGACAGTCCGGCTGTCGATGCGGCACCGGCATCTTTGGTGGTGCCGCCCAATGCCCTGCAGTCCGGGAAGCTCGGATTCTTGAACGGGCAGTGGGCGGCCAGAATGGGAGTGCAAGACAGCCAGACGGGCAAGCCTGTGCAATTGCAATATCAGCTTGCCGATGGAGCCGGACAGGTCCAGGTCAGGCGTGGCGATGGCGTGCAGTGCGAAGCGCCTGTCACCGCCTCGGCTTTGAATGGGCAATTGGTCCTGAATACAGGTGCAGCGGCGCAATGTACCGACAGCACCGTTTATGACATGCCGAAAATAGTCTGCGATCCCGGTGTGGCCGGTGCGGCCGCGCGTTGTGCCGGGATGTATGGCGCTGATGCATTTCCATTGACGCTGCAGCAAGCTGAATAATAAGTGGTTGAATCCTATGTTGCCTGAATTAGTAAAACACGATGGCTTGGTGACTTTGATCGAAAATACCGGGGTCCAGTTTCTGGACTTCGCATTCGATATCCAGGCCCCCGCTCTGGGTGGCAAAAAGCTGAGCGCCTTAAAGAACACGTTTTTCAGTGAAAGTGGTCAGAACTGGCGTTTGCTGTTCGACGGGCTCCAGTCGGGCAATGAGCAGCTTTTGTTTCATCAGCCCGACGGCGGCGTGGGAGTTTACCCGGGCAGCGCCCGGGGCCGGGATGAACAGGACGTGTCGTTAGCCACGACGTTGGAGTTGTTCAACGGACTGTGGCTGCCTATCCCTTATGTTCGCTTTGTGGCACCGCATCGCTACGATACCGGGCCGGCCAGCTGGAGCCGGATACGCGTGGTGAAGCTGGAAGCGCCGGATCGTGACGGCAACACGCATCGCATTACTGTAGCCTGCGACACCAGTGTAGTGGATCTGACCGAAGGAGCCGCGTATCTTGCGCCCTTGCGCGATGACGTCAACGCCGGTGCCTTGTTCCGTTTGGCGTGTGATAGCGCGCATATGGATTGGTTTCTGGATCGTGATTGGGTTCAGGAGTGGCTGGAGGAAGTGTATACAGACAATCTCAACAAGGTCCGCAGTATCGACTTTGGGGAAGAGGTCAGTCCCCTGCGTTCGGCCCAGTTGCACTTTTTGAATCTGCTCAGCCTGTTTGCGCACCCCCATGATAGTAATGCATCGGAGCGCAAGGAGGCCTGGGCCCGCATTCCGGACATCAAGGTTCTGGCGGCCAATTGGCACAGCGAACAAGTCATACCCGTGGATCTGGTGCTGGATGTGGGTAATTCGCGCACATGTGGCATCTTGATTGAAAATCATGGGCAAGATGACTCTGGTTTGCGGCAGAACTATGTGCTGCAGCTGCGTGATCTGTCCAAGGCGCACCAGATTTACAGCAAACCGTTTGAGAGCCGAGTGGAGTTTGCGCAGGTCGACTTTGGAAAGAATCATCTTTCCCTTAAAAGTGGCCGTCCTACCGCCTTTTCCTGGCCCACCCTGGTGCGGGTCGGGGACGAGGCCGCGCGCTTGGCGGCGCGGCGTCGCGGCACGGAAGGCACGACGGGTCTGTCCAGCCCCAAGCGCTATTTATGGGATGAGAACGAATATAAGCATGGCTGGCGATTTAGCCAGCAATACGATCGTTCGGACGCTGAACCCAGGGCCCTGGCCGCGCCGTTTTCTTTGCATATCGATGAACGGGGCGAAGCCCTGTACACCTTGGACGAGGATGACCGGTTGCCGGTTTTCGAGCCGCTGTATTCGCGCAGCTCGGTCATGACCTTTATGCTGACCGAGGTGTTGGCCCAGGCTTTGTTGCAGATTAACAGTCCTGCCCAGCGGGCTCGTCAAGGGCACTCCAATAAACCGCGCCGTTTGAGCAATATCGTGCTGACCGTGCCGCCGGGCATGCCGCTGGTCGAGCGCAGCTTATTGTCCGAACGTCTTCGGCAGGCGATAGGTTTGCTGTGGACCAGCATGAACTGGTACCAGGGTGAAGAAGATCCCTATGGTCTGGATGCAACAGGTGGCAAACCGGATGGGATTCTGGTTCCCTTGCCGGAGTTTCGGGTCGAATGGGACGAAGCCACATGCTCGCAACTGGTCTATCTGTTCACGGAAATTACGCAGAACTTTGCCGGCCATGCCGATGAGTTTTTTGATGCCGTGGCGGCTCCCCATAAAAAAGACAGGGAGACGCTGACGCTGGGCATTATCGATATCGGCGGCGGCACGACCGATATTGTGATTAGCGATTACACCTTGCGCCGCCCCGTCGGTGCGGGTGGCGGCAGCAATGTCACTATTTTGCCGCAACAGCGGTTTCGCGACAGTTTCAGGGTGGCGGGCGACGATGTGCTGCTCGATGTCATACAGCAGCATATCCTGCCGGCCTTCGAGCAGGCTTTGATCAATGCCGGCGTGGACGATACGGATGTTTTTCTGTCCCGTTTGTGTGGCAATGAAAAGACCGATGCCCGTAAAGCCATATTGCGACAGCAGTTGGCGCTTCAGGTGTTTGTGCCTTTAGGGCTGGAATTTTTGAAGCGGTACGAATCGTATGATCCACACCAGGACCCTTGCGCGGTCCAGGCACCGCTTTGGCGTGAACTGTTGGCTTTCGAGCATCTGCAGGGAAATGCCGCGGGGCAGGTGGCGTTCGACGCCGGGGATCAGCGCGCCCGTGTGTCGGCCACGGTCGCCGAGTACGTGGCGCAGGAGTTGCATAAGCACACCGGACATAAAGTCGATTTTGACTTCAGCCAGGTGGCTCAGCCTTTCGATCTGGGGCATTTGCACCAGAGCCTGATTACCGGCTCCTTGAACATCAACGACCCTTTGCGTTCGTTTTGCGAGGTGCTGTCTTACTACGATTGCGACATCATTTTGATGGCAGGCAGGCCATCGCGCCTGCCCGGCATTCAAGCCTATGTACGCTCGCAGATGCCTGTTTCCCCGTCGCGTCTGCTGCCTTTGCATAACTATCGTACCGGCAGTTGGTATCCCTTTCATACCAATGGGCGGATCAACGATCCCAAGAGCACGGCCTCGGTGGGTGCCATGCTGTGCCTGCTTTGCTACAACATGAATATTGACCAGTTCAATTTCAAGGTGTCTGGGCTCAAGCCGCGTTCCACGCTGCGTCATATCGGCATCATCGACTCCAATAATCAGATTAAAAATCAGGATGTCGTTTTTAAAGATGCGTTGCGGCCAGATCCGGACACGCGGGAAGAGGTGCTTGAACTGGAAAGCATCAGCAGCGAGGACACCGACAGCTATCACATCTTGATGCAGGGCAACTATCTGCGCCTGGGTTATCGACAGCTTAACGTTGAGCGCTGGCCGGCCTCGCCCTTGTACTACTTGTACCTGGATGAACGGGTGCGCCGTCAGATGGCCGAGGCCCCCGATGACGAGGGGCAAATTCCGGCGATGGAAGTCAGCCTGCAACGCAACGAAAAACTGCGCGATAGGCGGGGACGGCGCTTGATCAGTGACCGTCTGGAGATCAGTGCGGCGGCCGCACGGGACTTCAAATTGAACATTGCTTCCAAGACAGCCGTGAAGATTCAGCTCAACACGATGTTGGAAGCAGGCCTGGGGGATACACCCTATTGGCTCGATAGTGGAAGCGTGGTGTTGAAATGAACGATCTGAATGCATTGCAAAACGATTTGCGCGCCGATTGGCAAAGCTTGTATGACGGTGCCGGGCAGGCAATTGATTGGGTTACCCACGCGCGCGCCTCGTCGCAGCGATTGGATGCGCAAGCCGACAGCTTGCTGTTGGAGTTGCGGCGTGCCCGAAACATGGCCCGCAGCCTGGGGGCTGTTTCGACGCGTCCCATGACGATCGGTTTTTTCGGCCTGTCCCAGGCCGGCAAGTCTTATTTGATCTCCAGTCTGGCGGCGGGCAGCAATGGCCGTCTGGAAACCAATTACGGTGGCCAGACTATTGATTTTCTCCGGCATGTCAATCCACCCGGCGGCGGCAAGGAGGCCACCGGGTTGGTGACGCGTTTTAGCCGTTCGGCGCAGGTCGGCCCGGAAGCCTTTCCGGTCGAGCTGCAGATTTTTTCCGAAATCGACATCGTCAAGATTCTGGTCAATACCTACTTCAATGATTTCGATAAAGAGCATATAGGCTACGCCTTTGTGGCCGAGCGCATCGAGGCCTTGCTGGAGTCACTGAAGGCCCGGCAGGGCGGAGCGGTCGCAGGGATCAGCGCCGATGATGCGGTGTCGCTGTGGGACTATGTGCGAGGCAGCTTCAGCAACACGACGCGCATGCTGGACGACTTTTATTGGCCTGCCGTCATTCGTCTGGCTCCCGTGCTGGGCCTGGAAGACAGGGCGCGCTTGTTTTCGATTTTATGGGGCGAGCAGCCCGAGTTAAGTCAGGTCTACGTCATGCTGGCCCGTGTGTTGAGCGAGCTGGGGCACCCGGCCAAAGTGTATGCTCCTTTGCAAGCATTGATCCGGCAGGATGGCGACAGCTTTGTTCAGCAAGACAGCATTATGAATGTGGATGTGCTGGAGTCCTTGGGCAGCCCTACCGAAAAGCGTTTGACGGTATTGCCGGTGCGTGTGCAGGAGGGCGTGGAGCAGGTGTCTGCACAGACGGTGACGGTGCCGCTGGCTCATCTGGCGGCCTTGACGGTCGAGCTGACGTTTCCTTTATGCGGGCCTATGCAGTCCAACGAGTTGCAGCATGTCGATTTATTGGACTTTCCGGGCTATCGCGGGCGTCTGAACATCCGCACGGTCAGCGATGCGGGTGCCGTTGCCGAACAAAGTGGTGGCAATCCTGCTTCGCAGTTGATTTTGCGTGGCAAGGTGGCCTATTTGTTCGAGCGCTACACCGACCAGCAGGAGATGAATGGTCTGGTGATGTGTACGGCCTCAGACAAACAGAGTGATGTCAAAGATGTGGAGCCGGTCCTGACCCGTTGGGTGCATCGTACCCAAGGGCAGACTCCCAAAGAGCGCCAGAACCGTAAAGTGGGCCTGATGTGGGCCGTCACCATGTTTGACAAGCGTATTGGCATTTCCTTGACTCAGGATAGTTCCCAGATACGGCAAGGCTGGGAAGGGCTCATCAAAATGAGCTTCAAAGAACGTTTCGGGCATTGCGAGTGGTTGCAGGCATGGGCTGCGGGCGAACCGTTCCGCAATACCTTTCTGGTGCGCAAGCCTGGTCTGCCGGTGCCTTTTATTGATACCGATGCTGACCATGTCGAACAGTCCTATACCGGCGCGGCTCAAGCGCGCCTGCAGGATATGAGGGCCAGTTTCTCTGACAGTGAATTCGTGGCCCAGCATATCGGTTCGCCCCAGGATAGCTGGGACGCCATGATGGCGCTCAATGATGGCGGGATGACACGTTTGGGGCACCATGTTGCGCAGATCGGAGGGCTGGATTTCAAGCTGGCGCGCTTGCAAGAACAGGTCAGCAGCCTGCATGAGGGCCTGGTCCAGAAGTCGTTGCACGCTTGGTATAACCAGGACGGTGACCAGGAAACGGAGCTTAAGCGAGCATTGGCGGCCCAGTTCAGTGAACAACTGCCGGCTTACCGGCCTGTGATCGGAGAACTGCTGGTCGGATTGCATATTCCCCAGGAAACCTTGCGTGAACTGTTTTTGTCCTTGGTCGGGGTTAAGCCTGATCCGGCGCAGGCAGGAGCGACGGCCGAGCAGCCTTTCGAGCAGCAGTATGCGGAGCTGGTGTATCGCAAGTGGGTCAGCCAGTTGCGCGATCTGCCCACCAGCCGATTGAACCAGAATGTGTTGCGTTTGCCGGTGGCTTTGTTGGCCAGTGTGGTCGAGGAGCTGATTATCGCGTCCGACCGCTGGTCTTTGCAGGAAAGGATTCTGACCTGCCTGACACAGCGCCGTCAGGCAGGTGTGCGCCGCGAACGCCTTGCCGATCGGCATGTGTGCAATGTCTCTATGGTGCTGAGCCAATTCGTGACCTGGCTGTATTTGAAGGAAGATGCTGCCCATCCGTCTTTGTTCGCCAGTCCCGGGCGGTTTGCCGTCGATGGCATGCCCGAGCTCGCGCCCGAGCCGCAAGACCACGGATTGACGTATACGCAGGACTGGGTGGCCGCCTTGGCGCACACCACGCTGCATAACGCCGGTTATCAAGGCGGGCGCGAGTTGAGCCTGGAGCAGAATCAGGCGTTGGGGCGTATTTTGGATAGTTTTACTCTTAAGAGCGTGGTATGAAACTTCGAATCAGTTTGCAGGCACTAGACCCTGTTGTCCCGGGCCGTGCTCGATTGTATGTGCGCGATCTGGAGGAGGAGTTGAGCCTGGCTTCGTACTCAATAGCGATTTTGCGTAGTCAGGACCGTCATTACCTGTATGCGGAACAAGCCTGGGGGTCGTCCTTGCGCTGGCTGCCGCTGCAGGGTTGGGAGACATACGAAGATGGGTTTGCCGTATTGGTGGATGCCGGCATTGTGGACCCTTTGCTGGCTAATTCCAGCGAGGCTTATCAATTGGTTCTGGGTGGTTCCGACGAGCAGGAAATCGGTAAAAGCACCTTGAAGCTGGATAAGGCGATTCTTCCTTCGACGGCGGGAGGCAATGCACAGGCGATGGAGCTGACAGTGGCTGCCGAGCCCACCAAAGTGGCCGAGCCCGTCGAAACAAGCCCTGTGTCCGTCGAACAAGTCGTGTCGCCGCTGGCTACAGAGTCCGCTTCGGCACCCGAAACCGTCGTTGAGCAGGCCCCAGAAAAACCCCGGCAAGAGCACGTTTCTGCCAGTCCGGCAGCAGCGCCATCCAACAAGCAGGCTGGCGGTAAAGCGTGGCTGTGGATAGTGCTCGCCGTGCTGGTGTTGGGCATTGCCGCTGCAGTTGCGTACTTCTTTCTGAAGGGCTCGCCGCAGGATTCCGCAGCGTTTCCTGAGGCACCGCCGGTTGCCTCGAGTGCGGCTGCCGATGCATGCGCCATGGAAAAGCTGGCTGGCATGCCCGGCCTGCAGTTTGTGCAGGAATGCGTCAAAGAGTCCAAGACCTCCGAACAGTGGCTGGCTGTCATTGCACAGGCCAAGCAGGCGCAGCAGTGCGATGTGGCGCAGCGCCTGTATGTCCATAAGGCCCAGGCAGGTGATGTGCAGATCGCTCTGGCGTATGCACGCGAATATGATCCGCAGACGCATCAGGTACAGCCTTGTTTTAGCCAGGCAAATCCGGCGACGGCGGCCTATTGGTACGAAACCGTGTTGCTGTCCGATCCGGCCAATGCCCAGGCCAAAGCCCGTTACGAGGAGTTGAGCAAGTGATGCAGCGTCCTTTTTTCCGATTCGCAATGCTGGGCGCACTGCTCTGCAGCAGTTGGGCTGCCCAGGCCGCGGCTCCATTGCTTCAAGACGGCAAGAAGACTCTGTATCAGCGTGTTTTGACAACGCCCTCCTGCCGTCTTTTTGCTTCCGCTTCTGACAAGGACGGCAAGCCCGTCCCTGCTTTCAGCCGTTTTTATATCTATGAACGGCAAGAGCAGGGTGATCAGGTCCGTCTGCACGTCGGGCCAGACAGCCAGGGTAAGACAGTGGGCTGGCTGGATAAGGCCTGCACGGTGGATTGGAAGATGCAGCTCACATTGGCATTTACCAATCCTGCCAATCGCGACCGTATGCTTTTCTTTAAAGAGCGGTCTATGTTGGAACAGGCATTGGATACGCCTGATCCGGCGACCATTATTGCCCCTTTGCGGCAGGCTCTGCGTACTGACTCGCAGGCCGATGGAGTCCTGGCCCAAGAGCCCGAATACTTTGTGGATCTGCAAAAGCAGTTTTATCTTCTGCCCGTGTTGAGCGGCGAAGAGATCATGACCGAGAACGGATTTCGTACCCGATTGTTGAACGTCGCCTCGGTGACGGACAAAACGCCGGAACAAATCGAACAGGAAAAGCAGGCGCAGCAGCAGGTACAGCGGGCAGCGCAAATCAAGGCGTTTAGTGCCGCTGTCGTCTTTGTGATTGATTCGACGATCTCTATGGACCCCTACATCGAGCGCACGCGCGAAGCGGTTCGCAAGGTCTATGCCAAAGTAGAGGAGCAGGGGCTGTCCAGTCAGGTCAAGTTCGGTCTGTTGGCTTTTCGCTCGAATGTCAAAGAGTCGCCCGGCATCGAATATCTGACGCATATGTATGCCGATCCGAATACGGTGACCAGCAGCGAAGATTTCCTGGCCAAGGTGGCTGATCTGAAGCAGGCCAAAGTGTCGACGGTGGCGTATGACGAAGATGCGTATGCCGGGGTTCTGCATGCCTTGGATAAAGTGGATTGGACATCGTTCGGCGCACGGTATGTGGTGCTGATTACCGATGCAGGCGCATTGGAAGGCAGCAGTCCCTATTCGTCGACGGGCCTGGATGCGACGCAATTGCGTATCGAAGCCGCTAATCCGGGCGTGGCTATTTATACGCTGCACCTGAAGACGCCCTCGGGCAAGAATAATCACGCCAAAGCGGCTGATCAATACCGTGAACTGTCAACGTACACCGGCACCCAGACTTCGCTCTACTATCCTGTCAACGCGGGCGACGTCAATCAGTTCGGCGCTATGGTCGACAGTCTGGCAACTGCCATTACCGAGCAGGTGAAGGTGGCCTATCAGGGGGGCGACGCTATAGGCAGTGCGTCGCGCGCACAGGCTCCTGCCGATACCGCAACCCAGCAGATGTTATCGGATGCCGAGCTGATCGGTCACGCCATGCGCCTTGCCTATCTAGGTAAAGAGACGGGCACGAGTGCGCCGGAGGTGTTCCAGGCATGGATCAGTGATCGGGATTTGATTCGGCAAAATGTCCCGACAACCGATGTACGGGTATTGCTGACCAAAGCGCAGTTAAGCGACTTAAGTGATGTAGTGCGGCAGATTTTAGAGGCGGCTAATCAGGGCTTGATTTCGCCCACCGATATGTTTAATCGTTTGCGTTCGGTCGCTGCGGCGATGGGCACCGACCCGAGCAAATTAAAGCAAGAGTCGGGAACACGCCTGGCCGAAATGGGCTTGATGGGCGAGTATCTGGAGGACTTGCCCTATCAAAGCACCGTCCTGACCCTGGATGAAGACACGTGGGCCAGTTGGGATGCCTTGAGCCAAGAAAAATTTATCCGGGAGCTGAGCACCAAGTTGCGGCACTATGCGCGCTACAACGCGGATGCGGATCGCTGGGTATCTCTGGCCGAAGGTGCGGATGCTCGCGATGATGTGTACCCGGTGCCATTGGAAATGATGCCCTGATATGTTGAGCGTAAAAGGGCTTGAGGTGTCCAGGGGGCATGGGACCCATGTGTTCCGTGTCCAATTGCCCCAGCTTGATCTGGCTGCCGGTCAGATCCTTGCCGTGACCGGTGCCAGTGGCTGCGGGAAAAGCACCTTGCTGGAAGCCTTGGGTTTGTTGTTGCAACCTGAGAGCGTGGATTCTTTTTTCCTGGGGCAACCGTCCAGAGATATCAAGGCGTTGTATGCGGCCAAGCAAGAGTCTGAGCTGGCGCATTGGCGGGCACGAAGTCTTGGTTTTGTGCTGCAGAACGGCGGTTTGCTGCCTTACCTATCTGTTTGGGAAAACATTGTGCTGCCGCGCCGCATTCTGGGGCTGCCTTTGCATGCGCCGCATTTGGATGTGGCAATCCATATCCTGAAGCTGGAACGCCTCTTGTCCCTGTATCCGGCGGCTCTGTCGATCGGGGAGCGCCAGCGGGTTTCTTTCTCGCGGGCAATAGCCCATGCGCCTGGACTGATTCTGGCCGATGAGCCGACCGCCGCTCTGGACCCTCAAACAGCCCAGGATGTATTCCAGCTCTTTTTTACTTTGGCGCACGACTTGGATCTGGCTGTTCTGTTGGTGTCGCACGACTGGGATATGTTGCGCTCGTTCGCCATTCCGCGTCTGCAGGCCACATTGGAGCCGGGGCTGAGCATGTTTGTGCCCGAGCCTTCGTGATGAGCATGAACGTACTCCGTTTGGCGTGGGCCGATTTATGGTTTGACAGGCGCATCTCGTTTTGCATGGTGGCATCCATGTTGGCGGTGGCCGCCCCTTTGCTGTTGTTGTTCGGACTCAAGCATGGCGTGGTCACCCAATTGCAGACAGAGTTGCTGCAAGATCCACGCAATCTTGAAGTCAAGATGGTCTCCAGCGGCAGCTACGATCAGCAGTGGCTGGAACAGTTGCGACAGGCCCCCGGTGCGGGCTATGCGGTCGGCATGACCCGGTCCTTGAATACGCAGGCCGATCTACGTGTGGATCGTCGTCGTTTTTTGGAAAACATTGAGGTGTTGGGCAGCAGTCAGGGCGATCCCCTGCTGCAGGATCAGTCCAGAGACCTGCAGTACGACGAACTGATCTTGACGCAGGAGGCGGCCCGGAAACTGCGTTGGCAGCCGGGTGAGCCTGTGCACCTGCGGGTCAGCCGTCGCCTGGATGGCCGGCTGGAGCATGGCGACCGCCCCATGCGCGTGGTCGATGTTCTGGCAGAGCATCGCTATTCGCGTGCCGCCGTCTTTGTCGCACCGGCGACCTTGATGGCACTGGAGCGGGCGCGGGATGCGTTTCAGGTGCCCGAATTCGGACTGCTGAATGGGCAGGCCGTCGAACCCGGCCAGACAGTACGTTATGCCCGTGCGCGCCTGTACGCCAGTTCCATTGATCATGTCGGCCCCCTGGCCCAATGGCTGGAGCAACAAGACATTGGCGTGGTAAGCCGTCTGGCTGATATTGAGAATGTGCGCGCCATCAACCAGGTTCTGACCTTGATTTTCGGCGTCATTGCCTTGACCGCCATCGTAGGTTGCATGGCGTCCTTGACCGGTGCTTTTTTGGCCAATGTCGACCGTAAACGTAAGGATTTGGCGGTATTGCGCCTGCTCGGATTCAACAGCGGCGGTGTCGTCCGGTTCGTATTGCTACAAGCAGTGTTGCTTAGTGTCGTGGCGTATGTCGCCGGTTTGCTGGTGTATGGCGTGGGCAGCACCTTGTTCAATTATTTATTACTGGGCCAAGGGCTGCAGACCGATTTTGTCTGCCGCATCACACCTGCGCACGCGATGTATGCCTTTCTGATGGCGCTGGGGCTTGCCTGTGTGGTTGCGGCGCTGGGTGCGTGGCGTGCGCTGAAGGTTCAACCTGCGGAGAGTTTGCGTGAAGTTTGATTGTTTTGTCCGTGCAGCGATGTCTGCCTTTGTATTGGGGGCAGTGACGCCTTCGCATGCCGTTGCGTGGGACGAGAAATTCTACAATCCCAAGCCTTCGGATGGGGACGTCATTTTGCCTATGCCCTGCGATGGCGCGATGGTGTTCCGGCGTATCGAGGTTCCGGCATCGGGGCCTTTGGATGATTTGCGTGTCGTCGTTGGCCAGGAAGGGGATGAGTGGGGCTATGTCGAGCACAGCCGTCCGGAGTTTATTGCGGGCAGCTTTACCGACAAGAACACGGGCTCCTC
Organism: Alcaligenes sp. SDU_A2; assembly: GCF_038237375.1. Classification (NCBI taxonomy): domain Bacteria; kingdom Pseudomonadati; phylum Pseudomonadota; class Betaproteobacteria; order Burkholderiales; family Alcaligenaceae; genus Alcaligenes; species Alcaligenes sp. SDU_A2. The sequence goes on along the minus strand of NZ_CP151273.1, from coordinate 2,419,116 downwards.
GTCCCGGTACTACTTGTTGGCCAAGTACGAACTGAATCAACTGCAATACAAGGCCGTGACGCAAGAGAGCTGCGCGGACCCGAAACGGATGCTGCAGCTGCCTCAGGCAGAAATCAGCTGGATGGATGCCGTTCGTTTTTCGGACCTGTACAACAAGTGGCTGCGACAGAACGCTGTACAAGCGTTGCCACAAGAGGACGGCATGGCTGGTTTTGTGCGCTTGCCCACAGAGATCGAGTGGGAGTATGCCGCGCGTGGCGGCGCAGCCTTGTCTTCGGTCCAGTTTCGGGATGTGCGGTATCCCATGCCCGAAGGGATGAATGACTATGAGTGGTACGCGGGCGCGCAATCGGCCAATGGCAAGGTGCAGTTTCCCGGTTTGCTCAAACCCAATCCCTTGGGTTTGCATGACATGCTCGGAAACGTGGATGAGTTGATCCTGGAGTCGTTCCGGCTGAACAAGCTGGATCGGCAGCATGGCCAGGCAGGCGGGTTTGTGGTGCGCGGCGGCAACTACCTGTCCTCGCCCGATACCTTGCGCTCATCGGCCCGCAAAGAGCAGGCGTACTACGGAACCAAAGGTCCGACCCAGTCCAAGACAACGGGCATGAGGCTGGCTTTGGTGTCGATTGCCTTGACCTCGCGCGAGCGGGTAAAGGAAATCGAGCAAAGCTGGCAGCAGTTAGGAACGAGCCAGGGTGGGGGAGCCGCTCGAGAGCAGGATCAAGAAACCGCGGTGCAGCGCCTGGGTTCTTTGGCCAGCAGCCTGCAGGATGATTCCCTGAAAGCGCAGCTCAAGCAACTGGAGGGTGATTTGCGTGCTGCCAATCAGCGCCAGGAAGAAACGCGAGACCAGGCGATACGGGCTGGCCTTGAACTGGGGGCTTTTCTGTGCACGAAGCTGAAGGACGATGTGCTTTTTGTAGAGCTGCTGCATCGAAACTATGCGGCCTTGTGCGAATCTGATCCGCAAGAAAAACAGTGCATTAACCGCAAAGAAAAGCTGCAGGAGCAGCAAGAACGTGTCACCAAACTGGCGCGCTATTACGCCAGCAGCCTGATTGACGCTTCCTCCTTGTATGGCAAGGACTTGTTGGAAAAACAGGTTCCCGTTGCCCGGCAGATCATGGAACAGAACAAGAGCCTGTCCGCTTTGCGCCCGTATCTGGATGTGCACTGGAAGAATCAGAGCGATCACTTGAACTCCGAGGTGATCGCTGTAGATGCCTGGAAAGACGCGTGTAAATCAGTGTCTGCAGGTTGATCGATAAGCTTGGGCAAGTTGCTTCATTACATTTACAAAGGAAGAGGAAGTCATGCAAAAAAAAGCATCCCGTTTTACCCCCCGTGTCTTGATCGGCAGCCTGATGCTGGGCGTTGCATTGCTGTCGGGTTGCGCCAGTACCGGAAGCAATATGCTGTCGGGCACCCAAGCCGATTCCCGTCTGACGCAAGGTAATGATGCGCAGTTTTTCAGCAAATCCGGATTTACGGCGTGCGCGGGTGCGGCGACCGCAGGGGTGCTGGCTTGCATGGTGTCCAATTCGAGCAACAAGCTGGCATGTTCGGTGATCGCGGGCGTGGCTGCATGTGGTGTGGCGATGGGCGCGAATTATTATCTTGATCAGCGCCGCAGCGAATATGCAAACACGACCGAACGCCTGGCTGCCATGCAGGCCGATGTGGAAAAAGATACGGCGCACATCGTCGAACGTACGGCGACGGCCAAGCAAGTGATTGCTGATGATAAAAAACAGATCGCCGACCTTCAAAAGAACCTGAAAGATAAAACGGTCGAAAAGAAGCAGGCGGAAAAGCAGTTGGCCCGCGTCGACAAGAATATTGAAGTCTTGAATAAAGACTTGAACAATATGAAGGAAAAGGTGAACCAGTACCGTGATGTCGCCGATGCCGAGCGTAAAGACAGCAAAAAGGGCGCGGAGATCAAGAAGCTGGATCGCCAGATCGATCAAATGAACCTGAAAGTGGCTGTGCTGGAGAAAGAGGTAGAAGACCTCTACACCATGCGCTCGGCTATTACCCTGGGTTAAGAGGGACTTATGCGACTATTTCTACGCTGGGTGCCTCTTGCGGGCAGTGTCCTGCTGGCCGGTTGTGCAACGACGATGAGCCAGTGCGATCCATCTGATAAGGACTCCGGGTTTCTGACTAAGCTCAGTTGCGATACGTCTGGTGCGTATCGTCAGCACATTGATCAGCGCGAGCAGATGCTGCTGAGCAGTCAGGAGGCCAATGCACTGTTTCATCAAGTCTATCGGGACATTCTGGCTCAGCAGAGCCAGACCAAAGCGAGTCTGGCCCAACAGCGGCGCAAGCAGGTCGAGCTGAACCGTTCCATGGGCCAGTTGATTCGTAGTTTGCAGGCCAGCAAAGGTCAGGAGGCCGGTGTGCAGGCCAAGCTTTCGGCTCTGGACAAGGATCTGAAAGACATCAACAAGGCCAGCGAAGACAATAGCCCGGCCATGTTGGCGCAAAAGCAGCAACGTCTGCAGCAGCTCCAGCAAAAGGTCAGTGCGTTACAGTCCAGCCTGGGATACGAATAGTCGCTTATGCAACGTGTCGTACTTGATTCTGTCGGGCCCTCCGACGCCTATGCGCAGTATCAGCACGTTTTATTGATGCTGCGTCAGCAGGCGGGGCTGTTGGCCCCGCTTTTTGCAAGCTATCAGGCAGTCGCCCCCGGAGCCTCCGGGACGGGTGCCTGGTGGACGGAGCTGCAAGGGCAGGCCAGGGCCCAGAGCGATCTGTCGCCTGTCCAGCAGCAGGCATTGCGTGCGCGCTGGACGCAGGCCGTCGATCGTCTGCGGGGACTGGTCCGTAGTCTGGACGGGCGTGGTGCCGGAGAGCAGGCTCGTGCTTTGGCTTCTTTCCTGGACAGTGGCCTGACAGGGGCTCTGTATGATGTTGGCGGTAAACCGCTTTGGGTGTTGAGCCAGAACCCCGAATTCTTGTCGCAGCCTTTGATACAGGCAGACACGACGACGGCTATGTCGGCACCCTTGCGAGCCGGGGCGGCTGCCGAGGCTGCTCCCCTTGCCGCGGATTTGGGGGCAGACGCAAATAGTCATGGTGTGCCGGAGCATGCTGACCAGAGACAATACCCATCAAGGTGGCCGTATTATTTGGCGGCATTGCTGTTGCTGATCCTGCTTGTATTGTTGTGCTGGTGGTTCAAGTGGCCTGCTTTTGCGTGGGGAGCGGGTTCAAACCGTGTTTCCCCGGCAGCCGAAACCTTAAATCAGGGCTTATCGCCAGAGTCCGGGGCGCGTGTCGGTCCGGGAGGTGTTCCAGTGTCAGCGTCCTTGGCACCGATATGCGCCAAGGACGAGGAGGGCCGGACATTAGGCCCCGAGCTTTACATTGTGTTTGATACATCCGGTTCCATGCGCTTGAGCGTGGATGCGAGCATAGAGGATCAGGATTGGTTCTTCGAGATGAATGAAGAGCAGCGCCAGGCATTGACCGGAGACGCGCGTCGGCGCGCTCAGGATCTGTTTTTGGGAACGACGCGCATCGATGCGGCGCGACAGGCGTTTGCTGCCATGGTGGATGGCTTGCCGGCACGGCAGGATATTCACCTGGTGTCTTTTTCGCCCGACTGCCGGCCTGCTCAGTATTGGGGAGGGTTTGCCGATGGGCGGCGCGAGCAGTTAAAGAGCCTGGTTCGGGGTATTGAGCCGGAGAACAGCACGAACCTGGCCGATGCCTTGTCCTTGGCCGCCAGCCGGATTGATGGGGTGGAGCGGGATGCACTGATCGTTTTGTTTGTCGATGGTGGTGACGGATGCGAAAAAGATGTCTGCGCGCTGGCGCAGGAGTTGGCGCAAACGAAACCCCGGCTGCGTATCAATGTGGTTGACATCACAGGGCAGGGCTTGGCGGCGTGTGTCGCGCAGGCGACCGGCGGCATTGTCCTGGCCCCACAGCAAGCCAGTCAGATCCCCTTGGCCCTAAGGGAGGCGACCGTGGAAGCGGTAGAGCGGACGGCGCAGGCGTGTAGATAGCGAGAGCGGGCGAAGCGGCAAGGGAACTGGTCTGTGTGTTGGGTGCGTCCTTGACCGGACTGTTTTGGCACCTGCTCATGGCCGGTTTGGCGTTAAATTACTCGTAGCGATTGGTTCACTGCTGGGCTGGTTTGACTATGGCCCGTGCGTTACTGATGAGTTCTTGATGCCTAGAAAAAAACCGCCTTCCCGTATTGTCGTTCAGCGCTCGCGCAATAATGTGAAGCGGCGTCTGGTTTCCGTCTTACCGGCGCTTGAATCTAGACTGGCTTTGGCCGAGTGTGTGCGATATGGGGCGTATTCCAAGCATAAATATAAGCCGGACGCGTATGGTCTGGCCCCTTATGCGGGCATGGATGTCGACAGAACGTACTGCGATGCGCACGCGTCTTTCGGGAAAGAGAGCGCCAGTCGGATTCCCGCCCTTTTGCGGCGGGCAGTGATGCTGGGCTTATGGTCGGAGCAACACGTAGGCGAGGTGCCCAGCCTGTTATGGACGGTTGATGAAAGCGGTTGGGTGTTTGAGCTGCGGATGACAAATGTGGCCCAGGCCCAGTATCATGGTTATCCATTGCTTTCGGGGGATGCGTTTGCGAAACGGGTGCTGGCTAGGGTCGCAGAGGTTTGTCGCGCACAGGAGAACCCAGCAGCACAAGATCCAGACCTGCGGGCTGCCATCGTGGCGGCGGAGACTTTTTACCGATGATTGATTCGCATGATCTTACGCTTTCTGCACAGTGGCCTGCAGGTAGCGATGATGTCGCCGAAATCTTCCTGAAAGTGGGAGATAAAGTCATTTCGCGTATTGAGGATACCGAAACTCAGACGATGCGGGATTGTTTTCGAGCATCCGCGCTATCTCTGGCATTTTGGTTTGCTGACCATTGGTGGCGTCTTCGATGGGAGACCATCCGGGATAATCGAGCCCCGTCGGTGGATTGGCGTTTGCGTCATGAGCTAAATTCGGCCTGTGGTGGTGCGTTATGGCCTCCCGCTATGATTTTTAGCGTAGGCAGTCGTATCGCTTTTGCGCCTTGCGTGGGTGGCAGTATGGTTGCCGGTTCTCAAAGATATTCGCCGTTCAAATTGAGTATGGTGTCGGCGTTACGCTACGAACAAGTCTTGGATGTTTTTTTCGAGGATGTTCTTGAGCATTGCGCCAGAGCCGAGGACGGCGGGGCCTTAAAGATATTGCTAGCGCAAATCGCGGCTGAGCGCCAGGACTCCGAGCTTGCCGCATGGCGACGTCTGGAGGCGTGTTTGGGGTTTGACCCGGATGCAGCCCCTGACGAGGTCATTGACGGTTTGATTAAACTCGAAGGCGTTGCGGGGGAGCAAGGGGTTGAAGAAGCGGCCCAGGCCCAGCCAGGTGTCGACGCCGCGCAGGCTTTGGATAGGGCGATAGAGGCTACACGCGCATCGGGTGTGCATGCCGATTTAAGCCTGGCCGATAGCTTGACTGATTTGAGCCTGTCCGATTACGCAAGTCCGTGGGAAATGGCTCAAGTCGCGGCTATAGAATTACGCTCTATTATCGGCGTGCCCAAGGGTTGGCTGAGTCACCAGGTTTTTGAAGATATGTTTAAGGCCCGGTGGGCCGATTTGAAAGCTGCTACGGCGACGGCCAGGGCTTTGCCGTATGGTGCTCGGTTAAGCGATGGCACAAGGTCTAAGTTGGCGTTGCAGACGGTCAAGCCTTATGATCGCCGTTTTGAGCTTGCCCGGCAGCTTGGTGATGCAATTTGGCACAGAGATGCTGGTTTTGGTGTTGTCAGTCGCACTAAAACAGACCGCCAGAAGTTTCAACGTGCGTTTGCGAATAATCTCTTATGCCCTTTTGACGATTTGCAGCGACTGATTGACCTTACTAATCCAACGCTCGAGGTCTTGCAATCGGCGGCGCGTAAGTTCGGTGTGCATCCGTCCGTAGTTCGTAATCAACTGGTCTATAAAGGTTACTTACCGTTCGAGAACGCCAGTGAAGAGTTCGAGGCTGCGTAGTTTTTGTCGGGACCATGTCTAATTCTTGCGTTGAGCATTTTTGATGGGTCGTGATTGCAGACTGGGTGAGCTCTGTCTGTAAACTTGCACAGCGCTTATGTCCTTTACTCAAACCAACCCCGAACGCCGTCTGCGCCGCATGAAATTGGCTGCCTTGGTGCTTTTGGGCATCATGGTCGGGGTGTTTTTGCTCAGCCATGCCATGATGCGCCAAGGTGCCGCTGCACCGCTTGCTGGCCTGTGGCCGTGGCTGCGGGCGTTTAGCGAGGCGGCGACGGTGGGGGCGCTGGCCGATTGGTTTGCCGTGGTCGCTTTGTTTCGTCGACCGCTGGGGCTGCCTTTGCCGCACACCGCCATTATTCCCAATAAAAAGAATAGCCTGGGCGATAGCCTGGCGGTTTTTGTGCGGGACCATTTTCTGGATTCGGCCACGATTCTGGATAAGCTCAAGGCATTGAACCCGGCGGCTCGGCTGGGGCAGTGGCTGTCCGGTCCGGAGCAAAGCCGGGTGGTGGCGGGCTATGTGCAGACCGCCTTGCGCGAGGCCTTGCGTCTGCTGGACGAGGACAGTGTCAAACGGGCCTTGACCGATGGCGTGCGTGCGTATCTGAGCAGAATCAATCTGGCGGGTTCCGCATCCGAGGTGCTGGGCTTGCTGACTCGCAATGGCCGTCATCAGCTGTTGCTCGACGAAATGTTGCAGCAGTTGGGCGGCTATCTGGCCGACGAGACCGTCAAGCAGCGGGTTGCCGCTGTTTTGCGGCGTTATGCCGAGCGCGAGTGGCCAAGCCTGTTGAAAGTCGTGGGCGTGGTGGTTTCGGTAGATGAATTGTCTGACAAGTTGGCCGATAAGCTGGCCCGGGCGCTGGTGGACGAAGTGCATGGCATTTTAAGTCAGCCCGATCACGAGTTGCGCCGGGATTACGAGCAATGGGTCCAGGCTTATATACAGCGTCTTGGCCACGATCCCGCGCTGATGGCGCAGGTCGAGTCCATCAAGCAGCGTTTGTTGCGCCACCAGGAAGTGGGTGCCTATATAGATGGCTTGTGGAACGATGTGATGCGCGCCTTGCGAGTCGATCTGGACAAAAAGGATTCCGCCGTTGCCGCGCACGTGCAGCAGGTGGCGCTGGATTTGGGACGGCGGCTGGAGCAGGACGAGCAACTGCGAATCACGCTGAATGAGCACATCTTGGCGGCGGCAGCCGGATTGGCCGAGCATGTGCGCGAGGGGGCAAAAGAGCATATTTCGCGCACGGTGCGCAACTGGGATGACAAGGATCTGGTCCGGGAGCTGGAGCTGACAGTGGGCACGGATCTGCAATATATCCGCTTTAACGGCACGCTGGTCGGCGGGCTGGTGGGGGTGGCGTTGCATGGCCTGTTGCTGCTGGGGGCGGTGTAATGCGCCGCTGGCGCTGGCGCTGGTGATGGCGGCGGTCTTGGTCAGGGATTGTCTTTCTTTTTGGGGCTTGGCGGTCGTTGCGGCGGTAAGGACTCGGTGAACGCTTTTTCGTGCTTGATGATGGCTTTTTTTCGTTCGACGCCCCAGCGGTAGCCGGTAATACCGCCGTCGCTGCGCAGAACCCGATGGCAAGGGATGAGCAGGGCAATGGGGTTGCGGGCGCAGGCTCGGGCAACGGCGCGGGTCGCCGCCGGTTCGCCGATGGCGCGGGCGATGTCGGTGTAGCTGCGTGTCTGGCCGGGCGGTATGCTGCGCAGCGCCGTCCATACGCGCAATTGGAAATCGGTGCCATGCAGCTCCAGCGGGATATCTGGTACCTTGCCGGGCGCATGCAGGTAATCCGTCAGGACGTGCAAAGCAGGGATCGCGGCGGGGTCCGTTTGCTGCAGTTGGGCAGCAGGAAAACGCGCTTGCAGTTCGGCACGCATGACTGCCTGATTGTCGCCCAGGCTGGCAGCGATCAGTTTTTTGCCGTGCATGGCTGCCAACATGAAGCCGAAATCGCACGGGGCGATGGCATAGTCCAGTTTCAGGGTGTCGGGCATGGTCAGCTCTCCTGGGCATGGTACGCCATGCGCCCCGGTGCAGATACGCCCCAAGAGCCGGCGTCATAAAGAGGGTTGGCACTTTGCTGGTGGGAAAGTGCTGCTACGCATGCGCCTTGAGCAAAGTGGTGGATGCGTCTTTATGATCCAGCCCTTGGCGTCTCAGGTCAATGTGCCTGTAAGGGCAGCGCAATCCGCCCGGTGCCAAGGCATTAGGCTCGGACGAGTGGTTTGCGCCATTGCTCAAGCGACTTTAAGCAGAGGGATAGGTTCCTGTGTAGAGTCCGGGTCGGGTATGTAGGCGGAGCGTCGATGGCCGGTGTTCAGTAACTGGATGGACAGTTTCAGCTCCAGCGCCTGTTGGCTCAGTTGGCTGACCGTATGCCCCAGGCTGAGCGCCAGATCGGCGTTGTCGTTGGTGTCCCTGTCCATATTAGAGACGGCATCGTTGATTTGGGCCAGTCCGCTGGCCTGTTCGTTCGAGGCGGTCGATATTTCGTTGATCAGGTGGGTGACATTGGAGACTGATTCCATGATTTCTTCCATGGTGGCTCTGGCCCGGTCGGCGTGGCGCGCGCCTACGGACATGCGCTCCAGGGAGTCTTCGACCAGTGTCTTGATTTCTCCGGCCGCTTGGGCGCTTTTCTGGGCCAGACTGCGTACTTCGCCTGCCACGACGGCAAAGCCGCGTCCGGCTTCGCCGGCGCGGGCGGATTCTACGGCGGCGTTCAGCGCCAGAATATTGGTCTGAAAAGCCAGCCCTTCAATCATGGCCACGATATCGCCGATACGCTCGGAACTGCTGTGGATATCCTGCATGGTGTTGACCATATCCTGTACGACTTCGCCGCCGCGTCTGGCGGTGGACAGGCTTTGATCGGCCAGCTGATTGGCCAGTCGGGCATTGTCGGCGGTCTGCTGCACGGTAATGGTGAGTTCTTCCATGCTGGCTGCCGTGCGTTGCAGGGAACCGGATTGGGCCGAAGTCCGGCTGGAGAGTTGGCGGTTTCCATCTTCGAGTTGGGTGGATACGTCCAGCGAGGATTGGATGCCTTGGTGTACATCGCGGGCCAGGCCCAGTAGGCTTTTGCGCATCATGTCCATATAGAAGTAGAGCTGCGCCACTTCCTGGCTGCGCGTGTGTTCGGGGTTGAGTTCGATCAGCAGGTTGCCGGTTGCGATCTGCTGAGCGATGTGGGTGGCGCTGTGCAGGGGGCGCATCATGCGTTGGGTGACGATCCAGCCATAGGCCAGCGTGATCAAGCCGACCAGGCTCAGCGCGCCCAAGCTACCGGTCAAGTACGCGGCGGGCGCGCCGCTGCCGGCCAGCAGTCCGGCGCACAGGGTCAGCAGGCCGCCGGTCAGCATTCCAAAGCGCAGCAGGCTGGCGCGCAGGCTGCGGTTCAGCGGCTGCAACAGGGTGCGTGCCGCCGCGCGCCAGCCGGTGGCCTGCAATTGGCCTTCCTGGATGCGATAGCCGCGCAAGCCGTGTTGAGCAATGCTCTGGTACAGGCTTTGCGCCTGGGCGATCTCGTCGGCCGACGGACGTACGCGCACAGAGGCATAGCCATTGACCCGGCCTCGTTCCACCAAGGGGATGACGCGTGCCTTGACCCAGTAAAAACCACCGTCCTTGCGCCGGTTCTTGATCAGGCCGGACCAAGGACGTTGCTGTTGCAGGGTGTGCCACAGATCCTGGAACAGGGCGCTGGGCATATGCGGGTGACGCACGATATTGTGGTGCGAACCGATCAGTTCTTCGTGGCTGAAACCGCTGATTTCGATAAAAGCAGGGTTGGCGTAGGTGATGCGGCCTTGCAGGTCTGTTTTGGAGATCAGGTAGACCTTGTCGGGTACCTGTGTTTCATGTTGGGTGATGGGGTGGTTGTCACGCATGATCAGGCCTATAGAGGGATAAGCGAACAGGAAGCGCAACCCGTTATGTTACTGATCTAACATGAAATATTGCATAGTGTTAACCATAGAATCAATATGTATCCTAGGCCTATGGCTTTCCATGTTTATTTTTAATTCGCTGGGATTTATCTTAGCGGCTTGATTTATTTATTTTATTTTTTAATGTGCCGTTATTTTTTTATTTTGTTTCGGTCTTTTTTTGTTTTGTCTAGCTGTCAGGTTTTACAGGATCGGGATTCGGAGTTCGACTCCCGATCCAGGTGTCGTGACTTAATGATTAACGACGAACGGCATTCAGGCGTGTAGAGGCGGTACGTGCGCTGCTCATATTAGCCGCAGGCGAGGGCTGATAAGACAGCACCTGGGGCGTGTTGGCATGGGCCAGTTGAGCCACAGCGGGTGCAGCCCCGGCTTTGCTGTCCGAGCCGGTGTTAAGGGCTTTGATGGCGTCGGCCAGTTCGGAGGCTTCCTGGGCCAGATCGCTCATGGTGTTGCCCAGGTCCTGAACCAGAGCGGCGTTTTGTTGCGTTACGCCGTCCATCTTGGCCATGGCTTGATTGATCTGGTCCAGGCCGCTGGCCTGCTCGATGGAGGCGGTCGAGATTTCGCCGATGATGTCGGTGACGCGCTTGACCGAGTCCACGACATCGCCCATGGTGTCGCCGGCTCGGGAGGCTTGCTCGGCCCCTTTGGCCATGCGTCCTACCGATTCATCGATCAGCGTCTTGATTTCGCCGGCCGCTTGCGAGCTTTTCTGCGCCAGGCTGCGTACTTCGCCGGCTACGACGGCAAAGCCGCGTCCGGCTTCGCCGGCGCGGGCCGATTCGACAGCGGCATTCAGCGCCAGGATATTGGTCTGGAAAGCAATCCCTTCGATGACGGTCACAATATCGCCGATGCGCCGCGAGCTGTCATGGATGCCTTGCATGGTTTCTACGACTTCGTTGACCACGGCACCGCCGCGCTGCGCGATCTGCATGCTGGCATCCGCCAGCTGGCTGGCCTGATTGGCGTTGTCCGCATTCTGGCGCACGGTCACGGTCAGTTCTTCCATGCTGGCGGCCGTCTCTTGCAGAGAAGCGGCCTGGTCTTCGGTGCGGGCGGCCAGATTGGTGTTGTTGACCTCCAGGATGCGGGCGGCGTGAATAGAGGCGTCGATGCCGTGGCGCGCATCGCTGGCGATGCCCACCAGGCTTTTGCGCATCAGATCCAGGCAAAAGTACAGTTGCCCGATTTCCGAGTTGCCTTCACTGGAGCTGATGTCGATATCCAGTTGCAGATTGCCGGTGGCGATCTGCTGGGCGATCAGGGAGGCCTGATCCAGTGGGCGGATGACGCGCTGGGCAATCAGCCAGCCATAGCCCATCATGGCGGCGCTGGCCAGGCACAGCACGCCGGTCAGCCAGATGCCTGAGCCCTGGGGCACGCCGCCGGTCAGGGCGAAATACAGGGCTGCACCTGTTGTCGCCAAGGCCAGCGTGCCCATGCGAAACAAACTGGCGCGCAAAGAATTGCTGAAGGGCTTGCGCAGCAGTTGCAAGCCGCGTCGCCACCCGGTGGGGACTTTACGCCCTTCAAAGACCCGATAGCCTTGGGCACGGCCTTCGTTTACGGCACGATAGAACTGATCGGCTTCGGTAATCTGCTCTTGGGTGGGTTGTACCCGCACCGAGGCGTAGCCGGTAACCGTGCCATGTTCGTAGATGGGCACGGCCATGGCGTAAACCCAGTAAAAGCCGCCGTCCTTGCGCCGGTTCTTGACCACGCCCATCCAGGGACGTTCTTTTTGCAGAGTGTCCCACAGGTCCTGGAAGGCCTCGGGCGGCATGTCGGGATGGCGCACGATATTGTGCGCCTTGCCGATCAGTTCTTCTCGCGAGAATCCGCTGATGGCGACAAAGGCGGCATTGGCATACGTAATGCGGCCTTTCAGGTCGGTCTTGGAAATCAGATACTGATCTGCCCGGACACGTACCTCGTCCTGGGTAATAGGGAAATTCTTACGCATTCGTCATCCTGCAGGGACACAAGAAGTGGCGCTCGGGGTCAGGCGAGCCGGAAAGAACCGTCCGAAGACGCATGCACGGCAAGTCTTTTCAGAATATGACCTTGAACCAAGCAAATCCCTCTATTTTTGCCAATGGCTGACGTGTGCAAAGGGGGAATCTAGGCGCATATCCGGTGTCTGACCGACGACTTGGGCTGACATAAGGCTTGAACGATACGGTTTATCGCCTTTACGGATAGACATTTTTTTTCTTTAGGTCTCTATTTTTTTGGCGCGATTATTTGATGGCTTATTTATTTGCCCTTTTGTACGGCAAGAGACAGGGGGGCGCTGCGGCGTATCGGGGGCAGCGTTTATAATTCGGCCACCTCGTCTGTGTACAGGGATCTTTTCAAGGAGAGCTTGTGATCGAACTGCAGGAACCCGTAGTCAGCGCCGAATTGGTGGCTGTGCTGGTGGCCGTCACCGATGGCGAGCCGCGCGTGCTGACCACCGATGCGGGTCAGGCCTTGCCGGCGGGGCCGTTTCAGCAGACGCATCGCTCTTTGCAGACAGGCCTGCGTGATTGGGTAGAGGCGCAGACGCATCATCCTGTGGGGTATGTAGAACAGTTGTATACCTTTGCCGACCGCGATCGTTTCGACGCCCACGGCGCGCGCGTGGTATCGGTCAGCTATGTCGGTTTGACCCGGGAGGTCGGGCGTCCGGATGTGGCCCAGGTGATCTGGCAGGACTGTTATCGCTACTTTCCTTGGGAAGACTGGCGGCAGGGCGCGCCCGAGTTGATCCGGCAAGTCATAGGGCCTGCCTTGGCGCAGTGGTGCGCGCAAGAGCCTGAGCTTGAGGCCATGCGCCGTCAACGGGTGCTGTATAGCTTTGGTCTGGAGGGGGCGACCTGGAACGAGGACTTTGTCCTGCAGCGCTACGAGTTGTTGTACGAGGCAGGCTTATTGCCCGAAGCGCGTCGACGACGCGAACCGCGCCCGGATGCCGTGGGGCAGGAGAACCGCCTGGGCTTGCCCATGATGCACGATCATCGCCGTATTCTGGCGACCGGTTTGGCGCGCTTGCGGGCCAAGATCAAGTACAGGCCTGTGGTATTTGAGTTGATGCCGCCAGAATTTACCCTATTGCAATTGCAGCAGGCCGTGGAGGCGCTGGCCGGACGAGGACTGCATAAGCAGAATTTCCGACGGCTGATTATCGAGCAGCAGGCCTTGGTCGAGGAGACGGGGGGCATTAGCCTTGGAGGTTCGGGCCGTCCCGCCAAGTTGTTCCGCTTTCGTGGCGATGTTTTGCTGGAGCGCGCCATCTCGGGCAGCAAGCTGCCCTTGGCTAAACAGGCCCGATAGGTAAAAGAAGCCGGGGTCTGTGGCTTGACACCGTTTATGCTCAGGACTAGCATAAGCTGCAATGCCAACAGGCCTTATTTTTTATATCATCAAATACTCAAAATGAGCATAAAAGAAATCAACCAGCCTGCCGGACAGGTGGCGACGACCGCGACAGGCCGGGTGCCCCCCTTGCCTGATGTCATTCTGGAACCCCTGGTACGTGCGGCCTTGCAGGAAGACCTGGGCCGTGCGGGCGACCTGACCACCGATGCCATTGTCTCGCCAGAGGCACGTACCCAGACCCGGCTGGTGGCCCGCGAACAGGGTGTGTTGGCAGGCCTGGACCTGGCGCGTATTGCCTTCAAGCTGTTGGACCCGGAATTGCGTTTCGAGGCGAAGCTGCAAGATGGCGATGATCTGGTGCCCGGTGCCGAAATCGCTGTCATCAGTGGGTCGGCCCGCGCCATGCTGACCGCCGAGCGGTGTGCCTTGAATTTTCTGGGGCATTTAAGCGGTGTGGCCTCGGCCACGGCATCGATTGCTCGGGCCATTGCTCCATACGGCACCAAAGTCACCTGCACGCGCAAAACTATGCCCGGCATGCGTGCCCTGCAAAAATATGCGGTGCGAGTGGGCGGCGGAAGCAATCACCGGTTTGGTCTGGACGACGCCGTGCTGATCAAGGATAACCACATTGCCGTGGCAGGCGGCGTGCGCGCGGCTGTCCAGGCGGCCCGTGCCTATATCGGTCATCTGGTCTGCATCGAGGTCGAGGTGGATACCTTGGAGCAATTGGACGAAGTGCTGGCATTGGGGGTGGACAGTATCTTGCTGGACAATATGGACACCGACACCTTGAAGCTGGCTGTCGCCCGTGTGGCGGGCCGGGCCAAGACTGAAGCCTCCGGGCGCATCACGCCGGAGACCGCTGTGCAGATTGCGCGTTGCGGCGTGGACCGGATTGCGGTGGGTTGGATTACTCATAGCGCCCGGGTGCTGGATATAGGCCTGGACGCCTGAACCGGCCAAGACTGTGACTGGAAGCTTTATGTTGTTGTTCTTAAAGCGTTGCACCCTGGTGGGTGCGGCGCTGGCCGCTTCGTTGGCACTGTCCGGACCTGTCAATGGCACCACTGCTGCGCAGGCGCAGGCTTATCCCAGCCGCCCGATCACGATTATTGTCACATTTCCCCCAGGGGGAGGTACCGATCTGTTGGCCCGCAAGTTGGGCGAACGGCTGCACAAAAGCCTGGGGCAGGCTGTTATTGTCGATAACCGGCCAGGGGCCAGCGGCAATATCGGTGCGCGTGCCGTGGCGTATGCGCGGGCCGATGGCCATACCTTGCTGATGGCCAATAGCTCTTTCGCCATTAACCCCGGCGTTTACCGCGATCTGGGTTTTGACCCCAAGGGGGATCTTGCGCCGGTGGCCAATGTGGGCTTTGTGCCTTCTGTGGTGGTGACCGCTGCCGATTCGGACATTGCGTCCTTGCAGCAGGTCTTGCAGGTGCGCTCGGAACCGGCGTTGGCTTTTGCATCTTGTGGCAATGGTACGCCCCAGCATCTGACCGCAGAAATGCTGCACCAGGTCAGCGGCGTTTCTTTGTTGCATATTCCGTATCGGGGCTGTGGTCCGGCTTTGAACGATGTGGCGGCTGGCCAAGTGCCGGTGGGCATTGTCACTCTGTCCAGCGCCTCGGCGCTGATCGCATCCGGACATTTGCGTGCTTTGGCGGTGACGTCGCCCCAGCGTAGTCCTGTTTTGCCCCAGGTGCCGACCGTGGCGCAGATCCTGGGCCAGCCGTTCGAGCTGGATCAGTGGCATGGTTTATTGGCACCGTCCCACACGCCGCCAGCCGTGTTGCAGCGCCTGAATAATGCGGTGCAACAGGCCGTGGCCGAGCCGGCATTGCAACAAGAGCTACTGGCCCTGGGCTATACGCCCCAGGCACCGGATGCCCAGGCAAGCGTGCAGGGGTTTCGGGACAGGGTGTGGGGAGATATAGATCGCTTTGGGCGACTGGCCGGCACGATGGGCCTGCAGGTCGATTAGCATGCCAGGCCAGCCAGAAGGAGCGCCCGTGCTGGAACGGGCGCGTGCTTCAGAATAAAGGGTCTTCGTCGGGAACGTCTAGAACGGGCTGGGCGCTGAACCAGTGTTTTTCCAGCAGCAGGGTATGGATAAGCCCGTCTTTGCTGCAAGGCGGTGCAATTTCGATCTGGCCGCGCTGGCTTCCGTCTTGGTTGAAGTTATCGGCTTCTACTTCGGCGGCGGCGTAATAGGCATCCAGATTCAAATCAGGCAGACCACGATCCAGCACGAATTGGCGAACAGCCTCACGGCCCAGCTCGGTCAGAGAGTAGGTGTTGTTCATGGTGTGCTCCTTGATCAACGATAAAGACAAATGATAGCGTCTTGATCGTAGCATGGCCAAAGCGCATCGCGCCGGGGCAGGCCGCCGGCCGTCCCCGGCAGAACGCCTAGCTGACCAGGCCCGGTGTGGTCAGAATCAAGTCTCTCATGGCCTGATGGTAGCGGACATAGCCCGTGCAGCGGCAGATGTGATTCTGCAGGCCTTCTGCCACCTTGGTTTCGACCTGTTCACGCGCAACGGGTTTTTTCTGCAATGCTCCATACAGCACGATACCGGCGTTGACAAAGCCCGGCGTACAGTAGCCGCACTGGAAGGCAAAATGCTCCAGAAAGGCCTGCTGCACTGGATGCAGTTCGGTGACCTTGTCCTGATCGTCGCGCCGGGCGTGCGCTTCGATGGTTCGTACTTTTTTGCCTTCAAAGTAGCTGGCCGGCGTGATACAGGTCTGTATTTCTTCGCTGCGCCCGGCCGGGTGGTCGACGATTACCACACAGGCGTGGCAAATACCCATCCCGCAGCCCAGGTGTGTGCCGGTCAAGCCGGCGTATTCGTGCAGAAAGTCGATCATAGGCAGATCCTGGCTGACTTCCATCGCTTGCAGGTCTACCCGGTTGATGTTCAGGCGCAGTTTTTTGTTTGGCTTGCTCATGCCAGACGCTCCTTGATTTTTTCGGCGGTCACGGGCAGTTCACGAAAGAATTGCCCGGTGGCGTGATTTACGCCGCTGACGGCGGAAGCAATAATCGGGATCATGACCACTTCAGCAATGCCCTTGGGGGCATCGGTTTCGGACAGGGGCTCCAACAGCTCAAAGCGGGTATTCCAGACCGCCACATCCTTGGCACGCGGCAGGCGGTAGCGATGAAAGTTCCAGGTTCCGTCGCCGGGGCCTCCCTCGTACAGCGGCATGTCTTCATACCAGGCTTGCCCCAGGCCCATGGCCAGTCCACCTTCGGCCTGACTCATGACCAGTTGCGGCACAATGGGCGCGCCGCAGTCTACCCAGGTGTGCGCGGATAGCAGCGTTTGTTCGCCGCTCTTGCGGTCGACTTGCACCTCGGTCAGCACCCCGACGGCCGAGTAATACAGATAGCCGCCGCGTCGTCGCGACACGGGCGGGTAGGAGATGTTGCGCCGCACAGAGCTGCCTGGAGAGGGGACTTGTCAGATCCGAGGGTAGGGTTGGTGGCCAAATTGCATGCGTGTCTCCGAATCGTTGTAGTTGTATGGAGCCTTGCCAACCCGTTGTTTTCCGTTGGGCAGCTTGACTCAGCCTGATTCGATTAGTTCACTAACCTTGTAAGGATCAAGTTGTTAGGATAGTGACGGAGAATGGATTCGATTTGAATGATAATGATTATATTGATTTTGTTATCATCCATTTTTGTTCATTAAGAACAGTGGGTTACAGTCGGCTTTTCGATTCTTGGTGTTTTTACTGATCGACTCGTGGACAAGGGTTTCGGTGGCTGGCCGGTTTGGCTGCATCGTTTTCGGTTGCGCAGCCTGTAGCAGTATCACAGCCTGTGGCAGGCTTTGCGAAGGCCTGGATTGCTGACAGTCCAATCTGTTGCACCGGTTGATGGCTGTTTCGGCCAAGTTATCTATCGTGAAGTGGCGGGTAAAAAATAAACCCCGCTGCTTAAAAAAACAGGGGGTTTATCAAGCGTCTGGGCCAGCCTTGCGGCTGGCTTGCCGCTACTTAAGCAGTACAGATCAGAAGCTGCCGAACAGCGTGCCCAGCGTAATGACGACCGCTACCGCAACCAGCGGTACCGCCATCGTTACGATAGCGATATTGCCGTAGGACTGGCGATGATTCAGCTTGCAGATCGACAGCAGCGTGATGACTGCGCCGCAGTGCGGCAGGGTGTCCAGGCCACCAGCTGCCATTACCGCCACGCGGTGCAGCAGTTCGGGGCTGATGCCCGCTTGTTGAGCCATGTGCAGGTAATCCGAACCCAGTGTCTGCAGTGCAATGCTCAGGCCGCCAGAAGAAGATCCGGTAATGCCAGCCAGCGTGGTCATGGCCACGGCTTCGGAGATCAGCGGATTGCCGGGAGCCAGATTCAGGACAAAGTCGCGGATGATCACAAAGCCGGTCAGGCTGGCGATAACCGCGCCATAGCCCACTTCCGAGGCTGTATTGAACAGTGGCAGCATAAAGCCGAACACGCCTTTGTTGATGCTTTCGCGCAGATTCTTCCAATGGCCCAGGCGGCTGACGATCAACACCATATTGGCAACCACCAGCGCAATGATCAAGGCCCACAGGCCGGTGATCTTGGCTGGCGTCACTTGCGGAAAGCGCTCGGCCAGGAAGTCAAAGTTCGTACCTGGGAAGATGCCATAGGTGAACAGGGCATTGACGCCGATCACCAGCAGCAGAGGCAGTACAGCCAGGAACAGCGGCATGTGGCTGAAGCCTTGCTGGTCTTGCTCCGGAATGTCGCCCAGGTCTTCCAGGTGCTCGCCATAACCTTCACCGGCGGCCGCGGCCTTGTTGGCGCGCGACTGCAACCACCATAAGCCGCCCAACGCCATGACAAGCCCGCCGATAATGCCCAGGCCCGGGGCGGCGAACACGTTCGTGCCGTAATAAGGGATGGGGATGGCGTTCTGGATGGCGGGCGTGCCGGGCAGGGCGGTCATGGTAAACGTGAACGAGCCCAACGCAATCGAAGCAGGAATCAGCCGCTTGGGGAGATTGGCCTGCTGAAACAGGTTCTTGGCAATGGGGTAGATCGCAAAGGCCACCACAAACAGCGACACGCCGCCGTAGGTCAGCACGCCGCAGGCAATCACCACCGTGGCAATGGCGTGGCGATGCCCCAGCTTGCGCGTAATCCACTGCGCAATGCTGTGGGCCGCGCCCGAGTCAGCCATCAACTGTCCGAACAGAGCGCCCAGCAGAAAAATAGGCAGGAACTGGAGCACATAATTACTGAGCGCGCTCATGAAGGTCGAGGTATAGATAGGCAGCAAAAAGCCCGCATCGCCCGACAGCAGCACGGCCAGCGCCGCCATCAAAGGGGCCAGCAACAGTACCGTCACCCCCCTATAAGCAAGAAACATCAACAACAACAGTGAAACAAGAATAGCAAGCGTACTGGCCATAGAAAAAAGCTCCGGTCGGAGTCCGGGTCACGGACTGGATTGGGGGCAAAGCAGGCGGATCGCCAAGGCGCAAGTGTAGCAATACTTGATTACCGTTACGATTGATGATCATCAACGCGTTATATGCCATGCACACCATGCAGCACGGCGACGGCTTGCGGCAGCACCAGCACTGGTGCCGGCAGCATCGACGCGAAAGCACAATTTGGATACGTTATGTGACATTTTCTCGTGGGCAGCAGAAAAGTTTTTTCATGCCAAACCCAGTGTTCATGCGGGTTTTGGGGTGATGTCGGTGGTTTTTTCACAGAGTAGGGCAAAAAAATCTACAAAAACATTTGCCAAACCAGAAAAACTTGCTATAATTTTTTCTTCGGCGCATTAGCTCAGCAGGTTAGAGCGACGGAATCATAATCCGCAGGTCCCCTGTTCGAATCAGGGATGCGCCACCAGAATACCCCTGTTAAATCAGGACATTAAAGCCACCCAATCGGGTGGCTTTTTTGTTTTCTGCTGCTAGGTGTCAACCAAGTGGGATCTACCTCATAAACGGGGGATAGGCATTCACTAGACACGCTTGATCACGCCGTTCCAACCGCACAGGGTTAAGACCCGTAGGCAATCGCTAAAAAGGGGGTATTTCCCAACCCTCATTATTCTGTTCTGCCATCCAATCACTAGGAAGTAGAAAATCCCCCAATACCGAGTGCTGCTTAAAGTATAAAAAATGATATTGCGCAGGTATTACACTTTATATTGGGGAAAGGGCGCTTAAAACTGGAATTTTGGAGGTGCTTTTAAAGCACTGGATTCCATCTGTATGCAGTTCTCGAGCATGGTGTAGCTATTACCTGCGGTGCGGGCCAGATTTTGGCAATAGGTTTGTGTTTTGCCGGGTATGGATTCCCACGACTGCTTCAGATTGTTGTAGGAGCTTTGCTCCATGGCAATGCACTGGTTCTTTATGGTTGCCGAACCTCCAGAGACGGTCGAGAGGTTCTCGCAATAGGCGCTAGGGTCGTAGACGGGCAGCTCGGTGGCGTATGCTGTTGTTGTTATTATCAACGCAGCTCCGCCGAATAAAATGGAATGCAATTTCATGAGTGTTCCGCAAAAGAAAATAAGTGCTTAAAAAAAGAGGCCATAATCGACCTCCCTGGAAGTACGTTTGATGACTTTACCGATATGGCTTGGAAATCAGTTTTGATGCTCGGTGCGTCAGCGTGATTATTGCCCCTTCCTTAGGTAGAGACAAGGTCGCAAGCGGGGACTTTAGCGCTGGACCAAAACGAGAGCCTGCGAGCTTTTGATGGTCGTTTACACGCAAATATTGGATAGTGTGATTGACAGGCGACCGTTTTGGGAATGACGACGGTGAAAATTTTTATGCTGGCGCACATTAATACGACCGTTTGAGTGAAGCGAATCTCTGTGATTTGCAGCCAGAGTAACAGACGGGCTAAATCGGATGTATGAATCCATTTTTTGCCGCCAACCTGTTGTGCAGATGGCTGCGTTCGATGCAGCGGGGCGATGGCGGCGATCGCTTTAGAGATCCCGACGCACCGCTGCCATAGCGGCTAGCTTAGGCGTACGGCACAGCGCAACGATTAAGTACATGGCTAGCGCGAAGTGTTGGGTTGGCGAGTATCAGGATGAGCGGTTGATTGTCACTAACTAGATAAACGCGCAAATAGTCTATACCTTGGTTTTTGTGAATAGCTTGTCCTGCTAGTGATTAACCCTGATTGAGACAGCGGAAGCGGTCTGTTTAACTACGTTAATAATTAACGTGTTAATAAAAAGGAGGGGGTATGCGTTTGTTTGCTCGTGTTCTGGTGGCTGGGGCTGCGCTGGGGTTGGTGGGGGCACCGGCCGGCGCGTCGTCTGTCAAGATAGACCAAGAGAAAATCAATCATCTTTTCGATGGTCAACTGATGCCGGATGACATGGTGCAAGTGTTGAGTCATGTCGATGTGCTGGTTCCGTCGGCAACGATTCGAAAAGGGGCTGCTGCCGTGCCGTTCGAGACGTCGTCGATTACACTGCCGGCGCTCAGCATCAGGCAGCACGACAAGACTTATGATCTGTACGATTTTCTGGCATTGAATCGTGTCGCTGGCCTGATGATTCTGAAAGATGGCAAGGTCGTGATGGAGCAGTACAACCTGGGCATTAACGAGCAGACGCGCTGGCTGTCTGCGTCGATGATTAAGTCACTGACTTCTACCCTTGTTGGTGTTGCTATCCAAGATGGCCATATCGGCAGTGTTCAAGATCAGGTGGTGAAGTACTTGCCCGCGCTCAAGGGCAGCGGGTATGACGGCGTGACGGTTGAGCAGATCTTGCAGATGCGCTCCGGGGTTCGCTGGGATGAAACCTACAATGATCCGAAGTCGGACCGCCGTCAGGTGCTTGAAATGCAATATAGGCAGCAGCCCGGCGAGTTTTTGACGTTCATGGCGACGTTAAAGCGCGCGCATCAGCCCGGCACGCAATACAACTACAGCACGGGGGAAACCTACCTGGTGGGCGCTTTGCTGGAAGCGGCGGTGGGCAAGCCTGTGCAGGATTATCTGTCGGAAAAGCTGTGGCAACCCTTAGGGATGGAGCAGGATGGCCGCTGGTGGGTGCTCTCGCCAGAGGGGCCCATTACTGCTGGAGGAGGGTATGCGGCGACGCTGCGAGACTATGCGCGACTGGCAAAGTTTTATGCGGACAAGGGCGTGCTCAATGGCCAGCAGCTTGTACCGGATGCGTGGTTCGAGACGGCCACGCGCAGCGCCACGCCGGATAAAGGATACGGCTATCAATGGTGGACGTACGATAAGCCCACGGATGATCCTGTACACCGTGGTGCGTTTTCCGCACGGGGTGTGTATGGTCAGTCCATGTATATTCATCCGGAGTCTGGCGTGGTCATCGTGATTCTGGGAGCGCAATCCAAGACGGGTGGCCGTATGGTGGTGGATTATGACGCTTTTCATGCAGCCGTGCTGCAAGCATTGCGCTGAGGGGAGCGAACTGGCGTGGACGATTGATCACTGCTGGTGATACGCTGTTTAGCAACCAACAACAAAGCCCCGCGAGGGGCTTTGTTGTTGGTTGTGCGGTGTACCCATGAGCCTGATCAATATCCTGACGTTATTGCCTGGGAGGGAATGACCGATACAGGCAATTCCTGATTTTTTGGCTTTGTTTGAATGTTTTTTGTCAGTGATATGGACGGTATTGTGGGTAGGGTGGTGGCGTGGAAATAATGACAGGAATTGGCTGCTGGATTTAGGGCTTGGTCAGAACTAAAGCCTGTGAATGTTGGATAGCTGTTTGAACGGAAACATTAGATAGGGTGATCTGTATGCGTTCGTTTTTGGGTAATTGCAGCGTGTTGATGATTTGCGGTGATCCATTGATAAAAACCGCATAGGCATTGAAGTCCAGTGGCTGTTCCGTGTCGTTGAGCAATTGGATATGAAAATTCAAGTCAAGGTTTGTACTGCCTAGATTGCGTTTGGTGTTTGCATCCAGTCGTTCTTTGACTTTTTTGGGGATGACGACTTTTAGCAAGGCGTGTTCGTCGCGACGGAAGTTGATGTGATCGTTGGAAAAGATCGTGTCATCGCGGTCTACATCCAGGGCAACTGGCAGGCTGAATCGGGCGTACGAATCCATTTTTTGCCGGAAACACTCTACGTAAGTGGCATCGCTGAAAATGGCGGGGATCATTTTCTGTACATCCAGCACCGAACTGGATGGTTTGCGCGAGTCTTGGTAGTCGTTGCAGCCGGCGACCTCGATCATTAATTGACCAGCAATCAGTTTGTTGGCCGATGCGTTCAGATCGCTCTGTTTGATTTCGGTGCTGATATGTGTTTTGCAGCCGGCCAGTAAAGCCAATAGCGTGAATGTGCCGGTTTTTAACCAAGTCATGTAAAACCTCCCGATCGATATTTTTTTGTTTAGTACGTCATGAGTATAGCGGCGAGTGTGTATTGTAGGAGCTGGACAGTCTATTTATCTCGGTAGTTTCTGTTTTGGCTGCCTATCTATTGTGATTACGGTGCGTGCGCAGCGGCGTTCTGTGTGTATTGCGCTGCCGCTTTTGTGATTGTTTATTTTTGATCCACTCGGTGCGCCTTTCGCGAAATCTGCTTGGCCGATAAGGGCGGGGAATCGGGGTGTTGCTCTGGAGGGGGGGGGGAGCGGGTTCGGAGTTATTTATCCAGGGCCAGGCTTGAACTGCTATAAAGGGCGTTTTGACGATTCAGGAGTGGGTATGCGTGTGCTGTTCGTTTTGCCTTTGTTTTTCTTGGCGGCATGCCAAGGCCTTGCCCCGGCGCAGGAGGTGGGCGGAGCAGCCTGGATGGAACGAGTCGATCGTCAGTTAGGCGTATCGGACGGCCAGGGCCACGGTCCCGATTACGGGTCGCAGGAGTGGTGCAATGTGGTGCATTTCAGGTTGCATGGCCAACACGCGGCTACGCCGGTGCCGTGCGATCGAGCCTGGATGCAGGAGGTGGACCGGATGTTGCCGAGTCAATAGGCATGCCTATTGGGTTGTCGTAGCGCTCGGCTTGCCGGGCGTCTTATCCAGATCGTGGTCAAGTCGGGCGATGATGCCGCTGACCAGCGCGGCCATGCCCGAGGCCAGTTCGGTTTCGATTTCGACCTGATCCTGGCTGTCGTCGGGGTGGCGCAAGGCGGGGTCGTCGATGAAGGCGTAGACGGCGTCAGCCACGGCAATGGCGTGAAAGGCCAGGGTGGCCAGTGCCCAGCGGGCGCTGGCGGGTGGCAGGGCATAGGCGTGGGCGACGCGGGCCTGATGGGCGGCGATTTTTTCCAACATGGCGGGTGAAGCCGCTGCCCGGCGCAGCAGGTAGGGAGACAGGCCCGGATGGGTCTTGATCAGCGCCTGGAAAGAGGCGCTTAACGTGTGCAGATACTGTTCCAGATCGCTCAGTGTGCCTTGTTCCGGATCGGGGAAAGGCCAGCGCAGGAAGATGGCGTCGGCCACCAGACGTTTCAGCGCCTCCAGGCCGGACACATGTTTATAGAGCGCGATATGGCTGACCTTTAGCTTGGCCGCCAGTCCGGTGAACGTGATGTGGCGCAGGCCTAATTCGGTGCCTGCCTGGATGATGCGCTCGGAAGTGATGGTGCGTGGGCGGCCTGGGCCGCTTCGAGTTTTTGTCTCGGTCATAGAGTGTTCCCGACAGTGTCGAGAATGATTGTTATTTGCGATTAATTAGTTTAGCATGATGTAACTAATTGACGTGATTATGCTGTCATCAAGCCGTTGGCTAGGGTAAGGGACTGATTTCAGTAGGGTATAGCATTAATTTTATTAGTTGGCTTATTGATTAGTGGCTGATGAATTGGGTGTGTCGGCTGCGCTTTGCCATTGTGGTGTTCTGCGTTGTTGTTGTTGTTGTTGTTGTTGTTGTTGTTGTTGTTGTTGTTGTTGGTGGTGGTGGTGGTGGTGGTGGTGGTGGTGGTGGTGGTGGCGTGGGGCATGCTCCGGCTCCAGCTGTGTCGTGTGTACTGCGCGTGATTTGATGGCTCCGTGATTTTTTATTTTTATTTATTGATTGCTTATCAAAATGATTTACGTTCGTATTATTGATATTTGTATCCATGTTGCTTCTGCCCAGGCACAAGGGGAACGGGCATGAGCGCACGTCAGCTATGTGGGCTTAGCACGGTATCGGCGGCGCAAGCGGTGAACCAGCCTGTTTTTGGTTTGAATGGCACGGCGATGGCGGTGCGCAATGCCTTGTTGGTAGGCTTGGCGCTGGCGGCAGTCCCAGTGCAGGCAGCAGATGCGCCGCTGGCTGATTCTGCAGCGGCAAGCCGGGATGTGCCGACGTTATCCAGTGTGACGGTGCAGGGGCGCACCGAAGCTGTACTTCCGGCGTATGCGGGTGGGCAAGTGGCCACGGGTGGGCGTGTAGGGTTGCTGGGCGACAAGGATTTCATGGAAACGCCGTTCAGCACGGTCAGCTATACCGAGGAGTTTATTCAGAACCGGCAGGCCAGGGACATCAGCGATGTGATCGCCGCGACCGATCCTACGGTTTTTAACAGCGGGGTGGCCGGGCAGAATCTGGAGAGTTTTTCGATTCGCGGCTTTGCATCCAATATTGGTGATGTGACCGTTGGTGGTTTGGCCGGCATGGCCCCGTACTATCGCAGCTCGCCGGAGATGTTCGAGCGCATCGAGGTCTTGAAAGGGCCGTCGGCCTTGCTGAATGGTATGCCGCCTAAAGGGTCGGTTGGCGGAGCGGTCAATCTGGTGCCCAAGCGCGCCGGTGACGATCCCCTGCTGCGTTTGACGACTACCTATATGTCGGACAGCGAATTTGGCGGGCATATCGACATGGGACGGCGTTTCGGCGAAAACAAGCAGTTCGGTATTCGGGTCAATGGCGTTTATCGTGACGGCGAAAGTGCGGTACGCGATCAGAAAAAGAAAGTTCAGCTGGCCTCGGTGGGCATGGACTGGCGTGCAGAGCGGGTGCGCTTGTCGGCCGATCTGTACCACAGCAAGGAACGTGTGGATGGCCCGACCCGGGGCATTACTCTGGCACCTGGGCTGGAATTGCCCGCGCCGCCCAGTCCGGATACCTTGCTTAACCCGAGCTGGGCCTTTAACGATGTCAAGGACCAGGGTGCCATGCTGCGCGGCGAGTTTGATATTAACGAGCGTTGGATGGCGTATGCGGCCGCCGGTACCAGCAGGACGGATTTTGCCTCGCAAAGCTCGGCGGTCGCTCAGGTGTTCAACAGCGCGGGTGACTATCGGACCAATCTGGGCGATGTGTCCGACAAGGTCAAGCGCAAGTCGGGGGAAGTGGGGGTGCAAGGGCAGTTCCAGACCGGACCAGTCGGGCATCGCCTTGCCATGAATGTGACCCACTATAAAGAGGACTATCAGTTAAATGCGCGCCGTGGCGTGCTGTCCAAGGATTGGGTCACCAATTTGTATGATCCGGTTTGGGGGCCGCGTCCATCGTTGTTTAATCCTCAGCCGATCAACCGCAGCGAAACGCGCCTGACCAGTTACGGACTGGCCGATACCTTGTCGTTTGCCGACGAGCGTGTCCAATTGACGCTGGGGCTGCGTCGTCAGAATGTAGTCACGGAAAGTTTTCACGGGGTGACCGGCAAGCGCATGGGCCAGCGTTACGATCAAAGCGCCACGACCCCGGCGGCGGCATTGTTGATCAAGGCCACGGACGAGCTATCTGTGTATGCCAACTATATCGAGGGCTTGAGCCAGGGGGCGATTGCGCCAACCACGGCCTTGAATGCCGGCGAGGTGTTTGCGCCGTTCAAGACCCGGCAAAAGGAAGTGGGCCTGAAGTTCGATCTGGGGCAGTTTGCCCATACGGTCAGCCTGTTCGAGATCAAGCGGCCCAGCAGTTATCTGGACCCGGCCAGTGCTATTTTTTCTTTCGGCGGCGAGCAGCGTAACCGGGGAATCGAATGGACGTTCTTCGGTTCGTCGATGGAAAACGTGCGCTTGATGGGGGGGATTGCCTACATCGATGCCAAGATGACCCAGACAGCGGGCGGCGTGAACCAGGGCAGGCAGGCTACCGGCATTCCCAAGTGGCAGGCCAAGGCAGGGGTGGAGTGGGATACGCCCTGGGCGCGGGGGCTGACCTTGACGGCGAATGCGACGACGGTATCGCGCCAGTACATCAATGCGGATAATTCCTTGGCGGCACCGGGCCGGACCTTGTTTGATGTAGGGGCGCGTTATGCCGCTACGGTGGCCGGACGTCCGGTGACGGTGCGGGCCAGTGTGCTTAACCTGACCAACAAGGCGTATTGGGCCAAGCCGCATTACACCAGCCTGGGCTTGGGGGCCCCGCGCACCTTTATGTTGTCGGCGTCGATGGACTTTTAAGCGCCGTTGCTGTCAGTACGGTCTGCCTGATCGGAAATGCTGTTCCGGTCAGGCAGGCCCAGATTCAGGTCTTGTCTGGGTTCAGCGCCAGGGCCAGACGGGCACCAGCCACCAGTGCCAAGGCGGCAATGAAGGAGCTGTAGGCCAGGGTGGACAGACCGGTCAGTCCCTGGCCTATGGTGCAACCCAGGGCCAGGATGCCGCCCACGCCCATCAGCAAGCCGCCGGCAATGTAGCGGGCCATCTGGCGGGGGGATTCAAAGCCTTCCAGTTGCAGGCGACCACGCAGCAGGGCGGTCAGGAAGGAGCCGCTCAGCACGCCCAGCACCAGCAGTATGCCAAAGCGCGGGCTCATGCCGGTGGCGATCATGGCGTATTGGATGGCATCGCCGACTGGAGCCACAAAACTGAGTGATGTGACAGGCTGTGGCTCGAACGGGTCGTTGCCCAGCCAGCCTGTGGTCAGCCAGCCGGCCACGATCAGCAGGCCGATGACCAGGCCGCCGAGCAGGTCGCCCAGCCGCTGGCCGCTTTGGCGGGGCGACAGGGCAAACAGCAGCAGTCCCCCTACTAGCGTCCAGACAAGCACGGTTCTGGGCAGGCCCGGTGCCAGTGTGGCGGCGGGCAGGGTCAGACTGCTGATTTGCGCTAAGTACAGACGCAGTGGAGCCAGCAGGCCGGTCAGCGTGATATAGGCGGCAATGCCCAGGCACAGCAACACCACCAGGGAGCGGAGATTGCCCTGTCCCAGCAAGACCAGGGCGCGCGCGCCGCAACCATTGGCCAGGCCCATGCCCAGACCGAACAGCAGTCCGCCCAACGGCAGCAGCAGCCACGAGATGGTGGGGGCCAGGTATAGAGACCGGCCGATGTCGACCAGTCCCTGCCCATAGGCCAGTTGGGTACCGGCCAGGGCAACGGCCAGGGCCGCGGCGAAGGCGTGCAGTTTGTAGCCGCTGCGTCCGGTCCAGACTTCTTTTAAGCCGCGATGCAGGCAGAAACCCGTGGCCTGGGCGCAAACGCCGAATAGAATGCCGATGGCCAGGCTGGTCCAGAGTACGAGTTCAGTGTTTTCCATGCGCGAAAGAAGGTGGTGGATAGAGAAAGCCCCTGGTTCAGGCGCGCGTACCCCAAATGTCGCGGGTAATGGCCTTGTACCAGGCTTCGCCGTATTGGGCTTCCAGTTTGCGGAAGGTGGCATCGGCCTCTTTGGGGCTGACACCGCCCGATGCTTCGACGATTTTGCCTTGCGCAACACCATACAGGTGGCCGACCGAGATGCCGTAATCCGGGGCGATCAGACTGTAGCAGGTATTGGCAAAAGATGCCTGGGCAGCGGGTTTGCCGGCCAGCGCGTTGACGATGGCGGCAGCGGCCACTTTGCCTTGCGTGTTGGCGACAAAGCCGGACTTGGGCATGGGCGAGGCAATGGTGGCGTCGCCCACCACGTAGACATCGGCCACCAGCTCGGATTCGAAGGTATCGGGTTTGATGGGTACCCAGCCGCTGGCGTTGGTGACACCGGCTTTTTCGGCGATGGCTCCGGCTTTCTGGGGCGGGATGACGTTCAGCACGTCCGCTTTATGGATCTGGCCGAATTCGGTTTCCACGCTCAGGTTCTTGGCGTCCACGCGCACGACCTTGCCGTCCTTGGACATGGGCACCCACTCGATCAGGTCGCCATAGTGTTTTTTCCAACCGTCCTGGAACAGGCCCTGTTTGGAGAAGGCGTCTTTGGCGTCCAGGATCAGAATCTTGGATTTGGGTTTGTTTTGCTTAAGGTAGTGCGCCACCATGCTGACCCGTTCGTAGGGGCCGGGCGGGCAGCGGAAGGGGTTTTCCGGTGCCACCATGACGAAGGTGCCGCCGTCGCGCATGGCGTCCAGTTGGCGCTTGAGCAGGCGCGTTTGATCTCCGGCTTTCCAGGCGTGCGGAGCCAGTTCGGCCGCGGCCTGGTCGTAGCCTTGCAGCGCACCCCAGCGAAAGTCGATGCCGGGCGAGAGCAGCAGTTTGTCGTAGGGCAACACCTGTCCCTGGGACAGCGTCACTTTTTTGCCGGTGGTATCGACGGCAGTGGCGACATCGTGAACGACGGTGATGCCGGCGGCCCGCAGGTCGTCAAAACCGTGGCCTTGCTGCTCGAAGGTGCGCAGGCCAGCCAGATACAGATTGGTGAAGGGGCAGGTATAGAAGGTGCGCGATGGTTCGACCAAGGTGACCTGGATGGCCGGGTTGCGTTGCTTGATGTAGCGGGCGGCGGTTGCGCCGCCAAAGCCACCGCCGATGACCACGACCTGCCCGGCCGCTGCGCGGGCCAGACCGGGAACCGATAGCAGGGCGACACCGGCCGCAGTCGTTTGTCCGACACGGCTCAACCATTGGCGACGGGTGAATGTTGCGGGGGATTTCATATCAGCGGCCTTCCGTACCAGTGTTGGGTTTGACAGTGATCTGCGAGAAATGACGGGCCAGGGCGGCCAGTTCGTCGTCGCTGAAGCCTTTGATCAGGCGGTTCATGATCGTGGTGTTGGGAGGCGGCGCATCGGATTTGAAGGCCTGTAATTGGGACAGCAGGACTGCTTCGGGGCGTCCGGCCAGGGTGGGGATGAGCGTGTTCGATTGTCCGCCCGGTCCGTGGCAATTGGCACAGGAGCCGGCGGCAACCGTGACATCGAACGTGGATTGCCCGGCCCACGCCGACAAGGGGGCGGCGCTCCAGGCAAGGAGGGCGATAGCGGCCAGTCGGCCTAGGTGGGGAGTGCGCATGGCGTTTTACGTATCCGTTTGCAACAGTGGGAATGAGAGGAGGCCAAGAGTAGCATTCTCATCAGGACTGAACGGCATGTGCATATGCACCGGAGGCATGAAGGGCGTGGATGCTGGCGTGGCCGGTTTTTTGGACCCGGCCCCCAGTGTTGTAAATCAGCCCGCCAGGGTCAGGGAGGTCTGTCCGGTGATGGTGGTGCCCGCATCGTCAGTCCAGCTCATCTGCAACTGACCGGAGCGACTCGCGACAAAAGTGAACTCGATGTAGGGGTTCTGGGAAATGGCGGTTTCGGGGTTCCAGGTGAACAAGGGTTCGCCATCCAACGTGGCTTGAAATACCTTGATGATGTTGCGCGGGATTTCCTTGCCGTCTGCGCCTTGGCGCAGGCCGCTTTCCATGCGGTGTTCGACCAGGGCGCGCACGCGCACCAGTTCGCCGGCCTTGGGCGAGGCATTGCTGATCCAGATACGTGGTTTGCTCATGATGTCTCTTGGTTTACATGCCGCAGCCGCCGGCGGTTACGGTGATGTGGTGGCGTGCGCTCAGGCAGCGGCCATCGCTCATGCGGGCCAGGGCGCGTACGTGTTGGGTTTCGATCAGGCGTAGCCGCACCGCCACTTCGGTGGTGCCGGCCAGTGGGGTGAAGGTAAACCGGCAGGCCAGCGGATGGGGATTGCCTTCGGCCAGGATGACCAGTTCCTTGCAGTACGAGTCCGGGGTGATGGGCAGTTCCAGAATCGCCTTGGCCGGCACGGCAGAGGGGTTGTCGCCCAAGACCGGCATTTCCAGTTTCAGGCCTTGTTCCAGCGGTACCGCGCCTTGCAGGAATTCGTCCACGATGGCCTGCACTTGGGCGGGCGTGGCGGGTTTAAGGAGCTGCTGGAAGGCCGGCTGTGCCTGCAGCACAGTGGGAGCCCAGGCGGTGCCCAGGCCCGCGGCCGCACCCAACAGTAACTGGCGGCGGCGGGCAAAGCGTGCGGGTGTCTTAGAGAAAGTCATTGAAACGGCTCTTGATCCATTGGAAGTCTTCCTGGACGAGGTCGCTGGTGCGCACATCCATGTCGATCTGTGTCTGCAGCACTTTGCCGCTGGGGTCTACTTCGTATTCAAATTTAACGGAAATCTCTTCCTGGGGATCGCCGTTGACCATCATGTAGCACAGGTTGTCTGGCAGTACCGGTACCACGTCCTTGCCAGCCACCCGCTCGGCGATATTCTGGGCGACGATTTTGGCGATGGCGTGGGCCACGTGCGCGCTTTTCGGGTAATGGCCGAACTGGTCGGAGATAAAGCCCATCGAGTCACCCACGATGTAGACATCTTGGTCGCTTCTGGCGGTGTACAGGCGCGGGTGCATATCGGCCCAGCCTGTGGGTTTGCCGTCTGGGTCGGTGCCGATCAGGCCGGCGTGCCAGACCATGTCGGCGGCCTGGTGGGGCGGCATCAGCACGGCGTCGTCAAAGTCGAAATCGCCCGCAGCGGTCTTGATGCGCTTGTTAAAGGGGTCGACCTCGCGCACGACGGCATTGGGCACGTGGGTGATGATGTCTGGATACAGTTCCTCGAAGGCGGCGCGGTAGCCCTCGCCGATAGGGGCAATCTTGGGCTTGGGGTCCAGGATGATGATTTTGCCCGGAATCTTGTTGTGCTTGATGTGCCAGGCCATCAGACAGGCGCGCTCGTAAGGCGACGGTGGGCAGCGGTGCGGGGGCGGCGGTAGCGTCATGACGATGGTGCCGCCCTTGAAGGCTTTGAGCTTGTTCTTGAGCGCGAACATTTCCGCGTTGGGAATGTAGGCGTTGGGAAAATGCTGGCGCGTATATTCTGCGGCATGCAGGTCGTTGCCGAACCAGGCGTCGTAGGCGTTGCGTATGCCGCCGGACAAAATCAGGTAATCGTAGGAAATGGCACCCTGGGTGGTGCGCACGATTTTCTTGTCGCGCTCGAAGGCGGTGACTTCGGTGTTGACTAGCGTGTAGCCATATTTGATGGCCGGGGCCAGCATGTCGTGGTTAAGGAAATCAGTATTGACGATATCGATCAGCCACTTGTTGCTCATGGGGCCGGACCAGAAGGTCGGGTTGCGTTCGAGCAAAACGACGTCCGCGTTGGGGATGAGCCTGACCAGATGCCGTGCCGCCGTCATGCCGCCCCAGCCGCCTCCGCAGATGACGATGCGCGGCCCTTTGCCGCGACGGGGCAATAGTTGAGTGTTGTTGTGGACGGCCACGGGCGCTGCGACGCTGGTGGATGGCAGGATCAAGGACCCAAGCGCGGCGGTCGGGGTCGCCAGCATGAAGTTTCGGCGGTTCAAATGAGTGCTCCTCGTGAGCATGACATGACACACGTTAATCAGGCTGATCGAACCTGTGCAGCGCGACAGTATAGCGAAATGGGGACCGGCGCGTCAGCGTAAAGGGCTCAGGGTGTGCAGATCCAGAAGCGTGAAATGGCCGCCAAGGCGCCAGCCGCCGGTATCAATAAAGTACACATTGCCCAGGCGCAGCATGCTGCGGGTGGTGCGATGGCCGTGGACGAGGGCGCGGATGTTGCGCACCGGCTCGGCGTAGCGCGATTCGTAGCGGTCTATGGACCACATGCAGACGTATTGATCGTCGGCATCGAAGGCAGGGTCATGGATGGCCGTCCAGTCTTCGTAGGGGAAGTCGGCATGCACGATGCCCACCAGACCGTCGGGTGTGGCCACTTCCATGGCCAGGGGCAAGGTTTGCAGGCCCTGGGCAATGCGTTGCTGTTCGTCGGGTGGGCAGTCGTCCAGCCACAAGCCGCCCAGCACGCGGTGGTCGAATTCCTGGACGGGTTGGCCTATGGCTCGCCGCCAGGTCATCAGTTCGTGGTTGCCGGCAATTGCGTGAAACCAAGGCTGGGCCAGCCAGTCCAGGACCTGCCGGGACTCGGGGCCGTGGTCGACCAGGTCGCCGACGGAAAATAGCCTGTCTTTGTCGGGGTCGAAACGGATCTGGCGCAAGGCCGCCTGCAGGGCGCTGAAACTGCCGTGAATATCGCCGACGGCGATGTCCCGGCCTTGGGTATTCAGGGTGAAGTGCGGTACGTGCATCATGATCCCCAGGGGAGTGCGAGGCGTGACAGCAAAAGTACCCACAGGCAGCGGCTTGGTCAAGTACCGCATCCATGCATGAAGGGCTATCGCCAGCAGCGCGGTATCAGTTCGACCATGCTGCTCAGGGCCAGCGCCTGCCAACGCAGCATGATCAGCATGCAGACCGAGGAGGCATGGACGGCGCTGCCTTGACCACAGGAATAGCCTAGCGGCAGTTCGTCGCTCAAAGCCTTTGGAACGGCCACATTGCCATAGCCGTCCGTATTCTCGGCGGCATCGGCAGCGATCTGGGCCTGCTCGATCGCGGCTTGGACGCTGCGGCGAAACTCGGCAATGGCCTGTTGTTTGTCCGGCTTGACGCGCCGCGCGTCCGCCAGGGCCTCTTGTATTTTTATGCCCAGCAGGCTTTCGCGTACCTGGACCAGCTCCGGCGCGGTGTAGGCACGCATCTGCGGGGCCAGAAAGGATAGATCGCCCATGCAGTCCGCGTTCTGCACGGCCTGCATGGGCAGGGCCGGGGTGGTGATGATATTGCTGCCGGCTGGCGAGGAGCCGCCGGGGCCGGTGGCGCTGCTGTCTATTCCCGTTGCGCCGCCTGCGTCGGTCAGGGAACCGTATTGCGACCAGTGTCGTTCGTTGCCGCGCATTTGGCGCGCCATCCTGCCCAGCAGGCGCGATTCGTCCCAGCGCTGCTGGCTGGCCAGTCCGGCCGAGGCGATATCCAGCGCCATGCCGGACAGCGCCTGGAATGCGTTATCCGGTCCTAAGCCTTGCAGTGCATTGGCGTTGGCGTCGGGAATATCGGCCTGGGCCAGTTGCTCGAAGGTGCGGTTGGAGGATTGCGCAATTTGATCTTGATGCACGCGGCGGCCCAGCGACAGGATGGCCGCTGTGTCGGTCGGGGCCGGCAAAGTCTGTCCCTTGCCGGCTTGGAGCAGGGCCGAGCGGCAGGCCTCGGGTAAGGCCCGGTAGGCCGCGACGGTGTCGGTACTGGCACCGATTTCAGCCAGCAGCGCGAATTCGCGTAGCGGTGCCGTGCAGGCGGCGTGCGCGGGCAGGGCGGCGACCCACAAAATGGCGGCCAGGGCGGCGTGCCGGATCATGACCGGGCCAGCTTTTGGTAGATGGCCAGCAACTGACTGCGGATCTGGCTTTGGCTCTCGCCGCTGATGTTCTGCTTCAGGCCTTCGATGTTGACTTCCAGGACCTGATCGCGCAGCGTGACGCCGGGGTTCAGTTCTTGCAGTAGTGTCTGACCCAGCTCGTCCTGACGGGCGGCAAAGTAGCTTTCGTTGGCGAGGGTCTGGCTCATGAGCGCGCTGGGGTTGTACGCTCCGACCCCGCCCAGCAGGCCCGAGCTGAATCCGGCCAGCAATGTGGCACCTGCCTGCAGCCATCCCAGAGATTGCGACTTATTGTATGCCTGGGCCAGCAGCAGTCGCGTGCTGCGAAAGCTCTGGCCGTAGCGGCCGTTCAGGATGCCTTGGGCGATGGCCTGATTCTCGGCGGCCAGCCACTGGTTTTCTGTGTTCAGCAAGGTGTTCAGTATGGTGATCTTGCGGTCGTCGCCGGCTTGCAGCGTTTGCGCGGCAAGGCGCTGTGCTAATCCAGCATCGTAGTCGGCAGCGTAATGAACCAGGCCAGCCTGGAAAGCTTGCTGCATATCCAGTTGGGTCAGTAGGTGGGCGCTGACGCGGGCGATCCAGTCTGATGTGGCGTTGTCGATGCTACGGGCATTGACGACAAAGCCGTCTGCAGTGCTGGCTTGAATATAGTCGTCTTTGTTCTTTTCCCACAGCATGGGCAGTGTCAGTAGTTGGCCGGGTGCGTGCAGGGCTTTATCTTGCTTGGGGTAGTCCACCAGTTCGGGGGGCTGTGCGTCGAAATAGCTCAGTGGCGAAAAGCCGCCGACGCGGCGTGCGTCGGCCTGTATGCAGGCGTTTTCCGCGAGCGGCTTGAAGGTCAGGTGCCCGGCCGATACCAGCAGATTGCCGCAGGTTTTGGGGCTTTGGGCACCGGCCGTGCGTAGATTGATGGTCGGCGCGTAGCCTGCGCCCTGAGCGCTGCGCACGGCGTTGGGAAAGTCGTACAGTTCGATCACCAGCACGCTGGGGCTGGTGGAGGCCAGCAGCGGCGTGGTCGTGAAACGCCCATCGGCATAGTCTACGCGTTGCGGCTCCAGACGGATGGCATGTTCGGGCAGGTAGCGGCCTAATACGGTCTTGAGCTCCGCCGAATAGTAGGTCGAGCTTTCAAACAGCAGTGGCGCATAGTCGCCGCTAAATTCCGAGCCGCTGCAACCGGCAAAGGGGCGGTCCAGGAAACGGATGTAGCGACAGGGGTAATCGTTTTGCAGGGCTGCCTTGGCGGCAGGGCTGACCAGCATGGGGAACTGGATGCTGACCACTGCGCCGGCGGGCAGATGCACGCTGGCGGGCTGAACCTGTGGGTTCAGCGCGGGTGGCAGGTTGCCGACCTGTGTGGCGCAGCCGCCTAGCGCGGCCAGTAAAAGAGCGCCGCCAGCGGCGCGACCGAGTGTTCTTGTAATGGGCATGATCCGTTTTCCCCGAGCCAGATGATGCTGCCCTGCCGGTCTGTGTGCCGGGTCTGGGCAGAATAGGTGGGGGGATCATAGCCAGCCGGTCAGTGCTGTTTGTATACCCCAAACAGGGGATGGGATTGTACGGTGGCTGTGATGCAATCGATCAGTTGACCGGTGCCTGGTTCAGGGCACCCATGGCAAACGCCAGATTAACTGAACCGGCCAGGGCGGCGGCGTGGGCGGCACTTTGCGCTTCTTGAGCCCCCAACAGGCCGTTGTGGGCTTCGGTCAGCAGCGTCATGCCCGTCAGACCTTCCTGGTAGGACTCCAGCGCGCCGTCGTAGGTAATCTGGGCAGCTTGCACCAGCGCATCGGCGGCCTGATGGGCGGTCAGGGCGGCGCGCAGGGCGTCGGCGGCAATGACCATTTGTTTGTGCGCGTCTTTCTCGGTTTTCTGCACTTGTTCGTGGGCGGTCTGGGCGCGTAGCTGGGCTTGCCGTGTCTGTTTGGCGCGCAAGCCGGCATCGTACAGAGGAATTGACAGGGCCAGTACGGCACCGCTGGAAGCGCTCTGGGTGCTGAGTTCAGGCAAGTGGCCCACATTAAGCGAACCCATGCGCTTGGAGACAAAGCCCATCAGTGCCAGCGTGGGCCTGAAGCTGGCCTGGGCTGATTCTATGCCGGCCAGACTGGCTTGGTGGGCAGCCTGCATGGCTTGGACATCGGGACGCTGGGCGATGGCTTGTTGCAAGGCGGCCGGAGCGGGGATGTCCAGTTCCTGGGGCAAGGCGCGCGTGCTGCTGTCGGCCACGGCCAGTTCGCTGTCGGGTGACAGGCCCACTGCTCCCAGCAGAATCTGGTAGGACTGTCTGGCCTGGGTGCCGGCATTGACATGGTGCAGCCTTGCCTGGGCCTTGAGCTGGCGTGCTTGCGCCACTTCGATGCGCGTGCCCAAGCCATTGCGTTCGCGTTCTATGGCAATGTCTTCGATCAGCGTGGCGTTTTTCAGGCCTTGGGCAGCGATCTGTTCGCGTCGGCGTGCCGAGTTGTAGTTGAAGTAGCTGATGGAGACCTCGGCAATCACGGCCTGGTGGACGCCGCTGAACGTAATGCGGCTGGCCAATGCTAACTGGTCGGCGGCCTTCTGCAGCGCGGCCCGCTTGCCGAAGTCGAACAAAAGCCACTTCAGGGTCAGGGCTGGGATGGCCCCGCTAAGATGGCTGTCGTAGTCCAGTTCCAGGTCGCGCCCGAGCACGCGGGTGCTGTCGCTGCGGTCGCTGCGCATATAGCCGCCCACGATGTTGGCCGAGATCAGCGGCAGATAGGCGCTTTGCACCATGCCTGCGGCTTGCGCGGCTTGCTGGGCCTGCCCCCAGGCAATCCGGGTGCTGGGATTCAGTTGCTGGGCCAGATCAATCAGTTCGGGCAGGGTGTAGTCGTGGCCGGGCAGCAACTGCGCAGTGGCGGGGACGGTGTTTGTGTCTGTATGCAGGCGGGGCGGCTCCGGTACCGGGTCGCGTGCGGGCATGGCGGCGGCGGACGGATCGGCGCTTTGGCTTGTGGCGCAGGCCGCCAGGGCCAGCGCAAAAGCCGTCAGCAGGCAGACGCGGGTAAAGCGCAAGGTCAGGGGTCGCATGACGTCAGGAAGCGGCAGTGGCGTGATGGATCAGGAGGCTGGCGGCATATTGTTGTACGCCTTCGAGCACCAGTTGGACGGCCATGCAGACCAGCAAAAAGCCCATGATGCGCGAGATGGCGTCCACGCCGTTATGTCCGATCAGTTTGACGATGCGGGTGGAAGAGCGCAGGCATACATAGAACAGTAAGGCGATCAACGCAGCCAGCAGGGGTGGGGCGGCCAGCAGCATCCATTGTGGGTACTGGCTGTGCAGGCTGTCTATTTTGGAGGAAGCGCTGATGATCAGGGCCATGGTGCCCGGCCCTACCGTACCGGGCATGGTCAGTGGCACGAAGGCGATGCTGTTATCGGCATTGGACTGGTCGGCAGCGTGGGCGACCACGGTGCTGATGGGGGTGGGGAACAGCATGCGAAAGCCGATATAGGCCACGATCAGGCCGCCTGCGATACGCATGTCCACCATAGAAATGCTCAGGGCGTCGATGATCCAGATTCCGGCGTAGTGGGTGACCAGCAAAGCGGCAAAGACGTATAGCGTGGCCTGGCGCAGTTGGCGCTGGCGCTCCTGACTGCTCATGGATTCGCTCAGCGACAGGAACAGTGCCATGGAGGTCAGCGGGTTGGCCAGTGGCAGCAAAAAGGCCAGGCCCAGTCCCAGGAGTTTGATCAACAATAACAGTTCAGAAAGCATAAGGCAGGCCAAGTAGGGGGAGGGTATTTGAGTTTAGTATGTATTGGCAGGCGGATACCTTAATGAATGGCTTGGCCGGGCAAGTGTCAAAAGTGATTGGGTTGAGGAAAAACAAAAGGGGACCGTGTGGGAGTTCAGCTGTTGACGGACATCTAGCGCAGTGAATTTTTATAGATGTGCCCGTTTTTTATGATCAGACGCAGGTTTTGTGCGGGATTGTCCAGAAAGTCCAGATTGCGTTCGATGTCGCCGTCGATCAGCAGCAGGTCGGCCAGTGCGCCGGGTTTGATTACGCCCAGTTCGCCTTCGTACGGATTGCGCAGGCCCGATAGTTGCAGCAGGCGGCCGTTGTCGCCGGTTGCCATCTTCAGCACGGTCAGCGGGTCGTAGAAACGGGTCAGCTTGGCCAGCATATGGCCCTGGCGCGGCAAATGTTGTGGGCTGAACAGGATGTCTGTGCCCCAGGCTGTCTGGATCTGGTGCTTTTGGGCCAGCTCGTAGGCACGCACGGTGCCGGTGGCCACTTGCTGTTGCTTGGCTTGGCTGCGCGGGTCGCGCTGGGTGTTGGCATCCTCGTCGCCCAGAAAGGGCTGCAGGCTCCACCAGACGCCTTCGCCGGCCATGATGCGCGCGGTTTCTTCGTCGGCCAACTGGCCGTGCTCGATGGATCGTACGCCTGCCTTGACGGCGCGCTGTATGCCTTTGGCGCAGTACACATGGACCATGACGTAGGTTCCCCAGTCCTGGGCGGCACCGACGGCGGCGCGCAGCTCCGCATCACTGAATTGCAGGCCTTCCAGCGGGTCGTACAGCGAAGTGACGCCGCCGCCGGCCATCAGCTTGATCTGGCTGGCCCCCAGCATTAATTGTTCGCGCACGCGGCGCAGCACCTGGTCGGCCCCATCGGCGATGCAGGCAACGCCGGCCCGCTCCACATGGCTAAGATCGCCGTCTGTGCGCGGCAGCTCGTAGCGCATGCGAAAGTCGGCATGGCCGCCGGTCTGGGCGATCATGGCCCCCGAGGGGTAGATGCGCGGGCCGTGCAGCAGTCCCATGTCTATGCCGCGTTTCAGAGAAAAGCTCGGGCCGCCTGCGTCGCGCACGGAGGTAAAGCCGCGCAGCAAAGTGCGTTCCGCCTCTTTGGCCGCTATCAGATGCAGATCGGCCGGGTCGGCCATCATGGCGGTCATCTGATCCACACTACACAGCAGGCTGTGCCAGTGTGCATCGATCAGGCCGGGCATCAGCACTTTGTTGCGGCAGTCCAGGGTGGTGGCGTCGGCGGGCACCTGAGCTATGTTCAGAACAGCGGCGATGCGGCCCTGATCTATTTGTACGGCCAGGCCTTCTTGCAAGCGGGTGCTCTGGCCGTCGAACAGGCGCAGATTGACCAGATAGGTCTTGGCCGCCAGGGCCAGCGGCTTTTGTTCCAGCGCGTTGTCGGATTGGAAGGCGGCTATCTCTTGCGTCGGTGCGGCGGCGGACTGTTGGCGGCGGGCCGGCCCGCCGCTTTCAAGACGGCGGTGGATCAGGGGGATGGCCGGATGGGTACAGGCACAGGCCGAACCCCGGCTGCGGTAGGCGAGTCGGTGGCGTTGCGCATTACGGGACTGTCCTAGATACATGGGAGTGGGCATGGCCTGTCTTATGGAAAGAGGGGATGGGGAGCGATGGTACATAGCGGCTTGCGGGGCGTTCGCATCGGCGCATTCAGCGGATGTACCAGTCCGAGCAGGCTCATAAGGATGAGCGCGCATGCGCCAGGGCAACAATGCCGATGCGGGCGCTGATAAAGTTTTCTGTGGAAATTTGCCATCCATTTAAAAAAAGAAGGGGAGGCAAAACAGATATAAAAAAGATTGGCATTCGGAGTGATGCCGTGATTGAAATACCTGGCTGCTCGACACTGCAGGAAAATCCGCATCAGCGGAGCAGGAGCGGGAGTGGAAATGATCGTGATCAGGCTGTTGCTGATCAGGGCGGCGGTCAACAAGGTTAAAGCCAGATTGACGTCGTTCATAATCATTAACATTGCTGGAGATCTAGCATGGAGTCTCGGTAGCTGCAATATAATTAATATTCATAAAAATTAAAAGTTGTATTTTCTATATGCATAAAGTATGACTGGAAAGAAGGCGCGACCTTCCGGGATACAATCGTGGCGGTTCGGTTTAAGGCGTGCGGATGCCGTTTTTTCCGGCTCAAGGAGATGGCATGAGGGGTATGTGGTTGAGCGTAGGGGTGGCAGGTGCTGCGCTGCTGGGGGGATGTGCGGGTGCACCCACGGTCTATATTGCCGGTTCGTATTTTCCGGCCTGGCTGGTGTCTGTGCTGGGTGCCATTGTGCTGACTGTTTTGCTGCGCGTGCTTTTGATCCGCAGCGGCGTGGACGACGCTTTGCCGGCCCGCTTGGCCGTGTATGTGTCGTTGACATTGGCCCTGACTTTTGCTGCGCTTCTTTTTTTCTTCGAGTGACAAGGCCATGAACCCGGCAAGCAATCCTTCTTCCCGCAAGAAACTGGCCTGGCTGGTGACCGTGTTGGCGGTGGCCGCCGCTGTGCTGTTGGGCTGGCGGTATATGCAGCGCGCGGCGAACAATCCGGCTTCGGACGATGCCGTCTTAGGCGCAGACGTCGTGCATGTGTCCAGCTCTTTGCCCGGTCGCATCGAGCAGATGGCCGTACGTGATGGGCAATATGTGCGCCAGGGCGAACTGCTTTTTACCGTTGACCCCGAGTTTTACCGGCTGCGGCACGAACAGGCCCAGGCGGAACTGGCGGTGGCCCAGGCCACGCTGGACTTCAAGCAGCGCGCCGTGCGTGCCGAAGGGCACAATGCCACCATCGCCGACGATCAGATCACCCGCGCGCGCACCAATCTGGCTATGGCCACGCAAAGCCAGCGGCGTCTGGCGAATCTGGCGGCCAAAGGCTATGTGTCGCAGCAACAGTTGGAGGAGGCCAATACCCTCAAGCGCGATGCCGAGGTGACGCTCAAGCAGGCGATCGAACAGTCGGGGGCCGCCCAGGCGCTGGTGGGCGATACGCAGGCCGAGCAGGCGATGGTGCAGGCGCGTCAGGCCGGTCTGGCCATGGCGCAGCGCGATCTGGAGCACACCCAGGTCAAGGCACCGCACAACGGGCGCATTGTGGGTCTGCGCGTGGGTTCCGGCGAGCATCTGCTGCCCGGCGTATCCGTCTTTACCTTGATCGATACCGATGCTTGGCATGTGACCGGCATGTACCGCGAAACAGATCTGGCGCGTATCCGGCCTGGGGCCTGCGCCACTGTGTACGTGCTGGCCGACCCTTCGCGCAAGCTGGGCGGCAAGGTGGAGGAAATCGGCTGGGGCGTGAGCAGTCAGGAGCAGATCAATCTGCCCCGCAGCCTGCCTTATATCCAGAAGTCCTTGAACTGGGTTCGAGTGGCGCAGCGCTTTCCGGTGCGGATTCGACTGGACAACCCACCCGAAAACCTGATGCGCATGGGTGCATCGGCCACGACGATTGTTCACGCCGATGGCGACTGCTGAGTCCCGCCTGTCCGCCCTGGGGTGGGCCGTCTGGCAGGATCTGCAACCTGCGCCGGGGCGCTTGGCGGTCAGTTGGCGGGTAGCGGCTTTGTGCGCCTTGATGGTGATGCTGGCCATGACCTACGGCATTCCCGAATCGGCCGTCAGTTGCTTTGTCATTTTCTTTGTGATGAAGTCGGACTCGGGCGAAAGCTCAGTACTGGCCTTGGCCTTGGTCGTGCTGGTGTCGCTGGTCGTGCTGGTGATGGTGCCGCTCATCCAGTTCAGCATTGAGTCGCCGGCGCTGCGTTTGCTGGTGATGGCGATCAGCTCTTTTGCCTTATTGTTTCTGGGTGTGGCCAGCAAGCTGGGGCCTTTAGGCGGCATTATGGCCCTGGTCATTGCCTTTGTCCTGACCTTGCTCGGTTATGTGCCGGTGGGCGAGATCGCCACCCGAGCCTTGCTGTATGCCTGGCTGATGGCCAGTGCGCCTATGGGGCTGGTGCTGCTGTTCAATTTATTTTTTGGGCTGTATCCGCACAAGGTGTTGCGCCGCGAGTTGGCGGCGCGCATGCGTTTGGCCGCTAGCGCCTTGCTCGATCAGGCCGATGCGCAGGCCTTATGGGCGGATCTGGCCTTGGGCGTGGCCGTACAGCAAAAACGCTTGTTATGGGTGCGCCTGTTTCATCTGGTTCCTGCCCAGGAGCAGGCCATTCTGGAACCAGCCATTTTGAATACCTATCGGATCTTGCTGGCGGTGGCGGCCTTGCGGGAACAGGATTTGACGAACGAGCAAGGCCAGGATTGGGCGCAGGCGTGCAGGCAGTGGGCACGTGATCTGGAGCAAGGGCGCGTGCCGGATGTGGGCGTGTTGCCCGCGTCGCCCCAAGGAGCCGGGGCGGCGATGGATCTTTGGCTGGCGTTGAAGGCGCTGGCTGGTGGGGGGCTTACGGATAAGGCCGACCCGCCGCGCGAACCGTTTTTGGCATCAGATGCATGGACCAATCCCATGTATCAGCACCATGCCTTGAAGGCGACGGCAGCGGCCGTGTTGTGTTACTTGTTGTACAGCGCGATGGACTGGCAGGGCATACATACGGCCATGATTACCTGCTACGTGGCGGCATTGGGTTCCACCGGTGAAACCGTGCATAAGCTGGCTTTGCGCATAGTGGGCTGTCTGCTGGGCGCGGCACTGGGTTTTTTGACGGTCCTGTTTGTCGTGCCGCATCTGGTGGATATAGGCGCTTTGATGGTGGTGGTGTTTGTGGTGTCCTTGCTGGGGGCCTGGGTTTTTTATGGGCCGGAGCGTATTTCATATGCGGGCATCCAGATCGCTTTCGCGTTTTACCTGGTGGTATTGCACGGGTTTGGCCCCAGTCTGGACCTGGATTCGGCCCGTGATCGGGTCATGGGTGTTTTGCTGGGCAATACGGTGATGTATTTGGTGTTTACGCAGGTCTGGCCGGTCAGTATTGCCGCGTCGGTCCGGCGGCGGCTGGAACAAGCCGCCCAAGGCTTGCGCGTCTTGGGCAGCCTAAAGCGCGATCACCCGGCGCAGGCGGCGCAGCAGGCAGCCTGCGTCGCTCAGGATCTGCAAGCCAGCCGCTACGGTCTGGAACTGATGCGCCTGGAGCCCAAAGGGCTGCGTCCTGACTTGTCGGCCGAACAGGCCATGCAAGCGCAGTGGACAGATCTGCATGCGCGATTTCAAGGTGGTTTGCATATGGATCGTAACGCTGAGGATTGATTTCCAGCTTTGGTCAGGTTTCCCAAGCCTAT
This sequence comes from Alcaligenes sp. SDU_A2, assembly GCF_038237375.1. Lineage (NCBI taxonomy): Bacteria > Pseudomonadati > Pseudomonadota > Betaproteobacteria > Burkholderiales > Alcaligenaceae > Alcaligenes > Alcaligenes sp. SDU_A2. The sequence goes on along the minus strand of NZ_CP151273.1, from coordinate 2,376,403 downwards.
GGCCTGCTTAGGGAAATCAAGCATAGAGTCCATAAAACAGATCCTTTATATTTAAAAATATACATCAGTATATTTTTAGGCATATAGGAGATGATTATGTGGGCAACTGCGTCACGAGTCGCAATCGGGCTGCTGGTGCTGTGCGGGACTCCTGGGCTCGCGCTGGCAGCTTCTATTAATCTTGTCCTGCCATTTCCTCCGGCCGGCGCTGTCGATCAACTGGCACGAGATCTGACACCGTCACTGGTCCAGTCCTTGTCCGAACCTGTCGTGGTCGTGAATAAACCCGGAGCAGGCGGCATGGTGGCGATCCAGGCCACGCTGGCCGAACGGCCCGGCGAGCGCAACTATTTGATTGCGCATACCGGCTTACTGTCCCTGAATCCTTATTTGTTTCGCCAACCGGCCCAGCGACAGGCAACCGAGCGCCTGCAGCCCGTGGCCTTGCTGGCGCAGGCGCCTTTGTTATTGCTGGTGCGGGCGGACAGCGGGATAAAGACGCTGGATGATTTGCGCGCCTTGGGCAAGCAGCGCCGCCTGCGCTTTGGGTCGGCCGGCATAGGGACGGTGGCACATCTGGCCGGTGCCCAACTGGCCCAGAACCTGGGGGTGCAGGCGGATCATATTCCTTATCGGGGCGCGGCGGCGGCATTGACCGATCTGGCTGGCGGCGAGGTGGATTTCATCTTTGATTTATTGGTGGGCAGCGGACCTTTGATTGCCGATGGGCGAGTCTTGCCCGTGGCGGTGGCGGCGGATCGGCGGCTGGAGCAGGCCGAGCAGATTCCTACCCTGACTGAACTTGGCCAGCCATTGCGTTTTTCCAGTTGGTGGGGAGTGGTGGCTCCGCGACAGACTCCGGCGGCTGATCTGACCGCGATGCAAAGCGCTCTGGTCAAGGCCATGGACCAGGCCCAGATGCGCGCCCGTCTCTTGTCCAAAGGCATGATCGTCGATGTGCGTACCGGTGCGGCATTCGAGCAGTTTATTGCGGCCGAATCGCGCAAGTACGAGCCTTTGATTCGCCGTCTGGATATACGGCTGGACTGATTTTTCAATTACTTGGTGGAGCAATATGATGCATCAGATACAACATACGGCCTTGGTGTTCTTTCTGGGTGCGGCCGTGATGGCCGGTTCCCCCGCCCATGCCCAGTACCCGGAACGGCCGATTACGCTGGTCGTGCCTTTTGCGCCCGGCGGCGGCTCCGATACCTTATCGCGCCTGATCGCGCAAAAAATATCGGAGCAAAAAGGCGTGTCCGTTGTGGTCGAGAACCGGCCCGGCGGCAACACCACCATTGCTGCGCGCCATGTGGCGCGCGCCAAGCCGGATGGCTATACCGTGCTGACGGCCATTGATGCCACCATGGTGTTCAACCCGGTTCTGTACAAACAAGCGCCTTATGATCCGGCCAAGGATTTCGAGCCGGTCGCGATGGCGACATTCATGCCCTTGGTGTTGAGCGTGCCACCGGATTCCAGCATCCAGACGGTGGGGCAGTGGGTGGACAGCCTTAAAAAGGGGCAGACGGCGTATTCCATGTATGCGCATGGTGCTTTGCCGGGGCGCATTGCCATGGAAGTCATCAGTCGTGCGGCGGGCGTGGCACCCACGCCCGTGCCTTTTAACGGCAGCACGCCTGCTTTGCAGGCGGTGCTGGGCGGCCATGTGCCGGTACTGATCGATGCCCTGGCACCGTCTTTGCCGCATTTGAAGGCCGGTAAGCTGCGCCCCTTGATGGTGACGACAAAAGAGCGCACGCCGATTCTGCCGCAGGTGCCGTCTGCGGGCGAGGCCGGTTTTCCGGGTGTGGATGTGGCCAGTTGGACCGGGTTTTTTGTGCCCGCAGGCACGGATGGCGCGGAGCGGCAGTGGCTGGAGGACGCGTTCGTGCAGGCCTTGTCCGAGCCGACGATGGCCGCCAAGTTGCGCGAGCTGGGCATGGATGTCACCATCAAGCGCCGGGACGAGTTCAAGCAGCAGATCGACAGGGACAGCGCCCGCTACAAACAGGTTATTAGCGATGCCGGCCTGGCGGGAACCTTGTAAGGAACAGGGCGTGACCAATTTCATATTTATTTTGGCCGATGATCTGGGGCATGCCGATCTGGGCTGTTATGGCGGGCTGGCCGATACCAGCCCTAATCTGGACCGCCTGGCGCGTCAGGGTTTGCGGTTTACCAGGGCTTATGCCAATTCGCCGGTCTGTTCGCCCACCCGTTTTGCCTTGATGACGGGGCGGTACCAGTATCGTTTACGAGGCGGTGCCGAAGAGCCGTTGACGCCGCGCTTTAAGGGCGACAAGGTTGTGGGCCTGCCGCCCGAGCATCCTACCTTGCCTTCGCTGCTGCGGGAGCAGGGCTACCGCACGGCGTTGATCGGCAAATGGCATCTGGGCTATCCGCCGCATTTCGGTCCTTTGCACAGTGGTTACGAGCAGCATTGGGGTATTTTGTCCGGCGGGGCGGATTATTTGCGCCATACGGATAATAATGGCGAAGGGGCCTTGTATCAGGATGGCCAGCCGGTGCAGGCGCAGGGCTATTTGACGGATTTGCTCAGCGAACGAGCGGTGCAGTATGTGCGCCGGCGGGGGCAGGATAAAGCCCCTTTCTTGCTGAGTCTGCATTACACCGCGCCACACTGGCCCTGGCAGACGCGTGCCATGTCGCAGACAGGCGATTACACCTTTCCGGCCAGGCTCAGCGATCTTGAGAGCGGCTCCATCCATATTTATCGACAAATGATCCGTGAAATGGACGAGGGCATCGGTGCGCTTTGCGTGGCGTTGCAGGAGTGTGGTCTGCTGCACGATACTTTGATTGTTTTTACCAGCGACAATGGCGGCGAACGCTACTCCAATAATTGGCCCTTGGTGGGCGGGAAGATGGACTTGACCGAAGGCGGCATTCGGGTGCCGCAAGTGGTGCACTGGCCTGCCGTGGTGCGTCCAGGCATTACGGATGTCCCATGCATGACCATGGATTGGGCTCCTACATTCTGGGATCTGGCCGGTGTGCGTCCCCCTTCGGAATACGAGCCCGATGGCACGTCTTTAGTTTCGCTGTTGCGTGGAGTAGGCGCTCCCGATCCGACACGTTCCCTGTTCTGGCGCATGAAGCATCGCGCCCAGCATGCCCTGATCCAGGGAGACTGGAAGTACCTGAAGGTGGACGAGTACGAATACTTGTTCGACCTAGCCCAGGACGAACGCGAGAGATCCAATCTGGCGCGGCGCGAACCGCAGCGGCTGCAACGCATGCGGGACACGTATCTTCAGTGGGCCGACAGCATGCCGGCTATCCCTGCGCAGGCACGCGCCGATCTGGTTTATGGGCCGGCCGACATGCCGGCGCGTTAGTCTGAAAAAGGTCGCCGCACAGGTTCCCGCTCCTATACACTGCCAGTTTTCCGCCAGGAGGGCTGCGCGTGCTGGTTGCATTTGATTTCGATGGCACGATTACCGACAGGGACAGTTTGCAGGACTTTGTGCGGCGCATGCGCGGCTGGACCGTATGCCTGAAGGCGTATCTGGCTTGTCTGCCCCGCCTGCTGTGGCTGGATCGTGGCCCGGTGCGTCGTCAGGCCATCAAGGCGCGGTTTTTGGCCAGCGCCTTGGCGGGACTGGATCGTGACCAGTTGCAGGCGCTGGCGGATGTGTATGTGCGCGAGTATCTGCCTGGGCTTTTGCGTCCGGAAATGCTGGAGCGCCTACGGGCGCACCGCCGTCGTGGGGATACGGTGGTACTGGTCAGTGCCTCGCCGTCACTGTATTTGCAGGTTTGGGCGCATCAGGAAGGGATAGCGCAGGTCCTGGCGACCGAGTTGGCGTTTGATGGCCAGGGCCGTTTTTCGGGTCTGGGCAGCCCCAATTGCTGGGGCGAGGAAAAAGTGCGGCGCCTGCAAATGTGGCTGGGTCAAGAGTCGGTCAGCCTGGATATGGCGTATGGCGATAGCCAGGGCGATGCCGCCATGCTGGCGCGGGCCCGCTTGCCGTGGCTGCGCACACGTGACGCCGGTTTGCCGGAGCTGTCGTTTTGAGCGTTTGGGCAAGAGACAGGCGCTGTCGGGAGCGCCTGTCTGTGGTGGCCGGCCGCGAAATATAATTATGAATCGCTGCGTTTGACCGCCATGCCCAGCAGCAAAATTGCCCAGCCTTGGGTCAGCAGGTCTATGCCTAGAATCAGGCCCAGTACCCAGATGCTGTTGCCCGGCCAGCCGGCGGCAATGATCAGGCCGGCCGCCAAGGTAATCAGACCAGAAAAAGCCAGCCAGCCGCCGCCGGCCTGGGCGCGGTTCTGGAACCAGACCCACAGGCGCAGAAAACCGGAGGCGATCAGGAAGGCCCCGAAGATCAGGGTCAGGATGGTGGCACCCACCAATGGATTGCTGATGGCGACCACGCCGGCCAGCAGGTAGAGCACGCCGCTCAGACTCCAGAGCAGAAAGCCCTTCCAGCCTTTGGCGCTCCAGGCATGGGCCAGTTGCAGCACGCCGCCCAGGGCCATCAGCACGCCGATATAGACCACGCTGGCGACCGTGGCCCCCACGACATAGGCCAGGGCAATCAGGCCCAGCACGATCAGGGCGATGCCCAAGCCGATCAGCCATCCGGGTTTCAGGGGGAGATGGCGCAGCAGTTCGGAAGAGGGGCGGTGTTCAGGACTAGGGGTCATATGCGTACTCCAGAGGGTGACGACAAACGATGCCTTTTCCACTGTACCGCAGTCCGCTGGGCAGGCCTAGCGTTGATTGAGCCAGGCCCGCCCGAATGATGGTCAGAGAGCGGCCAGGTCCAGCTCGATGTTGCCTTGGTCATTGGACTGGCTGTTGAGCAGCCAGTCTTGCAGCGCCTGGTGCCAACGCATCAGGTGTTCGGGCTGCGGGATGCCTTCCCATTGTTCCAGTGTGTCGGCCCAGTCCAGCTGATTGAGCTGGTGAAAGCGTCGGTAAAGGATGGGCAGCACCGCGTCGGTGGCATACAGCATGCGGGCGCGTAAGGGCTTGCCCTCCAGCAGGACGCGCAGCGGATGGCACCAGATGGTATTGCGCAGCACGATGGCGAACAGTATTGGTGCGCAGTGCGTGGGGGCGTCCGCCTGCTCCAGGTAGTATTGCTGGAGCAAAGGCAAGTGGTGCTCGAACAGGGTGCCGAGCAGTTCCGAGGCGGACTGCACGGTTTGGGTGGCGAGAGCTGTTTGCTCCTGCTCGGCCAGCATCGTCGCCAGTTGCAGCATCAGCTGGAGACGGGCAGCCGCCTGTTCCTGGCGCATGGGCAGCTCGGACAGTTGAACCAGCAGATCGGTCGTCAGGGCGGGTGACAGGGCTGCGCCCAGCACGGCCAGCAGGTCTGGTTCCAGCACGAACAGGGCCAGCGGTTCGGTATGGGCGCGTGCCAGGGCCTGCACCGCCGGGCGTAGCTGCCGGGGTGTCAGCACGCCCGAATCACCCATCTCCAGGATATTGCGTATGGCCACCTGAATGATGCTGTTTTGGATGTTGTCCTGGCTCAGGCTTTGTCCGCCGGCGATCTGGCTGGCGATACGACCGAGCTGGCGCAAGGGTTCGCCTTGGGAATCGGGGCGAATCAGGCCCATGCGATGTCGGTATGACGGGTATATGTCCAGCAATTGCTGGACATGATATTGCAGCACCGACGAAAGCGAGCGCTTGGGTTCGGTAACCAGGTCAATATAGGCGTCGGTGTCAACGTGCAGCAGGCGCAGGTCATGCAAGAGCTGCCCCTCTTGATTATCCACGCATTGCTTGATGTCCTCGCGGCTGGGTAGGGCCTTGATTAGATCCACAAAGGCCGCTGTGCCCAGATCGATGCGCCAGTCGTGCGGCAGCGGGGAGTTCAGCCTGACGCTGCATGAATACTTGAGCAGCACCACGCCCAGAAAACGCAGGCCGAATTCCTCGGCGTAGTCGTTGGCCACTTCGGCCCCATCGTTGATATCGGTGTCCAGCAGGTGTTGCAGCAACTGCGGATTCTGGGTGCGGTGCTCGTCGGACAGCGACCAGCGCAGGGCGATCCCGGCCAGGGCTTCGAGCGAGGCCATGATCAGTTCCTGACCGTGCAGGCTGCGGGCGCGCTGGGCCAGGTGATCGGAGATGGCCAGATAATCGCTGGCAAGCACGGCGTTCAGCAGGGGCAGGTCCTGGCGGTCGCTGTCTTTAAGCCAGTCCTGGTCTATGGTGTGGATCAGGTTGGCGTTGCGCAGTCTGGCTTCCAGCAACTGGCGCAGGGCGGGGTCGGCGTAAATGACTTCCAGCGCGGCGCGCAGGCGCTCCAGTGTCTGGAATAGCTGCTGGCCGGCGGCCGTCATGGATTCGCGGCTGCCTTCCGGCCCGGCGCCCCACATGCTGGTGCTGAAGTTGATGGCTTTGCTGGCCATGCTGTAGACGGCCAGCGAACCTAGGTTCAGATCGCGCAGGGTCAGGGTCAGTTCGTGAAAGGCGTGCGATGCTTTGTTGAGTTTTTCTTTGTATTGATTGCTCAGTGCGTTGCGGTTCAAGGCCTGGGTCTGTTCGTGGCTGAGTCTGGACAGATTCATGCTCTGACGCGCCAGATAGATGGCATAGACTGATCCGGCCAGGGCGATGGGCATGCCCAGCACGATCTGCATGACACCGGTATAGGACTGCAGATCGAATACGCCTTCCTGTTCGCCGCGCACAAAGTCGCGCGAGCCCAGCCAGCGGTAGAAGTCGGGGAAATAGAAGTACAGAAAAACGGCGACGCCCAGAGTGAACAAGGCGGTAATCAGGGCGAAGATCAGGAAATCCCGGCCCAGGCTTTCTTTTTTTAGACGCATGATGGGACGATGAGTGGTGGGAAGAGAGCGTCGCAAGACGTAAGGCACGATGGTAATGGACTTTTGTGTATTTTTGTTACGTTCTGTGCGTATTTTGCCTGTTGTCGGGGCGACTTGCGCGCGTCATGTGCCTGGGCGATGATGGGCAGATCGCCGTTGCGACCGGCGCACGGCGTGGCCTCCTTCTATGGGGGGCTTGTCCAACGTCAAGGAGCCATAATGAGCAAGAAGATTCTGATGATCTGCGGTGATTATTGCGAAGACTACGAGACCATGGTGCCGTTCCAGACTTTGTTGGCCGTGGGCCATCGTGTGGATGCCGTCTGCCCGGATAAGAAAGCGGGCGATACGATCGCAACGGCTATTCACGACTTCGAGGGTGAGCAGACCTATTCGGAAAAGCGTGGCCACAATTTTCGTCTGAATGCCGACTTTGATGCGGTGCGCGGTCAAGACTACGATGCGCTGCTGATTCCTGGCGGGCGCGGCCCCGAATACCTGCGTCTGAATCCCCGCGTCATCGAGCTGGTGCGTCATTTTTTTGATGCCGACAAACCGGTGGCGGCGGTATGCCACGGTGCCCAATTGCTGGCAGCGGCCGGGGTGCTGAAAGGGCGGGAGTGTTCGGCGTATCCTGCCTGTCGTCCCGATGTGGAGCTGGCAGGCGGACGTTATGCCGATATCGCGGTCGACCAAGCCGTGACCGATGGCAAACTGGTGACTGCCCCGGCCTGGCCCGCGCATCCGCAATGGCTGGCCCAGTTTCTGGCCGTGCTGGGCACGACAATATCGCACTAAAAACAGCCGGGGCCGAACGCCGAGTCCGGCGGGTCGGCAGGGGCTATAAACACGAAGGCCCTACCGTTGCGGTAGGGCCTGTTTGCCGCTTTTGCGGCGCTGAACTGTCATGATGACAGTTTGGGAAAGCTGCCGTTTCAGAGCAACTTACTGACGCTGTGTCAGTGGTTTCAATGTACCGCTGCCGCTTTCCCATGCACATTCTGGAAAACCCTCAATGTGTATCCGAGTGTCAATGTGCTTTATGACCGTGTCCGTCATGGTGGCCCTGGCCGGACTTGGCATTAAGGGCACGCACCGGAGCGCGTACGGCGATTTCCTGTTTCTGGCCGGCGGCGGTTTCGATCAATAGAGTCAAATCTACATTGCTTCCCGCGTTGACCTGCTGCTTCAGTCCCATCAGCATGATGTGGTAGCTGCCGGGCTTCAGTTCTACCGCTTTGCCGGCCGGCAAGTCGATGTGTTGGACTTGGCGCATGCGCATGACGTCCTTGTCCATGACCATTTCGTGGATTTCCGCCTGTTGGGTCAGGGGACTGCGCACGCCGACCAGCTTAGCCTGGTCGGTGGACTGTAGCGCCATGAAGGCACCGGTGGCTTGCTGGCCGGCCACGGTGGCCCGCACCCAGGGTTCGGCAACAGTGACTTGGGCCTGAGCCAACGAGGCAGCGCCCAGCAAAGCCAGGCCGATCAGAGAGGAGATAAATGTGCGTTGCATGTTGAAATTCCTTGCGTGTTCAGTGGGACAGAGCCAGCACCTGGCGCAGGTCGGCTACCGCTTCTTCGGTAGTCTGCGTATGGCGCAGGGCGATCTGCAGCTTGCCGTGTGTGTCGTAGACATAGGTCAGCGCGCTGTGGTCCATGGTGTAGCTCGAGCCGGTGGGCACTTTCTGGTAGAAGACCTTGAAATCCTGGGCGGTCTTGGCCAGTTCTTCCTGTGTGGGCCGCAAGGCCACGAAACCCGGATCGAACGCCTGCATATAGGCCCGCAGCAGCTCGTTGCTGTCGCGTTCCGGGTCTACGGAAATGAACAGAACCTGGATTTTGTCGCCGTCCTTGCCCAATTGCTCTTTGATGTCCACGGCGCGCGTCAGCGCGGTGGGGCAGACATCGGGGCATTGGGTAAAGCCAAAGAAGATCAGCACGACCTTGCCGCGATAATCGGCCAGGGTGCGCCGTTGTCCTTCGGTGTCGGTCAGGGCGAAGTCTTTGCCGAAATCCGCACTGCTCAGGTTGACGCCTTCCAGATTGCTGAAGGCCGCCTGTTTGGGCGTGCTGTCTTTGCAGGCGGCCAGCACAAAGGGCGTGGCCAGCAGGCCGAGCAGCAGTCGGCGGCGAGGGTGTGAAGCCTTCATAGAAAGATCCCGCTAGATTCAATAGTGATATACGGCCTGCTGGCCGTGTAAAAACAGTCAGGACAGCAGGGGCGCTGGCGGGGCGCGGGCCCCCAGGGCGGGGCCGGTATGGGCCGGTGCGGGCCAGACAGGCGAAGCGGCGGCTGTCCAGGTGTGGACAGGCAGAAAAACCGGTGCCCAGACGGGCAAGGGGCTTGGGGGCAGCACGTTCTGTGCCTGCGCCTGGCCAAATAAACAGGCTGGATGGACGGTGTGTTCGTCCGAACCCGATTCCGGAGCGTGGCCAGCCCAGTTGGCCAGAGCCGGTTCGCCTTGCACACAGAAGGTGATGGCGGCGCTGTAGTCCGGGCCGGAGGCCGGCATGTAGCCGGCGGGGATCAGGCCGCGCAGCACAAGAGCGCACAGCGCCAGAACCAGCAAAAGCCGGTGGCCGGAGCGGGGTGCGGAAAGTGCAGTATGCCTGATCATGATTCCTGCATTCTAGTACAGTTGGAAATCCGTATTGGGGGATTTTCTGGCACAGTACGAGGCCATTATGCAGGAGTTGATATGGGACAAATGATGCGTGCGGCTGTCTGCGTGCTGATGACGCTGGCACTGCTGGGGTGTGCCGGGGGGCGTAATTGTGCCGATGCCGGGTTCAAGACTTCGCCCGGCGTGCAGGTTTATGGGGAAGTGGATGTCGGCGTGGGAACGATGCGGCAGTCGCGCTAGGACGGCGGCCGCATCGTCGGGGTCAGGCCAGAGTTTGTCCGGCGCTGTCGGCGGCGTCCTGCTTTTTGGGTGGTTCGTCGTGGTCGGCCTGGTCATTCAGGCTCGAGAGCGCCTTGCTCAGGCTGTAAGCCGGTTCAAACGAGTCGGGGTTGGCCATGGGCCAGCCGACGCGGAAAATGGTCTGCCGATAGTGGCCGCGCAGCAGTTCACCTTTTTCCAGATCCGGGAACAGGGCCGAGAGCACGCGGATTTCGCCATTGCTGATGCGCCGCGCGATATGGTGCGGGCGCAATTGATCCGGGTGTTTTAGGCCGGCGGCGGCCAGCAGTTCGGCCAGGGCTTTCAAGGTGTTGGTGTGGAAGCTGGCGACACGCAAGGACTTGTCGTCCACGACCAGGGCTTTCTGGCGCAGCGGGTCTTGCGTGGTGACGCCGGTCGGGCATTTGTCGGTATGGCAGGCCTGGGCCTGGATGCAGCCGACGGCAAACATAAAGCCGCGCGCGCTGTTGCACCAGTCCGCGCCCAGGGCCATGATGCGCGCCATGTCAAAGGCGCTGATGATCTTGCCCGATGCGCCCAGGCGTATCTGTTCGCGCAGGCCTATCCCCACCAAGGTATTGTGGACCAGGCGCAAGGCTTCGCGCAGCGGCGTGCCCACATGATCCACAAATTCCACCGGTGCCGCGCCCGTGCCGCCTTCAGCACCGTCCACCACGATAAAGTCCGGCGTAATGCCGGTCTTGAGCATGGCCTTGGCAATGGCAAACCATTCCCAAGGGTGGCCTATGCACAGCTTAAAGCCCACCGGCTTGCCGCCGGACAGCGTGCGCAGTTGTTCTACAAACTGCAGCAGTTCCACCGGCGTGGAAAATGCGCTGTGATGCGGGGGCGAGTTGCAGTCCTGGCCGACGGGCACGCCACGCGCTGCGGCGATTTCCGCTGTTACCTTGGCCCCCGGCAGGATGCCGCCGTGGCCTGGTTTGGCCCCTTGCGACAGCTTGATCTCGATCATCTTGATGTGATCCTGGGTGGCCCGCTCCGCAAAGCGTTCCGGCGAGAAATTGCCCTGCTCGTCGCGGCAGCCGAAGTAGCCCGAGCCTATGTTCCAGATCAGATCGCCGCTGTGGCGCAAATGGTAAGTGCTGACGCCGCCTTCGCCGGTGTCATGCGCAAAATTACCCATGCGCGCGCCTTTGTTCAGGGCCAGCACGGCATTGGCGGACAGGGCACCGAAACTCATGGCCGAAATGTTCAGCACGGACAGGGAGTAGGGCTGGGTACAGGACGGCCCGCCCACCTGAACCCGGAATTCGGGGTCGGCGATGTGGCTGGGATTCATGGAATGGTTGATCCATTCGTAGCCGTTGCCGTAGACCTCTTGCTGGGTGCCAAAGGGGCGTTTGTCTACTTGCTGCTTGGCGCGCTGGTAGACCAGGGAGCGGTCGGCGCGGGAAAACGGCAACTGCTGGGTGTCGCTTTCCAGAAAGTACTGGCGGATTTCGGGGCGCACAGCCTCGAACAGAAAACGCAGATTGCCGATGACCGGATAGTTGCGGCGTATGGCGTGGCGCGTTTGCGTCAGGTCCACCATGCCCAGTGCGCACAGCGCCATGCCGGGAATGGCCAGCCACAGCCAGCCGGCGCTGCCGAACAAGGCCAACAGCAGGGACAGGGCGGTAAGGGCGATAATCACATAGAAGGCTGTATAGCGTGTCAGCCACTGGCGCATAATGACTCCTGTCAAAAATAAATGCGAGGACGCTGCCGATCTTGTGGGTCGGAACGCCGTACCATGCACATAATAGACCGCTCCGTACGGTTTTGCCACGCTTTTGCAGAACTTCTTTCAGGAAAAACAGCATGATTTCTGCCCGACAAGACGAACGATTCCGCACTGGCGATTGGACCCAATTGGCGGCAGATGCGCTGGCCGTGAGGCTGGAGGTGTTCGTCGCGGAGCAGCAAGTGCCGCTGGCCGACGAAGTGGATGAATACGATCCGGCCTGTGTCCATGTAGTGGTCTATGTGCACGACCTGCCGGTGGCAACCGGCCGCTTGCGCCCCGACGGGTACATAGGGCGGCTGGCCGTGCGCCGCCCCTGGCGCGCGACCGGTCTGGGCGGCCGCGTCCTGGACCATTTACTGGCACTGGGCTGGCAGGCCGGCCATGCCGAACTGAAACTGGCCGCCCAATGCCAGGCCCGGAACTTCTACCGCAAACGCGGTTTTGTGGAATACGGCGAGGTGTTCGACGACGCGGGGATCGAGCACATTATGATGCGTTTGGGGGAGCAGGGGACTTAGCGCAGGCTGGCAACTGGGAGCGGTTATTCATTTGGCTCTGTGTTTTCGATTATTTATTTTTGGATGATGTTCTTATTGTTGCGTGCCTTTGCTACCTGTCCTCGCAGTGCTTGTTCGGGCGCATTGCCATAGCGGCGTATGACCTCGGCATAGCTTTCGATAGCTGCTGCGTTGTTTCCCATCTGGCCTTGCCGAACTCCCTTGTTGTTCAGCGCCTTCGCTACCTGTTTTCGCAGTGCTTGCTCGGGCGCATCGCCATAGCGGCGTATGACCTCGTCATAGCTTTCGATAGCTGCTGCGTTGTTTCCCATCTGGCCTAGCCGAACTCCCTTATTGTTCAGCGCCTTCGCTACCTGTTCTCGCAGTGCTTGTTCGGGCGCATCGCCATAGCGGCGTATGACCTCGTCATAGCTTTCGATCGCTGCTGCATTGTCTCCCATCTGACCTTGCGTGACCCCTTTGTTGTATAGCGCCTTCGCTACCTGTTCTCGCAGTGCTTGTTCGGGCGCATCGCCATAGCGGCGTATGAGTTCGTCATAGCTTTCGATAGCTGCTGCTTTGTTCCCCATCTGGCCTAGCCGAGCCCCCTTGTTGTATAGCGCCGTCGCTACCTGTTCTTGCAGTGCTTGTTCGGGCGCATTGCCATAGCGGCGTATGACCTCGGCATAGCTTTCGATAGCTGCTGCGTTGTTTCCCATCTGGCCTTGCCGAACTCCCTTGTTGTTCAGCGCCTTCGCTACCTGTTCTCGCAGTGCTTGTTCGGGCGCATCGCCATAGCGGCGTATGAGTTCGTCATAGCTTTCGATAGCTGCTGCGTTGTTCCCCATCTGGCCTAGCCGAGCCCCCTTGTTGTATAGCGCCGTCGCTACCTGTTCTTGCAGTGCTTGTTCGGGCGCATCGCCATAGCGGCGTATGACCTCGTCATAGCTTTCGATAGCTGCTGCGTTGTTTCCCATCTGGCCTAGCCTAACTCCTTTGCCGGATAGCGCCTTTGCTACCTGTTCTCGCAGTGTTTGTTCGGGCGCATCGCCATAGCGGCGTATGACCTCGTCGTAACTTTCGATAGCTGCTGCGTTGTTTCCCATCTGGCCTAGCCTAACTCCTTTGCCGGACAGCGCCTTCGCGACGTGTTCTCTCAAGACTAGCTCCGGTGCATCTCCATAGCGGCGTATGACCTCGTCATAGCTTTCGATAGCTGTCGCGTTGTCGTCCATCAGGCCTTGAGCGACACCAGTGTTGTACAACGCCTTTGCTACCCGTTCTCGCAGTGCTTGTTCGGGCGCATCGCCATAGCGGCGTATGACCTCGTTGTTACTCTCGATTGCTGCTGCGTTGTTTCCCATCTGGCCTAGCTGAACTCCCTTGTTGTATAGCGCCTTCGCGACGTGTTCTCTCAAGACTAGCTCCGGTGCATCTCCATAGCGGCGTATGACCTCGTCATAGCTTTCGATAGCTGTCGCGTTGTCGTCCATCAGGCCTTGAGCGACACCAGTGTTGTACAAGGCCTTTGCTACCTGTACTTGCAGTGCTTGTTCGGGCGCATCGCCATAGCGGCGTATGACCTCGTTGTTACTTTCGATTGCTGCTGCGTGATTTCCCATCTGGCCTAGCCGAACTCCCTTGTTGTATAGCGCCTTCGCTACCTGTTCTCGCAGCGCTTGTTCGGGCGCATCTCCATAGCGGCGTATGACCTCGTCATAGCTTTCGATGGCTGCTGCGTTGTTTCCCATCTGGCCTAGCCGAACTCCCTTGTTGTATAGCGCCTTCGCTACCTGTTCTCGCAGTGCTTGTTCGGGCGCATCGCCATAGCGGCGTATGACCTCGTCATAGCTTTCGATCGCAGCTGCATTGTCTCCCATCTGACCTTGCGTGACCCCTTTGTTGTAGAGCGCTTTGGCGATATCTATTTCTTTAGCATTTTCCATAAGGGAGGCTCGCTTCCAGAAGTAGGCGGCGTCTTCGAGTCTGTCAACCGCATAGGCAGCATGGGCACGCGTATTCCAGTCATTGAAGGAGTAGGCAGACTCTGGTTTTTTCTGGAGTTCTTCATCTCGAATCTGAAGGGCAGATTTGTCTTCAGCGTTTGGAAGAGCAGACTGTGTTTGATTGTTTTTATCATCTCCTATGTTAGCTTGCTGTCGCGCAATGGCCGCAGTTGCAGCTTGAGCATGATCGCTAAAAGTTTTCAAGTTCCTGTCCAGATCGTCTAAAACCTCTTGTAGGCGTTTTTCGGCTTTTTGCTCGGTTGTTTTTAAAATTGCTTCTGCATTATTAGTTAACCATTCTTGTGTGGCTTTTTTAGCCTCTTCCCTTGATCTGCTGTTTACAGTAAGTAAGCCTACTAAGCCTAGACCGGCTAAAAAAACAGCTAACAGAAAACCAAAACGATCAACCGATTGTCCGGTCTTCTCGAGCGCATCGTCGATGCGCTTATTGAGCGACTCAATATCGGTTCTTTGATTGGCTTCTAGGTTTTCGATTTTGACTTGAAAAATCTGACCTTGAGTCGCTAGTTCTTGGGCCAGGACAGGATCGGTTTGCTCGGTCTTGATGAGTGCATCGTCGATTCGTTGGTTCAGCCATCCAAAGTGCTGATGTTGAATCTCTTGAAGATGGTCGAGTTTGATCTGGAAGGCGGACTTTTGTGCATCCAGTTCATTCGTTGAAATGCGAGTCGATTGTGCAAAGACAGGCAGTGATATTCCGACTAGACCAATGGTGATGAGCTTTTTGAGGAGCCGATGGGTTTTCTGCTGGCGTCTTTTCTTCATGGCAACATTAAATCGCAGGGCAGGAGTCTCTGAGGTATGGTGGATGGCAGAAAATACTGTTCTTCTAGGTCGGGAGACGCTGGGTAACGTGGAAGGATCTAAAAATTTCAATTTTCAGTGTAACTATGGCCTGCAATATATTACAAATTTTTGATCGAGGTGTTGCGGATCAGGTGAATGGTTCCGGTCTGCGTCGTTTTGGATACGGTTTTTGATTTTTCAGCAGGCGGGATTTTCGGGCAGTAGCTGTCGTTTTTTTTTTGATATGTAGGTTAGCTATGATTTGGTTCAGGCTTAGCCCATAGTGATGCTCTACGATTGACAGCCGCGCTAACGATATAATCAAGCTTTAGTAGCTTATCGTCTTCATTCCTGTGTTTCCCAAACTGATCCAACTGGACCGTGCTGCGGTGTGGCAGGGCTTGCGTCTGGCCTTGGCGGCATCTTTGTCCTTTGCGATTGCGGTATGGCTGGGGGTGGATAATCCGTATTGGGCGGCCATGCCGGTTTGGGTGATTTCCCAGGCTTCGCGGGGCTTGATTTACGAGCGGGCGCTGTTCCGTATCGGCGGCACCTTGGTGGGGGCGGCGCTGGGTCTGGCTTTTTTGTATTTGCCCGATCCGTATCTGCAGTTGGCCTGCATGGCGCTGGTGGTGGCCACCGGTTCGGCCCTGACGCATGTGTTGCGCGGCGCGCACAGTTATTTGCCCATGCTGGCCGGTATTACGACGGCGGTGGTGGTGTTGCCATCCGTGCTGGCACCGCAGGCTTCGTTTGAGCTGGCCTTGTCGCGGGTGGAGTGCACCTTGATCGGCGTGCTGGTGGCCACCTTGATTTCGGGCTGGGGGACGCCGCACAGTCGGCGGGGCGATTTTTACGGGCGGGTACGGGATCTGGCGGCGGATGCCTTGCGCTTGAGCGCGCATTATCTGGGCCCGGAATATCAGAAAGATGCGCCTGAGTTGAGTGCGCGGGTGTTGGCTGAGCTGAGCGAACTGGATGCGCAGGCCCGATTGAATGCGGCCGGTTCTTTGCAGGCGTATCGGCGCATACCATATGTGGATGCCTTATTGTATGCCGCCATCGAATTGCTGGCGGCCAGCCGTGTGATTGCCGATCAGCGCGCCCGAGGTCTGTCTTGTCATCCGGAATATGCGCGGCTTTTGTTGCAGCAGGCGGACGACTTGCAGGCGGGGCGCGATCTTGTCGTGCCGGGCAAACGATCCGGTCTAGCGGCGCGGGAGGTCAGTCTGGCACGTGTGCGGCGTGCGATGGGGCAGATACGGCGGGCGGGGCAGGGGCTGTTTGCGACCCATCCGCCCCGGCGCAGCCATCGTTCTTTGGCCGTGCCGGCGGTGGCGGTGGACTGGGCATTGGCCCTGCGCACCGGGGCGATATCGGGTGTGGCTGGGTTTGTGGCCGGAGCCTTGGCGTATGCGTTGAACAGTCCGGCCCTGGAACTGGCCGCCATAGGCGTGTGCATCTTTTCCATGATTCTGGGTTCCATGCCCAGGCCCCATCTGATGGTGCGCAATATTTTTATCGGCGTAGTGGTGGGGGCTTGTGTGGCGGGTTTGTATCGCTACGCCGTGCAGCCGCATGTGGTGCAGGACTGGCAGGTTATTGTGTCGGTCTTGCCCTTTATGCTGTTGGGTGGTCTGGCACGCGCCAACCGGCCCACGGCGATGCCGGCGCTGGATGCCAATATGTGTTTTCAACTGGCCAGTCAGGCGGGCATGCCGGCGGTGGCCGTGTCGGCTATCGTCCAGGGATCGGCCGCGTTGATTGCCGGTGCCGCCGTGGTGTGCGCGGCCTTTTATGTGTTGCCGCGTCGTACGCAATCCCGCGGGCAGGCCTTGGTGCGCCGCATGGTGCGTGAATTGTACCCGTTGATCCGGCGCAGACCGCCGCGTCGTGTGCGGGCTTGGCGCAGCCGGGCGGCGCGTCAGCTGCTGCGTCTGTTGCAGTGGTTGGGCGCGCAGGTGCCGCCGGGGGCGGTGTCCTTGATTAATCTGGGCTACGGCATGGTGGCGTTGCAGCGCCTGGGCACACAGGGGGCGGCGCAGCAGGATTGCGTGCAGCGTGTTTGTGCTTTGATGGAGGGTTTTGAGCAGCGGCCCGGCGAGCTGGCTCGGGCCTTGCCCCGGCTGCTGGACCACGACACCGATCCGGCCCTGGTTCAGGCGGTGCTGGACGTGGTGCAGGCGCTGGAAGGGGCGCAGGAGATTCTGGCTTATGCCTACCCGGTGCAGGACGGCCTGATGTCGCGGGGGCAAGCCTGATGCTGGCGACTTCTTTGCCCGAGTCGTTTGCTCTGTTCCTGGTCGTGACGGCGCGTGGGTAGCGGCGTGAACTGGATCAGGTGCTGCATCGGCGGCGCGCCTGCTTGTTTCAAGGCGCGGGTGAACCGGACGGGCAGGCCGCGGTGCGCTGTTCCCATTGTCTGGGCCGCAATCCGGGCCTGCCGTCCAAGGACGATCAGTCCTGCAGGTAAGAGCGCCAGACGCGCGGCAGGATGCCACCGTGACGCCAGTATTCGACGTCTTCGACCGTATCCAGACGCACCGTGACCGGCACGGCCTGCTGACTGCCGTCCAGGCGCTGGATCAGCAGTTCGGCCTGTGAGCGCACGCCCAGGTTTTCTTCCAGCCCGCGCACGCCAAAGACTTCTGTGCCGTCCAGCTCCAGGGTATCGGCATTGACGCCGTCCTGAAATTGCAGCGGCAGCACGCCCATACCGACCAGATTGGTGCGGTGGATGCGCTCGAAGCCTTCGGCCACCACGGCTTTGACGCCCAGCAGGGCAGGTCCTTTGGCGGCTGAGTCGCGCGAGGAACCACAACCGTAGTTTTTGCCCGCGATGACCAGCAGCGGCACCTGACGCTCCTGATAGGTCTGTGCAGCCTCGAAAATGCGCATGACCTCGCCGTCCGGCATGACCTTGGTGATGCCGCCTTCCACGCCGGGCACGATTTTATTGCGCAGGCGGATATTGGCGAAAGTCGCCCGCTTGACCACTTCGTGGTTGGCGCGACGCGTGGTGTAGTTGTTGAAGTCTTTCTGGGCGACCCCCTTGGACAGCAGGAAATCGGCTGCGGGTGTGCCCATGCTGATGGAGCCGGATGGCGAGATGTGATCCGTGGTGATGGAGTCGCCCAGAATGGCCAGCGGGCGCAGGCCGCTCAGGTTCTTCACAGGCGCGGGTTCGCGCTGCAGGCCGTCGAAATAAGGCGGTTTGCGGATGTAGGTGCTGTCCGCTTCCCAGGGGTAGTGGCCGCCATTGCCTTCGCGCGCCAACGCATCCCAGGGTTGGCCGCCGTCGTACAGTTCGGCGTAGCGCTCGATGAACAGATCCCGTTCGTAGGCACCGTGAATGGCTTGCTGGACTTGGGCGGCCTTGGGCCAGATATCGCTCAGGTAAACGTCTTGGCCTTGCTCGTCCTGGCCCAGCGGCTCGCGGGTCAGGTCCACATTCATATTGCCCGCCAGAGCGTACGCTACGACCAATGCGGGCGAAGCCAGATAGGCGGCACGCACGTTGGCGTGGATGCGGCCTTCAAAGTTGCGGTTGCCCGACAGTACGGCGGCGGCCACCATTTTTTCCGATTCGATGGCCTGAACAATGTTGGGCGGCAGCGGGCCGGAGCCGCCGTTGCAGGTGGTGCAGCCAAAGCCGGCGATGTTAAAGCCCAGGGCATCCAGGCTGTCTTGCAACTGGGCGAGTTGCAAGACATCGGCGGTGACCTGGCTGCCGGGCACCAGCGAGGTCTTGACCCAAGGCTTGCTGCGCAGGCCGCGGGCCACGGCATTGCGGGCCAACAGACCGGCCGCCATCATATTGGCGGGGTTGGCGGTATTGGTACAGGAGGTGATGGCCGCGATGACCACATCGCCGTCGCGCAGGGCGAAATCTTCGCCTTGTACGGGCACGGCGCGTTGCGGGTCATAAGGGCGACCGGCGATTTTCTGGTGGTGCGCCGGAAACTGCTGGGCGGCGGTGTCCAGGTCCAGATGGTCTTCGGGGTTGCTGGGGCCGGCCAGGCTGGGTTTGATGCTGCCCAGGTCCAGTTTCAGCACGGTGTCGTACACCGGGGCGGGAGCCTGGGGGTCGCGCCACAGTTTTTGCGCCTTGCTGTACTGTTCGACCAGGTCGATCTGCGCTTGAGGGCGGCCGGTCATGTGCATATAGTCCAGGGCGGCCTGGTCGATGGGAAAGAACACGGCGGTGGCCCCGTATTCGGGGGCCATATTGGCGATCATGCCTCGGTCGCCCAGCGAAAGCTGATCGACGCTGGGGCCGAAGAACTCCACGAATTTCCCGACCACGCCCAGTTCGCGCAGCTTCTGGGTAATGACCAGCACCAGATCGGTGGGCAGCACGCCGTCTTGTAGGGAACCGGTCAGTTCGATACCCACTACGGCGGGCAGGGCGATGGCGACCGGCAGGCCCACCATGACGGCTTCGGCTTCGATGCCGCCCACGCCCCAGCCCAGAATGCCCAGGCCATTGACCATGGGCGTGTGGCTGTCGGTGCCCACGCAACTGTCCGGGTAGACCAGTTCGCCGCCGTCGGCTTGTTCGGCCCAGACGACCTGACCTATGTGCTCGATGTGCAACTGGTGCATGATGCCCTTGCCGGGCGGCACTACTTTGACCCCGTCGAAATTGCTGGAGCACCAGCGCAAAAAGGCAAAGCGTTCGCCGTTGCGCTGGTATTCGCGGGCCAGATTGATGTCTGCCGCCTGCGGGTTAGCCCAGCTGTCGACTTGCAGGGAGTGGTCGATGATGACGTCGATCGGCACTTGCGGGCGTACGCGGCTGGCATCCCCGCCGGCCGCCTGCACGCCTTCGCGTAGTGCCGCCATGTCCAGTAGCATGACCAGACCCAGAATGTCCTGACCAAATACGCGGGCGGGGTAGAAGGTAATGCCGTCGCCCACTTTGCGCTCCAGCAGGGAACGGATCTCTGTATCTACGTCCGCGCCGCGCACGGCGTGCTGACGACAGAGGTTTTCCAGCAGGACGCGCAGCGAATAGGGCAGGGTGTCGATGCCGTCAATATGGCCGATAGGCACGTAGCGCAGGGTGCGGCCCTGGATGGACAGGGTTTCTAGGCGTGGAGTCTGAGACATGGCAAGCAATGCATCCGTACAGAAAAGGCCGGAAGGGCGGACCGGCGTTACCGTGAAGAGCCAGGCGCATAAATGGTGCCTGGAGGCCAGATAGAACCAATAAATTGTATTTTGTTTGTATATAATACAATGAAAAGGCAACGCTTCGTTCTGGTTTTTAGTCTGGCCAAGAGAAATGGGGAGCCGTCTGTAGGCACACAGCGTCTTTTCGTCCGGCGCTTGCATGAATAGGTTTGTATGAAAAGCGAATTTAATGCTTTGCACCTGACGCTGGCACACCGCTTGCTCGATTATGTACGAGCAGGCCATTTGCCGGCCGGGCATCATTTGACCGAGCAATCCTTGGCGCAGGCGCTGGGCGCGTCGCGCTCGCCGGTGCGGGCGGCCCTGGCGTATCTGGCCGAGAAAGGCATTGTGGGCGCGCAGCCGCCCCGACGCGGTGTTTTTTTGCTGAAAGGCGCGGACGAGCTTGGGGTTGTAGAGCACGAACTGGGTGCCAGCCAGGACGACGAAGTCTATTTGCAGTTGGCGCGCGATAAATTGTCCGGTTCGTGGGGCGAGACGCTGTCGGAAAATGATGCCATGCGCCGCTACGGCCTGACGCGCGAGCGTTTGCGCCGTATTTTGGCGCGTGCCGCCAATGAAGGTTGGATGGAGCAGCGCGCCAGTAAGGGCTGGTCTTTTCTGCCTATGATCGATGGCCCTCAGGCCTGCGCGGAAAGTTATGCCTTGCGTCAGATGCTGGAGCCGGCCGCCATGCTGCTGCCCGATTTTGCCATCGATAGCGCCGTGCTCCAGCGGGTGCGCTTGCAGCAGCAGGCCTTGGCCGACGGTGGCTGGCGTCATGCCGGGCATGCCGAAATGTATCAAGCCAATGCCACATTCCACGAAGCCTTGGCATCGTTGTCGGGCAATCGCTTTATTGCCCAGACGGTGACGCGTCAGAATCAGTTGCGCCGCTTGCTCGAATATCAGGAAACCATAGACCGGGATCGTATCCGTCGCCAGTGCCTGGAGCATCTGGCGATTCTGGACTTATTGGAGCGCGGTGAACGTGCCCAGGCGGCCGAGCTGCTGGCACGCCACCTGGGCAACGCCAGTCACGAAAAAGTGCAGCAATTGCAGCGCGCCGCACGATAGCGTTGATCGGATTGTGTTACCTCCGGGCCGTCGGCATGCCGCATCACCCAAGGTACAACAACCCCTTTTGGGGGCATTTATTAACGGCGCAAGCCAAGCACCAGGAATGACGATGAAACAGAAATCCCTCCCTGCTGTATTCATGCGTGGCGGCACCAGCAAGGCGCTGATGCTGCACGCCCGTGATCTGCCTGCCGATCGTGACGATTGGACGCCGCTGTTTGCGGCGGCGATGGGCTCGCCCGATCCGTATGGACGACAGCTCGATGGCATGGGCGGGGGGGTGTCCTCGTTGTCCAAAGTGTGCATCATAGGCCCATCCAGCCACCCCGAGGCCGATGTGGACTACACCTTTGCGCAGGTGTCCATTAAAGAGCAAAAGGTGGACTATCGCGGCAATTGCGGCAATATGAGCTCGGCCGTCGGACCGTTTGCTGTAGAAGAAGGATTGGTGCAGGCGCAGGATGGCGAGGCCTGCGTGCGGATTTTCAATACCAACACGCAAAAAATCATTCATGCGCGTTTTCTGGTGCAGGACGGCCAGCCGCGCTACGACGGCGATCTGGCCATTCCGGGAGTGGGCGGCACGGGTTCGCCGATCCGCCTGGATTTTGTCGAGCCGGGCGGTGCGTCCACAGGGGCTTTGTTGCCGACCGGACAATTGACCGAATGGCTGGATGTGCCTGGCGTGGGGCGCATTGAAGTGTCGCTGGTGGATGCCGCCAATGCAGCGGTGTTTGTGCGCGCCGCTGATGTGGGCCTGACGGGGCTGGAGCTGCCCGATTGGCTGGAGTCCCAGCCACAGGTACTGGAGCGCCTGGATGCCATCCGTGTGCAGGCTTCGGTGCGCATGGGCATTGCGCCGGACGAGGACGCCGCGCGCCAGATCCGCATTGTGCCTTTTGTATGCATCGTGGCCCCGGCGCAGGACAGCCCTACCTTGTCGGGCGACACCATTGCGGCGGGCGATATCGATCTGGTGGCCCGGGTAATATCCAACGGGCAGCCGCACCGCGCTTTACCCTTGACCATCTCCTTGTGTACGGCGGTGGCCGCCCGCATGACGGGCAGCCTGCCGGCACAGTGTCTGTCGGCATCGGTGGCTCCGTCGGGCCCCTTGCGTCTGGGCATGCCGTCGGGCGTGTTGACGGTGGGCGCGCAGGTGGAGCGCGACGGGGACCAATGGCAGGCCCGCGCCGGTTCGTTCTACCGAACAGCGCGCCGCTTGTTCGACGGTCGTCTGTGGGTGCCCGGCGACGCGCTGGAGGAATAAGGCCTGCGGCTGGATGGCGGTTTATACCAGCTGTCGGGCCGTATCAACCATTGAGTGTCTGGGACGGGGTGCAGCCGAATCGCATCTTGTAGTCGGCGCAAAAACGTCCCAGGTGGTTAAAGCCCACCCGCAGGGCCAGATCCCCTACTAAGGCGTCGGGTGCCGCATGTTGCAAGGCGGCGTGGGCGGCTTCCAGCCGTAGTTGCTTTAGAAATTGCATGGGGCTTTGGCCGCGTTCGCTGCGAAAGGCCTGGGTCAGGCTGCGTACGCTGACGCAGGCGGCCTGCGCAATGTCGTCCAGCGTCAGCACCTGATCCAGATGGGCGCGCATAAAGTCTTCGGCCCGTTGCACACGGCGCGAACCGGCGGGCGCGCTGCCCAGATGCAATTGCCGGCTGTAGTTACTCGGCTGGGTATGAAACAGGTGCAGCAGCAGATTGTCCTCTACCTGGCGCAGCCAACTGTCCAGTTCGGGCGGCGGCTCCGATCCATAGGCCAGCAGACTGCCCACCTGATGTTGCCAGGCGCGCCCTTGTGGCGAATCCAGTGCCAGTGTGGCGGCAAATTCAATGGGCCTGTCCAGCGTCAGGTCCAGCTGCGTGCGCGCGACTTCTTCCAGGCGTACACGCGGGATCTTGATCAGGAATTGTTCGCAGCCTTGTTCCCAGTCCAGCTCCAAAGGCAGGGACGGCGAGATGACGCTGGCTGTGTTGGGGTCGGCACGCACCCGTTCGCGGCCGACCCGGATACAGGAGTGTCCTTGGATGGGCACCTGAAACAGCAGGAAATCTTCCAGCGCCCCCGGCGATACCTGCACCGCCGCGCCGTATTTAAGCAGCACAAAGGAAAAGCTGTGGCTTTTTGCGTAGCGCAACGAGGCGTCCACCTGACCGCCGTTCCAGGTCAGGCGATGCTCGGTCAGCACGCCGGCGGTTTCGCTGCGGGTCTGGTCCGGGCAATGTGACTGAAAGCGCGGCGCGCTGCGCTGCAGGGGAGCTAACCCCGACATGAACCACGCTTGCATGATGTGTCTCCTAATTTCTGCCGGATCTGGATGTGTGTTGCCACATCCGGATAGCCCGATGGCCTGTCTGTGGCCTAATGTATTTCAAACTTAAAACAGTAAGTCCTTTTCCCGCACGTTAGCAGATTGGGGCCAAGCTGTGAATTGACGTCTTTACGTAGCAGTTTTCTATTCAAGATCAAGGACGGAGACACGCATGAACAAGCGATTTGCGGGCTGTATGGGCGCTGTGGCGCTGGCGGCGGCCAGTTCCGCAGCCTGGGGGCAGGATGTATTCAAGGTGGGGCTGTTGACTACCTTGTCGGGGCCGGGCGCGGCCATCGGTTCGGAGATCCGCGATGGTTTCGAGCTGGGCGTCAAGCACGCGGACGGCAAGCTGGGCGGCATCGACACGGCGGTGACGGTGGTGGATGACCAGCAAAAGCCGATGGAAGGGCGTCAGGCCGTGGAGCGTCTGATCAAGCGCGACAAGGTCGATGTCATTACCGGCATGGCTTTTTCTAATGTGTTGCTGCCGGTCATGCCCACGATTCTGAACAGCGACACCATTTATATTTCGGCCAATACCGGCCCGGCCGATTACGCCGGCGAGCGTTGCAATCCCAATTTCTTTGCCGTGTCCTGGCAGAACGAGGATATTCCGGCGGCGATGGGCAAATATGTGACCGACCAGGCGCACAAGAAGGTGTACCTGATTGCCCCCAATTATCCGGGCGGGCGCGAGTCCATCGAGGGGTTCAAACGCACCTTCAAGGGCGAGATCGCCGACGAAGTCTATGTCAAGCTGGGGCAGGTGGATTTTGCCGCCGAACTGGCCCAAATGCGGGCCTCGGGCGCAGATTCGGTGTTTTTCTTTCTGCCCGGTGGCATGGGCGTGGCGTTCATCAAGCAATTGGTCAATTCGGGGCTGTCCAGTCAGATGGCGGTGTATACCCCCGGTTTTTCTGCCGATCAGGACACGATTGCGGCCATTGGCGACTCCATGAAAGGCATGGCCAACGCCGCCCAGTGGTCGCCGGATCTGGACAATGCCGCCAACCAGCGGTTTGTCAACGATTTTCAGCAGACGTATGGTCGTTTGCCGTCCATGTACGCGGCCCAGGGCTATGATGCGGCCCGTTTGCTGGACGGCGCGCTGAAAGCCGATCCCAAGGCGGCACACGACCGCCAGGCCATGCGCCAGGCCTTGCGGCGCGCCCCGTTTGAATCGGTGCGTGGTGCCTTCGCCTTTAACCATAACCAGTACCCGGTGCAGACCTATTACATGCGCGAAGTGGCTCCCAATGCGCAGGGCCAGATGAGCAACAAGATCGTGTCTACCGTGTTCGAGCAATTCCAGGACCATTTTGCCCCGCAGTGCAAGATGGACGGCAATAAAAAGGGTGCCTGAACGGGCCCGGCTCCAAGGAGAGAACCATGAGTTACAGCAACGAAGACCTGGCCGCGCTGGTGCGCGAGGACAGTGTGCATAAGTCGGTCTATACCGATCCCGAGATTTTCCGGCTGGAAATGGAGCGGATTTACGGACGTGCCTGGATTTATGTGGGGCATGACAGTCAGGTGCCCAATCCCGGTGACTACCACACGACATCGCTGGGCGGTCAGGAAGTGATTATGGTGCGCGGCAGCGACAAGAAAGTGTATGTGCTGTATAACCGCTGCCCGCACAAAGGGGCCAAGGTCGTGGCCGAAGGTTGCGGTAATACGGGCAAGTTCTTTCGCTGCCCCTACCATGCCTGGACCTTCAAGCTGGATGGCCAGCATTTGGCCGCACCCATGAAAAATGGTTTTGAAGGCACTTGTTTCGATCCCAAACATCCGGACTTTTCCATGCGCCGCGTGGCCAGGGTGGAAAGCTACCGTGGCTTTGTGTTTGCCAACCAGAGCGCCGAGGGCCCGGATCTGGGCGAGTTCCTGGGGCATGTGATTACGTCCATCGACAATATGTGCGATCGCTCCCCGGTCGGGGAAGTGGAAGTGGTGGGCGGCACCTTCAAGGTTTGGCAACCCTCGAACTGGAAAGTGTTCTACGAGAATCTGCACGACACCATGCACGCTAATGTCACGCACGAATCGTCGTATGTGGCGGCGCGCGAGCAGGCCCAGGATTACGGTTCCATGCCGCTGGAGCTGCACATTATGGATGGCAACGGCGAACCGTATGGCTTCTGGGAAAAGCTGGACCTGTATGCCTTCGAGAATGGCCACGGCTATATGGAAGGCATCTTCAATCCCGGCGCCATCGAAACCGACCCGGTATCCAAGGCGCATTTCGAGACCTTGAAGGATGCGTACGGCGAAGAGAAGGCGCTAGGCATTTTGGGCCAGAATCGCCACAACACCATTATCTACGGCAGTGGCTCGCCGCATACGGTGTTCCAGCAGTTTCGCGTGATCCGCCCGGTGGCGGTGGACCGCACGCATGTGGAGATTCAGCTGTTTCGCCTGAAAGGGGCTCCGGACGAGATCTATAAGCGTGGGCTGATGTATGCCAATCTGATCAATTCGCCGTCCTCTAACGTGATGCCGGACGATATTGAAGTGTATGGCCGTTGCCAGGAAGGGAATCTGACGCGCGGCGGCGACTGGATCAGCATGCACCGTTATAACGGCACGGACAAACCGATAGAAGGCGGCATGGTGGCGACCAACGGCACCAGCGAATTGCCCATGCGCAACCAGTTTCGCGCCTGGAAAAAATTCATGACCATGGCTTGAGCAAGGAGAGACGTCATGCTGTTTGATATCGATTTTGATGTAGGGGTGGACCGCGTTGCGCCTGTGAATCTGAATCCGCAGGCCAGCCGTGCCGTGGAGCAGTACATCTACCACGAGGCCCGCCTGTTGGACGAGCGCCGCTGGCCAGAGTGGCTGGATCTGTGGACCGAGGACGGGATGTACTGGGTGCCGCACAGTTTCGATCAGACCAGCCCCTACGAACATATTTCGCTGTGCTGGGAGAACAAACTGTTGCGCGAACTGCGTATCCGTCGGCTGGAAAACAGCCGCAACTGGTCCCAGCAGCCGGTGACGCAGTCGTGTCGCGTCGTGAGCAATGTGATGATAGACGGCACCGATCCCGATGGCTATCTGGTGGTGCGCTCCGCTTTCCATTCGATGGAGTGGCGCGGCAAGGAGCCGGTGCACCGCGTCGGTTCGCTGATCCATAAGCTGCAAGCGCAAGAGGACGGCGGCTGGAAGCTGCGCATGAAGCAAGTCAATCTGGTGGACCGCGATGCGGTGCACGGCGCCATTCAGGTGTATATCTGATGGGCGGGCGCACGGCCTTGCTGGCCTTGCATTACCAGAACGATGTCTTGCATGCGGATGGCCGTATCCGGGTCGGCCTGACGGCCGACAGCCCGCAGCGTCAGCAACTGATTGCCGCTGCAGGCCGCTTGCTGGCTCAGGCCAGGGCGCGCGGCGTGCCGGTGGTGCATGTGCGGGTCGGTTACCGGCCTGATTACGCCGATTTGCTGACCAATGCGCCCATTTTGCGCAATGTGCAGCGTATCGGGGCCATGCAGGTGGGCAGTTGGGGGGCGGACTTCTACACGGGGCTTGAGCCTTTGCCGCAGGAGTTCGAGGTGCATCACACCCGCATCAATGCGTTTTTCGGCTCTTCCTTGGAACCGGTGCTGCGTCGTCTGGGTGTGGACAGGCTGGTTGTGGCCGGCGTGGCGACGCATTCTGTTGTCGAGAGCACGGTGCGTCATGCCGTGGACATGGGCTTCGAGGTGGCGGTGGCCGCCACGGCCTGCGCTGCGCCGCCCGGCACGCACGAGGCGTCGCTGGCCAGTATGAGCCTGATTGCCGATATCGACCAGCAGGAAGATTGGGACGCGGTCTTTGGCGGCTAGTTGCCACAGGGGGATAAGATGGAGCAGGATTTTTCCGTTAACTTGCAGGGCAAGGTCGCCATTGTGACCGGTGCCAGTCAAGGTTTGGGTGCCGACATTGCCTTGGCCCTGTGCGGTGCTGGTGCCTGGGTCTTGATGGTGGGCTTGGGGCAAGAGCAGGGCCAGGCGACGTTGGCGCGCCTGAACGCCGTGGGCCGGGCGCATTTTCTGCATGCCGACATCCGTGACGATGCACAATTGGATGCCTGTGTGCAGTTGGCCCTGGAACAGACCGGGCGCATCGATATTCTGGTCAACAATGCCTGCAGCTATGGCGACCAGGGGCTGGCCTCCAGCCGGGCGTTGTGGCACGAGACTTTGGACGTGAACCTGGTGTCGAGCGCCATTTTGGCGCAGAAGGCCAGTGCGTATATGGGGCAGGGTGGGGTCATCATCAATATGGGCAGTACGGGCGGCAAATTCGGGGTTGCCGGACGGGCGCTGTATCCGGCGTCCAAGGCGGCCATTTTGCAGCTGACCAAGAGCCTGGCGGTGGAGTTGGCGCCGGCCGGCATCCGTGTTCTGACCGTGTCGCCGGCCTGGACCTGGTCGCCGGCCACGCAAAGCATGGCCGCTGGATCGCGCGAACGGGCCGATCAGGTGGGCGCACAGGTACACCCACTGGGCCGGGTGGGGTCGGGTCAGGAAGTGGCCCAGGCGGTGCTGTTTGCCGTGTCGGGCGCGGCGTCCTGGATGACGGGTGTGGATCTGCCCGTGGACGGCGGCTTTTCCGTATTGGGGCCCGACCAGGGGCGTTCGCCACGGCATTGGTTTGAGGCCTGGGCGCAGCGGCACGCTGGCTGAGACGCAGCGAAATAGGGTACAAAAAGCCTGGCCCATTGTGGGCAACAAGAATAAGGATGCAGGATGACAAGCGAAAAAAAGAATGAACGGCATGCCGTGGTGGTGGTGGGCAGTGGCATCAATTCCCTGGTTTGCGCGGCTTTGTTGGCGCAGCGCGGCAAGCGAGTGCTGATCATCGAGCGCAATGACAGGGCCGGGGGCTGCATACGCACAGAAGAACTGTTTCCCGGCTTTACGCACGAAGTCTTGTCGTCCTGGTATCCCTTGTTTACCTCCGGTGCCGCTTATGCGCGCCTGAAGGATGATCTGGCGGCCCACGGCGTGGAGTTTCTGGATAATGGGTATACCACCGGCGTGGTGGGGAGCGATGGCCGGGGCCTGGCCTTGCGCCGCGACGTGGGCGATGCGGTGCAGCGCATCAATGACTTTGCGGCGGGCGATGGGGCCGCCTTTGGACAGATGGCCAGCCAACTGTTCGAGCGCGATGCCGCGCTGACCTTTGGCTTGCTGGGGTCGGAGCCTTACAGCCGCGGCTTGTTGGGTTTGTTGTTTTCGCAGTGGCGCAAACGCCGCTTGGACGGCATGGTGCAGTATGGCCGCGAGTCGCTGGAGTCCTTTCGTCGCTGGGCGGAGCGCGAAATCCAAGACAATCGTGTGCGCGGCATGATGGCCCCCTGGGTCTTGCATTCGGGGCTGGGACCGGACGATGCCAGTTCGGCCCTGATCGGTAAACTGACCTTCGCAGCGGTGGTGGCCGGTGGCATGCCGGTGGTCAAGGGCGGCGGGCAGAATCTGGTGCGCGCGCTGTGCGCCATCGTCGAAAAAGCCGGCGGACGCATTCTGTTAAATACGGAAGTCGAGCAAATTGTGTTGGACGGCCAGAAAGCCAGCGGCGTGCGCGCCGGCGGCAGGATCTACGAGGCCAGCGAGGCCGTGGTGTGCAATGTAACGCCGCCGCAGCTATATGGACGTCTATTGCCCGGCGCGCCGGCGGCGGTGCGCGAACAGGCGCAGGCGTATCGCTTCGGGCGTGGCGATATGCAGATCCATATTGCCTTGGACGGCGTGCCCAACTGGAGCGACCCGGAATTGCTGAAAGTGCCGCTGCTGCATCTGTCCGATGGCCTGGAAGATGTCAGCATGAGCGTGGCACAGGCCAATAATGGCTTGATCCCGGCCAAGCCGACGGTGGCGATTGGTCAGCCTTGCGCGGTGGACCCAGGCCGCGCGCCCTCGGGCAAGTGGATTTTGTGGATGCAGATGCAGGATATGCCTGCCCGCCTACGTGGCGATGCCGCCCGCAAGATCGCCGTTCCGGCTGATGGGCAGTGGACAGATGCGGTGCGTGATGCAGTCAGCGAACGCATTATCGATCAACTGGAAGCGGTCATGCCCGGTCTGCGTCAGCAGATCATCGGCGTCAAGGTTCTGTCTCCGGCTGATCTTGAAAAGATCAATTGCAATCTGGTGGGCGGCGATCCGTATTCGGGTGTGTGCTCCCCCGACCAGTTTTTTTGGATGCGGCCTTTTGCCAGCACCCAGGGGGCCCGCGCGCACCGCACACCGTACAAAAATGTGTATCACATTGGTGCGTCTACCCATCCAGGGCCCGGGCTGGCGGGAGCGTCGGGCTTTATGGTGGCGCAGCAGATCCGCTAAGGGGTAGGACAGCGATGCTGTTTTCTTGGCCAGCCACGCCGACCTGCTGCACGGCTGGCAAAGAAAAGAGGACGACGTTTTACCTGGTCTACGAGGGCGAAGCCCGCCTGTGCCAGCCCCGATCGTGGCCATAGAGCCAAAAAGATATGCTCCTGGTTTCATCGGGTAGCGCGATCGACACGATTCTTGAGTATTCTGTGCATGTTTTTACTTCGCCGTATCGACGGGTTCCTATGCCGGGGCCGGAGCGGCGATGCCGGA
This sequence comes from Alcaligenes sp. SDU_A2, assembly GCF_038237375.1. Classification (NCBI taxonomy): domain Bacteria; kingdom Pseudomonadati; phylum Pseudomonadota; class Betaproteobacteria; order Burkholderiales; family Alcaligenaceae; genus Alcaligenes; species Alcaligenes sp. SDU_A2. The sequence goes on along the minus strand of NZ_CP151273.1, from coordinate 2,346,446 downwards.
TACTGGAGCCGTTCCGATGCAGTTCTTGCGCCGCCTGGGGCTTTGCGCCCTGTTGTGTGTTTGCTTTCTTGGTCTTTCCCTGGGAGGGGGGGCGCAGGCTGCCGAGCCGACGGCGCTTCAGGTAGAGGAGGCCGGCAAGGCCCTGGACGGCTTGCGCCAGACCTTGCAGAAGGTACAAGGGCGTTTGCAAAAGCCCGATGGCCTGAGCGATACCGATCTGGTGGAGCTGCGCAACAGCCTGAATGACGCCCAGGAGCAGGCCCAGGATATCGGGACCCGGCTGGAGCCGGAGCTGGCCAGCGTGGATGCGCGGCTGACCCAATTAGGGCCGCTGGACGAGCAGGCGGCTGAATCCGAGGACATCGCCCGTCAACGCACGCAATTGCAGCAGGCCCAGTCCAACCTGGATGGTCAGATCAAGCTGGCTCGTTTGATCGGTGTGGAGGCCCGGCAAGGCATGGATCAGGTGTCCCAGCAGCGCCGCCAGATGTTTCAGGCCGAGTTGGGACGCCGCTCACAGTCCATACTGACGCCTCGTTTCTGGAGTATGGTGCAGCGCGACCTGCCGGGGGATCTGGCGCGTGTGCAGCGCATGGTGAACGATGTTGAAAAGCGCATGGTTGATGCGCCCGCCCGCGAGTTCTGGCTGGCCGGGATATTGGCGTTGCTGCTGATGGGCGCAGCCTTCTTTCTGTCCCGTGGCCTGGCCGGTTTTACCATTAACCATACCAAACCATCGCGGTTGCGGCGTTCGTTCTATGCCGCAGCCTTGATTGTGCTGTACACGCTGACGCCTGGTTTGTTGGGGGCCATTGTCGTTAATTTGTTGCAATGGCAGGGTGATCTGCCCGTCGAGCTGGACAACTTTGTGTCCAAGTGCTTGTTTTCCTTGTATTTTGGCGGCTTTGTCACCGGTATGGGCCGGGTATTGCTGGCACCGCAGCGGCCCAGTTGGCGTTTACCGCCGATTCCTGGCGATGTGGCCACCAAGCTGGCCTGGCTGCCGCTGGCCTTGGGGGTGATGGTCACCCTGACCTGGATGTCCCAACAATTGCTGGGGCTGGTCAACGCCACCCTTAGCTCGGCCTTGCTGGTCAACAGTTTCAACACACTGACCTTGAGCATGTTGCTGGCTTTTGCGGCCTGGAATCTGAACCAGGGTTTGCGCGTGCCTTCTGCGCAGGCGGATTCTGCCGACCCGGACGGGACCAAACCTGTTGCGCGGGTCAACAGTTGGTTCCGGTCTGTGCCGTTGGTATTGGGTATCGTCATTGCGGCGGGCTTGTTGGCCTTGCTGCTGGGCTACATTGCGCTGAGCAGTCTGATCGTGCAGGAAACGCTGTGGCTGAGCATGGTGATCTGCACCTGCTATGTGCTGGTCGCTCTTGTGGGCGATATAGGCAACAGCCTGTTGCTGCAGTTCAAGGATAAGCGCGCTGCTAACGAGCTCTCCAATTCGCAGGTGCGCGCCCGCAGCCAGGTGGTGATCCTGTTGTCGGGGGCGATTCGCCTGAGCTTGATCGTGGCGGCGGTGACTCTGGTTCTGTTGCCGTTTGGCGAAGATCCGGCTGAATGGCTGCAACGTCGTCTGGGCTTTTTGCTGACAGGATTCTCCATCGGTCAGGTGCAGATCAAGCCCGGCTCGGTGCTGGCGGCGTTGCTGGTGTTGCTGGTGGGCATGTTTGCCGTCAAGGTCTTGCAGCGCTGGATGACCAATCAATTGCTGCCCGCTACCCGTATCGATGCCGGCATGCGTGTGTCCACGGCCAATCTGTTCAGTTATGTGGGGTATTTCGTGGTGTTCGCCATGACGATTTCCTCGCTGGGCATAGGCCTGGAGCGCATGGCCTGGATTATTTCGGCTTTGTCGGTGGGCATCGGTTTTGGCTTGCAGGCGGTGGTGCAGAACTTTGTGTCCGGTCTGATTTTGCTGGCCGAACGTCCGATCAAAGTAGGAGATTGGGTCAGCCTGAACGGGGTCGAGGGCAATGTGCGCAAGATCAATGCGCGCGCCACGGAAATTGAAATGTTCGACCGTTCTACCTTGATCGTGCCCAATTCGGAATTTATTACCAAGCCGGTGCGCAATGTCACCTTGACCAATCCCTTGGGTGTGGTCAATGTCAAAATCAATATGCCTATCGACACGGATGCTAAACGCGTGCGCGATATCATGCTCAGCGCGATGCAGGATCATCCGGACGTGCTCGAGGACCCGGCACCGGGCGTTACCTTGGACGGCTTCGATGCCAATGGGCTGGTGTTCACGGCCAGCAGCTTTGTGTCCTCGCCACGTAACTCGGCCAAGACGCGCAGCGCGCTGATGTTCGAGATTCTGGATCGCTTGCGCCAGAACCGGCTGGTACTGCACCATACGCAGACTATGTCGGTCCTGCCGACTGTGCCGGCGGCCAGCGCGCCGGCGGCAGAAACGAATGGCCCTATGGCCGCAGGTTCTTGAACAGGTGGATTAGGCAACATCATAAAGGGACGCATATGACGGTCTTGCGTGGAGTGTGGCTGGTGCTGTGCCTATGCCTGTGGACGGCGTTTGCGGCGCAGGCGCAGCCGGTGCTGGACGGTCCCGCCGATCGGGAACTGAAGTTAAGTCTGCAACAAGCCCAGGACACGGTGCGCTTGGTGCAATTGCGTCTGGATGATACGCGTGGCTTGCGGGTGGCGGATATTAGCCAGCAGGACAGCAACCTGGATGAGGTGTTAGGGATAGCGGTACGCGCTGTGCGTCAGTTAGAGCAGCGTAGTCGTTTCCTGCAGGCGCGCTTGCAGGAGCTGGGCCAGGAGAGTGCCGGAGAGATCGAACCTGAACAGGTGCGGGCCGAGCGGGATCAACTGCGACGTGCCGAAGCGGCAGTGCGGGCCGATCTGAAGCTGGCCCGTCTGGTCCAGGTGGAAGCCGATCAGGCTCGCCAGCTTTTGAAAGATACGGGACGCCGGCTGGAGAATGAAAAACGCTGGCAGCGGGTGCCTTCGCTGCTGTTTCTGGAAGGCGTTCCCCTGTTGCGTCAAACGTGGCTTTCCGATAAGGAACAATGGGTCGAGTATTGGCAGGAGTGGCGCGCAAGCTGGCGCCAACCGTGGCATCAGGGCGACGGTTCGCTCTGGCTGGCTTTGGCTGCGTTACTGGTGGGCAGTGTCATGCTCAAGGCCTTGCCCGGTCTGGTCGCCCGTTTTGTGCCGGGCGGCCGCTTGCGGCGCTCTGCTCTGGCGATGGGCAATCTGTTGGTCTGGCTGGGCATGGTCTGGGTGCTGGGCAAAGAGCTTGTGCAGATCGCGCTCGATAGGCCTGGTTTGTCCGAAAGGCAGTATGCCTTGCTGGCGTACGGGCAGTTTGCTGCATTGACGGGGGCGTTGGTGCTGGCCGTGATGCAGGCGGTGTTGTTTCAGCCGCGCAGTTCCTGGCGTTTGTTGCCTGTGTCGGACCGGGGGCAGGCCCGGCTGCGCTTTTTTCCCTATCTTTTTCTGGTGTTGGTGTATATCGAGTTTCTGGCCGAGGCCTTCAAGGAGGTCTTGAGCTTGTCCGATATTTTTGTGCAATCGCTCGAGGGCGTGGTAACGACCCTGTACCTGCTCTTGTTTGCCTACGCCTTGTGGGGGGTGCGGGCCGAGCGTTTTCTTGCCCCGGCAGGGCAAGGGCCCGAGCCGGGTGAACGAGCCTATTCCTGGGCGCGTCTGGCCTACTACGGAGCGATCGCGGTCTACTCCTTGGCTTTGTTGACTTTTCTGGGCGGCTGGCAGGGTCTGGCGGACGATCTGATTTCGCATTTCATGTCTATGGCCTTGCTGTTTGGCCTGCTGGGCTACTTGCTGATGGTGTTGTTGCAGGACATGGGCGATAGTTTGCTGGCTCATGTCCAGGCCCGGCAGCGTGATGCGGATTCGGGGCAATCCCGTGCGCAGAGCCAACTGATTGTTGTGCTGTTTGCGGCGGCGCGTCTGTCTGTCCTGGCCCTGACGGTGTGGGTCATCAGTTCGGATTGGCTGAGCGCACCCAAGCAGATGCTGGAGTCGGGGCTGGATGTGTCGCGCGAAGTGTTGCGCCTGGGGGCGGTGCAATGGCGCCTGGATCTGTGGTTGATTGCGCTGGGTGTGCTCCTGGCGGGCGTGCTGTTCATCAGAATGTTGCGCATCTGGCTGCGCCGTCGCTTCATGCCTACTACGACCCTGGAGCCGGGGTTGCAGAACGCGATTGTGGCCTCTTTAAGTTATGCGGCGTATTTCGTGCTGGTGGTGGTCTGCCTGTCTATGCTGGGGGTGCCGATCGAGTCGGTGACCTGGATTTTTACCGCGCTAACCGTCGGCGTGGGTTTTGGTCTGCGTGGTCTTGTGCAGAACTTTGCTTCCGGCCTGATTCTGATGCTGGAGCGTCCGGTGAAGGTAGGGGATTGGGTGGAGGTCGATGGCAGCGAGGGCAATGTGCGCGAAATTCGTATGCGGGCGACCTATGTCGAGCGTTTTGACCGCAGCATGTTGATGGTGCCCAACGCCGACATGGTGGGGCGGCAGGTACGTAATCTGACTTACACTCCCGCCTCTTTGGGGGCCGTGGAGACGCGGTTGATCCTGCCCTTGGATGTGGACGCTGATCTGGTCATGGAATTGTTGCAACAGGCCGTCGCGGAACAGATTGAAATTCTGGCTGATCCGCCGGCGCAATTGTTTTGCGACGGTATTCAGGGCGATGGGCTGGCTTTTGGCATGCGTTGTTTCTTGGCCAGTATGCGTCAGCAGCGGCGCGTGCGCAGCAAACTGATGCTTGACGTGCTGCGCCGGCTGCGGGCGCATGGCATCAGCTTGCATCCGGCGCAGCGCTGGCTGCACACGGCGCAGGACCCGGACGGGCAATGATGGCGGACCAAGGCAGGCCCTTCGCTCATGGGCCTTGCCGCCTGCGCCGAAAGGCCCTGCTCGCTTAGATCGTCGGTTCGTCGGCGTCGTCAGCCCATTTTTGCTTGATCTCCAGCATTTCGGGCAGGCATTTTTCCAGCAGTGCGATCAAGGCAGGATCAAAGTGCTTGCCCGATTCGCTGTAGATGTGCGCAACAGCGTCCTGTACGCTCCATGCGCGTTTGTAGGGGCGTTCGCTGGTCAGTGCGTCAAAGACATCGACAATGGCCACGATGCGTGCCGGCAGAGGGATATCTTCGCCTTTCAGGCCGTAGGGGTAGCCGCTGCCATCCCATTTTTCGTGGTGGTACAGCGCAATCGCGCGTGCCAGCTTGAGCATGCCGTGCGAGTGATGGCCGATGATGCGCGCCCCGATCAGCGTATGAGTGCGCATGATTTCCCATTCGGCGTCGTCCAGTTTGCCGGGTTTTTGCAAGATGGCGTCCGGGATGCCGATCTTGCCGATGTCGTGCATGGGCGCGGCATGCAGCAATTCGTCGGCAGCTTCTTCAGAATATCCGGCCCAGCGGGCCATAATGCGGGCGTAGTGGCTGATGCGGATAACGTGCCGGCCGGTTTCATTATCTTTGTACTCCGCCGCCACGCCCAGGCAGCGTACGATCTGCAGACGACTTTCGCGCAGCTCCTTCATCTGTACCAAAGACAGGTGATTGCGGATGCGTGCGCGCAAAATAGAGGGGTTGAACGGTTTGGCGACGTAGTCCACGGCTCCCAGGTCAAAGCCCAACTGCTCGTCGTGCGCTTGTGACAGAGCGGTGACAAAGATAACGGGAATGCCTTGGGTCAGCGGGTTGGCCTTGAGCTCCCGACAGACATCGTAGCCGGACAGCTTGGGCATCATGATGTCCAGCAGGATCAGTTCGGGCAGGTCCCGCTGGGCCAGTTCCAGTGCTTTGGCACCGTCTTTGGCAAAAAGCAGCCTGTAGTCGTTTTGCAGCGTGTGCCGCAGGATCTGCAGGTTAGCCGGTTCGTCGTCGACCAGCAGCAAGGTAGGTCGAGGCACAGTGAAGTCAGTCATGGTGCTTGGGGTCGGTTGCCAGAGTGGCGTTCAGTTCGGCAATCAGCCCGGCAAGTATGGAACTGGCCAGCTCAAAGTCAAACGCATCAATGGCTTTGTTCAGACTCGATAAGGTGGTGATTTGGCCTTGGCCGTCCAGGTGCTGGCAGACCGCTTGGAAGGCGTTCTCGTCCAGTTCGCTGCGCTGCAGGCTGTCTTGCAGATTGCGCAGGCACATCAGGGCCTGTGCCGGCGTCAGTGCTGCTGCGGCGCTTGTTGCTTGGACCGGGGCTGTGTCCTTGTGCAGGTTCAGCTCCAACGCCACGCTGTTTAGAACATCTTGCAGACGGTAGATGCGGTCGCGGGCGTGGCGGGTTTCGCCACGGCGGATCTTGTCCTCCAGTTCGCCCGCCAGGGTGCAGACCGGCGTCAGGCCCAGATTGCCGGCCGTGCCCCGTATGCCATGCAGGCTGCTCAGGACGATTTCCCAGTTGGGTTGTTCCAGGCTGGCTTCGCTTAAGGGGTAGCGGGTGGCCAGGTCGGACAGAAAATTAAGGATGGCGCGGCGCAGGCGTTCTTGCGACCCCCATAGTCGTGTCCCGGCTTCCCAGTCGATCAGGTTCAGATTGGCAGCACCTGATGTCTGTCTGTCGGGTTGTGAGCTATCCAGCCCCAGAACCTGGGCGATTTCCAGCAGCAGGCGGGGCATATCCAGTGGCTTGGTGGCAAAGCCGTTCATACCGGCATCGCGGGCGGCGCGCCGGTCCGATTCCATGACGCTGGCGGTCAGGGCGATCAGCGGCAGGGTTTTGCGGTTTTCCTGTTGTTCCAGGGCGCGCCAGCGACGTGCCGTTTCCAGCCCGTCCAGATCGGGCATGTGTACATCGAGCAAGGCCAGATCGAAGTGTTCCTGCTGCAATTTCTTCAGTGCTTCATGGCCGTTGCTGGCGACGGTGACGGTATGGTTGTGTTGCTCCAGGGCTAGCGTCAGCAATTCCTGGTTCAGGGCGACATCGTCGGCAACCAGTATGCGCAAAGGCGGCACATGGGGCAGGGCGTCATCGTCCGTCGTGTCGGCCGGCGGTGCGCCGGCTTGTAGCGGCACGGTCATCTGGAACATGCTGCCTTGGCCCAGTTCGCTGCTGACATCGAGTTTGCCATGCATCAGCTCGATCAGTTGGCGGGCGATGGTGATGCCCAGGCCGGTTCCGCCAAAGCGGCGGCTGATGGAGACATCGGCTTGCGCAAAGGGTGCAAACACATGCTGCAATTGCTCGGGCGTCATGCCTATGCCGGTATCGCGCACCTGTATGGTGACGCCGTCGGGGCTGCTGAGAACATCGACATGCACTGAGCCTTGTTCAGTAAACTTGATGGCATTGCCGATCAGGTTGTTGAGCACTTGCTGGATGCGCAGCGGATCTCCCCGGTAGTAGTCCTGTAGATCGTCGGCGCAGTGCAGCCGGAACTCCAGGTGCTTGGCCTCGGCAGCCAGGCGCAGCGAGGCTACGACCTGGCTGCACAGATCTTTCAGGGAAAAGTCGATGTTTTCCAGTTCGACCGAGCCGCGCTCCAGTTTGGTGGTATCCAGAATGTCGTTCAGCAGGCCCAGCAGCGAACGGGCCGAGTTGCGCACGATGGATAAATGTTTGTTTTGCTGGGGATTTAACGTGCTGCGTAGAAGCAGTTCGGAAAATCCGATGATGGCGTTTAAGGGGGTGCGGATTTCGTGGCTCATGTTGGCCAGAAAGGCGGTCTTGGCCTGTGCGGCCTGTTCGGCGCGTTCTGCTGTTTCGCGCAGGGACATGGCCATGGCCTTGTAATCGCTCATATCCGAGACAAAGCCCACGAACAGCGGATCGCCCGGTTGGGGCACCTTGCCTACGGCCAGGCGCATGGGCATCAGACTGCCGTCTTTGCGCAGGCCGGTAACATCCCGCCCCACGCCGATGATCTTGGGGTCGTTCGAGCGCAGATAGTTGGCCAGATAGCCATCGTGGCGCGAATGGTCCGGCTCGGGCATCAGAATATTGATGTTGCGCCCCAGCACTTCACCTGCCTTCCAGCCGAACAGGCGCTCGGCGGAATGATTGAAGTCCTGGATGGCACCGCGGCTGTTAATCGTGATGATGCCGTCGACCGCCGTGTCGACGATGGCGCGGATGTGCGATTCGCTTTCTTCCATCTTCAGAAATAGTTGACGGTAGCGCAGCAGGCCATTGGCGGCGGTGACCAGCACCGTGACAGTGATGGTGAAGGTGGACAGCGCCAGCGAGGCGAAGGTGGCGTTGAACATGATCATGCTTTCCGGCTGGCTCGGTTCGCCGATAAAGCGGGCGGCGGCCATGCCGGTATAGTGCGTGCCGGCGATGGCCAGGCCCATGATGATGCCGCTGATCACGATTCGCTGTAGCAGGGTCAGGCCCGTTCTGTGCAGCCTAAAGCGTATCCACAGCGCCAGGATGGCCAAGACCACGGCGACCAGAATGGATACCCCGAACATGATGGGTTCGTACTTCAGGACGGCGGCCATGCGCATGGCCGCCATGCCGCTGTAATGCATGGTGCCTATGCCCAGCCCCACCAGCACGCCCCCCATGATCAGGTGCGAACGCTGCACGCGTGCTTGCGACAGTATCTGTAACGCGACCCAGGATGCGCCGACACTGGGGATGACGGACAGAATCGTCAGTGTCGGGTCGTAATGAACGGGGGTGCATAATTCGAAGGCCAGCATGCCGATGAAATGCATGGTCCAGATGCCGCCGCCCAGCGCGACTGCGCCGGTGCAGATGGCAATTTGCCGGTGCAGGCGCAGGTCGGCCATGCGAGCGATATGGGCGGTCTGCAAGGCCATGCCGGACGAAAATATCGCGACCAGCAAGGACAGAATGACCAGGCCGGTGTTGTGACTGCCGATCAAAAAAGGGGCCGTCTGGTCGGCGCGAATGAAGAACTGTTCGAGTATCTGCATGGGTCCGTAAAAGCCGGCGTTGCCTTGCTTTATTCCTGATACAGAGGGAGTTTTCGCAAAAGCGTCCCTCGGGTGTATGAAACTGCGAACGTATGTTACAGAAGATTTTTACAAATGTTTGATTTTTTTGCCCTATATGACGCGTAAGGTGCGATTTAGAGCAATGTTCCTGTCAAAAGCAGGGCCGCAACCGAAAAATAGATGACCAGGCCAAGCACATCCACCAGCGTTGCCACCAGCGGGGCCGAGGCGCTGGCCGGATCAAAGCCGACGCGCTGCAGCAAAAAAGGCAGCATGGAGCCGATGCAGGAACCGAAGGTGACGATGCCGATCAGGGCCAGCCAGATCGTGAAGGCGATCAGCAGCGAATGCTCGCCATAATCGTACAGACCCAGGTGCTGCCAGAGTTCGATGCGGACAAAGCCGACCGCGCCCAGCAGGGTGCCCAACACAATGCCGGCCGGCAGTTCGCGCAGCAGCACGCGCCACCAATCACCCAGGCGCACATCGCCCAGGGCCAGGCCACGGATCAATAAAGAGGTGGCTTGCGAGCCCGAGTTGCCGCCCGAGCTCATGATAAGCGGAATGAACATGGCCAGCACCACTGCTTTTTCCAGCTGGAATTCGTAATGTTGCATGGCGCTGGCCGTCAGCATCTCGCCCAGGAACAAGGCGGCCAGCCAGCCGCCACGCTTGCGTATCATGGTCCAGAAACCGGCCTGCAGATAGGGCTTGCCGATGGATTCGGCTCCGCCAAAGCGGTTCATGTCTTCGGCGGCTTCATCCATCAGCGCGTCGATGACGTCGTCGACCGTGACAATGCCGATGATGACGTTTTCGTCGTCCACCACCGGCACGGCCAGGTAGTCGTGCCGGCGTATGATCTGCGCCACCGCCTCTTTGTCGGCGTAGGCCGGGACGGTAACCGGCGTTTCGCCGCGCCACAGATCGGTCAGCGCAGCCTGGGCGGGCGCGCATACCAGCTTGCGCAGGGGAATTACGAAACGCAGTTGTTTGTGCTCGTTCACGACGTAAATGGCATAGACCGTTTCGCGCGAACTTTCGACCTGGCGTATATGTTGCAAGGTTTGCTCCACGTTCCAGTCTATGGGCACTTGCAGGAATTCGGTGGTCATGATGCCGCCGGCGGTGTCGGCCGGATAGTGCATCAGCTGCAATATAGAGGTGCGGGTGGGCTGCGACAGGAGCGCCAGGATGCTGTCTCGTTCTTTGGCATCCAGATCTTGCAGCAGGTCGGCCATGCGGTCTTCGGCCAGGCCTTCGAGCATGGTGCCGCGCTGCTGGCGCGCGGCATCGACCAGCATGTCGGTGGCCCAGCGCAGTTCGGGGCGTTCCAGCACGGCGTGCAGGCGCTCGTCGTCCAGGGCGCGTACGGCCGGCACGGCCTGATTGCGCTCGAGTTGATTCAAGGTCTGGACCAGGTCGGCCGGATGGGCCAGCAGATCAAGAGCGATGGCGGTCTGGTTTAATGGCATTGACACTCCGTTGGGCTGGCAGGGGCTCGGGGCGGAGTCGGGCGCGCCGGCACCGACGCTGCCCATTGTACCCAGTGGCTGCAGGACACAGGAAAAAGCGTCATTGTGTGTGCCGTACAAGACAGTTTTATGGCCGCAGGCCGGGCTTGGGTGCGACTGTTGTAATCGAACTGCACATCGGCCTTTTTTGCGTTTGGACGGTGCTATAGTGCCCGCTTGCGCGCCGCGCGGTGGCAGGCAGCGAACTTAAGGCAGGGCAGCGTGCCCGCCACAGAATCAGGAATGACAATGAATAAAGCGTTGGTATTTGACAAGGGCAATTACCGCTTCGTCCCGACAGGGGTGCATCGATATTCGGCCGGTGTGGCCGCGCAGCCCGGTTACGAAATCTGCCGTGTGGTGTTTTCCGAACCGGTCCCTTTGAATGAGGGCTTTGCCATCATCCAGGCCGTGCTGGAGGCCGAAGAAAGGCCGCTGACGGCCTTGTGCGCCTGCGAACTGCGCTCGCCCGAGCCGGCCAATGCAGCCGATTTCAGCAGCTTTAACGAAACCTATGTGCAGACGCTGAGCGATTGGGGCCTGATCAAGGGCAAACATAATCCAGTGGCGCGCTGCAATGTGTCGCCTCTGGTCGGCGCGCCTGCCGAGCCTAGTTTTTATGCTTTCAGCTACACGGTGGAAACGGATATCGAAGAGTCGACGTTTGTGATTTCTGGCAGTTGCGAAGTGCCGGAAGTAGATGGCGATGACGAGCATCTGGTGGTGGCGTATCGGGATGTGTCGCCACAGGGCATGCTCAAGAAAGCGGAGTGGGTTCTGGATGAAATGGAGCGCCGCATGCAGGTGCTGGGTTTCGAGTGGGCCGATACAACGGCCACGCATGCTTATACCGTGCATGATGTGCATGCCTTTATGGCAAGCGAACTGGCTCGGCGTGGCGCCATTCAGAAGGGACTGGGCTGGCATCTGGCCCGCCCGCCCGTGGTCGATCTGGAATACGAAATGGATTGCCGTCGTATTCTGAACGAGCGCGTGCTGGTCATTGACTGATCGCGCACGGCAGTCGGGCACCGCAAAATACGGTGCCCCAATGGGGTTTTTGCAGGGGAGATACGCTTGTCTCTCCTTAGGCTGCTGACAAACCTTTGCGTAAAATCCTCTTGCCAGCCCTTGAATGTGGGCTGGCTTTTTTTGCATTCCCTTCGGCTGCCGATGTTTATTGCCGAACCGGTTTTCTATAGACGCCGCTCAAGGCGCACGCTGAACGGGGCAGGCTGACGGCTTGCCGGCGCTGCGCGCCGGTGCCCTGGTCGGTTCGCGGGGCCGGGCGCGTCGTGAACTCCGGCGGGTCGCTCGCCCCCCAGGCGAGCGACAAGCGCCGCCGTCAAACAGCACGACACGTGTCCCCCGTCCTCGCGCCCCGCCTGCGGCAAGCCATCTGACCCGCCTGCCCCGTTCAGCGTGCGCCTTGAGCGGCTCGAAGCCCTGATGGCATAGATTTCAATCTTTGGTCTATGGGAGATTCACGGATAGCAAGACTAGGGGCGACCGAGAGAGCTCCCGCCTGGTAGGGTTGGTCGATGGGCCGTGGGCCTGAAACCATCACGTTGCCGGGGTGAGTTCGGTGGCCCTGATTCGGCGGGCGAGTCAGGGCATTCGCCGCCGACGGATGGCCGGGACAGGGGGCAAGCCCCGTTCTGTTTGAGACGCGCGCTTGTGGTTCGGCACGAACCACGCGGCGAGTTAACGGGGCGCCTGTCCCGGCCAGCCGGCAAGGGAACCGGCGCGCAGCGCGGGCGAAGGCCCCAGCCCGCCGAATCAGGGCCGCCGGACTCGCCTGTTTCGATGTCGTTTCTGCTTCGCTCAACGACCGAACGCGACATAGTGATGTGTTAGCCCTACGGTCCGAACCTGTGTTTGGGCTGAGCAAACAGACACGGGTGTAACAGCGGGGTTTGTCAGCAGTCTGAGGGGAGACGCTCTTGTCTCCCCTTTTTTGCGGCGTATCAGGCTGCCGCGGCCTGACGGCGGTAGCGGCGTTGCAGGACCAGACCCCAACACAAGCCCAGCACAGCAGAGACCAGCGAACCGCACAAGACGCCCAGTTTGGCGGCATCCAGCAATTCGGCCTGGCTAAAGGCCAGGTTAGCCACAAAAATAGACATGGTAAAGCCGATACCGGCCAGCATGCCGATCAGGGTGACGCCGGCCCAGTCCATGCCCGCCGGCAGGGTGCACAGGCCCAGGCGCACGGGCAGCCAGGTGCCTAGCAGCACGCCCAGGGGTTTGCCCACGATCAGCGCGATAGCCACTCCCAGCAGCGTGCTTTGCGAACTGGCCGCCGACAGGTCCAGGCCGCCCATGCTGACGCCGGCGTTGGCCAGCGCAAAAATGGGCATGATGGTAAAGGCCACCCAAGGGTGTAGCAAGGCCGGAATGCGGTCAACCGGCGCGAGCATTTCGCGCTGCGCCAGTTGTAGATTGCGCAGGGTATGCAGCACATCGTGCGGGTCTTTCTGTTGTCCCAGCTTCTGGGCCAGCTCCATCGTCATGGCGTGCGCGGTGCCTGGCAGCGGCAGGGAGCGCACCGGGCTCATCATGCCCAACACCACACCAGCCAGAGTCGGATGGGCACCGGTCTTGAGCATGCCGAACCACAAGATGGCACCTGGCAGAACATAGGCCCAGGCCGAGCCTATGCCCAGTTTCTGCAGGCCCAGCACTGCGGCCACGCCCAGTCCGGCGATCAGAAAGGCACTGTAGTCCAGACCGCCGGAGTAGAAAAAGGCAATGATCAGGATGGCAACCAGATCATCAATAATCGCCAAGGCCAGCAAAAAGACCCGCAGGCTGCCGGGCAGGGAGCGGCCCAGCAAGGCCAGCACGCCCACGGCGAAGGCAATGTCGGTAGCGGTGGGAATGGCCCAGCCTTGCAAGAGCGTGGGTTCCGGGTTCATGGCCGCGTAGATCAGGGCGGGCAGGGTGATGGCTGCCAATGCCGCGCAGACGGGCAGCATGGCCGAGCGCCAGTCCGACAGCGCGCCGTCGTGGATTTCGCGGCGGATTTCCATGCCCACGACCAAGAAGAACAGGGTCATCAGAATGTCGTTGACCACAAAGTGCAGATCTTGGGAAAAACGCCAGGAGCCTAGCTCCAGCGTCAACTGGGTATGCCATAGCGCATGGTAGCTGTCGGCATAGGAGGAATTGGCCCAGATCAGGGCCAGGGCGGCGGCCAGCAACAGAATGATGCCTGCCAGGGCTTCAATATGAAGTAGACGCTGCAACTGTTGCTGTAGCTGGCGGGTAAAAGCATGGGCGCGCGGAATCGGCGCACCGGGAGTCATGGATGACATGGTCGGCAAGTCTCCGCGAGGCGGCCCGACCTGCGCATTTATTTAACCTGTTTTGCAACACCACGCCGCAAATACACCCAGCGGGCATTATAGGGAGCCTTATTTTCGATGGCAATCGTCAATTTTCCGCACTTTTGGGCGGCAAATGCAGCGGGATGGTGACTGGACCGTCATTGATCAGGCTAACTTGCATATCGGCCCCGAATACACCTGCCTGGGTTCCCGGCAGCCGTGTTTGCGCCCGGCGCACCAGTTCATCGAACAGCGGTTGGCTGATGGCGGGGGCTGCGGCGCGGCTGAAGCCGGGGCGGTTGCCTTTGCGGGTATCGGCCGCCAGGGTGAACTGGCTGACCAGCAGCAACTGGCCGCCGGTTTGTTGCACATTCAGGTTCATTTTGCCGTGTTCGTCCTGAAAGATGCGCATCGCCAGCAGCTTGTCCAGCAGACGATCGGCCTGTTCGGGCGTATCGTCGTGTTCGGCGCAGACCAGGACCAACATGCCAGCGCCGATTTGTGCCACGGTCTGTTCTTCAATATCCACTTGCGCGCGCCGCACGCGTTGAATCAGGGCGATCATGAGCGGGCTCCGTTCAGTGGCCGACGGTTTTGGAAAAGAGATTGACGATCAGTACCCCGACGACAATAAAACCTATGCCGATCAGGGCGGGCAGGTCCAGCTTTTGCTGGAACAGCAGCCAGCCGATCAAAGAGATCAGCACAATGCCTACGCCGCTCCATATTGCGTAGGCCACACCCACGGGCAAGGTACGCAAGCTGAGTGACAGAAAATAAAAGGCCCCGGCGTAGAACAGGGCGGTCAGCACGCTGGGTACCAAGCGCGTGAACTGTTGCGATTGCTGCAACAGGCTGGTGGCGATGATCTCGCAGACAATGGCGGCGGACAGGGTCAGATAGCTGCTTGTCAGTGGGGTCATGGGCTTTTACATGTACTGGAAACTGAGCCAGCCGGGCAGCAGCAGCACGCTGGCCCACAGGCAGGCCGATGCCCAAGAGGAAATATGAAACGCCAGCGGCGACATATTGCAGGTGCCAGCGATAAGCGGAACAGTGGCGCGCAGCGGACCTATAAAGCGGCAGGCCACAATGCTGAACCAGCCCCAGCGGGCGAAAAAGGCCTGCGCCTTGACGTACATATGCAGACGTTTGCGGGCCCATTCAAAGTGAAACAGATTGCCGCCGTAGCGCTGTCCGAGCCAGAAGGAAATCCAGTTGCCCAGTCCGGCACCCAGGGTGACGGCCAGCCATACGGGCAGGATCGGCATTTCTCCGGCCCCCACCAATGCGCCTACCGATAGCAAGATGGCGGTGCCAGGCACAAGCAGGGCCAGAAAAGGTAGCGATTCCACAAAGCACAAGGCAAAAACGGCAGGCGCTACCCATTGTGGATTGGCGGCGATTACTTGTGTTGCCTGGTTGGCAAAGTCAGTCAGAGTGCTCAGCATAGAAATTCTTTATGAAAGCGTAGAAATCGGTGAAGGATCAGGACAGCGCCAGGCTTAGAATCAGCCTGTCTTTGTGCTGGATGCCATCCTCGAATAGCGGCTGCGCGTAATGGCGCAGAAAATAATCGTGTTCTATTCGCATGACCCGAAAACCGGCGCGCTGATAAAAGGTGAGAGGATAGCCGAAAGCGCCCGTACCCACGAGCAATTGCTGTGCCTGACGCGCGCGCAGAAACGCAATCAGCGCTTGCAATAGTTGGGCGCCCAAGCCCCGGCCCTGCTGTTGTGGCTGCACAGCGATATTCATCAATTCCCAGGTCTGCTCCGTGTGCGGCATCAGTATGGCTGCCGCCAGGGTTTGGTCGCGTCGCCGCACGCGCCAGCCTGTGCCGACGGCCAGATAGCGTGCGATCTGATCCGGGCAGGGATCGGCGTTCAGCAAAAGCGCCAGGGGCAGATCCTGGCAGTCGACCTGTTCAATATGTAGTTCAGTCATGGAACTGGCCATCTATATATAGCCAGTGGCCCTGTTCCCGGACAAAGCGGCTGGTTTCGTGCAAGCGGTTGGCGCGTCCGTTTAGCCGACTGCGGGCAACGAATTCGACCGTGGCCGTATCCGCGTTGCTTTGTTCGTGACGGCGCACTTGCAAGCCCAACCATTGCAAGCCGGTCGGATTGGGTTCCAGCGTTGCAGGACGGGTGGATGGATGCCAGGTGTCCAGAAGATAGGCCAGATCGTTGCGCACAAAGGCGCTGTAGCGCGAACGCATCAAGGCGGCGGCGTCGGGCGCTTGCAGGCGCAAGGGCCCGGCATGCCAGCGGCCGCAGCAAGAGGCGTACATCGCGCCGCTGCCGCAAGGACACAGATCGGCTTGAGGAGACGATTTTTTCACAGCAAAAACGGGGAAGCGGACAAGAGCACAAGCATACCTGAAAGCCAGTTGAATAGAGTTTCTGCCCGGTTAGGAAACGTAGTGATGGAGTCAGGCACTGTGTCTACCCTGATCCGAGCACGATAAGTCCCCGCTCTCGCATGCACAGCCAGCGACTTTGTGTAATAATTGCCGACTTGATCGCTTCGATCTGCCCCTCTAGCTCATGCTTGGTTAGAGCAGCGGACTCATAATCCGTTGGTGCCGTGTTCGACTCACGGGGGGGGCACCACAGAATTTTCAGTAAAATCAAAAAGATAGGCCGCTTAATTTAAGCGGCCTTTTGCTTTTTTCGATTGTCTGTGGGGGATTTTTCGCTATTTCTCGTTCGTGCCGATTTTATGCAGCGCGGTTTTCAGCGCGTCGGTAGCCAGGTGCGCATAGCGTTTGGTGCTGACGGCCGAGCGGTGGCCAAGAACAGCGCCGACGGTAAACAGGTCCACGCCGGCATTAATCATCTCGCTGGCGGCGGCGTGGCGTAGATCGTGAAATCGTAACTCTCCTTTTCCTATGTCTCTTGCCGCGCGTTTGAAGCGTTTGGACATGGTTATTCCGTCTTTGAGTTTGATGGTCAGGCATGGCCGGATGCGAGGGTGAATCGGCACGATTCTGGGTTCGCCGTTTTTGGTGTCCGTCAGCTTAAAGTAGTCGCTGAGTTGTTGGGCCTGAATGATTTCACCCATGCGCATGCCGCTGTAGAAAGCAATCCGTATTGCTGCGCGCGTGGACCGGCAGGCGCATGCCCGGCAGAGCTGCAGCATTTCCGCGCGCGAGATATAGAACTGACGCTCGTTGCGCACCGCAGGCGCGATGACTTTTTCCGCTGGATCGCGGACCCCCATATTGTGGTGTTTCCATGCGTAGCGGCAGGCGCTGGTCAAGTAGCGAATGCGGTTTCGTAGCGTGCTGGGCGCGAGTGGTTCGCCATTTTCTTTGCATGCTTTGCGCGAATAGTCTTTGCAGACCTCGGCCAGGGTGGATAGTGGCCGTCCTTTGTAGGCCCAGTACATCAAGGCCAGCTCCGCAATGATGTTGTCGGCCGACTTCAGTGTTGGAGCATGTTCGCGGATATACAGCGCAACGGCGCTCTCGATCAGGTAGTCGGGTGTTGCGATGCGTGTGGCGACGGCGTAGATCCGATCGCTCTCTTGTCTGTCGTAGGCGTCAGCTTTGGCTTTCGTCCATGTTTTTGGAAGAGCCTTTCGAGTCCGGACGCGCTGCCCACCGATGATTCGGTCGAATTCGAATACGTAGCAGCCGCGCGCTTTGTCGCGGTATATCGGCATGACTGAAGATACTCCTGAAGATCGTCGTGGCTGAATAAAATGCGCCGGCCTATGCGGTGGCAGGGAATGGGGCCGGCAGGGGCGGCCAGGTCGTATACGGTTCTGGGGGAGACACCCAGGCGTTGGGCGGTTTGAGTGACGGATAGCATTGGTGCTCCATTCAGGTCTTTCTGTGGATGGTGGCACCTGTCTGTCAGGTTGCCGGCTTGCAGCGATTAAACATTAAGTTTAATATAAAATCAACAAAATGTTTAAAACGGTACATCCGCTACACTTGGATTTTGTTATTGATGGCGTTGGTCGTGGACCATGATGATGGCCGAGCACGTGATGTCGTGGGCCAGCTCCAGCAGGCTTTTTTGGCTGCTTGGCGCGATGTGTTGAACATTGGCTGACACGGCATGAATCAGCAGGGCTTCCAACTGTTCCAGTTTTTGAAGCAGCTCGGGGTCTGAACTGCTGAAGGCTGGGGTCGGAGAGGAGAGGGCTTCAGGTCGCTTTTGCTTTTTCATTGTTGATGCGGGCGGTAAAGTCAGCGGCTCACGGAAAATTAGTTTTTGAATGTCGATATATTACATAAATCGAATACAATAACTGTATATTCATACAGTATTTTTAGTCAATCTTATTTGCTGTTTAATAAGAATGGACATTTTTTTCGTAAATGAAAAAAAATACAAAAATCCCCACGATACACAATTGGCATCGTGGGGAAAGAATAGGACGCACGGCGTTTACCTGCGTGACTGCAGGTCGTGGATTTAATGCCCGGCGGACTGTTTATTTTTTGATGTCTATGCCCAGTTGGGCAGCGCCAAGCAAAATAATGCTTTCAAGGCGAAGGGCATCGCTGGGGCTAAGCGCACAGAGTTTTTGCTCGTCGATAGCTGCAAAAGGCCAGGTATGCGTCCCCGCTGTACCTGTCGGGCTGTTGCCAAGCAATTGATCGACGGTTTTGCCGAACAAGGCAGCGATCTGTGCGTGTCTGTCGGACGGGACACCGCGTATCTTCCAGTTGGTGATGTTCTGCGGGGACACACCGATCCGGTTGGCCAGGTCGCTTTGGCTCCAGCCTTCGATCTTGGCCCATTGCATCATGGTAGAGAACACGGATTTATTCATGTCAAAAGGATAAACAAAACGTGAACTCTGTTGTTACACATACTGTTGACCAAATATTAAACATATTGTTTAATTGGTTATGGATAAAGCCAACATAATCATTACCAGCATGGGTGGGCCGACCAAGGTGGCGCGCCTGCTCGGGTTCGGGCAGACGCCTGGCGCTGTGCAACGCGTCAGCAACTGGAAAAAGCGTGGCATCCCATCGCGGGTATTGCTAGAACATGCCGGGCTCTTTCGGCCCTATCTGGCCCTGTTGGGGTATCTGGCCCAGGACCCGGGCAATACGCCTAGGACAGATGGCTCACATTCTTCTTCTCGGCGGGTGGAGACAGGGTCCGTGCCCTGAGTCTTTTCACACATTCAAGACCTGTTTTTTTTGATCAGGAAAAGGTTGCAGCAACCCTATTTCAGGACCGCTCGGGATAGAGCGGTCTGGTGCTGCGCCCGTGTCATCTGAAACCTCGTGCGAGGTAGGGAGCTGGTATGAGCGTCAAAGTAATGACGGCGGTGTTTGAACGATATCCTAGTGGTGGCGGAGAAATGATTCTTGCGCTGGCATTGGCCGATCATGCCGACGATGAAGGGGCCAGGGTATTTCCGTCAGTCGAGCATCTGATGTCGAAAACACGCCAATCGCGGCGCACGGTGCAATATCAATTGCGTCGCATGGAGCAGAGCGGCTGGTTGATTCTGGTGAAAAACGGGCATGGTGGGCGAGGCCAGTCGCGTGAATATCGCATTAATCCGGACTGGATTAATGGTGGGGAATTATCGGTTTGCGCAAACGGCGCAGAAAGTGCGCCTATTCCTGATCAGGATAAGCATGCAGATTGTGCACCCTTTGTGTGTGCCGATAAGGGCGCAACTGGGCACATGAACAGCGCAATGGACAACGCAAAGGGTGCAATTGAGCGTCCGAAAGGGCGCAGCAGCTTGCACCCGCATATAACCATCATTGAATCGTCCATGAACCGTCAGGAATCATCAAAACTGTTTGGGCTGGATATCCCCGGTTGGCTCGATCCCGAACTCTGGCGGATGTGGCACGACTTTCGCAAGCTGAAAAGCGGCAAGGCCTGGATTGCGGCTGCGCAGCGCCTGTCTTTGCGGACCTTGACCAGATTGTACGAGCAAGGCCAATCACCAGCCGCCGTCATCGAACAAAGCATAGAACGAGGCTGGACCGGACTTTTTGCCGTCAAGAACACGGCATCGGCACAGGCCTTGAATGCCCAGGAAAGCCTGGAGGCGAGCAATCGGGAGATCGCCCGTCGGGCGGCGATGGGAGGCTGATATGCAAGAGACGCACAAAAGAGATTTTTTCGCTCTGCTGGCCGACGTGTCCGCCTTTTATGGCAAGAACACGTCCCGCTTTGCGTTAAGTGTCTGGTGGGAGGCCATGGTTCCGTTTGACTTCCAGGCCGTGCGTCAGGCTTTGGGGGCGCATTGCATGAATCCGGACAATGGCCAATTCATGCCCAGGCCGTCGGATATCGTCAAATTGCTGCGCGGGTCCTCGCAGGACTCGGCCTTGCTGGCCTGGACCAAAGTGGACAGGGGCGTTCGTTCGGTCGGCGTGTATCGCAGCGTGACATTCGATGATCCGGTCATCCTGGCCGTCCTGCAGGATATGGGCGGTTGGGCGGCGCTGGGCACGAAAACAGAAGGGGAGTGGCCGTTTGTGGCTCGCGAATTCGAGACTCGCTATCGTGGCTACGCCATACGCACGGACCTGGAGCATCCGCGCTGGCTGCCTGGAATTGCCGAGACGCAGAACGCCCATGCAGGCCAGCCTATCGAGCCTCCGGTGTTGATCGGCGATGCGGCGCGAGCCAAAGCAACGCTGCAAGGCGGCGTGGATACGCAACGCATCGGGTTTCAGCCGCTCAGCGAACAGGAGCTGGCGCAATGCTTAAAGCGTGATCAGCCCGGGTGTCTAAGGGCATGAGCCGTATCGATAGGCAGGCGCTGTTGCCGCTGGGCGGCAAGGCGTCAGCCGTTCTTATTGAAAGTGCCCCGGCGGGGCGGTGTACCGGACAGACAGGAGGATGCATGTACGAGCTAAGTGGTGATGATTTGCTGTGGAACTGGACCCGCTGGTGCTGGTCGGGTGCGACGGTGGGCAATATGGAACCGTATGTGCCCGAGGACGAGGGGGACTGCCGGCCTGTTAACGAAGATCATGCGCAAGCGGTAGATCGTCTGTACCGGCGTCTGCCCAGGCATGAGGCGATGGTGGTGCAGGCCGAATACACCCGTAAGAACTCGCAATTTGGTCGCTACTCGGCGACCGAGCGCCGGGTGCAGGCGCGTCGCTGGATTCAGCAGGCGACCGGTGCCGTGTTGCGGGACGAGGACTACAGGCGGCATCTGGATCAGTTCAGGTCTTTGGTGGAACGGGAGGTGCTGCCGTGAAGTACGCCAGCGAGATTCTGGGCCTGATGCGTCCTTATCCTGGACGGGCATTTCGCATGGGGCAATTGGTGCGGGAGGCTACGTCCGGCCGGTCCCTGACGCCGGCGCAAACAGAGGCGGCCCGCAAGGGCGTCAGACGCGTGCTGGACTATTTGATCGAGGGCGGCCATGTGGAACGGATCGGAGAGGGCACGCGCTCTACGAGCTATGCCTGGCGGCGATTGGGACATGAGTTTTCAGGAAGTAGTTGCGAATTAGGACCCTAGTTGGGACAATATCTGCGGCGAAGTTGCGTCCACAGACAGGAGCCCCGCCATTCATCAGCGCCCCAGAAATTGGATATCCATCCGGTTTCGGGGCGTTTTTTTTGTGGCCGCCCGGTCACGGTGTCGCCTGTTGCATGCCGCGCCGGGCAACCGGATGCGGCGGCTCTTCTGAAGAGGAAACCGATGAGTAGTGTGCGTCACGATTTCTATACCCTGATCTCGACAGCGGTGGCTCCCGGCACGGTGATCCACAGCGATCACACCGACGCTTTGCCTGCCCGGCCTTTCATTATGCTGGGACTGGAGCTGGGCGAACTTGGCTCGGGCCAGCGTGCGCCTGTTCGTGCAACGGGGGCCGGCCGAGTCAGTTTTCATCGACCGGTTTCCATCCGTTTGCAGTATTTCGGTTCTGGCGGCTTCGATGCCCTGGATACATTGCAGCTTGTTTTGCAGAATCAGGCGATGCAGGACCTGAGCGAACAGCTCAACATCACGGCGCTGCGGCCGGTGCGTCTGCAGGTTTTGTCCGTGCCGCTGGAGGGCGGAGGGCAAGAGCCCCGGGCCGTTCTGGATCTGGAGTCCGGGCACACCGCCTTTATTGAAGATGACGTCGGCCTTATCGACACCGTCGAGGTCGGCATGAACGCCCGTGCGGGCGAGTGGGTGCCCAAGATATTCAGGGCCCCTTGAGCCGGACCATTTTTTTCACTGCCACAGCCACCGCCACGGTGGCTTTTTCTTTTGGAGCCACCTCATGGCAACACTTTCCCGGATCGCTGACGTGACCATTGCGTTGCGTACGACCGCGATCAACGAACAGTCTTTTTCGGACATGCTCATTCTGGGCAGCCACGTTCTGTCTACGGCGCGAGCCATGACCATTACCAGCGCCAACGAGTTGCTGGATATGGGCCTGCAGGACAGCGACCCGCTGTACTGGGCCGCCCGCGACGCGTTTGCGCAGATCCCGTCGGTGCGTCAGGTCTTCATCGGTCGTCGCCAGGTCGACGAGCTGAAAATTACCGTATCGCACGCCGCCGTCGGTGCCGAGTACCTTGCGTTGCTGCGCTGGCGTGACTCGTCCGGCAACCAGGTACAGGCTCAGGCCATCTACACCGCGCTGGCTACCGACACGGTGGCCGCAGTGGCCACCGGCTTGGCCTCGGCCATCAACAACACCGCCGCCCCATTCACGGCGACCGCCGCGGCCGGTGTGGTGACGGTGAGCAACAACACGATCGGTGCCGCCATGTCGGTGCAACTTAAAGGCAATCTGTCCATGGCGATCACGCCCAGCGTGGAGACCGTTACGCAGGCGCTGGCTGCCATTGCCAATGGACCATTCAACTGGTATGGCCTGGTGCTGACCAGTCGCGTCCCGGCCGATGTGAAGGCGGCCGCCGCCTGGACCGAATCCAATGAAAAGCTGTTCGGTACGGCCAGCGACGAACCCGGCATCATCGATGCAGGCATCAGCAACGACCTGGCCTCGGACCTGCAGGCCAGCCAGTACTTCCGTACTTTCGGTCTGTACAGCGCCCGGGCTCAGACCCAGTATCCGGAGGCGGCCATCATGTCGTCCATGTTCACCTTCTACCCTGGCCAGGAGTCGTGGGCCTTGAAGAAACTGGCGGGCATTGCGTACGACGAGCTGAGCGAAGGCCAGGCCCTGACCGCACACGGCAAGAACTTCTCCACCTTCGAGCGATTCCGCAATTTCGCCGTGACCCAAGGCGGCAAGACGGCCGCGGGTGAATGGATTGACGTCATTCGCTTGCGCGATGCGCTGGTCGATCAGATCAAAGTGTCGGTGGCCTCGGCCATGATCAATGCCGATGGCCGTACGCCGTTTACCGACGATGGCATCCAGATGATCGGCAACGCGATCCGCGCTCCGCTGGATCTGAACGTGCGTCGCGGCGGCATTGCGCCCGAGGAACTGGACGAGAACGATCGCATCGTGCCCAGCTACACCTTGCGCCTGCCTCGCAGCAGCCAGGTTCCGTTCAACGACAAGGCCAATCGCGTGTTGCGCGATGTCAGCTTCACCGCGCGGCTGGCCGGTGCCATTCATGTGGCCGAAGTCAAAGGCAGCCTGAGCTACGCCGTCTAACAAACTTCGCCCGGCCATGAGCTGGGCTTTTCTTTCTGGAGCCGGAAATGGCAACTAATGTGAAAACGTACGACCCCAAACAGGTCAAGATCGTGGTGGGCGCGCACACTGTTTCGGGCGTGTCCGAAAGCAGCTTTCTAAGCATCGAACCCAAGGGCGAGGGTGTCGCCAGCGTCGTGGGCGTGTACGGCGATGTGACCCGCACGCTCAGTCATGACCCGCGCCACACCGTCAAGATCACGCTGCAGCCGACCAGCCGCAGTAATGCAGTGCTGTCGGACTTGTGCAATGCGGATCGTCTGTCGGGCGGCAATGGTGCCTTCCCGATTCTGGTGACGGATCTGCGCGGCGGCACGCTGTTTGCAGGCACGGCCTGGATGGTCAAGCAAGCGGCGGCGACCTTTGCCAACACGCCCACCAACAAAGAATGGGTGCTGGAAGCCGTAGGTGCATTCACGCACGGCGGGGGTGGCGACTGATGGCACGTCCTGTCGAAGTCAAGGTCAATGAAAGTACCTTTTTCATTACGCCGATGGATGCCTTCGAGGCCTTGGAGGTCTTTGGCGATCTGCAAAAAGACCTGCTGCCGGCCATTGGCGATCTGATCTCGGCCGGATTGGGCCAGAGCGAGGAGCAAGGGGGGCTGGCGATGGCCAGCGCCATCGAGAAACTGTCCCTCAAGCTCGATGGCAAGCAGCTCAAGACCTGGGTCGATCGGCTGGTGACAGCGGATTCGGTCGCCGTCTCGATCAACGGCCAGGATATGGCTTTGGACAAGGCGGCGCGCGCGTTGGCGTTTCGCGAGTTCACGGAAATTCTGGAACTGCTGTTTCACGTGATCAAGGTCAATTTTGCAGCCCCTTTGGGGCGTTGGCTCAGCCATTTTGGTCTGGACCTGAGCCTAGTCAAAGCAGACCAGTTGGCTCGTATCGCGCAGAAATCCAGCGGGAATTTCTGATCTGGCGGCCTGTGATGGCAGGCCGGACCACCGTCGGCGAAGTGCGCCGGCGGGAGGTCCTGCTGCTCGATTTGATCAAACTCAACCATCTCATGGACGCCGAGGCCGCGGCTCAGGCCGAACACCTGGCGGATAGAAAATGACCACTGTTCGTGAAGTTGTAACGCTGATACGTTATCAGGTCGATAACTCCAGCCTGAAACAGGACATTCAAGCCGTGCAGTCGTGGCTTGGCCAGGTTGCGGCGCATGGGCGCACTGCGGCGAGCAGTTGGCGTGCGAGTGCGCGCGAATCGCTGAAAGACCATGTCGCCGCGGTCGATAGCGTGATGCGCACGATCTGGGCGCAACGCCAACTGAACCAGGAGCAGCGGCGTTCTGTGCAGAACGTCAAGGACATCCAAGGGCGGTTTAACTCCTTGGCCGGGGCGGTTCGTGGCGTGGTCAGGGAGTTTGTCGGCTTTGACACGCTGAAATCGTTTGTGATGGCGGGGGACCAGTTTGGCCGGACCCAGGCGCGGTTAAAAGGGGCCACCGGCAGCCAGGAGGAGTTCGCGGCGGTCGATCAGGAACTGTCGGCCAGTTCGCGCCAGTCGCATCAGCCTTTCGAAGCCAGTGTGGATTTGTTTGTGCGTACCGATCAGGCCATGAAGGCGCTGGGCAAGAGTACGCGGGATACCCTGGATGTGGTTTCGGCCACGAACCTGTCCTTGGCAGCCAGCGGTGCCGACGCCAGCCAGGCTGCCCAGTTCATTGAGCAGTTCGCTCAGGACATGAATAAGGGGGCATTGAGCGGCCAAGGTTTCCAGAGCATGCTGAGCACGAATCAGCGCATGCTCAGTTATTTGTTGGCGGGGTTGAACCAGACCAGTCCGGCGCTGGGCGCGACTCGGGAAAATTTTCAGCAATTGGTCAACGAAGGCAAGATTACGACCGAAGCCATGATTCCCGCCTTGCGCAGCCAGTTGTCGGGCATGAGCAAGGATGTCCAGGCGATGCCCAAGTCCCTTCAAGGGGCGATGACGGACTTTCAGGATCAGGTGGGCAGAACCAGCTGGGAGATGCTCAAGCAGCACGGTGTCATTAAGTTTTTGACAACGGTGTTGCGCTTTCTTGGCGACAATCTGCGCGAAATTCTGGATCTGTTGCTGCTGATGGGGGCATCCTGGGCGATGAACCGTCTGGTGGGCAGCGCTGTGTCCTTGGGGGCGGTGCTGCGCGGCTTATCGGGCCTGACAAGCGTGCTCGCCAGGCAATTCTGGGTGATGTTGGCTCCTTTTCTGCGCTGGATGATCGTGCTGGAGGCCATCAGTCTGATTTTCAGCGATGTTCAGGCGTGGCTGTCGGGTGGTGATTCACTGCTGGGGTCCATTATCGGGCAGTCCAGCGAATGGGAAGGCAAGATCCAGGCGGTACGGGATGCCCTGGAGTGGGTGAGGAATCTGTTTGGTTTTTCATCGGAGCAGTTGGACCAGTGGCTGTCCAAATTCAGCATGATCGGAACCGTGGTTCTTGGGCTGGTCATGGTGATTGGCTGGATTCCGACCTTGATTGTGGCTGTTGTTGCGCTGTTGTTCGCGCACTGGGGCAAGATCACCGAGGTCGTCACCGGCTTGTGGGACAGCTTTACCAATGCGGCTGATCAGGCCTGGCAGGCGATCCAAGCCGTCTTTAAGAATCTGTTTGACTGGTTTGAGCAGCAGTTTGCGAAAGTGGGCGACTTCTTTACGGGCATGGTCAAGAAGATTCCCGGCGTGGACACCTTGATGAGCACATTTGGCTTCAGTACCCCGGCGCCTGGCGTCAGTGCCGAGGCAAGCTATACCGATGGCCGCATGACGACCATCAATATCCACACCAAAGATAGCGATCCCGGCAGGATTGCACTCGCAGCACAGCATGGCGTGCAGCAGGGCTATGGGTCGGCTGCTCCGTTTGCATCCGGTATGGGCATGCCTAACGTAGAGGCAGCTCCTTGAGGTCAGCCGCCTTTGGGCGGCATTTTTATGGGTGCTCAGTATGGCATTTGTATCTTTGTTGTTTGGTCTGACAGGCAATCAGACGCTGGTGGGCAGTATTCCCTTGGATGCGTTGCTGACCGAGCAGACCGAACTGTCCGCCAAGGTCAGTGCGCACGCAGTCGAGGATGGAAGCACGATTACGGACCATATCGCTTGCGAGCCCGAAAAGTTGACGGTGTCCGGGGTGATCACGGCAGCCAGCATTTTTGCGTTCGGCTCGAGCGGTCGTTCCAAATTGATGGCGGTCAAAGACGCGCTGCGCCAGATTCAGGAGCGGCGCGTACCGGTCACCATTGTGACGGGGTCCGATGTCTACGTGAATTTTGCGATGCTGAGCGCCAAGATCTCGCGTAGTCCGAGTGGTGAACAATTAAGCCTGGAGTGCAGCTTTCAGAAAATCGTCATGGTGACGTTGCGGGAAGGGCATTTGCCCCCGGCCAATGTGGCGCAGTCTGCCAAGGGCAAGGCCGGACAGACGGGGGCCAAGAGCGGCAAGGTCAGCGATGCCACGGCCACGGACGTGCCGCCGGCCCCGGTGACATAAACGGAGTAAGGCACATGATTGCGATTCCATTGGCAGACCAGAACAGCTTCGTCGTTGAAGCCAGCCTGGAGGGAAACACCTATTTTTTACGACTGGACTGGAACAGCGAGGCCGGTCTGTGGGTGTTGGGGCTGCAAGACGCCCGCACGGCCGTTGTATTGCAGGGCGTGGCCCTGGTGCCAGGCAGCCCTTTGCTGGGGCAGTTCAGGCACCTGGCCGTGCCGCCTGGAGAGTTTATGGTGCATCGGCAGGATGACAGCCTGTCGTTAGGGCGAGATTCCTTCAGGAATGCCCAGGCCACTTTGTATTACATGAGCGAGGCCGAGTATGCCGCGCTTTGATCGGATTTATCGGCTTTTGGTGGGTAAGCCGGGTCAGACCGGTGTCGAGATAGCCCCGCCGCTGCGCATCACATTTGATGTTTCCAAGGATACGAGCGAGGAGCCCAACAAGATCAAGATCAAGATCTGGAATCTGAGCCTGACCACGCGCGAGACGATGGTCGAACCCGACAATGTCGTTGCCTTATATGCCGGCTACGCGCAGGAGGACGGTGCGCTACTGATGGCGTATGGCACCTTGCTGCACGGCCGCACGTACACGGACGGGGTCGATATGATTACCGAGCTGGATGTGCGGGATGGCTTTGCGCAGATCCGCGATACGGTGGTCAGTTTGGGCTGTGCTCCTGGTGTGCGGGCGCGATCCATTGTGCAGGATATTGCCCGCAAGATGGGCTTGCGCCTGAAGATGGCTGCCGATGTGCCTGATCGGGTCTGGCAGAACGGCTTTAGCTATTACGGCGCGGCACACGTGGCGTTGCATAAGGTTGTGCAAGGTACCGGCTTGGAATATTCCATCCAGAACGGCGAGTTGCAGGTGATCCGGCGTGGGGGAGTCACGCCTCGCGAGGGCTTTGTTTTGGCCGCCGATAGTGGCCTGGTCGGAGTTCCGGAGCGTGTGGGTGAAAGTGCGCGCGAGAAGGCCCGTCAGGACTCCCAAAAGACCGATGATAATCAGAAAACAGTGTCGTCCCGGCAGCAGAGCGATGGCTGGAGCGTGAAATCCTTGCTCTTGCCGACCTTGAACCCGGGCGATCTGGTCAAGCTGGAATGCTCCGCTGCCACAGATTGGTTTCGTATCGAGACGGTGCAGCATAAAGGCGATTGGAGCGGGCAGGGCGAGTGGATCACCGAACTGAAGCTGGCGAGCCGACATGCCGTGTCCAAAGAAAAGGGAAAACCATGAATGAGCAAATTGCGGTGGCGTTGGCGGAAGTCAATGTGTGCCTGCCTGGTGTGATCCAGGCCTACGATGGAGTCAGCGCAACGGTTCGACCGGCCTTGCCCAAGCAATTGGCCAATGGTGAAACCCTGGCCGCGCCCATGATTGTGCAGGTGCCGGTGTGCTGGCCGATTGCGGACGGCGGGCGGGCCATGATTACGGTGCCGCTGAAAGCGGGCGATCCGGTGCTGCTGCATTTCTCGCAGCGCAGCCTGGAAAACTGGCTGTCCGGATCGGATCAGGCTCCCGATGACCCGCGCCAGTTCGATCTGACCGATGCCTTCGCCTCGCCGGTCATGCGGCCAGGGCCGCAGGCCGATACGGATAACGTCTCGGTTCAGTACGGTGCCGGCTCGATGAAGCTGGCTCCCGACGGCAGCCTGACCATCCGGGTGCCGCGTCAGCATGTCATTGCAGACGAAACGGTTTTTGATAGCCCAGTGACCATCAATGGCCTGTTGACTTATACCGCCGGCATGGCGGGGTCCGGCGGGCAGGGCCATTCGATCAGCATTCAAGGCGGTGCCAGCTTCCAGGGCGGGCGGCTTACGCACAACAATAAGAACATCGGTTCTGACCACGCGCACAGCGGCGTGCAGTCTGGTGGTAGCAAGTCTGGGGGGCCGGTGTAATGGGATGGGATCTGAAACTGGATAACAAGCATGATCTGGCTGTGGGGACGGATCAGGATCTGATGTTGGTCGGTGGTGCCCAGCGGATTCGTCAGCAGATCACGGTGACTTTGCTGACCTTTCTGGGCGAGTGGTTTTTGGATCAGAGCTGGGGCATGCCCTATTTCGAGAAGATCATGGTCAAGGCACCCAGTCGGGTCGAGATCGAAAACCTGGTGCGCGCCAAGGTGCGCGATGTGCCTGGCGTAAAAGCTGTGCCCGCCGTAGATATTCAGATCGACGCTTTGGCGCGTCGGGCGCGTATCACGTTGCCCGATATCGAAACAGACGAAGGCCCGCTGACGGTCTCCGTTATTCAATAGGACTTTGAAACATGGCTGATTACGGTGTGACTCCGGAGGGCTTTGTGCGCCCGCGCCTGCCCGAGATTCGTATGGAAATCATCGAAGAGCTGCGCAAGAACCTGCGCATTCGAGGCTTGTCTGCCGACATTGAGACCCGCCCGGACTCGGTGACGGGCGTGCTTGTGGACACCTTTGCCGAGCGCGAGGCAGCGCTGTGGGAAATGGGGGAGGGCGTTTATTACTCCATGTATCCGGGGTCGGCGACCGGCGTATCGCTGGATCGTGCGGTGTCGTTTTCGGGGGTGAAGCGTCTTCCGCCCGAGCCAAGTCGAGCCTACGTAGTCGCTTATGGTTTGCAAGGTACGCAGGTTCCCGCCGGCGCGCAGATCCGGCACCGCGTCACGCAGAGCGTCTGGCAGACGGCTGAAGCGGTCACGATCAGTGCCGCTGCGGCCGCGGACGTGCGAATCGTGCCAGTCGTTCAGCCATCGGCGGTGTATCGGATCACCGTGGATGGCGTGCCGTATGCCTATGCCAGCCAGGCCGACGCCACTATCGCTGCTGTGTTGGCCGGCCTGGTGGCTGCCTTGGCCACCAGCGGCTTGCGGGTATCCAGCGATGGTGCCGCCATTCGTCTGACGGCGGTTGCCACGGTCGCTGTCAGTATTCAACTGAGCGGCAATCTGGCGTTCAATGAAGTGGGTTCGGCGGTGTTGGCCCAGACCGTGGCAGCGATTGCCGAAACGGCAGGCCCAGGCGATCTGGACTCTATTGTTACCTTGGTTCCGGGCTGGACGCGGGTGGTGAATCTGCAGGCTGCCGCGGTCGGCCGCCTACCCGAGAGTGATGCCCAACTGCGCGCGCGTTATCGCCTGGGTGTGTTCCGTTTTGGTGCGGGCACCTTGCCCAGCATCGGACCCAATATTCTGAACGATGTTCCCGGCATTGTGGACATCCGTGTTTTTGACAACGCCACCGATGTGATGGATGTAGCAGGGCGCAAGCCCCATAGCGTGCATGTGGTGGTGGACGGCGGCATAGACGACGACGTCGCGCAAGCCGTCTACCGGTATAAGGGCGCGGGCATTGATACCAATGGGGAAGTCGCCAAGACCTTGGATACGCCCCAGGGGATGCAGCTTGTCCGGTTTGATCGGCCCCAGCCTGTCTATGTGTGGGCGCGTGCCCGTGTCACGCTTCTGCCGCCGGACGAGCAGGCCTTCCCATCGGATGGTTTCGAGCAGATCCAGAGCGCCATCCTGGCCACCGGTGCCAGTCATGCCATCGGTCAGGATGTTCGTATTCAGCGGTTTTTTGCCCAGATTTACACCACGCGGGGCATTGCCGATGTGGATCTGCAGTTTGCTCGGTCGACTGACCCGGCCTTCGTGCCCGGCCCCGGCGACTATTCGGCGGGCAATATTACGATCGCCGGTGTGCAGAAAGCACTGTTCGACGCCAGCCGCATCGAGGTGACCTGATGGACCTGGAACAAGACCACGCAGACATTGCCTGGGGGCATTTTCTGGCACAGTACGGCAAATCGGCACGCTTGGAATCCGTAGTGCGCGCCTTGTATGCGCCGGTGCAGCATGGGCAGTTACAGGCACTGTATGACGAGCGGTGGCTGGATACGGCACTGGGCAGGCAGCTCGATGGCATCGGCGAGATTGTCG
This sequence comes from Alcaligenes sp. SDU_A2, assembly GCF_038237375.1. Taxonomy (NCBI): domain Bacteria; kingdom Pseudomonadati; phylum Pseudomonadota; class Betaproteobacteria; order Burkholderiales; family Alcaligenaceae; genus Alcaligenes; species Alcaligenes sp. SDU_A2. The sequence continues at coordinate 2,315,639 of NZ_CP151273.1, read as the reverse complement.
GCCAGCCGCGCGAGATCGATGACACGCTGTTCGTGCAGTTCTTCGGCTTCCAGGGCCAGGCCAGTGTCGCCGGCTTTGGCAAGGCGCGTCTGCGTAGGCATTACGAGCCCTCGGTTGCCGGTTCGAGCCGCTTGCCGGATGCGGAGTACCGCAAGATCTTGTATTGGAAAATCGGTCTGAACAACGGTCACGGCACTGCGCCCGAGATCGCCGCTTCGGTCAAAGCCATCTTTGATGCATCTATCGTGCGAGTGCGGGATTTGGGCAATGCCAGGCTGGGCGTCTGGTTCAACACCACGCCCCAGACCAACCCGGCGTTGATGGTGCATCCCGAGCGCTGGGTGCCAGCGTTGGCCGGGGTGGGGGTGGAACTGCTGGCCAATACGGATCAGAAGCCGTTCGGCTTTGTCAGCCAGGGATTTTATGGGTTTGGCGTCGGCGTGCTGGCGCGGCAACTGTAGTGGCGGGCTGCGCAGTTGCCAGCTGCGCAGTCCCAGTGTCGATTTAAATCACAGCCGCCTCTTTTCTGGCGGTTTTTTTATGGGGGCTATCAATGCCATCGGTAAATTTCTTTGATGCATTCGGGTACAAGTGGGCCCAGGCCGGAACCGCGTTCAATTGGGATGATGCCCAATACAAGCAGGGCTGGGCCGTGATCGGCTCGGTGCCGCCTTCGGTCGAGCAATTCAACCGCATCAGCCAGATCGCGGACGAAAAAACGAACTACTTGTTCGAGCAGATCAAAAAGGCGGCGACCGACGCCAACCTGACGATGTCGGCCGGCAGCACGGATACGCTTTCGCGCGCCATCCGGGCTTTGTCTATTCCTGTGTATCCGTCCGCGCCGGCGACCAATGTGGGTCCGCTGGTGTACGCCATCGACCGCCAGCAAATTTTGCATTGGCAGGTGATCGGCTCCTTCACGGGCTATGTCAGCCCCAATGTGGGACGCTTTATCTGGGGCACGTCCATCAACGCCCGCGCGGACGAAGTCGATGCGATTGGCCAGACCGTGGATCGCAGCCAGGCACGCTTTCGTGCCCTGATCGCCTGGGCCGAAGCCAATGGCCATATGGTCGCCTCGACGGCCTGGAGCAAAGGCACATTCAAGTTTTCGGTGCTCTCGGGCAACAACGTCCGCCTGCCCGATTTGCGCGACCAATTCATCCGCGCGACCGGAACTGACGCTGACACTGCAAATGCGAGGGGACTCGGAACGCAGCAAGTCGGCGAGATCAAGCGACAACAGCCCGCGTTCGATGCAGCGACTAGTATCGGGGCACCGTGGACCGTCAGACGCTCCACTCTGGACGTCAATAGCGGCTCCTCGGGTACCGGCACGACGCATATCGGTTTGCGGGTCACCACCGCAAACGTCAATAATATCGGCGCAGGCTGGGACGGGGTTAATGCTTATGGTCTGCGCATCTCGTCGTTTGGCGGCACCGAGACACGCCCGATTAATGTCGCTTTTCATCCGAGAATCCATGTCTGAAGACTTTTTCAATGCAAACACGAGGGCGCTAGGGTCTACGCAACTGGGGCGGCTGCAATCACATGATCACAGTCTTATGACCGAAGGGGGGGCTACGGCAGGCTGGTGTTTGCCGATTTCGGGCATGTGAGATCTCCCTGGCAAGAGGTGGCACCACCACATTTTAATGACCAGGCTGCAATAGGGTTTAGGGTGGCAACAGCAGAAACAGGAGGCGTAGAAACCAGACCCGCAAACGTAGCCCTTTACCCTCGCATTCAGATTTGAATCCGGGGGTGAAGAGCTGTGTTATTCGGCCTTGTTTCCGTACCACCCGCCACATGTGTGGGGCGAAGAGGATTATTTGATGAAATTCTTTGCCCCCCTTCGGGGTTGAATACACGGTCTCCATGTGCATCAAAAAATATGTCAGTCGGCAGCTGATGATAGTGCGAAGCAAACTGCTGTAGCTGAAACGAACCCAGCCCCCTCGCATTTGCAGCGAAGTGGCCATCTGTCTGCAAATGCGAGGGGGCTAGGTAGCGCACAAGCCATGGCCACCAAGATGCTGCCGATTCAGACCTGGTCTTCAAACGGCTTTGATACTACAGGCTCATCCATACACTTGGTCGGGGCAGATACAGCGGGTTCTATAGGAGCATTATCAGCAGCAATGTTCGCAAACCAGGGGACTGAAACACGCCCCAGCAATACGGCGTTCCACCCTCGGATTCAAATCTGAATTCGGGGATGGAGCCCAGTATTGGTAGAGCGTGTTTCTGACGACATGCGACTCGTCGCAGACAACATCACATCCATAAATCGTAGGTTTCCGACTCCGCCAGGTACCGCATAAGCTAGGCCGGCATCACGAGATTTACTGAATGCACCATTGGCTCCACCGTTGGTTCCTGCAGCAACGTCGATAATGGTCCCGGTAGCCCTTTGGATCGCGTCCATCTGTATGGTGCCGAGCCCCCTCACATTTGCAGACAGATGGCCACTTCGCTGCAAATGTGAGGGGGTTGGGTTCTACTCAGAATGATTCAATTAAGCGACAGTCCCCACAGTTCCAAGCGTCGATAAACAATAGCCAAACGTGGGGGGTTACGCGCCCCGATATCGACATTAACTCGATTAGCGCCTCGACTTCGGGCAGCGCACATATAGGCCTACAGGTCACCAAAGCTAACGTGAATACAGCTGGCGGTGAATGGAATGGTCTCACGGCATATGGCATGCGAATTGCGCCGTTCGGAGGTAGCGAGACCCGATCAATTAACACTGCATTCCATCCTCGGATTCAGATTTGAATCCGGGGGTGAAGAGCTGTGTTTCTCGGCCGGTTTTCGTTCGCTGTAGGCACAACTCGGGCCGCATTAAATGTTAAATACGTACCCAAGTGGTTCCCAATATTCCCGGATAAACCGGCGTAATAAGCAGCGTGAAATGCCCCTGAGGCTTCAGTCCATGAGCCACTCGGGTCTCTCCAAGAAGCATTTCCATATGTACCCGTGATATTCCGGATGGCGTCTCCTTGGGTTGATCCCAACCACCTCGCATTTGCAGACAGATGGCCACTTCGCTGCAAATGTGAGGGGGCTGGCTAGCCAGCAAGCTGACTCGGTTAAAAAGGGGCTGGTACCAGTTTATGGCTTGTTAACTGGCGGAAATCTTCACACTTTAGACAGAGCATCTTTAATAAACGTAGGGCTAGCAGCCACGATAGGGGCTCCCTGGAGCACTGATCAGGGCCTTATATATGGCTATGCTTCGTATGGTGATAAGGCTGAAACACGGGCTACCAACGTCGCACTCCACCCCCGGATTCAGATCTGAATCCGGGGGTGGAGTGCGGTATTTGTAGGTCGAGTTTCTATTGCTGTTCGAGCAACACGAGATACATCGAATTCGATATTGTGCAGCGCGTGGCCTAATGGCTCTGCTGACACTGTGTATGAGCTGTATCTATTCCATCTAGACAAGTTAAAGACGCCTGATGGAATCCCTCCTCCATCAGCCAGTTGGATTTTCTCTACTGCACCTGTGTGTCTTTGAATCGCATCAAACTGATAGCTACCTACTATCCTCACATTTGCAGCGAAGTGGCCATCTGTCTGCAAATGCGAGGGGGCTGGGTAGTCGGCAAGTGGAAGAACTACAAGCCCACTCGCATTTTGTGCCTACCCCGCAGGGAAACACAGGTAGTCGATACTTCATTTTTGGTAGCGCTGTTGACGCTTATGATTACCTGGAGCCGGGGGGGAAATTACCTACTATGTCCACGGGCGGGAAGGAAACTCGTCCAATTAACACAGCCCTTCACCCACGCATTCAGATCTGAATGCGTGGGTGAAGAGCGGTATTTTCTGGGCGGGTTTCGCTTCCCCCTGTGCTCTCCGTGATTGCAGCTGATCCGGTGGTTCCTGTAATGATGTTTTGCTGAGAGCCAACGTTTATAGCAACAGTTCCGCCGTATGCATGCACGTGTTTACTAAGTCGATCGTTCTGGTAACTACTCAGCCCCCTCACATTTGCAGCGAAGTGGCCATCTGTCTGCAAATGTGAGGGGGTTGGGTTCGACACAGGGAGACGCGTTTCGTGCACACGCCCATGAGACGATTGGACTAGTTGCTGGGTCTACTGGAACCTCGTACGGGGTGCCAGGAAGCGGTTCGTCACGTTGGGCCACTACAACGGTAGGAGGCACTGAAACCCGGCCTCTAAACGTAGCACTACATCCTCGAATTCAGATTTGAATCCGTGGATGAAAGGCCATATTAGTAGGCCTTGTTTCGTTGGCGGTACGAGCTATGCGAGCCGAATCAAAATCAAGTCTGTCCGCAGGAGTAGTGATTGATCCCAACTGAACATTAGATGCTCCCCCAATGCCACCACGGGGAAGAGAGGAAGCCGCACCGTGGGCCATTACCATAGCGCCGTCATGCCCTGCGGCTCCCGCCCCTCGAAAATCTGCTGTGGCATAAATCCTCTGAGATGCATCAGCTTGGCTCGAACCTAACCCCCTCGCATTTGCAGTCCCATAGCCATTTCCCAACTTTTTTCATATAGCCACGCACGTGGCCAGGAGTTTTTGTATGCCAAATTTTCAAACCGATGCTCACGGCTTGCTGTGTGGTCAGTCATCCTATGCCGATAAAGGTTTTGGGGATGTGATTGTTCGTCCGCCGAGCGAGGTTCCGGCCGGTCAGGTACTGCGTTGGGCGTCGAGCGTTGACATCAACGCCGTGGAGTATGGCGATCCTGGTACGGGTGTCTGGGAGCGGGTGGATGACCATCGCCAGACCAGCCTGTATACCAGCGATGGTCTGTACACCGTAGGCAGCGAGCATAAGGGGCAGACCTACAACGGTCTGGGCCCGGTGCCCGCTTGGCTCAGTGTCGAGGCACCGCCCGTCGCGGAGCCGACCCTTGTCCAGCTTCAGGCCATGCAACTGGCCCAGATCAATGCGGCGTTCGAGCAGGCCGCCATCGAGCTGACCTCGGGCTATCCCGAGGCCGAGCGTCTGACCTGGCCGGAACAGCGCACCGAAGCGCTGGCCTGGGCGGCCGATCCCACGGCGCCCACTCCCTATCTGGACGGTCTGGCTGCCGCCAGGGGCATTTCGGCCCAGGATATGCGGCAAAAGACCCTGGACCAGGCCCGTCTGTTCCTGCAGTCCAGCCAGCAACTGGTGGGTACGCGTCAGCGCTTGCGCGATCAGGTCCAGGTGGCCCTGACGGCGCAGGCCGTCAAGGCCGTGGTGTGGCCCGTGTCAGGCGGTGAAGCGTAATTGCTCGACCTGGGCGCGGCCTAGTTTGCTGCGCATCAGTTTTTGCGCCAAATCCCGCCCACGGGGATGAAAGTAGCGTTGCAGCATGCGCGTGTCCCTGTGCCCCGTGACCTTGGCCAGCTCGTGGGCGGGGAATACGTCGGCCAGTCGCGAGGTCGCTTCATGCCGCAGGTCGTGCAGGCGCAGATCCAGAAAATAAGCGCGTACCGGCCGGCGGCCATACTGTCGGCACAGTTGGCCGTAGGCGTGCCGCGCGCGTTCGCGCGCGCGTGCAAAGGCGCGGCTGATGGAGCCGGGCGAGACGTCAAAGATGCGCCCGCGCAGCGGCTTGCCGACCAGCCATTTGCGCAGCGCGTCGCGGGCAAAGGGTGTCAGCGGTACGTAGCGGGTGTCGCCGTTCTTGGTGTCCTGCAAGGTGATGACACCGTGCGTCAGGTCGATCTGCTCGCGGGTCAGCATGACGATTTCGGAGCGGCGCATGCCTGTTTCCACGGCCAGGGCCACGATGGTGGGCAAGCTTTCGGAACGGGTGTGTTTCAGTATCCAGTCGATCTCCGAGCGCGGGCACTCCTCGGGGCTGACGCCATACAGCCGGATCTGTGTGAACAGCCGGCGGTCGCGCGCATCGTTCACGGCGGGACGGCGCACGAGCTGGGCAGGGTTGGCCAGCCAACTGTAGCCCCAGTCTTTGCGGGCCACCGTGTACAGATGCGACAGCAGGGCCATGCGCCGATTGACGGTGGCCGGTGCTTTTTCTTGCATCCATTCGTCCCGGATGCGCTGCAGATCCTGTTGGGTAATTCTGGCCAGATTGCGCCCGGCCAGCAGGGTGCTCATCCAGGCCCGGGCAAGAGAGCGTTCCTGATAGGCGGACTTCTTGAGTACCGAGACCTCGCTCAGGTATCGCTCCAAGGCCTGGGTCAGTGACGGGCAGAAGCGTGACAGGCGGCGTTGGCGGTCGGTATTCATGGCTAATCCGAAATATGCCTTGTATGCCGCCTAAATAAATAGTTCAACTGTGATTTTTTACAGCAACCCGTTTGATTGTGTTTTTTTGGGAGAAACCATGGAGTCGACATCAAGCGCCGCATCGGCATTGGCGACGCTCTGGGCGGTGGTCATGACGTCTTTGTTGCCGGGGGTCAACGGCGATGCCTTGATCGGGGCGTTTGCCGGTGCAACGGTATTTGCGTTGCAGGCCAAGGAGCTGGGTCTGCTCAAACGGCTGGTCTACATGCTGATCTCTATCCTGATCGGCTATATGGGGGCCAGTGAAGTCATGACGCAGACAGGCTTGCAAAGCTGGACAATTGCCGCTTTCGGGCTGTCTTCCACGGTGGTTACGCTGGCCTTGGCCGGCATCGAAAAAATCAAGACATTCGATATCAGCACTATTTTCAAACGGGGTTCATAGCATGCTTGCTTCGATATTCACGGTTTTTGCTGTTTTGGCCAATGTGGCGACTGCGGGACGGTTGATCTGCTACCGTCGTGGCTGCGCTCGTTATAGGCCGGGCATGTCAGTGCTGGCCTATGTCCTGATCGTCAGCTCGGGCGGGCAGGTGATCGATGCCTTGTTCAATCACAGCCCGGTGTCCGGCTGGGAGGCGGCATTTACGATGGTCATTGCTGTGCTGGTCTGGCGGGCCAAGGGAAATGTGGCCTGCATGGTATCGGCCGTTCATGACTGAAGAGGCGGTATGACGACACTGCTAAAAAAAATGGCGAGCCTGGCGGCTCTTTTTTTTCGGCCCCGGAAAGAGGATGCGATCGTCGTGCCGGCCGAGCAGATACCGTTTCGGCATCTGGCCTGGGGCTTGAAGGTCAGCGATGCCTTTCGCGTCCGGGTGTTCGAGATTGCGCGGATTCTGGACGTGGAGCCGGATTATCTGATGGCGTGCATGGCATTTGAGTCGGCCGAAACATTCAGCCCGTCGGTGCGCAATGCCGCCGGCAGCGGAGCGACGGGACTGATTCAGTTCATGCCGACCACGGCTATCGGATTTTTTCACAGTAAGGCCCAGATCAAGGCAATGACGGCGGTGCAACGCAGGCAGGCAGGTCTGAATGCCTGTTTGCGCCTGGCCGCCATGACGGCCGAACAGCAGCTGGAATATGTCCTGCAGTATTTCATGCCGTACCAAGGCCGTCTGACCGGTCTGGCGGATGTGTATATGGCGATTTTGTGGCCTGCCGGCATCGGCAAGGCGGATCACTGGGAGCTGTGGAGCCTGTCCAGTCGACCAGTGACGTACCGTCAGAATGCAGGGTTGGATGCCAACAGAGATGGCCGCATCACCAAGGCAGAAGCCAGCGCCAAAGTGCAGGCCGCCCTGGCCAGAGGGCGTTTGCCGGGCTTTCTGTGGGAGCAGGCGTGATGATGCCGGCTGCTCGTGCCTGGAAGTGGCTGGCGGGCATTGCGCTGGTCTTGGCGGCATTGGCTGCCGTGCACTTGTATGGTGAAGGACGTTATGGGAAGGGAGTTGATGATGAGCGCAAACGACAGCTCGATCAGGCCGTTGCGGCCGCGCAGTCTCGGTCTAAGGCGGATCGGGCGGTGGGGCGCTTGCCTGATGGTGCCGCTGCTGAGCAGCTGCGCCGCCATTGGTCGCGTGACTGATACCGGTTGTCTGTGGACGCGCGATATCCTGATTCATCCGCAGGACATGCTGACCCATGTGACGGCGCAGCAGATCCTGGCGCACAATCTGGAACGCGCCAAGCAGTGCGCCGATTGATCACGGGCCCTTGGGATGTGGGGGGATTTCTGTCGATATATGCGCACCAGTGGGGGCAGGGCGCGGTGCTTGCACACGCATGACGCTGATTCTGCCTGGGCTGCGGGATGTGGCGGTGCCTGCGCAGCTTACTCATAATCCGTTGGCACGGTGCTCGTCCTAGGGTGGGCGGTTATGGTAGAAAGAGCATGGTTTAAAGGCAATGCACGCGTCCAGGGTTTCGTCAGGGCGGCGAAATGCGCTGTTGCATGGCACGGTCGTGGAGGCACAAAAATTAATCGCATACCCAACTTAACGCTCTTTGATCCTTACCTGCGACGCTGGAACGCACAGGCGGCTGGCGATCCGTTCGCCACGGATACAAGCGACCTTTTACCCGTTAGCCTTGGCGGGAAACAAGAGGGGCTTTCTGCGATGATCAAAATTGCGCACGATAGTGATGAGCGGATTGGTGGTCAGGTGCTGAAATGGTGGGAGGGCGATGGCGCGGCCCGGGTGTATGCGTGGGATTTGGCGACGGGAACGCTGCTGATGGAGCGCGCACTGGGCACCAGGCATTTGCTGCGCATGGCGGCAGAAGGGGACGATGACGCGGCGACGCGTGCTATGTGCCGCACTATCCATCAGTTGCATGCAAAGCGACTGTCGCCTCCACCGGATCAATTGCTATCACTGGCGCAGTTTTTTAGATCGCTTGCGCCGATGGCGCAGCGAGAAGGCGGCTTGATGGCCGAATGCGCAACGCTGGCCGATACGCTCTTGAGAGATCAGCGCGAGCAGGTGGTGCTGCACGGTGATGCGCACCACAGCAATATTCTCGATTTTGAGCAGCGCGGATGGTTAGCGATAGATCCAAAGCGCGTCACCAGCGAGCGCTATTACGATTACGTACATGTATTGTGCAACCCCGACCTGGCGGTGTGCTCCGACCCGGCGCGCTTTGCGCGGCAACTTGGCGTCATCCTCCAGGCTACCGGGCTGGAGCGCGAACGCTTGCTCAAATGGGTGATGGCACATGCTGCTTTGTCGGCTGCCTGGTTCCTGGAGGATGGCGAGCGCAGCATGGCCGATGCGGAACTGACTATCGCACATCTCGCCCGCCAGGCACGAGCTTGACGGTATCCGCCGTCGGCGCGCTGACGGCTGTTGCGTGTGCGGACAAAATCGTTCTGTGTTGAATACGAACGGGCCGGCGCTGGTATGGTGGAATCCTGTCCGCCGGGTATGCGACGTCAACGATGCTGCCAGGTTCTGCATTCATTCGACAAGGAAGGTCACCATGTTCCTGATCCGTCTTTGGAACCGCCTGTGGCTGGAGCGGCGCAACAAGTTGTGGGTCTTGCCCGCCCTGAACAGTGCGGCTGCGGTTTTGCTGGCTTTGGCCGCGGCGTGGGTGCCAGCGTTGCTGCCGCAGATGCAGTTGCCGGTGATCGCGCCCGAAACATTGGAAAGCCTGCTGACGGTCATTGCCTCCAGCATGCTGGCGGTGACCACGTTTTCTTTGTCCATTATGGTGTCCGCCTTTGCGTCGGCCAGCTCCGGGGTGACGCCCCGGGCCACCGAGCTGGTCATGGGCGACGAGGGCACGCGCTCGGCGATTGCCAATTTCTTGTCGGCCTTTATTTACGCTTTGGTGGCACAGATCGCGCTGGGTTTGAAAATCTATGGCGACAACGGGCGTTTCATTTTATTTGTTGGCACTCTGTGCGTGTTGGCCTGGCTGGTGTTGACCTTGTTGCGCTGGGTCAAGACGCTGTCGTCCTTGGGGCGGTTGAGCAATACCCTTAGGCGCATCGAGGATGCCACCCTGCTTTGTCTACGCGCCTACTGGTCCGAACCGTTGATGGGGGCGCAGGCACCGGAGGCATTGGGCGCGTGTCAGACCGTATTGCGTGTGACGGCACGGGATGTCCTGCTGGTCAGACGGATCGAGCTGCCGACCCTGCAAGCGTTGGCGCAGGAATGGGAATGCGTCATCCATATCCGGATTCGTCCTGGCCAATTGTGTTCCTTGGAAACCGTGTTGGCCGATCTGTGCGTGGATGCGTCGGCCCGGCAGGCGTGGGCCGACTTGGATGCCTCGACACGCCAGGAGCGTAGCCGCAGAGTTGCGGCCTGTTTTCAGTTGGATGCCGAGCGCACCTTTGATCAGGACCCGCGCTTTGGCATGCTGGTGTTGCGGGAAGCGGCACAGCGCGCCTTGTCGGCGGCCATCAATGATCCGGGAACGGCGATTGCCTGTCTGAACATCATGACCCGCAGTCTGCTCAAGAGCCAGATCCCGTCTGCAGAGCAGGCTTTTACCCGGTGCGGAGATATCCGCTTTGACCGTTTGAGCGTGCCTGCTCTGGCTCCACAGGAATTTCTGATCGATGGCTTTGATCCGGTGGCGCGCGATGGGGCAGCCTCGTTTGAGATCGCTGTCAAGATGCAGAAACTATTAGGGATGCTGGCACAGGAAAGCCCGTCTCGGGAGTTGGCTCTGGCCGCCGGTCGCCATGCGGTTTTCGCGTACGAGTGCGCCGCGCAGGCGTTGGTTCAAGCGAATGACGTGCAGGAGCTAAAGCGCGTGCATCAGGCCCAGGGGTTTGAAAAATCAACAGTCTGATTATTTACAAATGGAAATAAAGTGTTTGATGAAAGTTAAACAATTGTTATCCATTGCGTGCATCCTCTGTTGCAAGCTGTTTCGGTGTATACAATTGCCCCCTTTGATACTTTGAGAAGGGGAAGAGTGATGATTTCTCGTTTGAGCGCAGGTGCCGCCCTGCTGGTGATGGCCGGTTTGGCAGTCGGTTGCAAAACGATGGATGTGGGTGGCATGGTAGGCGCGGGCAGCAAGGCCTTGCAGGCCTACAACCTGTCCGATCAGGAAGTGATCGCCTTGTCCGATCAGTCTTGCCAGCAGATGGATGCGGAAAATAAAATCGCCAGCGCCAACAGCAAATACAACAAGCGTCTGCAGCGTATCGTCAAGCCACTGAGCAAGCAGCTCAACGGACAGACACCTAATTTCAAGGTGTACCAGGTACAGGAAATTAATGCCTGGGCCATGGCTAACGGTTGCATCCGGGTTTACGCCGGTCTGATGGACAAGATGAACGACGACGAATTGCGTGGCGTGATTGGTCACGAAATGGGGCACGTGGAACTGGGTCACAGCAAGAAAGCAATGCAGACAGCCTATGGCCTGTCGGCTGCGCGCGATGTGGCGGCGGCCTCGGGCAATGGCGTGGCCGCGCAGTTGAACTCCAGCCAATTGGGCCAACTGACCGAAGCCTTGCTGAACGCGCAGTTCTCCCAGTCCCAGGAATCGGCTGCCGACGATTATGCGTTTGATCTGCTGACCGAGCGCAAGCTCAAGACCCAGGGTCTGGTCACTGCTTTCGAGAAGCTGGCCGAGCTGGACGGCGGCGAGAGCAGCGTAATGAGTTCGCATCCTGGTTCCAAAGACCGTGCCCAGCGCATGCAGCAGCGTATCGACGCCGCTAAATAAGGCGGTTCGTCCGTCGGCATAAAGCCCGTTCTGGAATGTTCGCCCTGTTTGCTTAGCGAGGCTATGCATGGGGCAGGATGTTCCGGAGCGGGCTTTTTTGGTTCTTCGAGAAATGACGGGAGTTCCTTCGTAGTGGGCGGGCCGTGTGGGTCAAGTACAGCGGTGCCGTTCTCGCCAGGCAGGTCATAGCAGGCCGGTGGGCGAGTCAGGGCCATCGCCGCAGGCGGGATGCTGGGGCGGGGGGCAAGGGGCGTGCTGTTCGAGCAGGACGTTTGTGATTCGTCTAGCGGACGAGTCACCCTGCGAGTTCACGCCTCGCCCGCCCCGGCATCCTGACCAGGGAACCCGCGCGCAGCGCGGGCGAAGGACCCAGCCAAGCCGGCCTGCTATGACCTGCCTGGCGAGAACCCGAGGTTCTCTCTGCTTTGCCCAAACGGCGTGACATCTGCGCACACCGTACAAGGTATTAACCATCAGCTCTGTCCGATCTGGCTGCGCCTTGCATGGCGTCTTCAAAAAGCCAGTTCCTTATCGACTGGGTAAATTGGCGCTCGAAATTCTTCGAAGAACCTTTTTTCTTGCTGCCTACCGCGATTAAACTGCGGAAAATGCTCGTATTGGACGGCATCCAGGCTGTCGCACCAGGAGAACGGAAAATGGCTGTGCCTCAAAACAAACAGGAGCTGCTTGATGCTATTCGTAGCACGTATGGCAAGCTGGCGGCCGATCTGGTCGGTGTGCCGCCCGACGCCAGTCGTCTGCCCACTCTGGAAGGACACCGTCAGGGTACGCAGATCAGTGTGGCGGATTTGCTCGCCTACCTGATCGGCTGGAACAAGCTGGTTTTGAAGTGGTGCGATGGCAAGGCCACCGGTGCCGCAGTGGATTTTCCCGAAACCGGCTATACCTGGAATGATTTGGGCGAATTGGCGCAGAAGTTCTATGCCGATCATGCCGGCCTGGCCTATGGCGATTTATTGCAGCAATTGGCTGACGTACATGCCCGCATAGTGGCTTTGGTTGAAAGAGAGTCCGATGCCAGCCTGTATGGCGCGCCTTGGTACAAGACCTACACTCTGGGGCGAATGATACAGCTCAACACCTCTTCGCCGTATGCCAATGCGCGTGGGCGTTTGCGCAAATGGAAAAAATCCCAGGGGTTGGCGTGATGTAGCCGGGTGCGCTGTCGGCGCTTAGTCTGTGCTGCGCTGGCGGCGTTCCTGGGCGCTTTTTTCGTAATAATCCCGCTTGTTGGCGTACATGCGCTGGTCGGCCAGACGTAACGTGGCTTCCAGGGAATTGGGTTCACGCGCCGTCGCAATACCAATAGACAAGGCGATGGCCGGCGTGCCGTAAAACTGGTTGTTCAGCGCGGTCAGTTTGATGATATTGTCGGCCACGGCCTGGGCAGCCGCTTCGTCGGCCCCTGGCATCAGCACAATAAATTCGTCTCCGCCTACGCGGGCCGCATGCCAGGGTTTGTCTACCGCTTGCAGCAGCACTTCGCCCACTCGTTGCAGCAGGGCATCCCCACTGATGTGTCCCAGATGGTCATTGGTTTCTTTCAGGTGGTTCAGATCCAGCACCATGACCGAAGTGGGCAGGATGTTCTTGCGTGTCAGGCGGTTCAGTTCATCCACGTAATATGAGCGGTTTTTGAGCTTGGTCAGCACATCGTGCTTGCCCAGGTATTCCAGGTAGGTTTCGGCTTTTTTGCGGGCAGTAATATCGGTCAGGGCCAGCAGGACCTGATCCCAACTGTCTTCGTGCCCGCCGAAAACGGAAAATTGCAGGTGGATATTCAGGGGAGAGCCATCCAGCGTGTGGTTGAGCACTTCGCGTTGCTGGAACAGGCGTCCTTCCCACAAGTCGATCAACTGTTCGCGAAAGCTGGGAATCATCTCTTCCCGAAAAACATCGGGCAGGCGGGTCAACAGTTCTTTTTTGCTGTCGGCCTTGAACATGTCCAGTGTGTACTGGTTTACATCCAGCACTTTGATCTCGGCCATGCAGCGTTCCACGAACTCGGGGTGCACATCGGTAAAGGTGCGCAGGTCCGTGATGCCGTGGCTACGAAGTTCTTCCAGCAGCAAGCGTATGGTACTGAAGTCTTCTACCCACAGCGATACCGGGGCTTGCTGAAACAGGCTGCGCGCATGGCGGGCGCTGTCTCTGGCCCGGCGACGGGCCTGCTCCAGCTCGGTCACGTCTTCGATCACGACCAGCACGCGGTCGCCGTGGCGCTCCTGTTCGGGCAGCAGCACGCCCTTGAGCTGTATGTCCAGGCGTCGGCCATCGAGCGCGTAGTTGACGCTGCGGCTCTGAAAGTGACTTTGCCCGTCCCAAAGCTGTTGCAGTTCCCGGATAAAGGCCTCGAAGGTCTCGTCGCGCAGGACCTCGTTCAGTCGGCTCGATAGTTCGGTAAAGCTGTCCGCAGCAAACAAGGCCAGCGTGGCAGGATTGACGTGCAGCAAGCGAATGCGGGCCGAGCAGTGCGCGGCCTGTTCGGGATGGGCCTGCAAAAAGGTGGCCAGATCAGTTACGCCGTCCTTGCGCCACTGTTCAAACACCTCGAATACCCCGCTGTAGTCTTCCAGCCACATGGATACGGGCGAGGCATCGAACAGGCGCAGAGAGTCGGTGGAACCAAGGACAAGGGCCGGATCGGTCAAGATGGGAAGGGACATAAGGGGGCGCGGAAAAAGGAGCGGCCCGGCAGCAGGGCAGGGCAATGAACGCAACAAATAGTAGCTTGCTGACCGTGTATTGTGGGAAATATAAGCCTTTTTTGCTGATTGTTAATGTTTAAAGTGTTGCGGAGAGGGGAAATGTGTCATCTTTGAAAAAATCTTTCCGATAGAGGGCTGGCTTAGTGCACCCACTCCCGCAGCAAGTCCAGAAAGCGTTTGTCCAGGGCATAGGCAATATTGATACGCATGGCGCGCGCGGGACTGCGATCTGGCATGAACAGACTGCCGGGGGCGATGAAAATGCTGCGTTGCGAGGCAGCGTGCAGGAAGGCTGTTTCGTCCAGATTAGAGGGCAGCAGCACCCATAGATAAAATCCCCCGGTCGGCGGGGCAAAGATGCTCAGGCCCAGCTCGCTCAGCGCTTGATAGGCTTGTTTTTGTGCGCGTTCTACCTGCGTTTTCAGGCGGCGCAGGTGCTTCAGGTACTGGCCGCGCACAATCAGGTCGTAGACGGTGCGTTCGGCCCAGTCGGAAGTGGCCACCAGAGTCAGCATTTTCAGGTCGCACAAGGCTGACAGCAAGGTCTCGGGGCCCGTCATATAGCCTACGCGCACGCCGGCTGACAGGGTCTTGGAAAAAGTGCCCACGTAAATGACGCGTTGCAACTGGTCCAGCGTGGCCAGCCGGGGGCTGTCCACGGGCAGGATGTCGGCAAAAGGATCGTCCTCGACCACATAGAGCTGATGCTGTTCGGCCAGCGTCAGGATGCGGTGGCAGACTGGTAGCGTGGCGCTGGTGCCGGTGGGGTTGTGCGCCAGTGTCTGTGTAAAGAACAGCTTGGGCTTGTAGGTTTTGCAGGCGTGTTCCAGTTCGTTCAGATCAGGGCCGTCCACGGTGCGCCGCACGCCGATGATCTGGACGTTGGAGTACTGCAGCTTGCCGAATAACGGGTAATAGCCTGGGCTGTCCACCAGCACGACATCGCCCGGCACCAGACAGTAGCGCGCCACCAGATCCAGAGCATGATTCGCCCCGTATGTCAGCAGTATCTGGTTGCTGCCGCTTTTGATGCCGCGTTCGCGCAGCATCAGGGCGATGCGTTCGCGCAAGGGCTCGTATCCCCAGGGGTTGCCGTAGCCGTGATCCATCAGGTCGGAGACGGGTAGGTGGCCGCGTGTCAATTTATCCAGGCCGCGCGCCCAGCTGGCGGGCAGGCGGCCATCGCCCACGCGCACCTCGTACTGACGCACCAGTTGTTCGCGCAGCAGAGACACGGTGTCCATCGCTTGAGCCACATGGGGCTGGCGATTGGCAGTATTCAGTGTATCGGTCTGGGCCACGAAGTAGCCCGAGCCTGCTTGGGCCACTAGCAGGCCCTGCGCGACCAGCCTGTCGTAGGCGTCGGCCATGGTGTTTTTGGACACGCCATGGCGCTGCGCGCCGCTGCGAATGGACAGCAGGCGCGCGCCCGGCTTCAGAAGGCCGGCCTCGATCTCGGCCCGGATGGCATTGACGATTTGGTAGACCGGCCTCATGGCCTCTCCTTAGGGTTAAGACGTACCCATGTATAACGTGGGACAGTTTTGCGACTGACCCAATAACTGTACCTTGTATTGTCCCATTTTAGTTTTTATTATGGGACCGTATTGTCGCTACTAAAAATGACTATTCGGACTCTTGCTCGTCAAGAGATCCGCCATAAGCACCATTTGGAGGAAAGTATGAAACAGCTCTCTCGCCGTTCCGTCATCAAGGGTTTGGGCATGGCTGGTGTGGCCGCGCTGGGCGCAGGCGCTTCGCTGGCCCGCGCGGCCGACACTGTGACCTGGCGTATGCAGGCTTTGTGGGACGGTGGCACCACGCCGCAGAAGTTCGAGGAATACTTTGTCAAGCGCGTGGCTGATCTGACCGAGGGCCGCTTCAAGATCGATCTGTATTCCGCCGGACAGTTGGTGCCCGCCAATCAGGCCTTCGATGCGGTGCGCGGCGGCGCATTCCAGATGATGAAAACCTTTGACGGCTACGAAGCCGGCAAGATTCCCGGCCTGGCTTTTACCAGCACTGTGCCTTTTGGCTTTCCCGAAGCCGATCAATACGAAGCCTGGTTCTACGAACTGGGCGGTCTGGAGCTGGCGCGCGAAGCGTATGCGCCGGCCGGTCTGTTCTACATTGCTCCGACCGTGTATGGTCCCGAGCCCATCCATTCCAAAGTCGCCATCCAGTCGATTGCGGACTTAAAAGGCAAGAAAGGGCGTTTTGTCGGTCTGGCCGCGACCGTCATGGATGCGATGGGCGTGTCCGTGACGCCGCTGCCCACCAGCGAAGTGTATTCGGCGCTGGACAAGGGAGTGATCGATCTGGCCGACCGTGGCGATCTGACCGCCAACCTGGAAGCCGGCCTGGGTGAAGTGGCCAAGTACATCATTACGCCCGGTCCGCATCAGCCGTCCACGGCCACCAGCTATGTGGCTAACAAAGCGGCCTACGATCGATTGCCCGAACAATTCAAGGTGGCGCTGGCCACGGCGGCGCGCGATACCTCGGCAGCCTTGCGCCAGCATATCCTGGTGGCCGACGGCGTGGCCCTGGAAGCCTTCAAGAAGCAGGGCGTGACGATCAGTTCGCTGGACCCGGCTGATGTGCTGCAGGCCCGCAAGCAGGCGGTGGAAGTATGGCGCAAGGCGACCAAGAACAACCCCAACGCCGTCAAGATGCTCGATAGCCAGATCGCGTTCCTGGAGCGCCTGGGTCTGCTTAGCTAAGCGCGCAGCGCTGGACCGACCGGCCGGGCTGTGGTTGCGCCCGGCATTTTTTTCTCTCTTTGATCCGCCAGCGAGAACGTATGCTCCCTGCTTTGCGCGCGTATATACGCCTGATCACAACTTTGAACCGCTGGTGCTTTATGCTGGCGGCCGCCCTGATGTTGATTATTGTGCCGGTCATGCTGTTCGAGGTGACCAGCCGCTACGTCTTTAACGCGCCCACGGCCTGGGGCATGGAGCTGGCCGTGCTGTTGTTCGGCCCATATTTTCTGCTGGGCGGGCCTTATTTGATGCATATAGGCGGACACGTCAATCTGGATATTGTGCGCCGCCGTTTGTCGCCTGTGCCTGGTCGGGTACTGGATTCGGTCAATTTTCTGGTCATCATCCTGTTCTGCGGCATTTTGCTGTACTACTCCTGGCCGCTGGCCCTGCAGTCTTTCGAGTATCGGGAAACCACGTTTTCCGGCTGGAATCCCCCTTTGTGGCCCTATAAATTCGCCGTCCCGCTGGCCGCCGTGCTGCTGGGCTTGCAGACTCTGGCCGAATTCATCCGTATCTGGATTGATCCTGTGACCCGCACCGAGGAAGAACTGGCATGACTCCCAACATGATTTTGCTGCTCATGTTCGGCGGCTTGACGCTGTTCATGCTGTCGGGCCTGCCGATCGCCTTTGTGCTGGGTGGGCTGTCCCTGTTGTTGACGGTGACGCTCTGGAATCCGGAGTCCGTCATCATCATCGTGCTGCAGGTGTTCGACACCATGCGCTCGGAGGCCTTGCTGGCCATTCCGCTGTACATCCTGATGGCCGGTATTTTGCAACGCTCGGGCGTGATCGAGGATCTGTACCGCACCATGGAGATCTGGTTCGGCCGCCTGCGCGGCGGACTGGCCATCGGCACGGTCGTAATCTGCGTCTTCATGGCGGCCATGACCGGCGTGGTAGGCGCGGCAGTCACTGCCATGGGTGTGCTGGCCCTGCCGGAAATGCTCAAGCGCAAGTACGATCCGGCGCTGGCCACCGGCACCATATGCGCATCGGGCACCTTGGGCATTTTGATCCCGCCGTCGGTGCTGACCATTGTCTATGCCATTACGGCGCAGGTTTCCATCGGCAAGATGTTGATTGCCGGGATTGTGCCGGGCGTGATTCTGGCCGGCCTGTATGTGCTGTACATCCTGGTGCTGGCCTATACCCAGCCGCACCGGGTGCCCAAATGCAGCGGTCAGGCCATCGCCCTGAGCGTCAAGCTGGCCAGCTTAAAGCAGTTGATTCTGCCTATTTTTCTGATCGTGGTGATTCTGGGGTCGATTTTCTTCGGTATCGCCACGCCGACCGAAGCGGCTGCCGTGGGTGTGGCCGGTGCGATTCTGGCCAGCGCGGTGCGTCGTCGGCTAAGTCTGCGCAATCTGCAGGAATCCGGGGTGCAGGCTTTGAAAGCCACGGCCATGATTCTGTGGATCACGGTGGGTGCCAAGGCCTATGTGGCGATTTTCACGGGTCTGGGCGGTGCCGACACCCTGATGAACTTCATCCGTGACCTGAATGTGCATCCCTACATGATCCTGGCCTGCATGATGCTGATCCTGATTTTTCTGGGCACTGTCCTGGATGAGATCGGCATTATCTTGCTGACCGTGCCCGTGTTTCTGCCCATTGTGCGCGTGCTGGGCTTTGACGAGATCTGGTTCGGCGTGCTGTACGCCATCACGATCCAGACCGGCTATATCAGCCCGCCGTTCGGCTACACCCTGTTTTACATGAAAGGGGCTTTGCCCGCGTCCATCCATATGACAACGGTCTATCGCGGCGTACTTCCTTTCATGCTGCTGCAAGTCGTCGCCCTGTTGTTGATCGCGGCCTTCCCCGGCCTGGTAACCTGGCTGCCCCGACTCATGAGCGGCGCTTAACGCTTTGACATGACAAGGACACTATCATGAGCACTACTCAACCCAGCTCCCGCATTTCGGGTTTTCATAAACTCAGCCCCGACGAACGTCTGCAGAAAACCGCCGATTTCGCCGGCTTGGATGCCGACGCCGTCACGCACCTGCGCAATATGGGCAATCTGGACCCCGCGCTGGCCGATCGCCTGATCGAGAACGTCGTGGGCACCATGAACATTCCCCTGGGCATTGCCACCAGCCTGAAGATCGACGCGCAGGATTACCTGATTCCGATGGCGACCGAGGAGTCCTCGGTGGTGGCGGCGGTGTCCAATGCGGCGCGTCAGTGCTACGATCATCAGGGCTTCCAGACCTCGATGTCGGGCACCTTCATGATCGCGCAGATTCAGTTGGTGCAATCGCCCAACCCCCACGATAGCCGTCTGCGCATTCTGGAGCGCAAGGACGAAATCCGCAGCCTGTGCAACGAATGCGATCCGATTCTGGTACAGATGGGCGGCGGCTTTCATGACCTGAATGTGCGCGTGCTGCAGACCGAGGGCGGCCCGATGGTCATTACCCATATCGTGGTCGATACCAAAGACGCAATGGGTGCCAATGCGGTCAATACCATGGCCGAGACCCTGGCACCGCATATCGAGCGCTGGACCGGCGGCAAGGTGTATCTGCGCATTCTGTCCAATCTGGCCGATCAGCGCCTGGCGCGCGCGCGGGCCGTCTGGACGTGCGAAGCCATCGGCGGACCGGCGGTGCGTGATGGCATCGTGTCGGCCTACCAGTTTGCCGATGCCGATCCGTATCGGGCGGCCACCCACAACAAAGGCATCATGAACGGTATCTCGGCGGTGGTGTTGGCCACTGGCAATGACACCCGTGCTGTGGAAGCCGGTGCCCACGCGTATGCGGCCCGCAACGGCCATTATGGTTCCTTGACCCGCTGGGAAGTCACGCCAGAAGGCCATCTGGCCGGCAGCATCGAAGTGCCGATGGCGGTGGGCCTGGTGGGGGGCGCGACCAAGCTGCACCCGACAGCCCGCGCCTGCTTGCAAATTCTTAATGTGCAGTCCGCCCAGCAATTGGCGCGTGTGATTGCAGCGGTCGGTCTGGCGCAGAATTTCTCGGCCTTGAAGGCCTTGGCCACTACCGGCATCCAGAAAGGCCATATGTCCTTGCACGCCCAGAATATCGCCATGATGGCCGGCGCGCTGGGCGACGAAATTGCCGTATTGGCCGACAAGCTGGTGGCCTTGGGCAAGGTGCGTGTGGATATCGCGCTGGAAGAACTCAAGCGTTTGCGCGGCTAAGGTCGCGTGCGTGCTCCAAGGCGGGCAGGGAGCGTCTTAGAGCACGGCGGCGGCGCGCATGGCCTGATTGAAGGCGGTGCGTGCCGGGCGGGGCAGCCCTTTGGCTGCCTGAGCCAACCATTCAAACAGGCTCTGTTGCGCCGCAGGTGCGTGGCGCTGCGCGCCGAGCGCAAATGCGGGTAGCTGCTGCTGTCTATCGTTCAGTGCGGCGGCAATGCCGCCGGTTAGAAAACCGGCGTCCCGGGCGACGGGGTACCAGAAGGAGCCATCTTTTTCTTCCCCTTTGGCCAGTATCCGTGGCTCAACGAATAAAGCGGCCCATTGCCTGCCCAGTGCCTCGGCCTGCCCGTTGTCCAGCATGGCGGCGGCATAGCGTTGCCATGCTTTGTGGCCGCCAAGACCGGTGCGCAGTTCGCGGGCCAGGGCAAGGGGGGCGGCATCGACGGTATCGCTCAGAGCGTGCAGTGTGGTGCTATCGAGCGAGTGTGTTGCAGCGATAAATTGCTCGGCGGGCAGGGGCTGGGTCTGTGCCGGTAAAGCAAGCAGCAGCGCGGCAAGAAGCGTTGCTGCTGACAGGAGGCGTGCTTGATGGCATCGGTGAACGCAGGGCTGGCGGTCTTTCGGGCCTTTTGATGTGGTCATGCACGGCCTAGTCGATGGGACGGCCGTCATGGCCGGGCCACAAAACCGGCATTGCTCAGCTCCAGGCCGAGCAGATCAATGTTCATTTCCTTGCGAAAGCGTGTGACGGCGGCTTGGCCCAGGCGCCGTTGCAGGTCTTGATCGCCGCGCTGGATGGCATTGATATAGACCGCGTGCTGAAGCAGGAAATTCAGCATCAGGACTTCGGCCATTTCCTGCCGCCCGGCATCGTCCAGACGCGCCAGAGCGGGCGTGGTAGCAATCGCCCGGCGGGTCTGTGCGAGCACCGCCTGGGTCTGCTGGCGTGTGTTGTCGCTTTGGTTGGCCATGACCCAGTTCAGTACCCAGTAGGCAGTCAGGGCATCACCCAGATTTCCTGGACGCAGACCGTTTTCGCGTACGATGCTGGCCCAGCTGGCAACCGGGTCGCCTTTCTCCAGAACAGCACCGATTTGTCGGGCGGCTTGCTCGCCCGAGGTCTGCCGCACGAACTGGACGAATTGGGCACGCACCCGCGCCGAGATATCGCGGTTTGATTGATAGCTGCCGGTGGTGCCGGGTTTGGTCGCACGGGCCTGTGGCCCAGGGGCTGCCGGCTCCAACATGCTGTCGCGCACGGCGGCGTGCATCTGGTTCATGGCATCGGCCGTGGCAAAGCCTTGAAAAGAATAGTCCTGGGCATGGGCCAAGGAGGCGACGACGATGGACAGGGCACCGCATAGCGTGGTCAGGCGATTCATGGCGATCTCCGTCATGTTCAGGGCTGTTTGGCTTGGAATCCTTGCGTGCCCAGTTGCAGCGTGCGCAGGTTGACCTGCATTTCGTTCTGGAAGCGGGCCACGGCGGCATCTTGCAGCCGGCCTTGCAAGGCGCTGTCATTGGCGCGCATGGCATCTTCGTAAGCAATGCTTTGGGCGATGAAGTTCAGAATCAGCACCTCGGCCATCTCCTGCTTTTGGGCCTGGTTCAGGGAGCCGAAGACATCGTGGCCGCCCAGGCTGCGCCGCACTTGCTGCAGGGCTGCCTGGACTTGGGCGCGTTGCACCGAACGAACATCGTTGGCGATCTGCCAATTAAGCACCCAATAGGCGGTCAGGGCGTCGGCGACATCGCCGCGCTGCAAGCCGTATGCGGCGACATGCGATCCCCAGCGTCCAAAAAAATCCTGTTGCTCCATCGCGGCGCGGATGCCTGCGCCGTCCCCGCCGGTGGATTGTACGAAATCGGCAAACTGCTGCTTGACTCGTTTGGTCACGGCCGGGTCGGACTGGTAACGGGTTGGGTAGGCGGGGGCTGGGGCATCGCCCGCGGAGCTTGCGTTCAGTCTGCTGTTCAGCAATCCGTGGTGCAAGATATTGTTGGCGATATCGGCCGACAGATTGCCGTTGCTGAACGAGGCCATATAGTCCTGGGCCTGCGTCGGTGTTGCAGCCAGGGCGATCAGGCCGCTCAGGGTTAGGGTCCGGCTTAGGCGGGCGAGGCTCAAGCGCATGCTTATCTCCGGTTCGGGCAGCAGGCTGCCGAAAAAAAGTCCCCCGAATCAAGGGGGACCTGAAGCCGGACGCACGGGGAGGTGAATGCTAACGTCCGGGGTAAATTTCATACTAAATGGACGTTAGCGTTGGCTGCTGTGTCAGAAACCGGCATTGCGTAACCGTTTATGGCTATCGCAGCGTTTTCTCTTGGGCTTGTTCTGTCTGGTTACGATATGGCTGTAGCCGAGACCTCAAGCAGCGAGGAGATTTAAGGGCGGACGGTTTCGGAACTGACCACCATATCCAGCACATCGGCGTATTTGGACGCATCGGCCGGTACATTTTTCAGCGTGTAGCGATTGATGCGCAACACATTGCGGATGCCGGGCCGATGGGTATAACCCTCGATGTTGCCGTAGTAATGTATCCACGGTCCGGTCTGTGTCTGCACGCCATTGTCGCCGTATTGGATTTCGCGCACTTTCAGGCACTGATAATTGGGCATCAGCGGATGCGAGCAGGCCTCGCGCTGTGCCGCCACTTCCAGAAACACGCGCTCGGGCTCGCTGCCGTAGCGGGTGGTGGCGGTAGGTTCGCCTTTCAGTCGCCACTTGCTGCCGTCTTTGAACGTCAGGGTCAGGACGGGAGCCGGGTCGTTGGGTGCAGAATCGGCCTTGGCCATCGACCAGTTGGTGGCCGTCGGCAGCAACTTGCCCACTTCGTGCTCGTTGCGCATCAGATTTGCGTCTGCGCAGGCTTTCATGGTGCTGACCGGATGGGTGATGCTGATTTTCGAGCCGCTTAATGTATAGCCGCCGCTGAGCAGATTACACAGCCCGTCCACCGACACTTGCCGGTCGGTGAAGTTCAGGGTCAGGGGCTTGCCGCCCATACCGGCAGTGGCTGGTTGGGGCTGGCCGTCTTTGCCGGCGGCCGCGAACAATGCCCAGTGATAAGCCTTGAGCGAAATTTCTTTGTCCATTTGACGTTCTGAAGCAGGGGTGTCGGATGCCGTTGGAGGGGCCGTGCAGGCGACCAGACTCAACAAAGCCACTATGCCGGCTGCCAAGGTCAGGGTTTTCTTCATGGGCATATTCCTATGTATGTCATCAGGACGGGTGAAGCGTTCACCCGGGTAAACGCAGGTTTGCATTGTGGGCGGCGTGGTTTGCCCTGACAAGCCTTCTTCACCAAGCCTTACGTTTGCGTTGCGTTTTGAAACTGGTTTTCCAGGCTGGTGCGCAAGGAGTCGGGCAGAGACATGCGGCGTGCCAGCTCGTCCAGGTAGGCACGTTCCATATAGCTTTGCTCGTCGATGGCCACCAGGCTGGCAAGGTAAATCTCGGCTGCCATTTCAGGGGTCTGGGCCAAGCTGGCCACGGCCTGGGGGTCAACGGGCTTGAGCATTTCCTGGGACAGCCAGTTGCGTGCTTGCTCGGGGGCGGCCAGTTTGGCGATTTCCCCGTCGATCAGTTGGCGCTCGGCATCGCCGATATGGCCGTCTGCCTTGGAGGCGGCCACCAGTGCGGCCAGAATGACCAGGGCGTGAGCATCGGCCTGGCTGCTGGTGGCTGTCGGCACGGGCAAAGGGGCGACGGGCACTGCTTGCACAGGGGTCGGTGCCTGGGTCTGTCCTGCATTCTGTTCCTGCCAGTTCTGGTAGACCTTCATGGCTAATGCGCCCAGTGCGGCTGCGCCGCCATAACCGGCCATAGAGCCGCCCATTTTGCGAAACTTCTTGTTGCCCAGCAGCATCCCCAGCACGCCGCCGACCACGGCACCGCCGCCAAAGCCACCAGCCTGGTCGGCCAGCTTTTTGCCCAGGCCGTTCTTGTTTTGTTGGCCGGGTGTTGCAGCCCCTTGGCTGCTTTGCAGGATCTGTTGCAGCAATTGCTGTAATGACATGGAATGCCTCTTGAGGTAATAAACAGTAGCCCAGTTATAAACTACTTTTACGTCGAAACCCGACTGTAATTGTAATTGGACCCAGGTAATCCTTTTGCCGGCTGCTCCCCGGGGCAGGGGCGAATTTGGTATCTTATCGGCTGATCTGTTTCCAGAGGCGCTTGCGCCGATTCTTAGGGGGAAGGGCCGCCTGGCCGGCCTCAAAAAAACATGACGCTCACTCGAACTGTACTTGCCGCATCCGTCTTGCTGGCCGCCGTGGTGGCACCGGCTCATTCTCAGGTCAAAATCGGGGTGATCGCTTCGGCGACCGGCCCTACGGCAGTGGTGGGATTGCCCCAACGCAATACGGTGCCGCTGCTGCCTGCCAAAGTGGGCGAACTGAGCGTGGAATACATTTCCATGGACGATGCCAGCGATCCCAATCAAACCGTGACCTTGTTCAAGAAAATGATTTCCGAGGACAAGATCGACGCCTTGATCGGACCGACCGGCTCGCCCAATGCAATGGGTATTATCCAGTTTGCCGCCGATTCGGGGACACCGGTGCTGGCTCCGGTCGGAGCCGCCGCGGTTGTGCTGCCCATGTCGCCGGAAAAGAAATGGGTGTTCAAGACCACGCAGAACGACGACATCATTGCGGCGGCATTGGTTCAGCATATGGTGGCGAACGGTGTAAAGACCGCCGCCTTTTTGGGATTCAACGACGCCTACGGCGAGAGCTGGCTGAATGTCTTCAAAGACCTGACGGCCAAGAACAATATCCAGATCGTGGCGACCGAGCGCTATGTACGCTCGGATACCTCCGTAACCGGCCAGGCTCTGAAAGTCTATGCCGCCAAGCCTGATGCGGTGCTGGTGGCCGGAACGGGCGCGGCCGCCGTGTTGCCGCAGGTCACGTTGGTCAAGCAAGGCTACAAGGGGCAGATCTACCAGACCCACGGTGCTGCATTGCCTGCCTTCCTGCAGTTGGGGGGCGAGCAGGTAGAAGGCACGGTGCTGGCTGCCAGCCTGATGCTGGTGTTGCCCGAAATCGCCGACAGCAATCCTTCCAAACCCATCGCCCAAGATTATATCCAGCGTTATACCGCCCGATACGGCACGGCTCCGGCGACCTTCGGTGCCAACGTCTATGATGCCGGCTTGTTGCTGGAAAAGGCGATTCCACTGGCGGCAGCCAAGGCCAAGCCGGGCACACCGCAGTTTCGGGCCGCCTTGCGCGATGCGTTGGAGCAGACCCGCGAATTGGTGGCGACCCAGGGCGTCTACAATATGTCGCCTAACGATCACAGCGGCTTTGACGAACGGGGACGGGAACTGATCACGGTGCGCGATGGTCAGTGGCGTCTGATCAAGTAAGGTCGGGAGCAGGCCGGGGCGCGGGCGCAGCAGCGTCTGCGCGCCATTCTTGGCCAGTGATGCGGCTGATGTGCTGGGTGCGATAGTCGTCCAGAAACTCGTTGTATTTGTCTTTTTCGGTACGCTGATAACGGAAGCCGCATTTGGCCTGGGCGCTGTGGGACTGGGCATTATCGGCAAAGTATGAACACCATAGTGCCTGCAGTTCCAGCGTGTCGAAAGCGTGGCGCATCAATTCGCGCACAGCTTCCGGAATCAGCCCCTGCCCCCAGTAGGGCACGCCTATCCAATAGGCGACCTCGCCTTCCTGTTCGCTGATGCTGATATTGCTGTTCTCGCCCACCAGCAGGCCTACGCAGCCAATGGCGCGCCGATTTTCTTTCAGTTCAAGCGCATACACCTGCGGGTGGTTGAAGACGGTGCGTATGATTTCGGCGCTTTGCTCGACGCTGCTGTGCGCGGGCCAGCCGGCAATAGGCCCGACCCGTTCGTCTTTGGCAAACTCGAATAAGTCGGGGGCGTCCTCGGGTACCCAGGGGCGCAGTATCAGGCGTGGTGTTTCCAGTTTCATGGTTCGTGGTTTCCGGCGGTCAGTGAAAAAGTAAGCACAATACCGGGCTTTGCCAGTAGCCAGAATGGCCATTCCTGCGTATCTTCGGTACTTTTGACAAGTAGCCCTTGTCCTTGTACCTTGCCTGCTGTTTGTGTGTTCCAGGACGATGCTGTCTATGCACCGTATCCCGCAATTGAGCGATCAAGACGATTCGATGCACATCGAGTCCAGCACACTGGCGACTGGCCAGGGCGTGCCGCTGCACTTTGGCCGGGCGTATATGGTTTTATTGATCTGCACGCGGGGCTGTGCCCGGTTCACGGTCAACTTCAAGGACAAAGCGCTGCGCCGCCATGACGTACTTGTCTTGGCCAGGGATACGGTTGCCGTACTGCGCCGCCGATCACGCGGCTTTCAGGCTACGCTTGTGCTGATGCCCGAGAGCCGGGCGGCAGAAGTGGCTTATCCCTTGCCCAGTTCCCTGTTTGTGCATCTGCATCACCATCCGTATGCCTCGCCGTGCGCGTCGGAGCGTGTGTTGCTAAGAGCTTGGCTGGCGCAATTACAAAGCCTGGTAGAGACCGGCAGCGCTTTTCGGGACATTATGTTGCGTAATCTGCTGCAAAACTTTTTCCTGCATATGGCCGCAACGATCCCGGCGATGGCCGAAGACGCGCCAGAGCCCAGTCGTGGCGAACGTCTTGGTCTACGGTTTTGGGAGTTGGTTGGCCGCCATTGTCGCCAACGGCGAGATGTCGCCTTTTATGCGGCGGCCTTAACGATCAGCCCGTTCTACCTGTCGCAATTGACCCGCCGTCTTTTCGATGACACGCCCAAGGGGCTGATTGACCGGCAGGTCGTGTTGGAGATCAAGTCGCTCTTGGCATACAGCGAATTGCAGATCGGCCAGATTGCCGATGCCTTGTGCTTCGAGGATGCATCGTATCTGTGCCGATACTTCAAACGCCACACCGGCCTGGCCTTGTCGGTGTACCGGGGGCGCGAACGCGGGCAAGGCGCGCCGCCGGTTTAGGCGCTGGCCCGGCAAGGGCTTCAGGCCTGGCCTTGCAAGGCCTTGATCAGATACGGGTCCAGATCGGGCTGGCGCAGCAGCCAGTTTTTATAATCCTGCGGTACATCCGCAATAGCCATGCCTTTATGTTTGCCAAAGCGCAGCACGGTGGGGATGCGGGCTTTTTCCGACAATTGCCAAAGCTGTTCCCACGTCTGGATATTCTGGGTGTGGCCCAGCAAAAAATGCAGCACGGACAGACAATTGTGTACATCGGCCAGGGCCGAATGCGCCTGACGTAGCCGTTCGCGGGCGTTTTTGCGGTCAATGTGGTAAATGAGCGCGGACTGGCTGTAGCTGTCTAGGCCTGGCAGCAGGTGGCGGGCCAGGGCCAGGGTGCAGATGCGCTTGACGGCGGGTTGGCCTGCGCACGTCCAGTCGTAATCGACGTTATGGCCGATCAGGTACTGGGTGTCCGCAGGCAGGGCAAAATCGGTGTGCGCAGGGCAGTCCTGCAGCTCTTCGTCGTAAATGTGGTGCGTGGCCAGCGCGCCCAGGGTGATGGCTTCATCGGGGCGATAGCGTTGTTCGAACTCTTGCTCGACCAGCAGGAATACCGGGTTGTTCAGACGCAACCAGGCGGCTTCGATGATTTGCGGCTGGGCGGTGCCGGTGGTTTCGGTGTCAAACAGCAGGGCGGACATACAGGGTTGAGTATTAGGTAAAGCACTTATGGTAGAGCATGCATGCGGCTTTGCCTACCGGCCATTAGGTGGTCAATGCATGACGGTAGCGATGACAAAATGGGCAAAACCTTGCCCCGTGCGGTCTGTGGGAAAGAGGGAGAGTGTTCTCCCCAGGGTTACCCACATTTTTTGTGGATAAGTGCGGGGCTGCTTAAAGTGGTTTCAGGCGAAAGCCTTCCAGCACGCCCCAGCGACTGGTGCGCAGCAGCCAATGTGTCTCGCAACGCTGGCAGCGGTATTGGGTTTCATGGGAACCATCGCGGCCGGGTGGATGCTGACCGAGCAAGCGCAGATCGGCGTGCGGTTCGATGGTGGCCAGTCCTTGCGGCAGATGCAGGCACGCCTCGCACAAGGTCGAGCTGTGAACCTGGGACATGTGCATTCCTTTTGGTTTCGGATTGATACAATAGTACCAGATTCGTTACCTGAAGCGTCAAGTGCGTGGATCGGTTTCGGGCCATCCGAAAGAATGGCTACGGTCACGGCCGGCGTGCTTGGCCTGGTACAGGGCTGTATCAGCCTGGCGCAGCAGGGATTTCAAGTCGGGCGTGTCCGGTCCTTGGGTGGCGACGCCAAGACTGGCAGTTAACGTCAGCTCCTGGCCATCGTCCAGCAGCAGGGGGCTGCGGGCGATGCTCTGGCGTACGCGTTCGGCCACGGCATGCGCTTGGGCCGGGCTGCAGTCGGGCAGCAAAATACCAAATTCTTCACCACCCAGACGCCCGCATAAATCACTGTCGCGCAAGACAGTTCGGATGCGTTGCGCCACTTCGACCAGGGCTTGGTCGCCGGCGTGATGGCCGTGCGTATCATTGACTGGTTTGAAGTGGTCGATATCGAGCAGCAGCACGCTGGTGGGTTGGCGGCTGATCCGGCAGCGGGTCAGCAGTGCCTGGCCTTGTTGCTGGAAGGTCAGCTTGTTCAGCATGCCGGTCAGAGCATCGTACAGAGCCAGGCGCTGGAGTTTTTCCACGGCTTCGTTGCGCGCCGCCATGATGCAGGCTGCGGTGATTGGAGCCAGGGCAATAGAGGCGATGCCCATGCGCACGGAGAGCAGGTCCAGTGGGGCAGACCAATTGTCGGGCAGTACCCCTGCCAGGGGCTGAGTGACCGCAAACAGCGTCCATATGCTGTAAAAGCAGGTCAGCAGGGCGGTGGCAAACAAAGGATAGCTCAGTGCGCACCAGAGCAGCGGCAGTACCGGAAAGGCGAGCGAACCGGGGCCGCCGATGAGCAGGCTCAGCACACAACTGAAGATCAACAGGGCCGCCGGAGCCAGATCGGCCAGCGTGCGCGTTTGCGGCTCGTGCCAGTATCGGCGCAGGCGCTGCACAGGCAAGGCAGGCGCGGTCAGCAGGACCGGCAAGATGGCGGTGTAGCTTACTACGCCGGTGACCAGCCAGGACAAGGCGGTTAATGGCAGGGCTTGTCCTGCATGCAGGTGGTGTGCCAGCCCTCCTGGCAAGGCTGAAACGGCGCTGGCCAGGGCGCAATAGGCGACCAGGGCCAGAATGGCCTGGGGACGGCGCAAGGACAGATCAATATGGGCGCTGCGCGTCATCAGGCGGTAGGCCATGCCCACGCACAGCAGGTTGGCCATCGTCAGCAGGAGCGTGACGGGGACAGGGCTGTGCTGGATCAGTTCGGCGGCCAGGTAGGCCAGAGCGACAGCCAGCCAGAATGCCGGTCGCGCGCCCCAGTCGCGGCGGCGCAAAAACAAGCCTAGTATGACGGCGTCGGCGGGCCAGAATGTCGCCAGCATGTCGTAGCGTCGTGTGGCCGAGCCCAGCAGCGCCAGCGAAAAGACCAGGCCGAACAGACAAAGCCCGATCAGCGCGGTGTCGCGCCAGGAGGGACGTAGCCAGGAGTGTTGCGTCGAGATAAAACTCATTGCCGTGGACGCGGGGCGCCTGTAAGAGACGCCTGGGCGGCGTCAGTTAAGTTTTAAGCCGCAACTATTGTAAAATGAAAATGCTCTGGTTTTTACTGTTTGTAATAAACGGTAGGGCGTGAGCAAGCACCCTGCCGTGCTTGTAAGCGCTTTAGTTCAGATGATGGCCTGCATGACGCGGGGCCACGTGATGCACATCCTGCAGACGGAAACGAAAGCGCACTTTCGGGCCTTGACCTTCGGTCTGGCTGTCGGCCGTGTAGGTTGTGCAGCCATGTACCGGCGAGCTGAAAATGACGGTTCCGGCCATGCGCGGGCCATTTTTGGGTTGCAGGTAGACGGTATCGCCGATGCGGATATCGGTTTTGTCCAGGGCAATGTGGTCAGGACGTGAGATCAAGCCGGTGGGGTAAATGTTTTTCATGTATTTTTTCCTATTCGTGTGGCGTCATTACATCGTTTTCTTGTTGAAGTTTTATGACACCGGTCGGACCGCCGGTATAAGGCTGGTGGTCCAGGTCTGTCGAAATATCCGCCCCTTGGGGCGGCAGCATGCCCGCGCAATGATCGATCAGTGGCTAGTGGGCTCGATCAGGGCCGGGCGTTGTATGCATCTTGCTGTTGCAGCACGCGCTTGCGCACGCTGAGCTGCCTGTCCGGTGTTGGGTGACGGGACAGGGCCGTCGGTGATGCAAAAAGTTGTGAAACCGGGGTACCCCGGTACGAAGCAAGCATCTTGTGGCACGCGTTGAGCAAAGCCAGACATGCCGTTTGCAGATGGAGCTGCCCAGATTCGGGCCAAACCAACGTGCGGTATCGATTGCATCTTGTTAATGTAATGGGTAAATACCGCAATCGATCAATTATTAAGACATAAGTTAAAGTAAATGTCAAGCGTTGTCGCTGTGCGCTTGGTGCAGGTGGTATTGCGCAAGGCCTAGATAGAGCAGGAGGGTGGCCTGCCGGCCAGGGCGACGATGGTTTAAAATCAAGGGTTGCCGGTTTTCTGTTTGCTTTATTGCCATGATCACTATCACAGGCTTGTTCACCCATCCCATAAAATCCTGCGCAGCCCAGGCGCATCCGGACGGGGTGGGCGTCAGTGTGGCCGGGCTGGAACACGACCGCGAATGGGTGGTGGTCGATCAGGCTGGTGTATTCATGACGCAGCGGCGCTGGCCGCGCATGGCCGTCATACGCCCACGCGTGGAGCAGGGCAGAATCACGGTGCAAGCCCCCGATATGCCGGATCTGTCCTGGTCCTTGGATCAAGGGCAATGCGATGATGCGCCGGTGCCGGTGCGTATCTGGACCGCCGATACCCTGGGCCGTGACGAAGGCGATGTGGCGGCGCAATGGTTCAGTACGGTCTTGCAGACGCCGTGTCGCCTGTTGCGGCGACATATTGATGCGCGCCGCTACGTCCTGCCCGAACGCGTGCAGCCATGGCTGGACAAGGCGCAGGGCTGGCGCAGCGTGGACAAGCAAGCGCAGGGCTTTGCCTTTGCCGATGCCTTGCCTTTTCTGTTTACCAATCAGGCCTCGTTGGACGAGCTTAATCAATTGGTGGTGCAGTCAGGCGAGTCCCCTGTGCCTATGGATCGTTTCCGGGCCAATGTCGTGTTTGAAGGTTTGCCCGCCTATGAAGAGGACTATGTGCTGGGCGTCAGCGCGCCGGGAATCAGCTTTGCGTTCATTCGGCCCTGTACGCGCTGTCCCATGCCCAATGTCAACCAGTTGACCGGTCAGGTGGGCGTGCAGCCGGGCCTGGCTTTGGCCGCCAGCCGGCAGTTTGAGCAAGGCACCTTGTTCGGCATGCAGGCCATGCTGGTGCAGTCCGAGCCGCAGCGCCTGTACCCGGGGCAGAGCCTGGATGTCGAATACGCCTTTTGATTCAGGCGTAATCCAGTGGCAAGCGGGTGGTGAACTTGATCTGTTCCATGGCAAAGCTGGAGCTGACGTCGGTCAACTCGATTTCGCTGATCAGGCGTTGATAGACCCGGTCAAAGCTCTTGATGTCCGGCACGATGACGCGCAGCAGGTAGTCGGTGTCGCCGCTCATGCGATAGAACTCCACAATCTGCGGGATGGCGTCCACTACTGCGGAAAATTGCCGATACCACTGTTTATTGTGCTGGTTGGTCTTGATGGCTACAAAGACCGTAACCCCCACATTGAGCTTGTCGTGGTTCAGCAGGGCCACCCGCTTTTCGATATAGCCTTCGTGTTCCAGGCGCTGTATGCGTCGCCAGCACGGCGTGCTGGACAGGCCGACGCGATCAGCTATGTCCTGGATGGATAGCGTGGCGTCGTTTTGCAGCAGATCGAGTATGTTTTTGTCGAATTTATCCAGCATAAGAAAATATTTTCCTTTTTTTGGATTTATTTGAGTATTAAATGCTGGCAATTGTGGTTCCGTAAGCAGGAAAATGCAATATTCATCCTGATGTGCTGCGTAGACTGTTTTCATTGGCTTCGTACGCAGGCCCCCATCAGGAAACAGCATGCAGGATTGTGATTACAGGGATACCCATTTAACCCATCTGGGCCGCGATGCAACGGTCTCTGGCGGCTTTGTGAACGTGCCGGTCTGCCGTGGTTCGACCATTCTGGCCGATACGCTGGAGCAATGGACGCAGCGTAAGGAGCCGGACAACCCCTACGCCTCGTATGGTCGTTTTACCAATCCGACCTTGCAGACCCTGGCTCAGGCGGTCGCTGATCTGGAGGGCGGTCACCGTGCCTGGTTGTTCCCGTCCGGACTGGCAGCCTGCACGCATGCTTTGCAGGGGATGTTGCAACAGGGCGATCATGTCTTGCTGCCCGATTCTGTGTATGGGCCGGTGCGCGCGTTTGCGTTGCAAGTGTTGAGCAAGCGCCTGGGCGTGCACGTTCAGTTTTACGAGCCTTCGTTGGGGGCGGGACTGGCCGCTTTGCTGCGGGACAACACCAAGGTGGTCTATGTCGAATCGCCCGGCTCGGGCACATTCGAGATCCAGGACATTCCGGCCATTGCCCGTTGTGCACATCAGGTCGGGGCTTATGTCATTATGGATAATACCTGGGCCACTCCTTTGTTTTTCCGCCCGTTCGAGCATGGGGTCGATATTTCGATACAGGCTGCGACCAAGTACTTGACGGGACACTCGGATGCCTTGCTGGGCGTGGCGACGGCCAACGAACGGGCTTGGCCGCTGCTGCGGCAGGCGGCGCACGATTTCGGTCAGACGGCCGGGCCCGATGATGCTTTCCTGGCTTTGCGGGGGTTGCGCACCTTGGGTGTACGCTTGCGTCAGCACCAGGCCAGTGCCTTGCAATTGGCCCGCTTTCTGGAATGCCAGCCGCAGGTTCGTCGCGTGCTGCATCCGGCCCTGGAATCGCACCCCGGACATGCGCTCTGGAAGCGCGATTTTCATGGGTCAACCGGATTGTTCGGGGTCGTGCTGGAGCCTTTGTCGGCCGAACAGCTATCGCGCTTTTTTCGCGCTTTGCGTTTGTTTGGCATTGGCTTGTCCTGGGGGGGCTTCGAGAGCCTGGCCTTGCCTATGGACATGCCGCTGCGCGACGGGCGACCTTTATTCGGCCCGGGGCAACTGCTGCGTCTGCACGCCGGTCTGGAAGACGTTCAGGATCTGCAGGACGATCTGCAATCCGCGCTGACGGCGGCCTATCGCGTGCGGGAAGTGTGTCGTGCCTGATCGGCTCTGATGCGCAGGCTTGTTCAATGCGGCCTGCGCCTTTTAAAGGACAGGCGCGGCTGTCCGGCGGGGTGCTCAGTTCGGTTTGCTGCCCAACAGACTTAATTGCTGGGTTTCCTGCCGTGCCATCAGGCGACGGGCCTGTTCTTCATTGATGTTCAGGAAGGGATCGTCCAACGAAGGTTGCTCGGGGCTGGAGATGCGTTCGGCAATCCGGTTCCAGCGCAGTCCCAATTTGCTGGGCGTGGCTGGGCGGCGGCGGCTGCGTACCGGTGTTTCGCGCTGGTCGGGCGAATACTGGCTCAGGTCGAACTGGCCGGTGACAATGCCGATTTGTTTAAGCAAGACCATGGCCTGCAACGGGCTTTTGAAGCTGCGCGGGTCTTTGCTGCGCGCTGTTATCAATACCGCCTGGCCGGCACGTGTAGACACTTGCACGAAAAAGTGATTTCCCTGGCCTTTGATCGACACGCCCAGAATGCCTCCGGCCTGGGTGGCGGCGCGCAACTGCTGCAAAGTAAAGGTGACGACAGCGCCGTGGCTGGGAAGAGAGGACATAATTAACCGGCAAATAAATAAAGCCCGCTATGGCGGGCCGGGGCGTAACGCCGTGGTCGCGGCAGCGACCGACAAGGGCTGTCATTATGCCAAAAAATGCGTCGATACGGGGCGTTTAGATCGGAGCCAGGCGGGGCAGAAGATGATCGCTGAGCAAACGGGCCACAGGTAGCTGGCGTGCTTGGGCTGGGCTGACCCAACGAGCCTCCTCCAGCTCGGCGGCCGGTTCAATGGCTCCTTCCAGCGTCAAAGTAAAGACGTGGGCATGTACCACATGACCCGGTTCGTTGGCGGCCGGACATTCAAAAAAACCTTCGTAGCGGGCCGGGGCGGTTTCGTGGGCGGGCAGACGCAGTTCTTCGGCCAGTTCGCGTTGCAAGGCTTGCAATGGCGTCTCTCCGGGCTCCAGCTTGCCGCCCGCCTGCATGAAAAACGGGCTGCCGCGTTTGCGCACCAGCAGGATCTGACCAGCAGCATTAGTGATAAAGGCCGTAGCCAGCAAAATGACGGGAGCGGACATGAGAGATGGGTCGCCAGGGAAAAAACGTGTTTAGTGTACGTCTTTTCGGGGTGGTTCTGCAGTGCCTTGCTGAACAGGCGGGTGATCGGGCAGGGTCTTGCAGCGCAGCAGATAGTGGGTGACGGCCACGCCCGGAATCAACAAAAGCAGACGCAGCCAGCCGGTCTGTTCGGCCAGCCAGGCGGACAGAGCCAGCGACAGCCACAGCAGCACCAGAGCGCGTTGTTTGGCGCGGCGAGTCAGTCCGCGTCCATCTTGCCAGTTGCGCAGGTACGGCCCCAGCCAGCGGTGCTCCAGCAGCCACCGATGAAAGCGTGGCGAGCTGCGGGCAAAGCACCAGGCGGCCAGCAGGGCAAACGGTGTGGTGGGCAGCAGGGGCAGCACAGTGCCGGCTACGGCCAGCGCCACGCACAACAACCCGGCCGCCAGCAAAAGAATGCGCATCAACCCTGACGCGGGACGCGTCCCAGCAAATGGAATTCGTCGTTGCAGCGCATGGACATGAAATTGGCCATACGGTTGCTCAGACCGAAAAAAGCGCTGATGGCGGCGATGTCCCAGATATCGTCGTCGCTAAAGCCAAGTTCGCCCAGATGCTGGAAGTCGGCCTCCTGGATGTCTTGGGAATGCTGCGAGATTTTCATGGCGAATGCCAGCATGGCTTTCTGACGAGCGCTGATGTCCGCTTTGCGCCAATTGATGGCGACCTGGTCGGCGATCAGAGGGTCGCGCGCCCGGATGCGCAGGATGGCACCGTGGGCGATGACGCAATAGTGGCACTGGTTGGCCGCCGAAGTGGCGACTACGATCATTTCGCGTTCCGCCTGCGACAGGCCGCCGGGCTTGTCCATAAGGGCATCGTGGTAGGCGAAGAAGGCGCGAAACTCGTCGGGGCGATGCGCCAGCGCCAAAAACACATTCGGGATGAAGCCTGATTTTTCCTGCACGGCCTGGATACGCGTGCGGATATCGTCGGGCAGCTCGGCCAGCTTGGGTACCGGATACCGGCTGATGGGCGGCCGGGCAGGGGAGTCGGACATGGGCTTCTCCAGGAAAATGGCGGTTTGCGCTCACCGGGTGGGCAAATCCCTCTAGGGCGAGGGTGTCCAGCGCCGGTCCTGACGATATAATGACATATTGACCTTGTTCCGGGCAGGCTGCCAGGCAGCGCAACCGGCAGGCTTCCACTCGCACACCACTACTGACTCGATAATGACAACCATCCTTGAATCTATTCCTGTCGGCCAGAAGGTCGGCATTGCCTTTTCCGGCGGTCTGGACACTAGCGCCGCGCTTCTCTGGATGCGTAACAAGGGCGCGATCCCTTACGCCTACACGGCCAATCTGGGCCAGCCCGACGAGCCCGATTACGACGCCATTCCCCGCAAAGCCCAGGAATATGGTGCAACGCTGGCCCGTCTTATCGACTGCCGCCAGCAACTGGTGGCCGAAGGCATCGCTGCGCTGCAATGCAATGCCTTTCATATCTCTACCGGCGGCGTCACCTACTTCAACACCACGCCCATAGGCCGTGCCGTTACCGGCACCATGCTGGTGGCCGCCATGAAGGAAGACGACGTTCATATCTGGGGTGACGGCAGCACCTACAAGGGCAACGACATCGAACGCTTCTATCGCTACGGCCTGCTTACCAATCCCGACCTGAAGATCTACAAGCCCTGGCTGGATCAGACCTTCATCGACGAGCTGGGCGGTCGCGCCGAAATGTCCGAATACATGGGGCAGAACGGTTTCGACTACAAAATGTCGGCCGAAAAAGCCTACTCCACCGACTCCAATATGCTCGGTGCCACCCACGAAGCCAAGGATCTGGAATACCTGAACGCCGGTATCCGCATCGTCAAGCCCATCATGGGCGTGGCCTTCTGGCAGGATGCCGTTGCTGTGCCGGCCGAAGAAGTGCGCGTGCGCTTCGAGGAAGGCCAGCCCGTGGCCCTGAACGGCGTGGAATACGCCGACCCGGTAGAACTGATGCTGGAAGCAAACCGTATCGGCGGGCGTCATGGCCTGGGCATGAGCGACCAGATCGAAAACCGCATCATCGAAGCCAAGAGCCGTGGCATCTACGAAGCCCCCGGCATGGCCTTGCTGCACATTGCCTACGAACGTCTGGTAACCGGTATTCATAACGAAGACACCATCGAGCAGTACCGCATCAACGGTCTGCGCCTGGGTCGCCTGTTGTATCAGGGGCGTTGGTTCGATCCGCAAGCCATTATGCTGCGTGAAACCGCCCAGCGTTGGGTAGCCCGCGCCGTCACCGGCGAAGTCACGCTGGAACTGCGTCGTGGCAACGATTACTCCATTCTGGACACCGTCTCGCCTAACCTGACCTACAAGGCCGAACGTCTGAGCATGGAAAAAGTGGACAGCATGTTCTCGCCACGTGACCGTATCGGTCAGCTCACCATGCGCAATCTGGACATCGTGGATACGCGCGAAAAGCTGTTTACCTACACCAAGGCCGGACTGTTGGCTCCTGCAGCCGGTTCGCCGCTGCCGCAGCTCAAAGACAGCAAGCAAGACTAAATACTTACGCTGCACGCCAGGCAAGCTTGCCTGGTGACCAGACTCCTGCGTACCGAAGGGCCCAAGAAGTTGGACATTGATCCAAACTCGGGGCCATTCGGTGCGCAGGAGTCTATTTTTTTGGTTCTTTGAAGAACTCTGGCAGCCAATTTACCCAGTCGATGAGGAACTGGATTTTTGAAGAAGCCATTCAAGGCGCAGCACGCTCGGACAGGGCTGATGCCTTGCCGGCGCTGCGCGCCGGTGCCCTGGTCGGGGCGCATGGCCGGGCGCGTCGTTAACTCCGGCGGGTTGCTTGTCCGCCGGACAAGCAACAAGCGCCGCCGTCAAACAGAACGACGCTTGCACCCCGTCCCCACGCCCCGCCTGCGGCAAGCCATCCGACCCGCCCCGTCCGAGCGTGCTGCGCCTTGAACGGCTCAAAATACCAGCCACATAGCCCCGGCCATACATATCCATATCCAACGGAACATTGAGCGTATGGCTGAAAGCTTGTACGGCGTACGCGGACGCCCCGCCGTTTGGACCAAGCACAACGTGCCGTGCTCGCCAAGCCGGCCCGCTGCGGTCGGCCTGGCGAGTACCCGAGTTTCCATCTACTTGGCCCAAACGGCCAACCCAATACGAAAGAGTCCCCGACACGTCTCGAAGAACCTTTTTTTGGGCCTGTCGCACGCATCAGTATGCTTTGCGGATGATAAGTGTCGGGCCTTATCAGCCCCTCAGCCCTCGCAGAACCAGGGTGTTTCATGAGCAGCTTATTGTTTCCCCGTGCCAAGCAGACCATGAAAAGTGACGAATTAGTCCCTTCAGCATGGTTTCTTGCTTGAAGTAAGCCATTCACTACAGGTAGATCACGTTCTGCTCCGCATGGATTTAGTTTGTTGATTTTTGAAAACATACAGTATTGATGTGCTCGATAGTGAATGCTCAAACGAATAAAAATTAATATCGCTTTTTTTATTCCAAAAATAATTATAAAAAATTGATGCGAACTATACGGGATCTGTTTTAAATCGATCCTTGTTTTTATGCGCTTGGTTCTACATTGATATTTCCTTAACAACAGGCCTGTCTATGCTGGCCGAAATGTCATGAAGCCTATCGCTATTTTGCAGCACGAAACCACGCAAGGGCCGGGCGTGTTGCTGGATCACCTGGAAAGTAGACACCTTCCTTACCAATTAATTCTGCCCGCGCTCGATGGCGGCGTGCCGTTGTCGGCACGTGACTATAGCGGGATTGTTGTGCTGGGCAGCGACCATAGCGTCAATGACCCGGTGCTGTGGATCGAGCGGGAACGGCGGCTCTTGCAAGATGCCATACAGCGCCATATTCCCGTGCTGGGGCACTGCTTCGGGGCGCAGATGCTAGCCCGCGCCCTGGGAGCCAGGGTCGAGCGCAATCCTTGCCCGAACATAGGCTGGAGCCAGGTCTGGAGCAGCCCGCAGGCACAGCGCCTGATGGGCATGCCCAGACGCGCAATGCTGTTTAACTGGCATTACGACACTTTTCAGATTCCCAACGGCGCAACCCGGACTCTTTCTGGCAGCCATTGCCTGAACAAGGGGTTTAGGCTGGGGCCGCACTGGGCCTTTCAGGGCCATCTGGAAGTGACAGCCGACAGCATTCGCCGCTGGTGCGCATCGGGACGCCAGGAACTGCTTGATGCGAGGGGGCCTGCTGTGCAAAACGAAGCGCAGATACTGGCCCAACTGCCCGAGCACATCGGGGCTTTGCATGCGATTGCCGCACGAGCCTATCAGCGCTGGACGGATCAGTTGTCGGGCACCAAGTCGGTGGCCGAACAGACAATCTATATGCCGTCTTTATACGCAGGCCGCTAAACACTGCTCTGAATTTATACGGGAAATCCTAGACTTTCAGTGTCTGCCGCGCGTCGGCATCGTTCTGGAGCACGGGATGAGCTCATCTTTTTTTACTATCTTGGCCGGCCTTATTGCCTTGGCTTTGTTTGTTTATTTGCTGTATGCCTTGTTGCGTGCCGAGAAATTCTGATTTCCGGATGTGCGGCTATTTTATTTTATAGAGGTGTACGTATGAGTGATTTTATTTTTCTGGCTGTGCTGTTTGCATTTTTTGCATTGACGGCCGGTTTTATTCTTGGTCTTGAGAAACTGTGATGGGTGCCGGCATGGTTGACGATATGATGCAGTTCGTCGCTATTCTTGCCGCCGCGACCGTATTGGCTGTGGTAACGGGCAAGTGGATAGCGCACCTTTTCACCAGTCCGGGGCATACGGCTCTGGAGCGTGGCACGTACCGGCTTTTGGGCGTGAATCCCGAGGAGAAAATGTCCTGGAAGCGATATGGCATGGTGCTGCTGCTGAGCAATGCCGCCATGTTGCTTCTGGGATATGTTCTTTTGCGCGTGCAGGGCTATCTGCCAGGGGATTCTCTGGCTCGTGCCGCGCAGAGCCCGGACCTGGCGTTTAATACGGCGGTGTCCTTTACCACCAATACCAATTGGCAGGCTTATTCGGGCGAGTCCAGCCTGTCCAATTTTTCCCAGATGGCCGTCATCACCTTTTTGATGTGCATCAGCGCCACAACCGGGCTGGCGGCGGCAGGCGGCTTTATGCGCGGACTGAGCCGCAAGAGTTCCGCCGATATCGGCAACTACTGGGTGGACTTTACCCGTTCGCTGTATCGCCTGTTGTTGCCGGCCAGTTTTCTGGTGGCCTTGCTGTATATCTGGCAAGGTGTGCCGCAAACCTTCAGCGCTGATATCGTGGTCGGCACGCTGGAGGGGATCAAGCAGCAGATTATTCTTGGTCCGGTCGCCAGCCTGGAGAGCATCAAGCATATCGGCACCAACGGGGGCGGCTTTTTCGGCATGAATGCGGCGCACCCCTTCGAGAATCCGACGCCGCTGACCAATACCGTGCACATGCTGAGCATGCTGCTGGTTCCGTCGGCGCTGACCTATGCCTTTGGTTCCATGATGTTGCGTCGCAGCCAGGGATGGGCTTTCTTTGCTGCATTCTTGATCATGTTTTTGGGCTTTTTGTCTTTGATCTACAGTGCCGAGCAGGCCGGCAACCCCATCCTGACTCCACTGGGCGTGGATCAGACTCAGAGCGAGGCGCTGGGCGGGGGCAATATGGAGGGCAAGGAGCTGCGGCTGGGCATTGCGCAAAGCAGCATGTTCGCCACGGTGACCACGGCCGCCACGACCGGTTCGGTGGACGCCATGCACTCTTCGTTGACACCTCTGGGTGGCCTGGTGCCTATAGCCCAGATGATGCTTAACAACGTGTTCGGCGGCATCGGTGTGGGTTTCATCAGCCTGATCAGCTACGCCATCCTGACCGTGTTTCTGGTCGGCATGATGATAGGGCGCACTCCCGAGTTTTTGGGCAAGAAAATCGAGGCGCGGGAAATGAAGTACGTGATGCTGGCCTTGCTGGCGCACTCGTTCAGCATTCTGGGCTTTACCGCTCTGGCCAGCGTCATGCCGGCCACGTTGGACAGCCTGTCCAATATGGGGCCGCACGGCTTTAGCGAAGTGTTGTATGCCTATTCGTCGGGCACGGCCAACAATGGCTCGGCTTTTGCCGGTTTCAACGCCAATACGCCGTTTTTCAACACCACGATCGGGTTGGCGATGTTGATCGGCCGTTACCTGACCTTGCTGCCCATGCTGGCCGTGGCCGGTGTGTTGGCCGCCAAGAAAAGCGTCCCGGCTGGCCCAGGCACCTTGTCCACGGCCACGCCGCTGTTTACTGGTTTGTTGATCTTCGTGGTCCTGGTCGTAGGTGGGCTGACCTTTATGCCGGCACTGGCGCTAGGCCCTATTGTCGAGCATCTGCTGATGCTGGATGGAACCACATTCTAAGGTCTGATTCTTATGCCAACTCCAAAAGTCATTGCTAGCGCGGCTGATCGTGCATCTGTGTCGCCTTTCAAGGGAATTGTCCGGCCGGTAGTGCTGTCCGCTGTCTTTTTTATGTTGCTGACAGGCATTGCCTATCCTGTGGCTACAACGGTTCTGGGCACGGCGTTTTTCCCCAGTCAGGCACAGGGCAGCGTGATCCTTAAAGACGGCCAGCCCGTGGCTTCGCGCCAGATCGGCCAGCACTTTACCCGAGCCGATTATTTTCATGGCCGCCCCAGCGCGACCGTGGGCGTAGATCCGGCGGACCCGTCCGCCACGGTGGCCCAGCCATACAACGCCGCGGCCAGTGCGGCCAGCAATCAGGGCGTGCTCAGTCAGAATCTGATCGATGCCGTCACCGAGCGCACCAAGGCCTATCGCCGCATCAACGGCTTGGCCGATGATGCACCGGTGCCGGTCGATGCGGTCACTGCCTCGGCCTCTGGTCTGGACCCCCATGTATCGGTGGCCAATGCACGGTTGCAGGCCCCACGGGTGGCCAAGGCGCGCGCCATGCCGCTCGATCAGGTGCTGGCGCTGGTGGATCAGTACACCAGTCAGCGCCAGTTTGGCCTGCTGGGTGATCCGCGCGTGCATGTGTTGGAATTGAATCTTGCGCTGGACATGGCCGCATCGCCCCGGCCCGCCGCGCACTAAGAAGAGGTATCGCAATGTCTTCTATTGATCTTAAAGCCCCGCAGGGCAATACGGTTTCTGTCGCGTTCAAGCCTGTTCCGTGGGGCACGGTGTGTAAGGAAGCTTTTAAAAAACTCTCGCCTCGGGTGCAGTTCAAGAATCCGGTCATGTGCGTGGTCTACCTGGGCAGTATTGTCACGACCCTGCTGGGCATACAGGCCTTGGCGGGGCAGGGCGAGGCCCCGGCCGGTTTCATTTTGTCCATTGCTGCTTGGCTGTGGTTTACCGTGCTGTTCGCCAATGCCGCCGAGGCAATGGCCGAAGGGCGGGGCAAGGCCCAGGCCGACGCCTTGCGTTCCACGCGCAAGCGGGTCATGGCGCAGGTCCTCAAAGAGCCGATGCGCGACAGTCAGTCCTGGCCCGTGCCCAGTGATGAGCTGGTGGTCGGAGCCTACGTGCTGGTTGAAGCCGGCCAGATCATTCCTGCTGATGGCGAAGTGTTGCAGGGCGCGGCGTCGGTCGACGAGTCGGCCATTACCGGCGAGTCCGCACCAGTCATCCGCGAGTCGGGTGGCGATTTCTGCTCGGTCACGGGCGGCACGCGGGTCTTGTCGGACTGGATCGTCATGCGGGTCACGGCCAAACCCGGCGAAGCGTTTCTGGATCGCATGATTGCGATGGTGGAAGGGGCCAAGCGCGGCAAGACGCCCAACGAAATCGCCTTGAACATTCTGCTCATGGCACTGACGCTGATCTTTTTGCTGGTCTGCGTGACCTTGTTGCCATTCTCCACTTTCGGCACGGTGCTGACCGGATCGGGTTCGCCCGTCACCATTACGGCATTGATTGCCTTGCTGATCTG
This sequence comes from Alcaligenes sp. SDU_A2, assembly GCF_038237375.1. Lineage (NCBI taxonomy): Bacteria > Pseudomonadati > Pseudomonadota > Betaproteobacteria > Burkholderiales > Alcaligenaceae > Alcaligenes > Alcaligenes sp. SDU_A2. The sequence continues at coordinate 2,273,167 of NZ_CP151273.1, read as the reverse complement.
CCTGATCCCTACCACGATTGGCGCGTTGTTGTCGGCAGTGGGTGTGGCCGGCATGAGCCGCATGATGAAGGCGAATGTGCTGGCCACCTCCGGGCGTGCCATCGAGGCGGCTGGCGATGTGGATGTGCTGCTGCTGGACAAGACCGGCACCATTACCTTGGGCAATCGGGAAGCGTCGGCGTTTCTGCCTGCGCCGCATGTGTCCGAGCAGGCGCTGGCCGATGCCGCGCAACTGGCGTCGCTGGCCGATGAGACTCCGGAAGGCCGCTCGATTGTCGTGCTGGCCAAGCAGAAATTCAATTTGCGCGGCCGCGAGCTGCAGGGGGCCCAGACCATCGCCTTCAGTGCGCATACCCGCATGAGTGGGATCAACATCGACGGTCGCCAGATCCGTAAAGGCGCGGCCAATACCTTGCGTACGCATGTGGAGTCGTTGGGCGGGGTCTTTCCGGCCGAGCTGGACAAGCTGGTGGACGAGGTGGCCCGGCGTGGCAGCACGCCGCTGGTGGTGGCCGAGGGCAGCAAGGTGCTGGGCGTGGTCGAGTTGAAAGACATCGTCAAGGGCGGCATCAAAGAACGATTTGCCGAATTGCGCGCCATGGGCATCAAGACCGTGATGATTACGGGCGACAACAAGCTGACGGCCGCCGCCATTGCTGCCGAAGCCGGGGTGGACGATTATTTGGCCGAGGCCACGCCCGAGGACAAGCTGCGGCTGATCCGTCGCTATCAGGACGAGGGCCGGCTGGTGGCCATGACCGGTGACGGCACCAACGATGCGCCGGCGCTGGCGCAGGCCGATGTCGCCGTGGCGATGAACAGTGGCACCCAGGCAGCCAAGGAAGCCGGCAATATGGTGGATCTGGACAGCAACCCGACCAAACTGTTGCGTGTGGTGGAGGTCGGCAAGCAGATGATCATGACGCGCGGGGCCTTGACCACGTTCAGTGTGGCGAACGATCTGGCCAAGTACTTCGCCATTATTCCTGCGGCTTTCGTGGCGACGTATCCGGCTCTGGGGGCGCTGAATGTGATGCAACTGCACAGCCCGGCGTCCGCCATTCTGTCTGCCGTCATTTTCAATGCCCTGGTCATTGTTGCGCTGATTCCCTTGGCGCTGCGCGGCGTCAAGTACAGGGCCGAACCGGCCAGCCGCCTGTTACAGCGCAATCTGCTGATTTATGGCGCAGGTGGGCTGATCGCGCCTTTTATCGGGATCAAGCTGATCGATATGCTCCTGGCCCCGCTGTTTGGATAAGAGCGTAATATCGATGCCACTTCTCTTGCATGGAGCGCGCCCATAGATGTCGCCCGATGACCGACCCGATCCCGACGAGCTGCTGCAGGTGGTGGGCGAAGACCCGCACCGGCCTCGCCGGGGGCAGCTCAAGATTTTTTTTGGTGCCTGCGCCGGCGTGGGCAAGACCTACGCCATGCTCAAGGCCGCGCACCAGTTGCAGTCCGAAGGGGTGGCCGTGGCCATCGGCATTGTGGAAACGCATGGCCGTCAGGAAACAGTGGCCCTGACCCAAGGCCTGCCTGTGCTGGCACGCAAGGAGCTGCGGCACAATGGCCGGGTCTTTACCGAGTTCGATCTGGATGGCGCGCTGGCCTCGGGCTATCAGTTGCTGGTGGTGGACGAGCTGGCGCATTCCAATGTGGCCGGCAGCCGTCATGCCAAGCGCTGGCAGGATGTGGAAGAGCTGCTCGATGCGGGCATCGATGTCTACACCGCGTTGAATGTTCAGCATCTGGATAGTTTGAATGATGTGGTGGGCGGCATTGTGGGGGTGCGGGTTCGGGAAACCGTGCCCGACCGGATTTTCGACCGCGCCGCCGATGTGGTTCTGGTCGATTTGCCGCCCGACGATCTGCTGGCGCGGCTCAATGCCGGTAAAGTGTATTTGGCACCGTCGGCGGCCCAGGCCCGCCAGAACTTCTTTCGGCGCGGCAATCTGATTGCCTTGCGTGAACTGGCGCTGCGGCGGGTGGCCGATCGTGTCAATGCCGATGTGCATATCTACAGAATCTCGCATGCGATACGAACGGTCTGGCCGACCCGCGAACTGTTGATGGTGTGTGTCAGCGCCGATGCCGCCCAGGAAGCCTTGATTCGGGAAGGGGCCAGGCTGGCCCAGCAATTGCAGACTCCGTGGATTGTTCTGCATGTGGATCTGCCGCAGGAAAGCGATCACGCCAAGGCCCAAGAGGCGTTGGTGCGGCTGGCGGCCAGCGCCCAGCACGCAGGTGCCGAATTTGCCAATGTGGCCGGGCAGGATGTGGCGCATACCATTCTGGCCTATGCCCGTCAGCGCAATGCCACTAAATTGATCATGGGCAATACTACGGCGCGCCTTACCTTGCCCTGGCGGCCCCGTCTGGCCGAACGCATTGCCCGCACCAATCCGGAAATGGGGCTGGTGCTGCTGCGCATCGATGCCGTTCAGCGGCCCATCCGCCCGCTGGAGCTGGAGCAGCCCATGGAGCAGGCCAAGGCGCTGTCGATTGCGACCTTGGTATGCGTGGCCACGACGTTGCTGGCCGAGCAGTTGCTGCGCTTTTTTGACTTGTCCAATGTGATCATGCTGTTTCTGATCACCGTGGTCTTTATTGCCTTGCGCCTGGGGCGCTTGGCCGGCGTGTGGGCATCGTTGCTGTCCGTGGCGTTTTTTGATTTCTTTTTTGTGGAGCCACGTTTTTCTTTTTCGGTCACCGATACGCAGTATGTGTTTACCTTCGGGGTCATGTTGGCGGTCGCGCTGATTATTGGCCAACTGGCCGCCAAGTTGCAGGCCGAAGCCAGAGCGGCCCGCGACGGCGAACGGCGGGCGTCGGCCCTGGCGCGGGTGACCCGTGATCTGGCGGGAGCCATTGCCCTGGAGCAGGTGCTGGCGGTATGCCGGGATACCATAGAGCCGTTGTTCGAGATGCAGGCAGTCCTTATCGTGCCCGACAGTCAGAACCAGTTGGTCGCTACCCGCCATGCCGGTTTCGTGGAACTGTCGGTGGCGCAGTGGGCGTTTGACCATATGGAGCAGGCCGGTCATGGCACGCAAACCCTGAATGCGGCCACTGCGCTGTACCTGCCGCTGAAAGGCCCGATGGCCCCGCGTGGGGTGCTGGCCGTTCTGCCCAGTGGCTCCTTGTCCTTCAGTACGCCGGATGGGCGTCGTTTACTGGATGCCTGCTGTTTTACGCTGGCTCAGGCGCTGGAGCGCATTCACTATGTTGAAATCGCACAGGATACGGTGCTGCGCATGGAAGGCGAAAAAATGCGCAACACCTTGCTGTCAGCTGTTTCGCACGATTTGCGCACGCCGCTGACGGCGATCCGGGGTCTGGCCGAAACCCTGGAGCACTCCAAGGGTTTGAGCGAAGCTGAACGCAGCGATATTGCGCGCTCGATCCGTGTGGAGTCCGACGAGTTGCGTCGTCAGGTGTCTAATCTGTTGGACTTGGCCCGCATGCAAAGCGAAGGCGTCAAGCTGCACAAAGAATGGCACGCGCTGGGCGAAATCGTTGGTATTGCGGTGGCCCGCTGTGCAGCGGCTTTGCAGCCTCGCACGGTGCAGACGGAATTTGCGCCCGATCTGCCGCTGGTGGAGGTGGACGGTGTGCTGATGGAGCGTGTCGTGGCTAATTTGCTGGATAATGCGGCCAAGTACACGCCACCGGCCAGCACCATTACGATCCGGGGATTACACGCGGGCGATGCCATGTATTTATTGATCAGCGATGATGGCCCCGGCCTGCCGTCGGGTGATCCCGAGCGACTGTTCGAGGCCTTTACGCGAGGCCAGAAAGAATCCTCTATTGCGGGCGTCGGCCTGGGGTTGGGACTGTGCCGCACGATTGTTCAAGCGCACGGCGGTGCCATCAGCGCCAAGCCGCGCGTGCCGCACGGCGTTACCTTCGAGATTCGCCTGCCTTGGCGGGCCGCCCCACAGATCGACAGCGACGAGGCTCATGCATGACTAAACCTAAAATACTCATTGTCGAGGACGAAGCCAATATCCGTCGCTTTGTTCGTATTGCGCTCGAGCAAGAGGGCATGGCCGTTGCCGAAGTGGCCTCGGCCGCGCAGGCACGCATGGATGCGGCTACCCGCAAGCCTGACCTGATGATTGTCGACCTGGGCCTGCCTGATGGTGATGGCAAGGAGCTGATTCTTGAATTACGCAGCTGGGTGCATTCGCCCATTCTGGTTCTGTCTGCCAGGGAGCGCGAGGAAGAAAAGGTTGCGGCGCTGAATGCCGGTGCCGATGACTATCTGGTCAAGCCGTTCGGGGTGCCCGAGCTGCTGGCCCGCATTCGGGCCTTGTTGCGCCGTTCCCAGCTCGTGTCCAGTGCCCAGGCGGCGTCCTCTCGAATTCGTTTCGGTGCGGTGTCTGTGGATCTGTCCACGCACGAAGTCACGCGCGCCGGGCAGCCTGTGCATCTGACGCCTATCGAGTTTCGCCTGCTCAGCGCCTTGATTCGCGGGCATGGCAAGGTCTTGACGCACCAGCATCTGCTGCACGAGACATGGGGGGCGTCTTATGGGGACAGGCCGCACTACTTGCGTGTTTACATGATGCAATTGCGCCAGAAGCTGGAGGACGATGCGTCTCAGCCCAAGCACTTGCTGACCGAGCTGCAGGTAGGGTACAGGTTGACGGGGGCGCTTGTCGACGCAGCGCCAGAAGCACACGCTGCGCCCGGTGCTTAAAGTCCAAAATAACAAATCCCCAAATAAAAAGGTTCTTCGAAGAATTTCCAAGAACCAATTTATCCAGTTGATGAGGAGCTGGCTTTTTGAAGACGCCATTCAAGGCGCAGCACACTCGAACAGGGCTGATGGCTTGCCGGCGCTGCGCGCCGGTGCCCTGGTCGGGGCGCATGGCCGGGCGCGTCGTTAACTCCGGCGGCTTGCTTGTCCGCCGGACAAGCAACAAGCGCCGCCGTCAAACAGAACGACGCTTGCACCCCGTCCCCACGCCCCGCCTGCGGCAAGCCATCCGACCCGCCCCGTCCGAGCGTGCTGCGCCTTGAATGGCTCAAAACACCGATGACATCGCCTTGGCTACACGCCTTCATGCCAAACGGGAAATTCAGCGGATGACTGTTACCTTGTACGGTGTACGCGGACGCTCCGCCATTTGGGCCAAGCACAGCGGTGCCATTCTCGCCATGCCCGCCTTAGCAGGTCAGCGGGCGAGTTAGGGCCTTCGCTGCAGGCGGGATGCCGGGGCGGGAGGCAAGGGGCGTGTTGTTCGAGCAGGACGCGTGTGATTCGTCCGGTGGACGAATCACCCTGCGAGTTCACGCCCCGCCCGCCCCGGTATCCAGACCAGGGAACCCGCGCACAGCGCGGGCGAAGGACCCAGCCAAGCTGACCTGCTAAGGCGGGCATGGCGAGAACCCGAGGTTCTCTCTGCTTGGCCTAAACGGCCCAATCGATACGAAAGAAACCCCGAAATTTCTCGAAAAGCCAATAAAAACCCCCCAAATAACAAGCCCTTAAAACCGGTGTGCCGGTTCCTGGACGTGCTGTTTGGGGGTGTGGAGCGCGGCAGGAGCCGCCCTGAGCCGCTATGGCGATCAGGCGTTCTGGCGTCCCAGGATCAGGAATTCCATCAGGGCTTTTTGCACGTGCAGCCGGTTCTCGGCTTCGTCCCAGACCACGCTTTGCGGCCCGTCGATGACCTCGCCGGTGACTTCCTCGCCACGGTGTGCAGGCAGGCAGTGCATGAAGATGGCGGATGGATCAGCGGATGCCATCATTTCCTCGTCTACGCACCAGTCGGCAAACGCTTTGCGGCGTTCTTCGTTTTCGGCTTCGTAGCCCATGCTGGTCCAGACGTCGGTAGTGACCAGGTGCGCGCCCTTGCAGGCTTGCAGGGGGTCGTCGAACTCCTGGAGCACGCTGGCAGGCGGGTTGCCCGTGCGGGCCGATTCCAACTTATAGCCGTTGGGTGCCGACACATGCAGGGTAAAGCCCAGGATCTCGGCAGCTTGCAGCCAGGTGTAGGCCATGTTGTTGGCATCGCCGATCCAAGCCACGGTTTTGCCGCGAATGTCGCCCCGATGTTCGATGAAGGTGAAGATATCGGCCAGGATCTGGCAGGGGTGGTATTCGTTGGTCAGGCCGTTGATGACCGGCACGCGCGAATGCGAGGCGAAGCGCTCCAGGCGGGTCTGCTCGAACGTGCGGATCATGACGATATCGACCATGCGCGAAACGACGCGCGCGGTATCTTCGATAGGCTCGGAGCGACCTAGCTGCGAATCGGTGGTGGTCAGGTGGATGACGGAGCCGCCCAACTGGTACATGCCGGCTTCAAAAGAGACGCGGGTGCGGGTGCTGGCTTTTTCGAAAACCATGGCCAGGGTGCGGTCGTGCAGCGTGTGGTGCGGCTGGTAGCGCTTGAACTTGTCTTTGATCAGGCGCGCACGTTCCAGTACATACAAGATCTCATCGTGAGAGAAATCGCGAAACTGCAGAAAGTGCCTGAGCGGTCCTGCTTGCACGGTGGCATCCATAAAAAATCCTGCGGCAAAAGAAAAACATCTTACCCTGTCCGGGCTTTTAGAGCAAAGTCGCCCATGTTCCCGGCACTTGCAGCCAGTCAGATTGCAGGGAGTGACAAAAGTGGGGAGGGAGCTTGGCCGGACCAAGAATGTCAAGCGGCTTAATTTGAAGGCCGAAAAGGATACGGAGCCGTCCGATCGGATACAATGCGGGGCGGGGGAAACAACGGCGTCGCCTCTTTGGCCGGCGCGATCAGTCTTTTTTTCTATGACAGAGCCAGTTAAGCAACTTGTAATTCATGGTGTGACCCGGCAGGATCAACGTTTTCGTCCCAGCGACTGGGCCGAGCGCTTGGCCGGCGTCATGTCCCAGTTCCGGCCGGCCGGCATGGCGGGCGGCCATCTGACCTATTCGCCGTATGTCGTGCCGCGCCTGATCGATGGGGTGCGCTGCGTGGTGGTGGATGCGCGCCTGCGCGAGATTGAACCTTTGGCCTGGAAGTTTGTGTGCGGTTTTGCCGACGACAATAACCTCAAGACCAGCGGCATCAATCCTGCCGATATGAGCAAACCTTAATCCAGATGTCTGCGTAGCCCTGATTCAAGCAGGGCTTTTTTGCGTCGGATAGGGAACGGGCGTGAGCAGTTTGCCAGTTTCCTGAAAATGCAAAATATTATCCAGTGCCAGGCCCAGCATGGCGGCGCGGGTTTCGTGTGTGGCGCTGGCCACATGCGGAGTCAGAACCACCTGATCCAGTTGACGTAGCGCAGCGGGCACCTGCGGCTCGCATTCAAATACATCCAGCCCGGCACCGCCCAGCCGTCCTTCTTGCAGGGCCTGTACCAGTGCGCGTTCGTCCACGACGCTGCCACGGGCAATATTAATTAGAATGCCGCGCGTACCCAGCGCATCGAGCACGGCGCGGTTGATCAGACCTCGTGTTTCGTCGCCGCCTACAGCCGCTACGACCAGAATATCAGCCCAGTGGGCCAGCTCGATCAGCGAAGGCTCGTAGTGCCAGCTGATGTCTTTGCGAGGGCGGCGGTTGTGGTAGCGTAACTGCATATCGAAGCCGCTGGCCCGCTTGGCGATGGCTTGACCGATTCGGCCCAGGCCGACAATACCCAGTTTCTTGCCGCTGACGCGGGTGGAAAGCGGAAACCCGTGCTCGTGTGTCCATTGCCCGGCACGGACATAGCGATCGGCGGCACTGACGCGCCGGGCCGTATCGAGCATCAGCGCCCAAGCCAGATCGGCGACGCAATCGTTCAGCACATCCGGGGTGTTACTGACGGCCACGCCGCGCTGATGCGCATGGCTGCGGTCTATGGCGTCGAATCCGACACCGATATTGCAGATGCCCCGCAGTGCAGGCAGCGTGTCCATGAAAGCAGCCGTGATCGGCGTGGTCGCGGTAGCCAGCACCAATTGGACGCGCTGGGCAAGGGCGTCGGGCAGGGGTTGGGTTTCATCGTTCAAGACCCGCTCGTAGTATTGATCGACGCGCTGCAGGGCAGGGTGATCGGGCAGGGGAACGAGTTGGAGCAAAATGGGGCGGGTCATGGAAGTCCGTGAAATGCGGATTCAAACCCGTAACTTAGCATGTTTGCCGGGGTGGGCAATGCGATGGTTTTTCGGCCAATAAAAAAGGGGTGCTGGGCACCCCTTCTTATCTGGTTTTTAGGCCAGGGCCGATTAAACCATTAAAACCAACTGCGATTAGGCAAGAGCCTTGATGGCAGCGGACAGGCGGCTCTTGTGGCGAGCAGCCTTGTTTTTGTGGATGATGTTTTTGTCAGCCACGCGATCGATGATGCTGGTTGCTTTGCGAAAGACTTCGTTGGCAGCGGTCTTGTCGCCGGCATCGATTGCCTGGCGAACACGCTTGATCGCGGTACGCAGCATGGAACGGATGCTGGCGTTGTGTTTGTTGCGGGCCACTGCTTGGCGGGCGCGCTTGCGAGCTTGTGCGGAATTAGCCATATGTATTTGTTAAGCCTAAGTTTTAAAGTTTAATCGGCAAAGACAATGATTTTAAGTCATCAACCCCGCTTTGTAAAGTAAGAGGGTCGAAAACCCAACACAAACAGCAGGCCCAAATAGGTGATGCCGCTGGCAGCCAGTACGCCACTCATCCACAGTACGCGCAGCAGCGGCGTGCTGCCCAGCGCGATCCAGTCGATGTGCCGGTCCGTCAGCAGCAGCACGGCGGCCAGCGCCAGCAAGGCGGGTATCAAGCGCAGGAAAAAGCCCAGCCAGTCGCGGCGGGGGCGGTAAATGCCACGGCGGATCAGCAGCGTCAGCAAAGTCAGGGCATTGACGGTGGCACCCAGTCCGATAGATAGCGCCAGGCCAGCATGGGCATAGTAGGGCACCAGCAGCAGATTGAACAGCTGGGTCAGCACCAATACGGCGATGGCAATTTTGACCGGCGTGCGTATGTCTTGCTTGGCATAGAAACCGGGGGCCAGGATTTTGATGGCCAGCAACCCGACCAGTCCTACCGAATAGGCTCCTACGGCCAGGCGGGTCTGGGCGACATCGGCTGCTCCAAAAGCGCCATAGTGGAACAGGGTGGCCACCAGTCCGTCCGACAGCAGCGCCATGCCCAGGGCGGCTGGCAGGCCCAGTAACAACACCAGGCGCAGGCCCCAGTCCAGCAGGGCGTTGTAATTGTCGGCGTCATCCTTGGCGTGAGCGGCCGAGAGCTTGGGCAGCAATACGGTGCCCAGGGCAACGCCAAGCAACGCGGTGGGAAACTCCATCAGACGGTCAGCGAACGACAGCCAGGTGACGCTGCCGGCCTGCAGCCAGGTGGCGATATTGGTATTGATCAGCAGGGATATCTGCGCCACCGACACCCCTAGAATGGCCGGCAGCATTTGCCGCAGAATGCGGCGCACGGTGGGGTCGCGGCGCGCCTGGCCGAGCTGCAGCGAAAAGCGCGGCAACAGGCCCAGTTTGGCCAGCGCGGCCCATTGCACGGCCAGTTGCGCCACGCCGCCGGCCATCACGCCTATGGCCAGCGCATAGATGGGAGTGTCCATGCGCGGAGCCAGAAAAATGCTGGCGGCAATCATGGACAGGTTCAGCAAAATGGGCGTGAAGGCAGGAACGGCAAAGCGGCTCCAGGTGTTGAGCACCCCCGAAGCAAAAGCCACCAGCGACATGCAGATGATGTAGGGAAACATCAGCCGCGTCATGGTGACGGCGGCACCAAATTCCTGCTGTCGTTCGGGCGCAGTCATGCCGCTGGCCATGGCACTGACGACCCAGGGGGCGGCCAGAATGCCGATGGCGGTGACCGCCATCAGCGCGACGGTCAGTAGCAGTGCCACCCGGTCCAGCAGTTGGCGCACCCCCTCCTGGTCATTTTCTTTGCGGGCCTGACCCAGGATGGGGACGAAGGCTTGCGAAAATGCGCCTTCGGCAAACAGCCGGCGCAGCAGATTAGGAATGCGAAACGCCACCCAGAAGGCGTCGGTCAACGGCCCGGCACCAAAGGCGCGGGCAATCAGGATATCGCGCACCAGTCCCGTTATCCGGGACAGGAGCGTCAGGCCACTGACTGTGGCCGCCGAGCGGAACAGACCCATGAAAGCGCAGCAGAAAAGTTATTTCGGACCCATGCGGATGGCACCGTCCAGCCGTATGGTCTCGCCGTTAAGCATCTCGTTGGTGATGATGCTGTGCACCAGTCGGGCGTAATCGTCGGGGCGGCCCAGGCGGGAAGGGAAAGGGATGCTGGCGGCCAGCGAGTCCTGGACTTCTTGGGGCATGCCGAACAGCATGGGGGTGCCGAAGATGCCAGGGGCGATCGTCATGCAGCGTATGCCGGTCTTGGCCAGGTCGCGCGCCAGTGGCAGCGTCAGGCCCACCACGCCGGCCTTGGAAGCACCATACGCGGCCTGTCCGATCTGGCCGTCGTAGGCGGCTACCGACGCGGTGTTGATGAGCACGCCGCGTTCGCCGGTCGGCTCGGGGTTGTTGCTGCTCATGGCGGCAGCGGCCAGGCGACACATATTGAAGGTGCCCACCAGATTGATCATGACCACTTTCTGGAACAGATCCAGGCTATGCGGGCCGTCGCGGCCGACGGTGCGCGCGGCAGGAGCCACGCCGGCGCAGTTGACCAGGCCGAACAGGGGGCGGGCGGGGTTACCGGTGGCCGCCTGCACAACCGCCTGTGCGTCTTCTTCGCGGGTGACATCGCAGCGCAGATAGCGCTGGCCCAGTTCCTGGGCCAAGGCATGGCCCGCGTCGTCCTGGATATCGGCGATAAGCACGTCGGCACCGTGCTCGACCAGCATGCGCGCTGTGCCGGCTCCCAGGCCGGAGGCACCGCCGGTTACGATAAAGGTCTTGTTGCTGATCTGCATGGCATGTCTCCTGCGGATAAATAGAGAACCGGCCCCAGAGGGGCCGGTTGCGGGGTCGGTCTTATTTTTGCAGTGCGTCCAGAATGCGCTGGCGGATGTCTTCCACGCTGCCTACGCCGGAAACCTTGCGGTAGGCGGGAGCCTGAGCGTCGCCGGTGGCCGACCATTGCGAGTAGTAATCGACCAGGGGTCGGGTCTGCTCGCGATAGACAGACAAACGGTGGCGCACGGTCTCTTCGCGGTCGTCGTCGCGCTGCACCAGGGCTTCGCCGGTCACATCATCCACACCGGGGGTTTCTGGTGGGTTAAAGGTGACGTGGTAGCTGCGGCCGCTGGCCGGATGCACGCGTCGCCCACTCATGCGTTCGATGATGCTTTCTTCGGGCACATCGATTTCCACCACGAAATCCAGTTTGACCTGGGCGCTTTTCAGGGCGTCGGCTTGCGGGATGGTGCGTGGAAAACCGTCGAACAGATAGCCTTGTTCGCAATCGGCCTGTTGCAGGCGATCACGCACCAGTCCGATGATGATGTCGTCCGAGACCAGGCCGCCGGCATCCATGATCTTCTTGGCTTCCAGGCCCAGAGGGGTCTGTGCCTTGACGGCCGCGCGCAGCATATCGCCGGTGGAAATCTGGGGTATGCCAAATTTTTCCGTGATGTAGGCTGCTTGGGTGCCTTTGCCGGCACCGGGGGGACCGAGCAGAATCAGTCGCATGAGTTCCTCCAGTAAGTGCTTGTATCCGATTGTCGCTTGATGTTTGCTTGATTATGCCGCAACGCAGCACAATTCGAGCGTTTCTCATTCGGGCGGAGCAGAAAAAAGATCTTTTATAACCGATTTGCGAAGTGCGCGCGTACTCTTTCCAGGTCTTGGGCCGTGTCCACCCCCGCAGCAGGCGCGTGAGTCAGGCGATGTACCATGATCTGGAAGCCATTCTCCATGGCCCGCAGCTGTTCCAATGACTCGTAGTGTTCCAGCGGCCCGCGCGGCAATTGCGCAAAGCGTTGCAGGAAGCGATTCCGGTAGGCATACAGGCCAATATGGTGCAATGCGGGAAGTCCGGGTGCCAGTTGCCGTTCGCCCTGGGCCAGCGCATCCCGTGCCCAGGGAATGGGGGCGCGGGAAAAATACAGCGCCCGGCCCTGCAAATCGCATACGACTTTGACGGCGTTGGGATTGAACAGGGTATCGGCATCCAGGACAGGCGCGGCCAGAGTGGCGATGTCAGCCTGGGCGTGGCGGGCCAGCAGATCGGCGGCGGCATCGATGTGCTCCGGGGCGATCAGGGGTTCGTCGCCTTGGACGTTGACCACAATTTCCTGGTCCTGCAAGCCGAGCAATTGCGCAGCCTGGGCCAGGCGGTCGGTCCCGGTGGGGTGCTCGGAGTCGGTCAGCAGGGCTTCAAAGCCATGCTGGCGAACGATGCCGGCGACCCGCTCGGAGTCGGTAGCCACCAGTACCTGGCGCGCGCAGGATAAAGCGGCCTGCTGAGCGCAGCGCACAACCATAGGCAGGCCGGCGATGTCCACCAGGGGCTTGTCGGGCAGGCGAGTCGAACCCAGACGGGCCGGGATGATGACGGTGAAGTCCATATCAGGCGGCCGGGCTGTCCTGGGCGTCCAGGCGGCGGGCTTGATCGATCAGCATGGTGGGAATGCCGTCGACGATGGGAAAGGCCAGCTTGTCGGCTTTGCAGATCAGTTCCTGGTGTTCGCGGTCGTGGCGCAGAGCGCCTTTGCACAGCGGGCAGACCAGGACTTCCAATAAACGAGTTTGCATTGTTCTAGCTCCGGGTAAAAGGTGAGGAGGCGGCGCGGCGCAGGCGCAATTGGCCGTCCAGCTCCTGAATCCAGTCAGGGCGCGTAAAGACCGGCAGCACATCCACGGCCCATAGGCGAGGATCGTTCATGTTTCGGCATTTTACGGCGTCTTTGCGGGTGATCAGTATGGGGCCTGTGCCCAGATCGGCGAAATCCTGCCGGCTTAGCGCGGCGTGGTCGGGCCGGGCATGGGTCTGGCTCAGCGTCAGGCCGTTCAGGCGCAGCATGGAAAAAAATCGCTCCGGCTGGCCTATGGCTGCCAGCGCCTGCACGGCCGTTTCGCCCTGCCGGTCGCGCCACTCTGCCCAGTCTATGCACCGACCGCTGGCCAGATGTTCCAGGCGGTGCGGGGCCAGCGTCATGCTCAGGCAGCGTGCCGGGTCCTGGGGGTGGGGCGTGTCTGGCTGGGGCTGGTCGGCATTGAGTTGGGTGATCAGCCAGTCGGCCCTGCGCAGACGGGTCGGCGGTTCGCGCAATGGCCCGGCAGGTAGCATCAATCCGTTGCCAACGCCGCGTGCGTCCTGGACCACCACTTCCAGGTCGCGTTGCAGCGCCAGGTGCTGCAAGCCATCGTCGGAGATAATCAGGTCGACGTGGGGAAAGGCGCGTAGCAGCGCCTGGGCGGCCAGTACGCGTTTCGGGTGTACGGCAATTGGTGCCTGGGTTTGCGCTGCGATCAGGGCAGGCTCGTCGCCAAACTGAGCGGCCTGCAGTTCACCCTGGCCGATGCGTGGCTCTGGACCGACGGCCACGCCGTAGCCGCGGCTGATAATGCCCGGCGTCCAGCCCAGCGCGCGTAATTGCGTGGCAAGGGCTTGCACGACGGGTGTTTTGCCGGCTCCGCCTACAATGATGTTGCCGACTACGACAACGGCGACCGGACAGCGATACGAGGCTGTCGGATCGTGCCGGATCTTTTGTTCTTTGCGACGCACCAGCCAGCCGGCCAATGCAGACAGCGGGCGCAGCGTCATGCTGAACAGGCCGCGGCGCTGCCATTGGCGGTGCAGCCAGAGGGTAAGCCGGGTCGTCAGATTCATGGGGCCTGAGTGGCGAAATGGATACGTTCTATGCCGGCCTGACGGGCGGCTTGCATCGCCTGAACCACGGCGAAGTGGGGAGCCTGGCCGTCGGCCAGAATAAGAAGGGCGGGCTGCTCCTGGGTGGGTGTTTGCTTTAACGCCCGAGCCAGGGGCTCGGGGCTATCGGCATCCAGCCAATCGCCGTTCAGCGCGTAGCGGCCGTCCTGGCTGATGGCCAGCAAGAGTTCGGCTGGCTGTGCAGCTTGCGCCTGAGCCTTGGGTAAGGATACGTCCAGCTGGCGCTGGCGCGTGAAGGTGCTACTGGCGGCCAGAAAGATCAGCACGACCAGCAATACATCGATTAATGGCACCAGATTTAGCTCTAGCTGATCCTGGTCACGGGCGCGTCGAAAGCGCATCAGGGCATCCTCTGGCTGATCAAACGGTCCAGCGCTCCGGCTTCGGTTTCCAGACGGTGCAGCAAAAAGTCGGCACGGCTGCGGAAATAACGGTGAAAAATCAGGGCGGGAACGGCGATCAGAATGCCGAACGCCGTGTTGTACAAAGCCACCGAAATGCCGCGGGCAATCAGGCTGGGGTCGCCGCCGGCCGGATCGTAGGCGGCGAAAATATCGATCATGCCGATGACGGTGCCGAACAGGCCCAGCAATGGGGCGATGACGGCGATCGTGCCTAGCGCCGGAATATAGCGGTTCAACTGATAGTCGATGTCCTTGCCGGCGGCTTGAACGGCGTCCTGGCGCAGCGCCGGGTCGTCGTGCCGGTGCTGCAGGGCCGTGGCCAGAACGCGGCCCAGCGGGGAGTTATCGCGCAGGCGTGCCAGGGAGTCGTCCTGGATGCGGTCCTGACGGGTCAGCTCACCGATCTGGCGTGCCAGTCCGGCAGGCAGGATGCGCGTAGTGCGCAGCGCCAACAGGCGTTCCAGGATCAGGGCCAGAGCCAGGATGGAGCAGGCCAGCAGCAGCCAGATAGGCCAGCCGGCGGCATCGATAAGGGCAAGCACGGGTCGGTTTCCGGACGAAAAAAATCAGTGTCTATTGTAGAGCCGTCGTCGACATTCAGGGGGCGCTTCGCAATGGTCGCGGTACACTTTAAGGCCGTTTTCGTGTCCTTGAGTAGAAAAAGGAGCGTGAAATGGCGTGGATGCTTGCTTGGCGGCGGGTATCCACAGAATCTGTGGATAATTCTGTGTATAAAAAGTCCGTTAGGGCCGTCAGCGGTGGCCTGGCGGTTCCCTGGTTAATTTTCGACCAAATTTTTATATTTATAAATAATATTTAAAATCAATTGCTTGTGGCTGATTTATGAACTTGCTTGTCATGATTGAGGCGGAAGTGGTTGTGCTGTTTGCTATTTGACAAAACCATGACATTTGTGGATACGCAGCGCTGGGAAACCCGCTCCGGAGAGTGTTGGCGAGGAAAATGTGACGTATTATCAAGAATCTAAAGACGCCTCTGTCTGGACAGTGGCGCAGCTTAATCGCCGGGTCAGTCAGTTGCTGGATGAGCATATGCCGGTGGTCTGGGTGAAGGGCGAAATTTCTAATTTCACGCAGGCCGCATCGGGGCATTGGTATTTCTCGATCAAAGACGATAAGGCGGCAGTACGGGCCGTTATGTTCCGGGGGCGGGCCCAGTCCGTGGGATTCGTGCCTAGGGCGGGCGAACGCTTCGAGTTCCGCTGTAGCGTGACGCTGTACGAGCCGCGCGGCGACTTCCAGGTGCAGGTCGAGGGTATGCGCCGCGCCGGCCAGGGCGATCTGCACGAGGCTTTTCTGCGCCTGAAAAATCAGTTGCAGGCCGAAGGCTTGTTCGATCCGCAGCGTCGACGCCCGATTGCTCCATTGCCTGCTTGCGTGGGTGTAATTACATCATTGGCGGCCGCAGCCTTGCGCGATGTGCTGACCGCGATGGCGCGGCGTGCTCCGCATGTGCGGGTTGTCATTTATCCGGCACCCGTCCAGGGAGCCGATGCGCCGGTGCGTTTGTGTCAGGCGCTGGAGACGGCCATTGCTCGGGCGGAAGTGGATACGCTGCTGCTGGTGCGCGGCGGAGGTAGTCTGGAAGACCTGTGGAGCTTTAACGACGAGGCGTTGGCGCGTGCGGTGGCGGCCAGTCCGATTCCGGTGATTAGCGGGGTGGGGCACGAAACCGATTTTACGATGGTGGATTTCGTGGCCGATCTGCGTGCCCCTACGCCCACCGCAGCGGCCGAACTGGCTTGCCAGGCACGGGCGGATCTGCTGGATCAGCTCGGTGCGCGCATGGGGGCCATCCGCCATGGCATGCAACGGCACCTGGAGCGGGCGTCGCTGCGACTGGATCGCGCGGTAGCCATGTTGGTTTCGCCTGGTCAACGTATCGCCCAGCAGCAACAGCGGCTGGACGGCCTGACCCATCGCCTGCAGCGCCTGGCCGGAACGGTGCCCGAGCGTTCGCAACAACGGTTGGAGACATTGGTGTTCCGATTGCAGCGCAACTTGCCGCAGGTGCAGCCGCATCGTCAGAGTGTGGATGCGTTGCTGCGTCGTCTTCAGCAAGCAGGTGGGCAAGGCTTGGTTTTGCGGCGCCAGCGACTGCAGGCCGCGCAGCAAACCCTGCAGGCATTGTCGCCTCGCCTTATAGTCAATCGCGGATATGCTATTGTCCGCAACGCCCAGGGGCAAGTGGTGCAAAATGCGTTAGACTTAAACATTGGTGAACGACTCGATGTCGAGTTGCGTCGCGGCAGCGTTTCGGTAGATGTGGTGCGCGCGCACGATCTGCTCTAGGCCGCGTCCGTTCCGGATACCAAACACGGTTTTTTTAAGAAGGAATTGAAATGGCATTCACTCTTCCAGCTCTTCCCTACGAACTCAACGCACTTGAGCCACATGTCTCCAAGGAAACCCTGGAGTTCCACTACGGCAAGCACCATCAGGCGTACGTCACCAACTTGAACAATCTGGTGGCCGGCACCGAATTCGAAAACGCTTCTCTGGAAGATGTGGTCAAAAAGTCCTCCGGCGGTGTGTTCAACAACGCGGCCCAGGTCTGGAATCACACCTTCTACTGGAACAGCCTGTCCCCCAACGGCGGCGGCGCTCCAAGCGGCAAATTGGCTGACGCCATCAACGCCAAGTGGGGCAGCTTCGATGCGTTTAAAGAAGCATTCACCAAGTCGGCCGTGGGCAACTTCGGTTCGGGCTGGACTTGGCTGGTCAAAAAGACCGACGGCTCCCTGGATATCGTCAACACCAGCAATGCCGGCACCACGCTGACCTCCGACGACTTGGCCCTGCTGACCTGTGACGTCTGGGAACACGCTTACTACATCGACTACCGCAATGCGCGTCCCAAGTACCTGGAGCAATTCTGGAACCTGGTGAACTGGGATTTCGCTGCACAAAACCTGGGTTAAGTTTCCGGGTCGCTCTGCCGCGTCACGCGGCGCAGCAGGTGCCATCAAACCGCCGACCGCTTGCGTGTCCGGCGGTTTTTTTTTTTTCTTGGCCAATGGATTTGCCGTCGGATAGAAGAAGTTCGAACGGCTCCATGCGCTTCTTTGTTAGAACACTTTCATGAAACATCAGGGCAAGGTGCTCAAGCGACCCAGTCGGGTGATTCCACGTGTTCCGTTAACCCTTAAAATAGACCATTGTGTGGACAGCCCTGTTGTGCCGGCTACAGCGGGCGCGCAGGCGGACTATCATCACTTGATTAAGCATTGACCCTTGTTGTCATTGGCTTGCAAGCGATTTTGTTTATTTTATCGGGATGAGTTTCATGAGTCAGGATGCCTTTATCTGCGACGCTATTCGTACACCTTTCGGACGTTATGGCGGTGCTTTGGCTGCCGTCAGGGCGGATGATCTGGGTGCGGTGCCCATGCATGCGCTGATGCAGCGCAACCCGCAGGTGGACTGGGCTCGTCTGGATGACGTCATTTATGGCTGCGCCAATCAGGCCGGTGAAGACAACCGTAACGTGGCGCGCATGTCGGCATTGCTGGCCGGTTTGCCCATCGAAGTGCCGGGCGTAACTTTGAACCGCTTGTGCGGTTCGGGCCTGGATGCGATCGGTTCGGCGGCGCGTGCGATCCGTTCGGGCGATGCCGCTTTTATATTGGCGGGCGGGGTCGAGAGCATGAGCCGTGCGCCTTTCGTCATGGGCAAGGCCGAGAGCGCTTTTACACGCAATGCGGCCATTTACGACACCACCATCGGTTGGCGTTTCATCAATAAACGTATGAAGGAACAGTACGGCGTCGATTCCATGCCTGAAACCGCCGAGAACGTCGCCCAGCAGTTCCAGGTGTCGCGCGAGGATCAGGACTTGTTCGCGCTGACCAGCCAGACACGCGCGGCCGCCGCCCAGCAGGCCGGGTATCTAGCCCAGGAAATTACGCCAGTGCTGATTCCGCAGCGCAAGGGTGACCCTTTGGTGGTGGATACGGACGAACATCCACGCCAGACCACATTGGAGACACTGACGCGCTTAAAGCCTGTTGTGCGGGCCGACGGCACGGTGACAGCCGGCAATGCCTCGGGCGTGAACGACGGCGCGTGCGCGCTGCTGGTGGCCAG
Organism: Alcaligenes sp. SDU_A2; assembly: GCF_038237375.1. NCBI lineage: Bacteria > Pseudomonadati > Pseudomonadota > Betaproteobacteria > Burkholderiales > Alcaligenaceae > Alcaligenes > Alcaligenes sp. SDU_A2. The sequence continues at coordinate 2,254,843 of NZ_CP151273.1, read as the reverse complement.
CGAGTCCATGGCCCGGGATCAGGGTCTGACTCCGCGTGCCCGCGTCGTGGCGATGGCCTTTGCCGGCGTGGAGCCGCGCATCATGGGCATAGGCCCGGCACCCGCCAGCCAGAAAGTGCTGGCTCTGGCCGGCCTGACGCTGGATCAGATGGATGTGATCGAATTGAACGAAGCTTTCGCAGCCCAAGGCTTGGCCGTCACGCGCCTGCTGGGCTTGGCGGACAACGATCCTCGCGTCAACCCCAATGGCGGGGCGATTGCCTTGGGGCATCCGCTGGGTGCCAGCGGCGCGCGTCTGGCGATGGCAGCCATCAACCAGTTACACCGCACTGGCGGACGCTACGCCTTGTGTACCATGTGCATCGGTGTGGGCCAGGGCGTTGCGGTGATTTTCGAGCGCGTCTGATCTAACGCGGTGCTTTAGGCAGGCCGGTGATGCGTTCGCCGGCCTGTTTTTTTGCCTTCGCGAACCAGCCTTGCTCCATTTCCAGCGCATAGCGAACCGGGCGAACCGGGCAGTGCGATTGCAGATCAAACGGTTGCATGGCCTCGATATTGGCGATGACGCCATCCTGGTCAATGAAGGCGATGTCCAGAGGCAGGGGGGTGTTCTTCATCCAGAAGCAGGGCATGCCCTCTTGGGCGAACACGAACAGCATGCCGTGATCGGGTGCCAGACTCTTGCGACCCATCAGACCGGTCGCGCGTGAATCGGGGCGGTCGGCCACTTCGGCCTGTATCTGTGTCTTGCCCATCGTCAGGGTGCGCATGGGCAGGGGTTCTTGGGCCTGAACGCTGCCGGCCAGCAGTAATGTGGCCCATGCGCAGGCAAAAAAAACAGGGCGCTGTGGCCCTGTGGTAATACGGGAATAATACATGTATTGCGGGTCTGCTTTTGTTAGAATCGAGAGCGCAGGATTTTAAGGGGAAGTGATATTCAGTGCTTGCTTGCCTTTGGGGCCCTGGGCAACTTCGTACAGGACTTTCTGGCCCTCCTTCAAGGTCTTGAATCCGTTCATCTGGATAGACGAAAAATGGGCGAAGAGGTCTTCTCCACCATTATCTGGCGTAATAAACCCAAAGCCCTTGGCATCGTTGAACCATTTGACGGTACCGGACAGCTTCTGATTGTCTCCAGCGTTGGCGGTGGTGGTTGTTTCCGACATGCTTCCTGCCTCTCAACTATAGTGTAAGGTTGATACTTTTTTTCGGCCCCTCCCCGGGCCTTCGATGGCGCCATGTCGGTTTTTCCGAAATTGACACCATCAAGCGGATAATGCTTAATTTTGTTACCCCCAGTCAACCTATGGAAAGCACTTAGTCAGTCCTATGGCCATTCAGATCGACAAGCACGGCGAGACCACACTCGAGCGCCAGTCGGCGCGCCTGGCGCCGCCGCCCATGTACCAGGTTATCCTGCTCAATGACGACTACACGCCCATGGAGTTCGTGGTGGGCGTGCTCGAGCGCGTGTTTGGCAAAACACCCGAGGAAGCCGAGAAGCTGATGCTTAAAGTACATTACGAAGGGCGTGCCGTTTGCGGCGTGTATCCGCGCGACATTGCCGCCACCCGGGTGGAGATTGTCCGCCAGTTGGCCCAGTCCCGTCAGCATCCGCTGCAGTGCGTCATGGAACCGGTGCCCGATGCCTGATGGACTAATGGTTTACCGGGTTGTTCATATCTGGCAAATTAGACATAGAATAGAAGCAACCCAAAGTTTTACTCTTGCCGTGTAGGAGGAAGCGTGATCTCCGAAGAACTTGAAGTCAGTCTACACATGGCCTTTGTCGAGGCACGTGCCGCGCGCCATGAATTCATCACGGTAGAGCATCTGCTGTTGTCCCTGCTCGATAATGCGTCGGCGGTGGAGGTGCTGAAAGCATGCGCAGCCGATATTGATGCACTGCGTCAGAATCTGCGCAAATTCATCAACGAAAACACACCCACCTTTCCGGGTGAAGGCGAAGTGGATACGCAGCCCACACTGGGCTTTCAACGCGTCATCCAACGTGCCATCATGCACGTATCGTCCAGTAACTCCGGTAAAAACGTGGTGTCGGGTGCCAATGTGCTGGTCGCCATGTATGGCGAAAAGGACTCCCATGCCGTGTACTACCTGCAGCAGCAGGGCGTCACGCGCCTGGACGTGGTCAATTTCCTGTCCCACGGCATCACCAAGTCCAACCCCGAACCCACGCCGCCCGAAACGCCCAAGGCGTCGGCTGCCCCCGAGCCCGACACGCGCTCGGACTCGCAAAAATCGCCGCTGGATCTGTACGCCACCGATCTGAACGCCGAAGCCAGCCTGGGCCGCATAGACCCGCTGATCGGCCGCGAAAAAGAGGTCGAGCGGGTCATTCAGGTATTGTGCCGCCGCCGCAAGAACAATCCTTTGCTGGTGGGCGAGGCCGGTGTCGGCAAGACGGCTATTGCCGAAGGGCTGGCGCTGCGCATCCAGCGCGGCGAAGTGCCCGACATTCTGGGGCAGGCGCGTGTGTACGCTCTGGACATGGGGGCGTTGCTGGCCGGCACTAAATACCGGGGCGACTTCGAGCAGCGTCTCAAGGCCGTGCTCAAGCAGCTCAAGGACACGCCGCAGGCCATCTTGTTCATCGACGAGATCCATACGCTTATCGGCGCAGGCTCGGCCTCCGGCGGCACTCTGGATGCGTCCAACCTGCTCAAGCCTGCTCTGTCCTCCGGTCAGCTCAAGTGCCTGGGGGCGACGACCTACAATGAATACCGCGGCATCTTCGAGAAGGATCACGCCCTGTCGCGGCGTTTCCAGAAAATCGATGTTGCCGAGCCCACGGTCGAGCAGACCATCCAGATTCTGCGTGGCCTGAAGTCCCACTTCGAGGAACATCACGGCGTACGCTATTCGGCCGCCGCCCTAACGGCTGCCGCCGAGTTGTCGGCCCGTTACATCAACGATCGTTTCCTGCCGGACAAGGCCATCGACGTCATCGACGAGGCTGGCGCAGCCCAGCGCCTGTTGCCGCGTTCGCGGCAAAAGAAAGTCATTGGCAAGGTGGATATCCAGGCAACGGTGTCGCGCATTGCGCGCATTCCGCCGCAGTCCGTGTCCATGGACGACCGCAACAAGCTGGCGACGCTGGCGCGCGATCTTAAATCCGTGGTCTTTGGTCAGGATGCCGCCATCGATGCATTGGCCGCCGCCATCAAGATGGCGCGTTCCGGCCTGGGCCTGCCCGATAAGCCGATCGGCTCCTTCCTGTTCTCCGGCCCGACCGGAGTGGGCAAGACCGAAGTGGCCCGTCAGCTGGCTTTTGTGCTGGGCGTGGAACTGCTGCGATTCGATATGTCCGAGTACATGGAGCGGCATACCGTATCGCGCCTGATCGGCGCGCCACCCGGCTATGTCGGTTTTGACCAGGGCGGGCTGCTGACCGAAGCAGTCACCAAACAGCCGCACTGTGTGCTCTTGCTGGATGAAATCGAAAAAGCCCATCCGGATGTCTACAACATCCTGCTGCAGGTCATGGACCATGGCACCCTGACGGATAATAACGGGCGCAAGTCCGATTTCCGCAATGTCATCCTGATCATGACCACCAATGCGGGGGCCGAAGCCCTGAACAAGACCAGCATCGGATTTACTCAGTCCGAGCGCACCGGCGACGAGATGCAGGATATCAAGCGCCAGTTCTCGCCGGAGTTCCGCAATCGGCTCGATGCCATCATCGGCTTTAAGCCCCTGTCGCGGGACATCATCCTGCGCGTGGTGGACAAGTTCCTGATGCAGCTGGAAAACCAACTGCACGAAAAGCGCGTGGAAGTGTCTTTCTCTGATGCCTTGCGGGACTATCTGGCCGTCAAGGGGTTCGATCCGGCCATGGGGGCCCGGCCCATGCACAGGCTTATTCAGGACACCATACGCCGCGCATTGGCCGACGAGCTGCTGTTTGGTCGCCTGGTGGATGGTGGGCATGTGGAAGTCGTACTGGACGACAAGGAACAAGTGGTGTTGGAGTTTCCGACTGCCGGGCCGGACGCGCCAGACAGCACGGCTTCTTCGTCACGTCCCGAGCCGGAGCTGGTTGACTAAATCATGGGGGTTCGCCCGCTTGTAGCCTGTACGCACTGTGACACGGTTCACGAGCGGGTTCCCTTGCAGGGGGCGGGTTTGGCGCGTTGCGTATGCTGCGACGCCGAACTGTATCGGCATAGCCGGTTTTCGCCGCGCCAGTGGCAGGCCGTGGTGCTGGCGGTATTGGTGTTGTTTCTGATCGCCAATTTGTTCCCTGTGGTCAGCCTGAGCATGGCGGGCAAGACCGTCAATCCTACTTTTCCCAAGGCCTTGTTGCTGATCTGGCAACAAGGCTATATGGGTTTGTCCGTGATGGCCGGCTTGGTCGGTTTCTGGCTGCCTTTATTTCAACTGCTGTTTCAGTTTTGGGCCTTGGGTCTGATTGCCCGCAGGCGACCCTTGCCCGGCGACTTTGGTTTGGGTATGCGGGTGCTGTGCCATCTGGAGCATTGGTCCATGACGGCGGTCTTGTTTCTGGGGCTGGTGGTGGCTCTGGTCAAGTTTGCCGGCATAGGCCGCCTGACGGTCGAGCCGGGTTTATATGCCTTCTTTGTCCTGACCTTTTTGTTGACTGGTCTGAGCCGGCTGACGGCACGGCGTTTGTGGCGCTGGGCGGAAGATGCAGATCTGGTGCAGGTGGCGCAGGCCCAGGTGCTAAAGCATACCAAGGGTTGGTGTGCGTGTGACCATTGCGGCTTAGTGCAGGTGCAGGGTGACGGGCCTTGTCAGCGTTGCGGCGCGGCTTTGCACAAACGTAAACCCAATAGCCGCGTGCGCACTGCTGCGCTGGTATTGACGGCCTGTGTCTTTTATATTCCTGCCAACGTCTTGCCCGTCATGGAACTGCGTAGCGCCTTGGGCAGCAGCGCCCATACCATTTTGGGTGGTGTGATCCAACTGTGGGAATTGGGTTCCTGGGATCTGGCTGTCATCGTGTTTGTGGCCAGTATCGTGGTGCCGATTACCAAGCTGTTGGCGTTGGCCGTGCTCTTGCTTGGGCGGCATTGGCGCGGTAATGCCGTGCAGCGCCAGCGTAACCGTCTTTACGATATGGTCGAGCTGATCGGGCAGTGGTCCATGCTGGATGTATTTGTCGTGGTTCTGATGGCGGCGCTGGCCAATTTTCCAGGTCTGTCGCAGATTATTCCAGGACCTGGCGCGCTTAGTTTCGGCATTGTCGTTGTGCTGACGATGTTGGCCGCGATCAGTTACGATCCCCGCGAAGGCTGGGACAGGGCCATCACAGAATCGACCGATGCACAACGGTCTTTTTCTTCTTCACATGCTTCAAAAGGATAAAACGTGGACGATTCCAACACCACGCCCAAGGCTGATGCGCCAGTGCCGGCAGAGCGGTCCGGCGATCCGCCTACGCCACGTGTTGTACTGGCCAAGCGTTCGCGTTTTTCCTGGATCTGGATTTTGCCTATTGCCGCCGCCTTGGTGGGGGCTTCGCTGGTGGTGCGCAACTGGATGTTGACTGGACCACGCATCACCATCAGTTTTGATTCGGCCGACGGCTTGGCGGTGGATCAGACCAAGCTGCGCTATCGGGATGTGAATGTGGGCACGATTGTCGATATCCAGGTGGCACCGGATCGGCAGCGCGTCATAGTGACGGCACAGCTCGAGCGCGACGGGGCCGAGTTTATTACCCAGAAAGACTCGCGATTTTGGGTGGTGCGTCCGCGGCTGGGTTTAAGCGGTGTTTCGGGCTTGGGTACCTTATTGTCGGGCGCGTATATCGGCGTGGATGCGCCCCATAGCCTTGAAAAATCGGATAAGGCCTTCGAGTTCACTGGCCTGGAGCGGCCGCCGGAAGTCATCAGTGGCCGGCCGGGCAAGCGTTTTGTGCTGACCGCCCCGGAACTGGGCTCGCTGGACCTGGGATCGCCCGTGTATTACAAAGGCACGCAGGTGGGGCAGGTCATCAGTTACGAGCTGGACCCGGAAGGCAAGGGCGTGCAGGTGCAGGTGTTCGTCGATGCGCCCAACGACCGGTTCGTGACTGACGGCGCGCGGTTCTGGAATGTCAGCGGTGTGAACATGAGCCTGGACCCCAATGGGTTTACGGTACGTACCTATTCTATGGTTGCCGCATTGGCGGGCGGCCTGGCGTTCGAGCAAAAACCGGATGAGCCCACGACGCTGGCCAAGTCTAATGCCCAGTACGAATTGTTCCCCTCCAAGGAGCAGGCCATGGCCGACCCGGACGGGCCTGCGGTCGAGCTGAATTTCCATTTTCACCAGTCTGTACGCGGGCTGGCGGTCGGCTCCAAAGTCGAGTTTCGCGGCATGGAGCTGGGCAAGGTGCAGGATGTGGACCTGGAGTACGACTTCGAGGCCAAGCGTTTCTATGCCTTGGTCAAGGCGCGTATCTATCCGCAACGCTTTGGCCGTTTCTACGAGCTGATCGCCAGCACCTCGCTTAAGGGCGGCGATCCGGTGCGTGCCTTGGTCGGTCCCATGATCGATCGCGGCCTGCGTGCCCAGATGCGTCCTGCCAGCCTGATTACCGGCCGGCAATATATTGCGCTGGAGTTCTTTGATAAAGTCCCCAAGGTCGAGTTCGACCCAGAGGCGCATCCACTGGTGATTCCCGTGATAGGGGGCGACTTCGACCGCCTGCAGGAACAGGTCAGCGATATTGTCACCAAGATCGCGGCCGTGCCGTTTGATCAGATCGGCAAAGATCTGCAACGAGGTTTGGCCGACTTGGGCAAGGTGCTTAAACAGATGGACAAGGCGACCGTGCCGCAGTTGACCGGCACGCTTAAATCCATCGATCAGGCCGTGCAGAAGCTGGGAGCCATGCTGGAAACCGAGTCGCCCATGAACACGGCCCTGGGTCAGACCCTGAGCGAACTGAACCGTTCGTTGCGCTCGTTGCGCGATCTGTCCGACACCTTGCAGAATCAACCCTCTTCTTTGCTGCGAGGGCGTTCTCCCGATGTTCTGCCGGAGCCTAATCCATGACGTTTCGTCTCGTTTCTGTTGTTGGCTGCTTGGGTTTGTTGGCCGCGTGTGCCGGCACACAGCCTACCTATTACACCTTGCAGCCGCCCTTGCCCAGTGCGCCTATGGTCGATTCTGCCCGGAATTGGACCGGTTTTCAGATCCGCAAGGTCACGGTGCCTTCGCAACTGGATCGTCGCTCGGTGGTGCTGACAGTTCCGCCGGGGGCCGAAGTGCGTTTGCTGAATGACAGTTTGTGGGCGTCTCCGCTACCTGACGAATTGGCTCTGGCCTTAGCCTCGGGCCTGCAGGCCCGGCTGGGCGCAGCGCAATTGGCGGACCTTGGCGGAAAGACGCCGTTCTGGCGGCTGGATGTGGCGGTGCAGCGCTTCGAGTCCATCTACGGACAGCAGGCGGTACTGGAATTAAGCTGGGCGATCCAAGCCGTGGGGTTTGACGCACCTTCCTATCGATGCCGCTGGCTGGATGTGGAGCCGGCCTCGTCCGTGCCGGAGCTGGTTGCCGCCCATCGGCTGCTGCAAGGACGTCTAGCCGATGTTCTGGCTGCGCAGATGCAAGGCAAGCCTGTGCCTGCGGATAGGGTTAACCGTATTTCGTGTTCGGGTTAACCTTTATGAATTCGGGTTAACCTGAATTGGTCCAGAGGTTAACCGACGGTAGTATCTCGGTAATTTGATGCAACAGGCATTTTTACCGGGACACGGGCATGGCAAGCACAACCTTAGGGATCAAGGTCGATACAGAACTGCGGGAGCGCTTGCGCGGCGCGGCGGACAAGTTGCAATGTACGCCGCATTGGCTGCATAAACAGGCGCTGTTGTCCTACATCGAGAATATCGAGCGTGGTGCGATTCCTGGCGAATTGGCGTATCTGCAAGGAGCCGATGGCGTGGCGACGGATGATCTTGTCGAAACGCCCCAGGCTCCGTTTTACGCCTTTGCCCAAGATGTTCAGCCGCAAAGCGTGTTGCGTGCGGCGATTACCGCTGCGTATCGGCGTCCCGAGACCGAATGCGTCCCGCTGTTGGTAAGCGCGGCACGCGCCTCCCAGGACCCGCGTGCTCAGGAGCTGGCGGCGCGTCTGGTGAATACGCTGCGCGCCAAGCGCACCGGCGGCGGAGTGGAGGGGCTGATTCAGGAGTTCTCGCTGTCTAGCCAGGAGGGCGTGGCTCTGATGTGTCTGGCCGAAGCGCTGTTGCGCATTCCCGACCGCGCCACCCGCGATGCCTTGATACGCGACAAGATCAGTCATGGCGACTGGCGCGCCCATGTGGGCGAATCTCCGTCCTTGTTCGTCAATGCCGCGACCTGGGGGTTGATGCTGACTGGCCGCCTGGTCAGTGTGAGCAGCGAAAAGAACTTGTCCTCGGCCCTGACCCGCATGATAGGCAAGGGCGGCGAACCACTGATTCGCAAAGGCGTGGACGTAGCCATGCGCATGATGGGCGAACAGTTCGTGACTGGGCAGACCATTGCCTCGGCCTTGGCCAATAGCCGCAAGTTCGAGGAAAAAGGCTTTCGTTATTCCTACGACATGTTGGGCGAGGCGGCGACCACGGCGCAAGATGCCCAGCGCTACTATCAAGCGTACGAACAGGCGATCCATGCCATCGGCAAGGCCAGTCAGGGGCGGGGCATATACGAAGGCCCAGGCATTTCCATCAAGCTGTCGGCCTTGCATCCACGCTACAGCCGCGCGCAGCGCGACCGGGTCATGGGCGAGTTGTATCCGCGCTTGTTGGCCTTGGCCCAATTGGCGCGTCAGTACGATGTGGGCCTGAATATCGATGCCGAGGAAGCCGACCGCCTGGAGCTGTCCCTGGATCTGCTGGACCGCTTGTGTTTCGATGCCTCGCTGACCGATTGGAACGGCATTGGTTTTGTGGTGCAGGCCTATCAGAAGCGGGCCCCTTTTGTCATCGATTACCTGATTGATCTGGCCCGACGCAGCGGCCATCGCCTGATGCTGCGTCTGGTTAAAGGGGCGTACTGGGACTCGGAAATCAAACGCGCCCAAGTGGACGGTCTGGAAGGCTATCCTGTTTATACCCGTAAAGTACACACCGACGTCTCGTATCTGGCGTGTGCGCGCAAACTCTTGCAGGCACCCGAGGCCATATATCCGCAGTTTGCTACGCACAATGCCCAGACCCTGTCCGCCATTTACTATATGGCCGGTCAGAACTACTACCCAGGTCAGTACGAGTTTCAATGTTTGCACGGCATGGGCGAACCGCTCTATGACGAGGTGGTCGGCCCGCTCAAGGCCGGCAAGCTGAATCGTCCTTGCCGGATCTATGCGCCGGTGGGGTCGCACGAAACTTTGTTGGCCTATCTGGTGCGCCGTTTGCTCGAAAACGGAGCCAATACCTCTTTTGTGAATCAGATCGGCGATGCCGACCTGCCGGTTGAACACCTGGTGGCCGACCCGGTCGCCCAGGCCCTGCAATTGCAGCCTTTGGGACGTGCGCACGACAAGATACCGCTACCGCGCCAACTGTATTGGGAAGCGGAGCAGCGCCTGAACTCTGCCGGTCTGGACCTGAGCAACGAACATCGCCTGGGTTCCTTGGCGGCGGCCCTGATGCAAAGTGCCGCCCAGCCTTGGCGCGCGCAGCCCTTGCTGGGCCAGGACACGCCGGTCTGGGACGATGCCAAGGCACGCGCCGTCATCAATCCCGCTGATGGGCAGGATGTGGTCGGGCAGGTCATGGAAGCGGCTCCGGCCGATGTCGCGCATGCATTGGATGCGGCCGCGCATTACGCGCCGATCTGGCAGGCCACGCCGGTCAACGAGCGGGCCGCCGCCCTGTTGCAGGCTGCCCAGTTGCTGGAAGACCAGATGCAGGAGCTGATGGGGCTGCTGGTGCGCGAAGCGGGCAAGTCCTACGCCAATGCCATTGCCGAAGTGCGCGAGGCCGTGGATTTCCTGCGCTATTACGCCGGGCAAGTGCTGCGCGAATTTGATAACGATCGTCAGCGCCCATTGGGCGTGGTGGTCTGCATCAGTCCCTGGAACTTTCCTTTGGCTATTTTTCTGGGGCAGGTTTCAGCGGCGCTGGCCGCCGGCAACGTCGTGCTGGCCAAGCCGGCCGAACAAACGCCCTTGATCGCTGCGGCTGCGGTGCGACTATTGCATCGCGCAGGCGTGCCGGAAGGTGCGGTGCAATTGTTGCCTGGCGATGGTCCGTCCGTGGGCGCGCCGCTGGTGGCCAGTCCGCTGGTCAATGGCGTTCTGTTTACGGGTTCTACCGCCGTTGCCAAATCCTTGGCCCGTCAACTGGCGCAGCGCCTGACGCCGGACGGGCAGGTGGTGCCGCTTATTGCCGAAACGGGCGGGCTCAATGCCATGGTGGTCGACAGTTCCGCATTGGCCGAACAGGTCGTGTTCGATGTGCTTAACTCGGCCTTTGATTCGGCCGGTCAGCGTTGCTCGGCCCTGCGTTTGCTGTGCATTCAGGAAGAAGCCGCCGAGCGCGTGCTGGGCATGTTGCGCGGCGCGCTGCAAGAGCTGCGTGTGGGCAATCCCGACCTGCTCAGCACCGATGTAGGGCCGGTCATCGACGAGGAAGCCCGCGCCGGCATCGAACAGCATATTGCGGCCATGCGCAGCGCCGGTTTTACGGTCGAGCAGGGGGAAGCGCCCGCTGCGCTGAGCGGCACGTTTGTGTTGCCTACGCTGATCGAGATCAAACAGGTGCAGGATCTGGAACGCGAAATTTTCGGCCCTGTGCTGCATGTCATGACCTATGCGCGCAAGGACCTGGATACGCTGGTCGATCAGATCAACGAACGCGGCTATGGGCTGACCTTCGGCGTGCATACCCGCCTGGACGAAACCGTGCAGCGCGTAGTATCTCGCATTCGCGCCGGCAATATTTATGTCAATCGCAATATGGTGGGCGCAGTCGTGGGCGTGCAGCCGTTTGGCGGCGAAGGCTTGTCGGGTACCGGTCCCAAGGCCGGCGGGCCGCTGTATTTGCGTCGGCTGCTTAGCCGCTGCGTGCAGGAGCTGCCTTTGCAGACCTGGAGTCAGCAGGGCCAGGTATTGCCCGGTCCCACTGGCGAGTCCAACATGTATCAATTACATCCGCGCGGGCGTGTGGCGTGTCTGCCGGCCAGCGTCGAGGGTTGGCAGGCCCAGCAGCAGGCGTGTACGCTCAGCGGCTGCCGACCTGTGTTGGTTCACCGGGCCGGTCTGGATGGTTTAACGGTGGGAGGCATCGAGCAGATTGATCTGTCGGAGCTGGTTGCGGCAGATTATGATGCTGTCTTGTTTGAAGGTGACGGCGACGAGCTCAAGCAACTGGCCGCTCAGATTGCGCAGCGCGAAGGTGCCATCGTCGGGGTGCAGGGCTTGTCCACGCAGGACATACTGCAGGGCAGCACCTACAGCGCCGAGCGTCTGGTACGCGAGGTGTCGGTCAGCACCAATACCGCAGCGGCAGGCGGTAATGCCAGCCTGATGATGGTGGGTTAGCGCGCGGGTCGGCGTTTTATGTCAAACAGCAGGCGGGGTCTGGCCGCAGAACGGCAGCCCCTACACTTTATAGCAGTAAGGCCGGCCATAAGCCCGGTCCCATTAAAACTAGGGAGAACAACCATGCAGTCCATGAAAAACATGAAATTGGGTCTGGTTTCGGCCGCCGTGCTGGCTGCTTTCGCCGCCACACCGGCTTTGGCAGCGGATAAAGTCATCAAGTTGGGCTTTGCTGCCCCCTTGACCGGTCCGCAAGCGCACTATGGCGAAGATATGCGCAATGGCTTGATTCTGGCACTGGAAGAGGCCAACGCGCAGAATATTCAGATCGATGGCGCAACCGCCCGTTTCGAGCTGGTGGCCAAGGACGACCAGGCCGATCCGCGCACGGCCGTGCAGGTTGCCCAGCAGATCGTGGACGATAATGTGGACGGCGTGTTGGGGCACTTTAACTCCGGCACCACGATCCCGGCTTCGCGCGTCTACAACGACGCCGGCATCCCCCAGATCGCCATGGCGACCTCGCCCGAATACACCCAGCAAGGTTACGACAATACCTTCCGCATGATGACCAGCGACACCCAGCAGGGTGCGGCCGTTGGGCAGTTCATCGTCAAGGATCTGGCAGGCAAGAAAATCGCCCTGATCGACGACCGCACGGCCTATGGTCAAGGTTTGACCGATCAGGTGGCGCGCGCGGTGGAAAAAGCGGGTGGCCAGATCGTGGCGCGTGAATACACCACGGACAAGGCTAACGATTTCACCTCCATCCTGACCAACATCAAGTCCAAGCAGCCCGATGCCATTTTCTTCGGTGGTCTGGATGCGCAGTCCGGTCCCATGAAACGTCAGATGCAGACCCTGGATATCAAGGCTCCGCTGGTATCGGGCGAAATGACCCGCAGCGACACCTTCCTGCGTCTGGCCGGCAATGCGGCCGATGGCACCTATGCTTCCCTGGCCGGTGTGCCTTTGGCCACGATGGCGGCCGGTGCTAAATTCGCCCAGGACTACAAAAACCGCTTCAAGGCCGATCCTGGCGTTTACGCACCCTATGCCTATGACGGTGCCTGGAACATGATCACCGCCATGAAAGAAGCCGGTTCCTCCAAGGCTGAAAGCTATCTGCCCAAGCTTGCCGCCTTGAAGCGCAGCGGTGCCACCAGCAGCAATATTGCCTACGACAAGAACGGCGACCTGAAAGAAATCGCTGTGACCATTTACCAGGTCAAGGATGGCAAGTGGACCATGGTCAAGACCATGGTGAGCCAGGCCAACTAAGTACGGCATCTGGTGCCTGAGCCGCGCGCCCGTCGCGCGGCTCTTCAGCCGGTTCCCAGGGGGGCGACCGGCACCCGCTGTTCCGTGGCCATACCGCGGTGCATGATTGGGAAACGACAGCGAGTCCATGGCTATGGAAATACTGATACAACAACTTATTAACGGCCTGACCGTCGGCAGTGTCTACGCGCTGGTGGCGCTGGGCTACACCATGGTCTACGGGATCATAGGCCTGATCAACTTTGCCCACGGCGACGTGGTGATGGTGGGGGCCATGCTGGCAACCACCGTAGTGCTCTCCCTGGTGGGGGCCGACCCGGCCGGCATATCCGCCGGGCTGGCGGTAGGATTGGCCCTGATGGCCGCCATCCCTGCCTGCATGGCCATAGGCTGGACAGCCGAACGCTATGCCTATCGTCCTTTGCGCCGCGCGCCGCGTCTGGCCGCGCTGATTACCGCCATCGGGGTGTCCTTTATCGTCCAGAACATCGCCATGATGATCTGGGGGCGTAATTACCTGAGTTTTCCGCACATTATCGAACCCACCGTCTTTCAACTGGGCGATGCCCGCATCAGCCTGTTGCAGATCATGATCATCGGCGGTGCGGCGCTGATCATGGTGGGCCTGATGGTGCTGGTACACCGTACCCGGCTGGGTACGGCCATGCGGGCGACCGCCCAGAACCGCGAAGTCGCCGGGCTGATGGGCGTTAATATCAACACCGTCATATCGGCCGCGTTCCTGATCGGTTCGGCCCTGGCGGCCGTGGCCGGCGTCATGATCGTGACCTATTACGGTGTGGCCCAATACACCATGGGTTTCATGCTGGGCCTGAAAGCCTTTACCGCCGCCGTGCTGGGCGGCATCGGCAACCTGGGCGGGGCCATGCTGGGCGGTCTTCTGCTGGGCCTGATCGAGGCCTTGGGTGCCGGTTATATCGGCGATCTGACCAATGGCGTCTTCGGCAGCAATTATCAGGACGTGTTTTCCTTCATCGTTCTGATCATGGTGCTGATTTTCCGTCCGTCCGGTTTGCTGGGCGAACGCGTGGGAGATCGGGCATGAGCACGCTGAACAAAAAAGAACCGATCCCGATGCGCGTCTGGCTGGGCGCATTACTGATCGGTGCCGTCCTGGCAGTGCTGCCTTTTGTGCTGGGCATGGCCGGTCAAAGCTGGATACGTACCCTGAACTTCGCGCTGCTGTACGTCATGTTGGCCCTGGGCCTGAACATTGTGGTGGGCTTTGCCGGGCTGCTGGATCTGGGCTATATCGCGTTTTATGCGGTCGGTGCTTATATCTGGGCCATGCTGGCGTCGCCGCACTTTGGCCTGCACTTACCGTTCTGGATCGTCATGCCGGCGGGCATTGTTCTGGCGGCCTTGTTCGGCGTGTTATTGGGCTTTCCGGTTCTAAAGCTGCGCGGGGACTATCTGGCCATCGTCACGCTGGGCTTTGGTGAAATCATCCGCATTTTCATGAACAATCTGGATGCGCCGGTCAATATCACCAATGGGCCGCAAGGCATCAATCGGGTCGACACCTTTCAGGTCGGCGAATTTATGTTTGGCCGTGCCGAGACCTTTTTCGGCATGCGCATCACCGGGCCGGAAAAGTACTATTACCTGCTGCTGGCCATTACCTTGCTGATTGTCTTTGTGTGCGTGCGTTTGCAGCATTCGCGCATAGGCCGGGCCTGGGAAGCCATACGCGAGGACGAAATCGCCGCCAAGGCGATGGGTATCAACACCCGCAACGTCAAGCTGCTGGCCTTTGCGATGGGGGCCACCTTCGGCGGCGTGGCCGGTGGGCTGTTTGCTTCCATGCAAGGGTTTGTCAGTCCGGAAAGCTTTAGCCTGACCGAATCGATTTCCGTGCTGTGCATGGTGGTGCTGGGTGGTATGGGCCACATACCGGGCGTGATCGTGGGGGCCATCCTCTTGTCGGTCTTTCCCGAGCTGCTGCGGGCCGTCGTCGTGCCTTTGCAGCAAAGCGTGTTCGGCGATGTGATTCTGGACCCCGATGGCATACGCATGCTGCTCTTTGGTTTTGCGCTGGTACTGGTCATGATCTATCGCCCCGAAGGGCTGTGGCCGTCCGCGGTGCGTCGCCGTGAACGCAAAGCGAGGGAGTCCCAGGCATGAGCACAATCGCACACAACAACACCGTCGCCACCGGGCAAGTGCTGCTGCAGGCCAGCGGACTGTCCAAGCGCTTTGGCGGCTTGCAGGCCCTGTCCGATGTCAGTTTCAGCATCTGCAAGGGTGATATCTACGGTTTGATCGGGCCCAACGGTGCCGGCAAGACCACGCTGTTCAATGTCATGACCGGTTTGTACGTGCCCGAATCCGGGCGCTGCGAATTTGCCGGTCACGTGCTGAGCGATTACAAACCGCATCAGATCGCCGCCGCCGGCTTTGCGCGTACCTTTCAGAACATCCGTCTGTTCGGCAATCTGTCCGCGCTGGAAAACGTCATGATCGGTCGGCATGTGCGTACCCATGCCGGGGTGCTAGGTGCCGTGCTGCGCAATCGGGCCACGCGCCGCGAGGAAGAGCAGATCGAGGCACGCGCCTATGAACTGCTGGACTACGTGGGCATTGCAGAACGTGCCAACGATATTGCGCGTTCCTTGTCGTACGGCGATCAGCGCCGTCTGGAAATTGCCCGCGCCCTGGCGACCGATCCGCAACTGTTGGCGCTGGACGAACCGGCCGCTGGCATGAACCCGTCTGAAACCGTGGTGCTGCGTCAGCTGATCGAAAAAATCCGCGACGACGGCATTACCGTGCTGCTGATCGAGCACGACATGAAGCTGGTCATGGGCCTGTGCGACCGCGTGCTGGTGCTGGAATACGGCAAGGTGCTGGCCGAAGGCAAGCCCGCGCAGGTCCAGCACAACCCCCGCGTCATCGAAGCCTATCTGGGGGCGGGGGCCGCCAAGGAACTGGGTATCAGTACCGCCACGCACGAGGAGCAAGCATGAGCACATCACCCTTGATGTTGGATATTCGGAACCTGGACGTGGCCTATGGCGGCATCCGTGCCGTGCGCGACTTGAACCTTCAGGTGGGTAAGGGCGAACTGGTGTGCCTGATCGGTGCCAACGGCGCAGGCAAAAGCACGACACTGCGCGCCATCTGCGGTCTGGTGCCGGTGGCGGCTGGCCATATCGATTACCAGGGCCAGAGCATCGTGGGCGTGCCCTCGCATCAACTGGTGCGGCGCGGCCTGGTCATGGTGCCCGAAGGGCGGGGGATCTTTGGTCAACTGACCATCGAAGAAAACCTGTCCATGGGGGCCTACACACGCCGCGACGATGCCCAGGTGCGTCAGGACGTGGAGCGGGTCTATACCTTGTTTCCGCGACTGGCCGAGCGCAAAAAGCAGTCGGCCGGAACCCTGTCCGGCGGCGAACAGCAAATGCTGGCCATGGGTCGCGCCATGATCTCCCGGCCCGACCTGCTCCTGCTGGACGAACCATCCATGGGCCTGGCACCGATCATGGTCGAGCGCATCTTCGGCCTGATCCAGGACATCGCCAAAGAAGGCGTCACCATCCTGCTGATCGAGCAAAACGCCCGCCTGGCACTGGAACTGGGTGACCGCGGCTACGTCATGGAGTCCGGCCGCATTATCCTGGAAGGCCCCGCCTCCCAACTGCTGCATGACCCCAAAGTGCGCGCCGCCTACCTGGGCGAAGAAGACTTCGCGGCTTGATCGACGCTCCTGGCCTTTTGGAGCCAGAAAAAGAAAAAGCCAACCGGCCTTCGGGCGGGTTGGCTTTTTTTGTTGGGGTATTTGACTTTAGTGAGGTGGGTGGCTGCTTTCGACCCATTGCAGACAACCAAATTACTAACGCTTGAATGATTTGTTAAACCAACAGCCCGCTACACCGACTTGATGAGCCTATACAAGTGGTTTGGTTAAGGATTGGGCTTTAGCCTGTCCCAGTGAGCGCAGCGAACGGGTTGAAACAGTTGTTAGATCTTACCTACGCTTGTGCTCTGTTCTTGATGCAATATCAGGGATTGAATTGGCTGGACTGACTGTGGTTTGAATTTGAGCACGACCAGTTAAACGTTGCTGAGCGATCAAGGCAAAAGATTTTCCTGCTCGTTGTGCTTCCATTTGTATTTCATAAATTTCTTCACCAGATATAGGATTGTCTCTTGCGTCTATCATGGTGGAGAAATGGTATGTTGCATTTTCCTCATCTTTTGATGGGGTTGTATGCTCCAAGATATCGTCTAGGTCAATGCTTACAGCATCCTGCATGCCAGAGCCTAATGCGCCGAAGTCCTGCTTAAACCAATCGCCTTGTTCTATGCTTGTTTTTAGTATGAAAATATCATGGTGGGTAAAAGGAACATGGAAATCATTGAAATTAATAAATTGTTTTCCATCTATTCTCATCTGAAAGTGATAGTGAGGGTAGCCTATTGCAGTACCAGAATGTCCCTCTAAATCGTTCTTTGAACAATCAAATGTCCAGTCAATATTTTTCCATCTAACTGTATAAGATATAATTTTACGGTTTTGTTTTTCGTCTTTTAGGTCGTTTATGTTGGACAAGAAACGCTCTTGATTTGCACACCATCTAATAAAAGCCGCTATGTTTCCATATCCATATTTCTTATATATTTTTGGAAAGTCTTTCTTCTTAAATTTGCATTGACGTAGAAGCCAGTGCAAACATGGGTCTTCGCGGCTAATGGTTTTAAATGGCTTGCAGCAGAGATAACAAAGTCCTTTCTGATATCCCTCTTTAAATGCTCTCGCCTGCTTCCGGTGCTCTTCGTCGCTGAGACGATTTATTTCTGTGATTTCGTCGGAGGACATTCTTTCGAATATTTCTCTGTATTTCCTCGTGTCGTGTGGCACATTGCCCCCCTCAGTGAAATCTAACTAGATTTAGATGACATGTGATATTCATGTCTAGTTCGCCTAATACTGTATGGTATATGCAAATCCACAGGCAATTTCACTGTTGTTATTTTTAGACAAAGCTAAAAATTCGGAGCTCAGTTTTTTATGGATACTGAAACACAAGGTCCGAAGGACTGCTTCTGGCCGGACAGCGACAACCCCAATAGATGCGCTGTCCGATTGTAAGCAAACCTCACGTTTCTGTCTGCTCTGCTATTTCCAGCGCATCGTCGACTTCGATGCCAAGGTATCGCACCGTGCTTTCCAACTTGGTATGTCTGAGAAGGAGTTGAACTGCCCGAAGGTTCTTCGTTCGCCGGTAGATCAGCGTCGCCTTGGTTCGGCGCATGGTGTGCGTGCCATACGTCGCAGGGTCTAAACCGATCGACACGATCCAACCCGCGACGATGCGTGCGTACTGCCGTGTAGAAAGGTGCGGCGACTTTGTCACTCTGCTTGGGAACAGGTAGGCGTCTGAAGCGAGACGCGCCAGATCGATCCAAGCAGCCACCGACTGCCGCGTCAGTTCAGTAATCTCGAATTGCACGGGTCAATGCGTCTTGCGCTGCATGACGATAGCGCGTGGGTAGATGCTCTTCCCTTGTGAAATGTCGCAAACGCGCAAGCTGACTAAATCGCAGCCACGTAGTTTGCTGTCGATGGCTAGGTTGAAAAGCGCCAGATCTCGCACTTTTTCAGCTAGCTGTAGCCGTATGCGGATTGCCCAGATTTCTTTCAGCTTCAACGGAGCTTTTGGCCAACAAGCCTCTCCTTGTTCCAAGGAAAGAACGGTTTTGCTTCATTGATCTCCGGTTTCATGGGGTTCTCCTTCAATGAAAGGAATCCCATTTTCACTGACAAAAAGAATGCTTACGACCCAAAGCAGACCACCACTAACGAACAAGCTAAGCCAATCGCTTTAGCGAGTCGGGTTGAATGTTGGATTAGATACCAATTTCTTTTCTTCTAGTCTTTTCCTGCAAGCCGCATCATCAATGCAAATATACCCAATGCCATCTGGGCTCTCGTTGAGCTCAGCTACATTGAAGATTTTTTGGCACTTCTGACACTTGGTATGACTCATGATTGGATTCATATCTTCTTTACCCTTCTAACCTAACTTAAGACACGCTGCGAAGCGGCACTGCCTTCAATGAATTGTTAAATCGCACGCGAAGTAACAAGCATAAACCGCGGGAACTCAAATCCGCGCCCAGATAACTCACGCATAGACTCCAATTCGAACCCAGCACGCGCTAATGAAGAAAAATATTGCTCTAACGGGTGATGAAAATGAGTGGTGACCATTTGCGTAACTTGCGTTCGTATCTTGAACTTTCCCTCTACTGCAAACGAGCGTTCGTAACGAAATTTAGGATGTGACGCGTAACCCCAGTAGAGAGGCCAGAAGCAGGGGTGGGGGAACGTTAATATAAAAAGTCCATTCCTTTGCAGTAATCGCCTGGAAGCTGAGAAAAAATGCTGTAGATCTGGGGCACTGCTTGCGGCCATGTTTGAGATTGCAGTATCAAACTCTGGGCGCTTGCGCCGCCGTGCGTACTGCTCAACTGTTTCTGTCCGATAGCTTATTGATGCACTCGAATGAAGCTTCTCTGCAATAGCAATGGAATTAGGACTAGGATCGACACCGACAAGTAACTCAGCGCGCTGCGAAGCCATAGACGTTAGCCAACCAGTACCACAGCCAATGTCAACTAGTGACTTCGACTGCGGGAGTGCACCAAGTATGGCAGGAGCGAGGACAAAGTTTGCGCTGTGGTCTTCCCCTGACGCGATCTGTCGCTCACGCAAATCCGCAATGGCATCCCACTCACGAGTGATGCGGGGCAGACTCTTAGCTTTTCGTAGATTGATCATGAGCAGCCCGAATGGATCGAATGAGGTCTCGTGCCATTGAATACGTCGGATGCGAGGAATCTAACTCCTCGATAATGTGCGGTTCGTTTGGCTTTTGTCGCCCAATAGCAACGTAGGAAGACGCGGGATTCCCTGCGTTGACCACTGTGAAACGGGTCACCGGCTCAAACCCTAGAGTGCCGTACTCAATTACCTCAGCCCCCATGATAGCGAGGCTTTTTAAATTAGGGGTTGAGTGGTGAACCAAGAATGTCAACTCTCCGCGCGTTGCCTTATCCTTTAACAGCGCGAGTATTTTCTCGTCAGCAATCCAACTAGCATCGCGAGAGCAGATCTCACATTTTCCACTATTGTGCAGCATTTTTAGCATGTAGCTATTAATTTGGGCTGTACTACGATACTTCTTGCCTGAGCGTTGACGCTCCTTTCGAATTTCAGTTAGAGCTGCTATACCGAATATTACTGTAATCAAGATTACGACGCTGAGCTGAATAGGTGACAGATTACCATCACTACCTAGCGGTCTAAGCGTGAAAAATAGCCCAATCAGAGATGCGGCTGCCGCGAGCCAGTTGATAAAAGACTTCATAGGTTTTTCATTACGATCTAAATAGATTTAGACGACAAGAAAAAGAGGCTCGTCGTTCTTATAAAAATTAATCTATCTGCTTTTTTATGAGTAAGCAATTACCAACAAACATTCTTAGACAAGCAAAAAAATTCGAGATTGATGCTTATTGAGAGTAGTCCTAATGCCGATGATTGAATGACTGCTTTTGGCCGTTATCCGTCATTCATAACCGCTTAAAATATTTCCGGTTCCATTTTTAGTGTCCCAATTCCAATCAACAACCAGCAATCCAAGCATCTTATTCCTGACCACGCTATTTTATAGCCACCCACTTCCCCCAATCCTACCCCACCCACCGCCCATCCCGCCATGCCTCTTGTTCTATAGCGTTAAGAAACGTCCAAGCCACAAAGCGGCTTTTCTTTTGCCCCTGGGTCATTTCCACGGTTTGTACGTCGAATGCCTTGGCTTTTCGTAGGGCATGCAAGATGCCGGGTAGATTGGATGCTTTGGATACCAGGGTGCTGAACCACAGGACTTGGCGGCTGATGACGGTGCTTTCTTTTATCATGCGGCGTATGAATTGGGCTTCGCCGCCTTCGCACCACAGTTCAGACTGTTGTCCGCCAAAGTTCAGCACGGCAGCGCTTTGTTTGGGGGGCGCTTTGCCCAGGCCACGCCATTTGCGTTGGCTGCCGTTCAGGGCCTCGTCTTGCGAGGCGTGGAAGGGTGGATTGCACAGCGTCAGGTCAAAATAGTCGTCCGTGCCCACGATGCCTTTAAAAATCTGCGTGGGCGATGTTTGCTGACGCAGTGTGATGGCCGTGGACAAGCCGGGATTTGCATGAAGAATGCGGCCTGCCGATGCCAGTGCATCGGCGGCGATGTCCGAACCGACACATTGCCATCCATATTCGGCATGCGCAATCAAGGGGTAGATGGCATTGGCCCCGACGCCAATATCCAGGACGCGCACGGCAGCGCCACGGGGGATGACGCCCTTATTGCTGCTGGCCAGCACATCGGCCAGATAGTGAACGTAATCGGCGCGACCCGGAATAGGGGGGCAAAGATAGTTGGCTGGAATATCCCACTGCGCAACGCCGTAAAAAGACTTTAGCAAGGCGCAATTCAGGGCTTTGACGGCATTCGGGTCGGCGAAACGAATGGTTTTAGTGCCGTACGGGTTCACGAATACAAAGGCGGCCAGTTCGGGCGTGTCTTTGATCAGTGCGTCAAAATCGTACTGGCCTTGATGACGGTTGCGCGGGTGGAGTAGGGCCGTTGTTTTGCCAGTGGTGGGCGGGCTGGAGCCAGGCTTACCCGGTTTTAAGGATGGCATTGCAGTCCAACATGTGTTCAGCGGGCAGTAGAAAGGTCCGAGGGGTGGCACGGGCCTGCTTGTGTAGGATCGTGCCGCGAGGTGTCCTTTTATGACCCTTGTGCTTAGTTCTTGCCTGTGCTGCCGAAGCCGCCTGTGCCGCGTTCGGTATCGGTAGAGAACTGATCCACAAACTGCAGCGCGACTTGCACCACGGGTTGGAACATCAGTTGGGCGATGCGCTCGCCGGGCTGGATCACATAGTCCACATCGCTGTCATTGGCCAGAATCACGCCGATCTCGCCGTGGTAGTCGGCATCGATGACGCCGATGCCTTGGGCAACGCGCACGCCATGCTTTAGCGACAGGCCGGAGCGCGAGGCCACGATCGCCACCAGCCCAGGGTCCATCATATTGATGGCCAAGCCGGTCTTGACCAGTGTGCGGCCGCCTGCGGGCAGGGTAGTGGCTTCGCTCAGGCAGGCGCGCAGATCCATAGCGGCGGAGCCGTCCGTGGCGTAGCTGGGGGCTTCGATAGTGGTGCCCAGCAGATCATTGACGATGCGGGCTTCGATACGGCGATGCATGTAAGGGGTGTCCTACAAAAGCGGGGCAGCGCGCGGCTTGCGGCGCTGCCCGGGAAAATGAAAAACAGACGATTTAAAGCCGTTGGGCAATGGCTTGAATCAATTGACGGGCGGCCAGCAACTTGTCCTGGGCAGGCCAGTGGGTGTGGCCTTGCGCATCGAACACGACCAGTTCGGTGTCGTCGGCATTCATGGCGCGCTGGGCCAGATTGCCCACCAGCATGGGCACGTTTTTGCGCTGGCGCTTGGCTTGGGCGTGCTCGATCAGGTGGTCGGTCTCTGCGGCAAAGCCCACGCAGAACGGGCCGTCGGGCAGGGCGGCGACTTCGGCCAGAATGTCCGGGTTCGGGCTAAATTGCAGATCCGGCGTGGATTGTTCGGCGGTTTTTTTGATTTTGATGTCGCTGGCATTGCTGACGTGCCAGTCGGCCACGGCGGCGACGCCAATAAACACATCCGCCTGCGCAGCCTGGGCCATGACGGCGGCGTGCATCTGGCGGGCCGTTTCGACATTGATGCGCTGTACTCCGTAAGGCGTGTCCAGCGCCACCGGGCCGGAAACCAGCGTGACCTGCGCGCCGGCTTCCTGCGCCGCGCGGGCGATGGCATAGCCCATCTTGCCTGACGAACGGTTGCTGATGACGCGCACAGGGTCAATCGGTTCGGCGGTGGGGCCGGCAGTGATCAGGACGCGTTTGCCCGCCAGCCGCTTGGGCTGAAAGAAGCCGACCAGCTCGGCCAGCAGTTGATGCGGCTCCAGCATGCGGCCGTCGCCGATCTCGCCACAGGCCTGGTCGCCGCTGCCCGGCCCCAGAATGTATACGCCGTCGCGGCGTAATTGCTCGACATTGCGCTGGGTGGCCGGGTGTTGCCACATTTCTCGGTTCATGGCCGGTGCCAGCAGCAGGGGGCAGTGGCCCCGGGCCACGCACAAGGTGCTAAGCAGGTCGTCAGCCATGCCTTGGGCCAGTCTTGCCATGAAGTTCGTGCTGGCCGGGGCCACCAGAATCGCATCCGCCTGTCGGCTAAGCTGGATGTGGGCCATATTGTTAGGCACGCGCGCGTCCCACAGGTCCGTGTAGACCGGTCGGCCCGACAGGGCTTGAAACGTCAGCGGGGCCATGAAGCGCGTGGCCGACTCGGTCATGACTACATCGATCTGCGCGCCCAGTTCCTGGGCGCGACGCAGCAGTTCTGCGGTTTTGTAGGCGGCAATGCCGCCGCTGATGCCAAAGACCAGTTTTTTGTTGGCGAGCATGGGTGCTCCTTACAGGGTCAGGCGCCTTGCCGCTTGTTGCGCCGCATCCGCAGAAATTCATCCAGAATCAGCAGGATAGCGCCGCAGGTGATGGCAACGTCGGCAATATTGAACGCCGGAAAATAAGACTGATTCCAGTAAAACAGCAGAAAGTCGACCACATGGCCGTGCTGCAGGCGGTCGACCACATTGCCGACCGCGCCACCCAGAATCAGGCTAAGCGACAGGCAGAACAAAGGTTGTCCGGCCGAGCGGCGCAGCATGGTCAGAATCAGCACGGTCGCCACGAAGGCGATGGCCACAAAGAACCAGCGCTGCCAGCCCTGGCCACCAGCCAGGAAACTGAACGCGGCACCTGGGTTGTAGAGCAGGGTGAAGTCGAAAAAGGGCAGCACGTTCCAGCGCTCCTGATAAAACAGGTGCGTGTCGAAGTACCACTTGCTCCACTGGTCCAGGCCGACAATTAGCGCAGCCAGGCCCAGCCAGGCCCAGAAATGTTTCCCGGGCAGGCGGGCCTGCCCGGGAGGGGCGGGAACACGGCTCGGCTCAGGCATAGTGACGCACTTCGCCGTCGCCGAACAGATTGTCCTCGCAGCGGCCGCACAGCGTGGGGTGCTCGGCGCTCTGGCCGACATCCGGGCGGTGGTGCCAGCAGCGTTCGCACTTGGCCTGCTCGGTAGGGGTCACGTCGATGCGCACATCGCCTTCGCCAGCATGCACGTCGGCACGCGAGACGATCAGCATGAAGCGCAAGTCTTCGCCCAAAGACTGCAGCCATTCCAGATCCTGGCCCTTGGCGTAGATGTCCACCTCGGCAGCCAGGGACGAGCCTACGGCACCGGTGCTGCGCACATCTTCGATGCGGCGCATGACTTCGGCCCGGATGGCACGCAGACTTTGCCATTTGGCGTGCAGGGTGTCTTGGTCTGGCTGTTCGGGCAGGGCATGGAACAGTTCGGTAAAGATGGTGCCGCTGTCGGTCTGCCCCTGATGCAGATCCTTCCAGGCTTCTTCGGCCGTAAAGGACAAAATAGGTGCCATCAGCTTGAGCAGCGCGTGGGTCAGATGATAGAGCGCCGTCTGGGCCGAGCGGCGCGGCAGGCCGTTCTGGGCCGTGGTGTACAGGCGGTCTTTCAGAATATCCAGATAGAAGGCGCCCAGGTCTTCCGAGCAGAAGATCTGCAGGCGCGAGACCACGGGATGAAATTCGTAGCGCTGGTAGTTCTCCAGGATCTCGGTCTGCATGCGAGCGGTCATGTGCAGCGCGTAGCGGTCGATTTCCAGCAACTGGTCCAGGGGCACCGCGTGTTCGGCAGGATTGAAGTCGGCCAGATTGCCCAGCAGGAATTTCAGGGTGTTGCGGATACGGCGATAGCCTTCCACCACGCGTTTCAGGATTTCGTCCGAGATGGACAATTCACCCGAGTAGTCGGTGGACGCCGCCCACAGGCGCATGATCTCGGCACCGAGTTTGTCGGCAATTTCCTGGGGCTTGATGATATTGCCCAGGGACTTGCTCATCTTGCGGCCTTTGCCGTCCACCACAAAGCCGTGCGTCAGCAAGGCTTTGTAGGGCGCGCGGCCATACAGCATGCAGCCGGTCAGCAGCGAAGAATGGAACCAGCCGCGATGTTGGTCCGAGCCTTCCAGGTACAGGTCGGCAGGCCATTGCAGGCTGTCGGCGTGCGAACCGTGGGTGGTGTGATCTTTGCCGCCCAGCACGGTGGCGTGCGTGGTGCCCGAGTCAAACCACACGTCCAGCGTGTCGCGGTTTTTCTCGTACAGATCGGCCTCGTCGCCCAGAAGGTCGCGCGGGTCCAGATTTTGCCAGGCTTCGATGCCGCTTTGTTCGATGCGCTGGGCCACTTGTTCCATCAGTTCCGGCGTGCGGGGGTGCAGTTCGCCCGTTTCTTTGTGTACAAAGAAGGCCATAGGCACGCCCCATTGACGCTGACGCGACAAGGTCCAGTCCGGACGATTGGCGATCATGGCGTGCAGGCGGGCACGACCCCAGGAGGGGTAGAACTCGGTGTTGTCGATGGCTTCCAGCGCCATGTCACGCAAGCTGCGCCCGCTGGTGTTTTCTTTGTCCATACCGGCAAACCATTGGCTGGTGGCACGGTAGATAATAGGGGTCTTGTGGCGCCAGCAGTGCATGTAGCTGTGCGGATGCTGCTCGGTTTTTAGCAAGGTGCCGGCATTGTGCAGCGTTTCTACGATCTGCGGGTTGGCCTTCCAGATCAACTGACCACCGAACAGGGGCAGGGTATCGGCGTAATGCCCATTGCCCATGACGGGTTTGAGTATATCGTCGTCTTTCAGGCCGTGGGCCTTGCAAGATACAAAGTCTTCGATACCGTAGGCAGGGGCCGAGTGCACCACGCCGGTGCCGCTGTCCAGGGTGACGTAGTCGCCCAGGTACACGGGGGAGCGGCGCTGGTAGCCTGCGTTCACGTTGGCCAGCGGATGATCGAATTCGATCAGGTTCAGGGCTTGGCCGGTGGCCGTTGCCACAACCTGGCCGTTCAGGCCCCACTGTTCCAGGCAGGTTTTCACCAGATCTTCGGCCACGATCAGCATGGAGCCGGTGGCGCGCGGGGCGTCCAGCTTGACCAGCGCGTAGCTGATTTCCGGGTGTACGTTCAGGGCCTGGTTGGCAGGGATGGTCCAGGGGGTGGTGGTCCAGATGACAATCGCGCCATCGTCCACGCTGTCTACGCCAAAGGCCTCAGCCAGCTTGTCTTTTTGCGCGAAAGGGAAGGCCACGTGTACGGACGGGTCCGTGCGGTCGGCGTATTCAACCTCGGCTTCGGCCAAGGCGGAACCGCAGTCAAAACACCAGTTCACGGGCTTTAAGCCACGGAACACAAAGCCTTTTTGCATGATCTTGGACAGCACGCGCAGCTCGTCGGCTTCGTTGCTGAAGTTCATGGTCAGGTAAGGGCGTTCCCAGTCGGCCAGCACACCCAGGCGCTTGAAGTCTTTGCGCTGGCTGTCGATCTGTTCCAGGGCGTAGGCACGGGCCTTGGCCTGCACTTCTGCGACGGGGCGGTTCTTGCCGTACAGTTTTTCGATCTGGACCTCAATCGGCATGCCGTGGCAATCCCAGCCGGGCACGTATTGAGCGTCAAAGCCGGCCATGTTGCGGCTTTTGACGATGATGTCTTTCAGGATCTTGTTGACCGCGTGGCCGATGTGAATGTCGCCGTTAGCATACGGAGGGCCGTCGTGCAAAATAAATTTGGGGCGACCGGCACTGGCTTGCCGAATTGCTGCATAGACTTTGTTTTCTTCCCACTGGTTAATCCAGCCCGGCTCACGTTTGGCGAGGTCGCCACGCATGGGAAAGGGAGTGTCGGGCAAATTGAGAGAGTTTTTATAGTCCATTTGTAGCAAAGTAGTCGCGAGCGCGTTGTGCATCGTTATCGATGGCGGCGATCATAGTGATGAGGTCCGGGAATTTTTCTTCGTCCCTGACAAATTCCAGAAATTCTATACGGGCAAGTTTACCGTAAGCGTCCAGGCGGCGGTCCAGTAAATGTACTTCCAGCAGCAGGCGTCCCTGGTCTTGCACGGTGGGGCGCACGCCCAGCGATGCAATTCCCGGCAGCGCCTGGCCGTCCAGGCCGTGAACACGCACCACATAGACGCCCGAACGTGCCGCGCAGTGCTCGGGCACGCGGATGTTCAGGGTCGGGTAGCCAATGTCGCGGCCCAGCTTCTGACCGTGAATGACGTGGCCGCTGATATGAAAAGGCTTGCCCAGCAAAGAGCGCGCTCGATCCAGTTGCCCGACTGCCAGGGCGGTGCGTACTTCCGAGCTGGAAATGCGGCGACCATCGGCGTCGGAGACATCATGCAATGTTTCCACCTCGAAACCGTGGCGTTGGCCCGCTTCGCGCAGCATGGCGATGTCGCCGGCCCGCTTGTGGCCGTAGCGAAAATCCTCGCCCACCAGCAGCCAGCCGGTGTTCAGGCCGCGCACTAAAATATCCTCGATAAAGGCGCTGGCCGACATATCGGCCATGTCCTGATTAAAGCGTGCCAGGTAGATCTGCTCGATGCCGCAGTGGTGCAGGGCGTCGACTTTGTCGCGCAGACCGCTGATCTGGGTGGGGATCAGTTCCGGACGATGCCCGCGCTGAGCAAAAAAAGCGCGTGGGTGCGGTGTGAACGTCATGACGCAGGAACTCAGTGCATGCTGGTGGGCCGCCGCGTTCAGACGATTCAGGATGGCCTGATGGCCCAGGTGCACGCCATCGAAGTTACCAATGGTAACGGCGCTGCGTGCCGTGCTGTTGCAGCGCGGCAAGGAACGGTAGAGTTTTAGAGGAGATTTCACAAGCGAGAGTTTACAATTTCGGATTCGTTATTTCTCGGGAAACAGGATTTTGACCGATTCCACCCCACCTTGTCGCCTGGTCGTGCTGATATCAGGCCGGGGTTCCAATATGCAGGCCATTGCCGAGCATATCGAACAGGCTGGCCTGAATGGCCGCATCCAGGCGGTGATCGCCAACAAGGCCGATGCGTCCGGGCTGCAATGGGCACGTCAGCACGGACTGGATACCCAGGTCGTGGCGCATCGCGAATTTGCAACACGCGAGGCCTTCGATCAGGCTTTGGCGCGCGTGATTGACCGCTACCAGCCGGATTATGTTCTACTGGCGGGGTTCATGCGCATTTTGACCACGGATTTTGTCCAGCACTACGCGGGCAAGCTCGTCAATATACACCCATCTTTGCTTCCCAGCTTTCCGGGCCTCAACACTCATCAGCAGGCCATCGATGCAGGCGTGCAGTTTCATGGCTGTTCGGTTCACTTCGTGACCCCGGTTCTCGATCATGGCCCTATTATTGCCCAGAGCCTGGTGCCTGTGCTGCAGGGTGACGACGCCCAAGAATTGGCTCGACGCGTGCTGGCCACCGAACACCAGGTCTATACCCAGGCGGTGCAGTGGCTGGTCCAGGGCCGGGTCAGCCTGCGCGACGATGGTCGTGTGCAGGTCGATGGAGTTGCGCAGCGCGGTTTTTACTTTCCTGCCTGACCGGGCGGGTCCATAGGATTTTTTCGAATATTCATGTCTGATCATCATCATTCCCGGCCCGAGCGTGATCGCTCGGAGCGTAAGCGTCCTTCTTCATCGGGTTCGCGCAGCGGCGCGCCCGCCCGTGGCCGTCCGCAGCAAGGCGCGCGCGGCAAGCCGTCGGGTCCGCCCGCACCGGGCGCTGTTGCCCAGCGGCGCATCGAGCAGGTGGCCAGCGCGCTCGGCGAAGTGCTGCAGTGGAAACATCCGGCCGATCTGGCCTTGACCCGCTGGGCACGTACACGCCCCAAGATGGGTTCGCGCGATCGGGCCGAAATCCGCGAAGCGGTATTCGATGTATTGCGCCATTTGCGTCAATATCGCAATTGGGCCGAAAGTGGCGTGGGTCCGTCGACCCGTCGCCTGGCCATTCTGGGTCTGTCGGCGGCCATCGGTCAGGAAGAACTGGCGCTGGGCCTGCAACAAGAAGAGCGTCAGTGGCTGACACATATCCGTTCCCTGAACGTGGACGGTCTGCCTGTGGGCGTGCGGTTGAGTCTGCCCGAGTGGCTGGAAGAGCGTCTGACGCAGATTCCCGAGTCCTACAAGTTGATGCAGGCCATGAACGAACAGGCTCTGTTGGATCTGCGCGTCAATCCTATGAAGGCCGATCGCGATGCCGTGTTGCGGCAGTTGCAAAATGGGCCTATGGCCCGCTTCAAGCCGACGGCCATGCCGTATTCGCCTTGGGGTATCCGTATCGAAGGTCGTCCTTCCGTGGCGGTGTGGCCACAGTACGAAAAAGGCGAACTCGAAATCCAGGAAGAGGGCAGCCAGTTGCTGACCGCCTTGCTGGAGCCGCGTCGCGGAGAGATGGTCATCGATTATTGCGCCGGTGCCGGTGGTAAGACATTGCTGTTGGGTGCGTTGATGCGCTCCACGGGCCGTCTGTACGCGTTTGACGTGTCGGCGACCCGTCTGAACAAAGCCAAGCCGCGTTTTGCGCGCGCAGGCCTGTCCAATGTAGTGCCGGTGGTCATCCAGGAAGAAGGCGATCAGCGCGTGCGCCGTCTGCATGGCAAGGCCCAGCGTGTGTTAGTGGATGCGCCGTGCAGCGGCTTGGGAACTTTACGGCGCAATCCCGATCTTAAATGGCGTCAACACCCCGAAGCGCTGCAGCAGTACACGCGCATGCAGGCCCAGATTCTGGACCAGGCTGCCGCTTGCGTGGCCCCCGGGGGGCGACTGGTCTATGCCACCTGCAGTTTTCTGCCCGAAGAAAATGAACAGCAGGTGCAGGCTTTCCTGCAAACCCACCCCGACTTTCGCCTGCTGGATGCCCGCGAAATTCTCAAGGACAAGAGCCCGGCGCTGGCGCTTGACGGGCCTTACCTGAACCTGCGCACAGACCGTCACCAGACCGACTGCTTTTTTGCGGCGGCACTGGAACGAAACGCGCAAAGTGCTTGATTTGAAGCAAGTTCAGTCCCAAATAATGCTATTGTTAACCAGTCAAGTGAGATACACTTTTCTGGTTTCCCTTAACAAAGATCAGGTCTAAAAGGGTCTATGCAATCGTTTCTCTCTTTCCTTGCCGATGGCTGGCTGCAACTATCCTGGTGGCAGCTTACTCTGGTCATTCTGGCAGTGACGCATGTCACCATTGTGTCAGTTACCGTCTTTCTGCATCGCAGTCAGGCGCACCGTGGGCTGGATCTGCATCCGGCGCTCATGCATTTTTTCCGGTTTTGGCTCTGGATGACCACCGGTATGGTCACCAAGGAATGGGTCGCCATCCACCGCAAGCACCATGCCAAATGCGAACGCGAAGGCGATCCGCACTCGCCCGTGGTGTTCGGTCTGGGCCAGGTGTTTTTCCGTGGTGCCGAACTGTACCGTCAGGAAGCCACCAACCCCGAAACCCTGAAGCGTTTCGGCCACGGCACGCCCGACGACTGGCTCGAGCGCAACCTGTACAGCAAGTACAGCATGCTGGGTATTGTCCTGATGCTGGGTATTGACCTGTTCCTGTTCGGTTTGTTGGGTCTGACCGTCTGGGCGATCCAGATGGCCTGGATTCCCTTCTGGGCAGCCGGTGTGGTCAATGGTCTGGGCCATGCCATCGGTTATCGTAACTTTGCCAGCCCGGATACCAGCACCAATGTGTTTCCTTGGGGCATCATCATCGGCGGCGAAGAGCTGCACAATAACCATCACGCTTACGGTACGTCCGCCAAGTTCTCCAGCAAGTGGTACGAGTTCGACCTGGGCTGGTGCTATATCTCGGTGTTCAAGGCACTGGGTCTAGCCAAGGTCAAGAAAGTGGCACCCAAGCTGCGCCTGGAACCCGCCGTGCCTTCGGCATCGTCCGTGGATTCCATCAGCCTGGCTACCCTGCAAGGCGTGATCACTCACCGCTACGAAATCCTGGCCCGTTATGCGGACATCATCAAGACCACCGCATCCGAAGAAATTGCCCGTCTGAAGCCACAGGTCAACCGCGACAACCCTAACTGCTCCTGGTCCTTGCTGGAAAGTTGCAAGGATTGGATCGGTCGCGGCGACGACGTCCTGGCCCCCGAGCAACGCGCCGAACTGGAGTCCGTGGCGGCCGGTAATTCCCGTCTGTCCATCCTGGTTCGCATGCAGCGCGAGTTGGCCGGCATCTGGGAAAGCTCCAGCTCGTCCAGCGAACAGTTGTTGGCCGATCTGCGTGGCTGGTGCCAGCGCGCCCAGCAAAGTGGCATCGACAGTCTAGAGCAGTTCGCCTTGCGTCTGCGCCGCTACGCGGCATGATGGATCGTCTCAACCCGCAGCAAAAAGCCGCCGTTACACTGCCTCCCGGACAACACGCTTTGGTGTTGGCCGGAGCAGGCAGCGGCAAGACCAGTGTGTTGACCTCCCGAATGGCCTGGTTAATCCAGGCCGGGCAGGTCAGCCCGTATGGCTTGGCTGCCGTCACCTTCACCAATAAAGCCGCGCGCGAAATGCTGACGCGGCTTACTTCTTTATTGCCCATCGATACGCGCGGCATGTGGGTCGGAACCTTCCACGGCCTGTGCAACCGTTTGCTGCGCATGCATTACCGCGATGCGGGCCTGATCCAGACCTTCCAGATTCTGGATAGTGCCGATCAGTTGGCCTCCATCAAGCGCCTGGTCAAGGCCAACAATATCGATGACGAAAAATTTCCGCCCAAGGAAATTCAGCAGTTCATCAATGCCTGCAAGGAAGACGGGCAGCGTCCCGGTGATCTGGACGGCTTTGATCCGCACCGTCGTCGTCTGATCGATCTGTACAAGCTTTATCAAGAACAATGCGAACGCGAGGGCGTGGTCGATTTTGGCGAACTGCTGTTGCGCGCCTACGAATTGCTGTCGCGCAATGCGCCCATTCGGGAACATTACCAGCGCCGCTTCAAGCACATTCTGGTAGACGAGTTCCAGGACACCAACGTGCTGCAGTACCGTTGGCTGCGCTTGTTGGCCGGCGATCAGGCCAGTCTGTTCGCGGTGGGCGACGATGATCAGTCCATTTATGCCTTTCGTGGTGCGAATGTGGGCAATATGGCGGACTTCGAGCGCGACTATGCGCGCGGCAATGTGATTCGGCTGGAGCAGAACTACCGTTCCAGCGGCCATATTCTTGATGCCGCCAATGCCCTAATCGAGCATAACGCTGGCCGCTTAGGCAAGAACTTGTGGACCGACAGCGGCGAAGGCGAGTTGATTCGCATTAACGAGCAGCCGTCCGACGCGCTGGAAGCGCAGTGGATCGTGGACGAAATCCGTGCCTTGATTGCCGAAGGCAAGCCGCGCCGCGAAATCGCTATTCTGTACCGCAGCAACGCCCAGTCGCGGGTGATCGAGCATCGCTTGTTTTCCCAGGGCTTGCCGTACAAGGTCTATGGCGGGCAACGCTTTTTCGAGCGTCAGGAAGTCAAGCATGTGTTGGCGTATTTGCGCCTTATGGACAATGCGGACGATGACACCGCATTTCTGCGTGTCGTTAACTTTCCCACTCGCGGTATCGGCGCGCGTTCGGTCGAGCAATTGGCTGATCTGGCCCGCGAACGCGGCACCAGCCTGTTACGTGCCGTGCCCTATGTGCAAGGAAGGGCAGCGGCGGGTCTGGCCCGCTTTGCCGCTCTTATTCAGGATATGGCCCATCAGGCGCAGATCCTGTCCTTGCCCGAGCTGATCGAGCACGTGGTGCACGAAAGCACCCTGCTGGCCCACTATCAGGCGGATCGGGAAGGGGCCGAACGTCTGGAAAACTTGCAGGAACTGGTCAACGCCGCCACCGTCTTTGTGGGCGAGGAAGGATTTGCAGAGCTGCCCGCGGGTCGTGTGCCGGATGCGCCGCAAGGTGAACAGGCCCAGGCCCCCCAAGGCGTGCCCTTGGTGCTGGCCCCCATGTCGCCATTGGGCGCTTTCCTGACCCATGCGTCGTTGGAAGCAGGCGACAATCAGGCCCAGGCCGGGCAGGACGCCATTCAACTGATGACTATTCATGCGGCTAAGGGGTTGGAGTTCGACGCCGTATTTATTACAGGTCTGGAAGAAGGTCTGTTTCCGCACGAAAACAGCCTATTCGATGCCGGCGGGGTCGAAGAAGAACGGCGCTTGATGTACGTGGCCATTACCCGTGCGCGCCAGCGCCTGTACATTACCTTGGCCCAAAGTCGTATGTTGCACGGCCAGACACGCTATGCCTTACGTTCGCGTTTTCTGGACGAACTGCCTCAGGATCATGTCAAGTGGCTATCCGCCCGTTATGCCAGTGCGCCCGCGCCGGCTGCCGAGGCTTCGTCCGGCGGCGCATTCCGACGTGGTCAGTCCTGGAAGGCCAGCGGCTCCGGTGCCAGCGCGACACCATATGGCGGCCGCAGTCAGACCAGTGTGCTGGAGGTCAATGGTCAGTCCTTTCGTATCGGGCAAGGGGTGCGCCATGCCCGTTTTGGCGATGGCACCATTGTCAGCCTGAATGGGCGTGGTGACGATGCTCAGGCGCAGATCCATTTCCGTGAAGTCGGCAGCAAGACCTTGGCCTTATCGGTTGCCAAGCTGGAAACCATCAGCTAGCACGATACGTGTGGATCGGTTTGTGTCAGGCCCCCGGATAAGTCCGGGGGCTTTTTTGTGGTTCTTCGAAGAATGTCGGGAGCCAATTTACTCAGGCGATGAGGAGTAGGCGTTTTGAAGACGCCATTCAAGGCGCTGCAAGATCGGACAAGCCATCCGACCCGCCTATTTCGAGCGTGCTGCGCCTTGAACGGCGAACATCACAAGCGTCATAGCCGCTCCGGCCTTAGATATACATACCCAACAGAACATTGAACGTGTGGCTGCTATCTTGTACGGCGTACACGGACGTCCCGCTATTTGGGCCAAGCAGAGAGAACCTCGAGTTCTCGCCAGGCAGGCCATAGCAGGCCGGCCTGGCTGGGTCCTTCGCCCGCGCTGCGCGCGGGTTCCCTGGTCAGGATACTGGAGCGGGCGGGGCGTGAACTCGCAGGGTGATTCGTCCACTGGACGAATCACAAGCGTCCTGCTCGAACAGCACGCCCCTTGCCTCCCGCCCCAGCATCCCGCCTGCGGCGAAGGTCCTGACTCGCCCACCGGCCTGCTATGGCCTGCCTGGCGAGAACGGCACCGCTGTGCTTGACCTAAACGGCCCGCCCCATACGAAGCAATTCCCGGTATGTAGCGAAGAACCATTTTTGTGGGTGCTTGTTTTGTTCGCGTCCATTTTCGGGCAGCACCGTTTATGGATGAGCGGAACGCTAGAAACCATCGTTCCAGTCTGGAGCTGAGCCGTCAGCCTGAACGAAATCCGCGTACCTGCGGATCATTGCTTGCCGCCGCACTTCTTCTTTCCGATGGGAAGTCCGTTCCGACAATCTGCGAATAGCCTTTCTACAGTCAGTCAGTCAGTCAGTCAGTCAGTCAGTCAGGCAGGCAGGCAGGCAGGCAGGCAGGCAGGCAGGCAGGCAGGCGGCGCGCGCGTCAATGCAGCCCGGAGTGCTTGATGCACTCTTTTACCGATCTATCTGCTTGCCTACGTAGGAATAGCAGGCGGGATGGGGCCAGTTCAACCTAGTATTCATGCCTTATGCAGCTTGATATGCATTAATGCATGCTTGTTCTGGACCGTTATATATTAGGGTTATATATTCTGGTTATATGCTTATTGCCTCCATAAAATCGAAGCTTAAATCAAATAGATGAAAGCAGAAGGAGGCAGTAATGGAACCCAGCAATCTTTCGCGGCGACGCATGCTCTTGTCAAGCGGCAGCTTAGTGGCTTTGGCTGGGGCAGGTGGCTTGACGCCGCTGTCCCAGGCCCTGGCCCAGGAAATGGCGAAAGCCGCCGTTAAAAGCTTGCCGGCCTATGCGTCCTGGAAGCATGCCGACAGCTTGATCATACATAGCGCCAACACGATGGAAACCCGCCGCGGCGCATTCGGCTCGGGGTTGATTACGCCATTGGACCGTTTGTTCGTGCGTAATAATGTCTCTCCGCCTTCGGAAAAAATCGTGGCCGATCCGGACGCGTGGATGCTCTCGGTCAAGGGCGTCAAAACGTCTACGGAGATCTCGGTGGCGGATTTGAAGCGCCTGGGCGTGGTGGCTTTGCCTATGGTTTTGCAATGCTCGGGCAATGGTCGCGCGTTCTTTCCCGAAAAGCCCAGCGGCACGCAATGGACGGTAGGCGCGGCAGGCTGTGTCATTTTCACGGGTGTGCCGGTCAAGGCTGTACTGGAAGCGGTGGGCGGCATGGATTCGGGCAGCAAGTACATGACCGGCACAGGCGGCGAGGAGATTCCTGCGGGCCTGGACCCGAATACCATCATGGTCGAGCGCTCGATTCCGATCGAAGCAATTGAAGACGCCATCCTGGCTTGGGAAATCAATGGACAGCCGATCCCCTTGGCGCATGGCGGGCCTTTGCGTCTGGTGGTGCCTGGTTATACGGGCGTCAATAACGTCAAATACATCAAGCAACTAGCCTTTACCAAGGAGCAGTCGGCGGCCAATATCCAGCAGAACAGTTATCGCATGGCTCCCGTGGGCGAGAAGTCCGGGCCTAGCCAGGAGTCGGTCTGGGAAATGCCCGTCAAGTCCTGGGTGACCAGCCCCAGCGGTGAACCTGGGCAAGACGTCAAAGCCGGCAAGGTGCAGATTCAGGGTTTGGCGTTTGGAGGCATGTCCGCTGCCAAGGACGTGGAAGTCTCGGTGGATGGCGGCAAGAATTGGGTCAAGGCCAGTTTTGTGGGGCCGGATCTGGGTAAATATGCCTGGCGTCAGTTTACGCTGGGTGTGGATCTGAAGCCCGGTCAATATCAAATAGCCAGCCGCGCTACTAGCGAGGCCGGTACGACGCAACCCGAGGAGCGTGTTCCTAATAACCGAGGTTATTTGAACAATAGCTGGCGCGATCACATGCTGGCTATTACCGTTGTTTAATAATTAATGCAGAACCCGCTTCGGCTGTGCCGGGGCGGTTGTGGATGAGTGTCATGAAGAAATATTTTGTGGTCGCCGCTGCGGCTCTGGCGTTGGCGGGTCAGGCCCGTGCGGATCAGATGGCTCAGGGCAAGGAGTTGTTTTTAAGCGGTGCCAAGCCCATTGCCTGTGCGGTTTGTCACACTTTGGAAGATGCAGGTTCGGCAGGTGCCATCGGCCCAAATCTGGATGAACTCAAGCCTGCACAGGAACAGATCCTGAAGGTGATGTTGGAAGGGGTGGGGGCCATGCCCTCGTTTGCCCAGACCATGAGCGAGGAAGAGCGCGCCGCCGTCGCCGCCTATGTGAGTTCGGTGGCGGGGCAGTAAACCATCTGATGCATCGTAAAAAAAGCTCCCGACCGGGAGCTTTTTTTTACTGCTTTAGCGCCGCTGCGCCTTGCATAACGGCATCCCGTTGTGCCGTGCGATACGCGTATCATCCAGGCTTAGCGCCAGCCGCGTATTTTTCAGGGCCGACGCTGACGGCTCGGCTGTGCCAGCATCGTTCTATGTCTGCTGGTTGATGTGCTCAATGGCTTCTTGCAGTTCCAGCCACTCTTCCTCCAACGTATCGCGTTCTTTGCCTAGTTCGCCATGCTCTGCCATCAAGGCCGGGCGTTGGTCCTTGTAGGCGTCCGAATAGAAATCCGGGTCTTGCATCAAGGCGTCCAGTTCCTGCAGGCGCGTGCCGGCCTTGTCCATGGCGGTTTCCACCTTTTTCAGGCGTGCCTCCAAGGGCTTGCGCTGCTGGGCCTGGCGCTGGCGTAGTTCAGCTTCCTGGCGGCGTTGGGCCTTACGGTCCACGACCTCGCCGTCCTCGGTGCGAGTTTCCTGGCGGGCCGCGGAGCGAGCCTGGGCGCTGCGTGCCAGCAACCAGTCACGGTAGTCCTCCAGGTCGCCGTCAAATTCCTGCACTTGGCCGTCGGCCACGATCCAGAACGAATCGACCGTGGAACGCAGCAGGTGCCGGTCGTGCGATACCAACAGCACACTGCCGCCGTAGTCCGCCAAGGCGTCGGCCAGTGCTTCGCGGGTGTCAACGTCCAGGTGGTTGGTCGGTTCGTCCAGCAGCAGCAGATTGGGCTTTTGCCAGACGATCAGCGCCAGGGCCAGACGGGCTTTTTCGCCGCCGGAAAAAGGCGCGGTGACGCTGGAGGCCATGTCGCCGCTAAAGCCAAATGAACCCAGGTAGTTACGTAGCTCCTGTTCGCGGGTATCGGGAGCCAGGCGTGCCAGGTGCTGCAGCGGAGTGGAGTCCGGGTCGATGGAGTCAAGCTGGTGCTGCGCAAAATAGCCAATGACCAATCCTTTGGATTCCAGCCGTTCGCCGCGTATGGGGGCCAGCTTGCCGGCCAGTGTTTTGACCAGGGTGGATTTACCCGCGCCGTTCATGCCCAGCACGCCGACGCGCGCGCCGCCGCGCACCATCAGCCGTACTTGGCTCAGGATGGGGGCGGCATGGTCGGCGTAGCCTAGATCGGCTTGCTCCAGCGTCAGCAAGGGGTCAGGGGTATAGTCAGGCGAGGGCAGGCGTATGGATACGCCGGATTCCACGCGCAGCGGGGCCAGGGTCTGCATGCGGGCCAGAGCCTTGACCCGGCTTTGGGCCTGCTTGGCTTTGGTGGCCTGTGCTTTGAAGCGATCGATAAAGCCTTGCAGCCGGGCTGCTTCGCGTGTCTGGCGTTCGTAGGCGATCTGGCTTTGCTGCACACGCTCCGCGCGTTGAACCAGAAAGTCGTTGTAGCCGCCTTTATAGCGCACCAACTTGCCCTGATCCAGATGCAGGATGGAGCGGGCCACGGCATCCAGAAACTCGGTGTCGTGTGAAATCAGCAGGACCGTTCCCGGGTAGGAGGCCAGCCAGCGCTCCAGCCACAGCATAGCGTCCAGATCCAAGTGGTTGGTTGGCTCGTCTAGCAGCAGCAGGTCGGAAGGGGCCATCAGGGCCCGTGCCAGCGACAGACGCATTTGCCAGCCGCCCGAAAAATCACGCACCGGCAGCATCCATTGGTCAGGACGAAAACCCAGACCGGCCAGTAATTGTTCGGCCCGCGAGGGTGCCGACCAGGCATCCGCTTCCACCAGCGCATTTTCCAGCTCGGCAATGCCTTGGCCGTCCGAGTCGGGCGTATCGGCGCGGGCTTGTTGCAGGGCGCGCAGGCGTTCGTCGCCGTCGATGACAAATTCGCGCGCAGGCCGGTTGCGATCTGGAATGGTCTGACGCACGCTGGCTACTTGCCAGGCGTCGGGAAGGCTCAGTTCGCCCGCATCCAGGTCCAGCTCGCCTTGCAGCAGAGCGAATAGCGAGGATTTGCCGGCACCGTTCTTGCCGACAATCCCCAAGCGCTCGCCTGGGTTGACGATGAATTCGGTGTTTTCCAGCAGTACCTTGACGCCGCGCCGCAGCGTGATTCCAGTTGCGCGTATCACGGAGCCAGTTGCTCCCGGGTCAGCAGCAGGATCTGGTCTTCGGCGGTTTCGGTGCTTAGCCAGACCGGTTCCAGTTCGGGGAAGGCGGCGACGAAATTGTCGTATTCATGGCCGATTTCCAGCACCAGCACGCCGTCGGGGGTCAGGAAGTCGGGCGCGGCCTGCAGAATACGGCGCACCAGATCCATGCCGTCGTCTCCGCCGGCCAGGGCCTGGCGAGGCTCGTGCACATACTCCCGGGGCAAAAGCTGCATGGACGATTCATTGACATAAGGTGGATTGCAGACGATCAGGTCGTAGGCGGCGTCTGGCAATTGGTCGAACAAGTCGCTTTTATACAGCGTCACCCGATCGTTCAGGTCAAAATCATCGACATTGGACTGGGCCACGGCCAGCGCGGCGTCGGACAGGTCTACGGCGTCGACCAGGGCTTGGGGGAACGCCAGCGCGGTCAATATGGCCAGGCAGCCCGAGCCGGTGCACAGATCCAGGGCTTTGTAGACGGCGTCGGGATCGGTCACCCAGGGGTGCAACTGTTCGGACAGCAATTCGGCGATAGGCGAACGCGGTACGATCGTGTCGGTCGTGACGCGAAAGCGATGGCCTTGCAACCAGGCCTCGCCGGTCAGATAAGCAGCAGGCAGGCGTTCGTTACAGCGGCGGGCGATCAGTGCCAGGAACTGTTCGCGTTCGCTGGGCAGTAAGCGTGCGTCCAGGTAGGGCTCCAGCGTGTCCAGCGGCAGGTGCAGGGTGTGCAGCAGCAGGTAGGCGGCTTCGTCCCAGGCATTGTCGCTGCCGTGGCCAAAGGCCACGCCGCAGCGGTTCAATTGGCTGACTGACCAGCGCAGCACATCGCGCACGGTGCGCAGTTCCTGTTGGGCAGCCAGCAGGGCGGAAGATTCGATGGTGGGACTTAGCAAAGCAGGGTTTCCAGTGTGCGGCGGTAGATATTCTTTAATGGTTCCAGGTCGGCGACGGCAACATGCTCGTTGACCTGATGGATGCTGGCGTTCAGTGGCCCGAACTCCACGACCTGGGGGCAGATTTTAGCGATAAAACGCCCGTCCGAGGTGCCGCCGGTGGTGGACAGCTCGGGTTGTACGTCGGTTTCGGCTTCGATGGCCTGTGCCAGAGCCTGGCTCAGCACGCCTTCTTCGGTCAGGAAGGGTTCGCCGCCGACTGTCCAGGCCAGAGTAAATTCCAGTCCGTGGCGGCGCAAAATGGACTCTACTTCCGCTTGCAGGCCAGCCGGCGTCTGCTCGGTGGAAAAGCGGAAATTGAAATGCACGTCCAGGTGGCCCGGGATGACGTTGCTTGCTCCGGTTCCGGCATGGATGTTGGAAATCTGGAAGGTGGTGGGCGGAAAATCCATATTGCCTGCATCCCACATGCGCTCGGTCAGCTCGGTCAAGGCGGGAGCGGCCAGATGCACGGGGTTACGCGCCAATTGCGGATAGGCAACGTGGCCTTGGCGACCCTGCACTACCAGATGGCCCGATAGCGAACCACGCCGTCCGTTCTTGATGGTGTCGCCCAACTGACGGGCGCTGGTCGGTTCGCCTACTACGCAGTAGTCAGGCAGTTCGCCGCGTTCCTGCAGCACGCGGCAGACATGGACGGTGCCGTCGATGGCCGGGCCTTCCTCGTCCGAGGTCAGCAAGAGCGCGATGGAGCCGGCATGGTCCGGGCGGGCTTGGATGAACTCTTCGGCCGCATGCAGGAAAGCGGCAATGGATGCCTTCATGTCGGCAGCGCCGCGGCCATAGAGCTGACCGTCGCGAATGACGGGTTCAAAGGGGGGGGAGTCCCAAGCCTGTTCCGGCCCAGGGGGGACCACATCCGTATGACCGGCAAAGACAAATAGCGGTGCTTGCGTGCCTTTTCGGGCCCACAGATTGCGTACCGGGCCGCTGGGCAGCGACTCCAGGGTAAAGCCCGCGCGGGCCAGGCGTTCGCCCAGCCATTGCTGGCAGTCGGCGTCGTCCGGCGTCACGGAAGGGCGGGCGATCAGATCTTCAAGAGTGCTTAGTACGGAGTGGTCGGTGCTCATGTTCAGGCGCGAAGTAAATCGTTGATACTGGTTTTGGCGCGCGTGCGGGCGTCCACGCGCTTGACGATAATGGCGCAGGCCAGGCTGTAGCGCCCGTCCTCGGAAGGCAAGGAGCCGGGTACCACCACTGATCCG
This sequence comes from Alcaligenes sp. SDU_A2, assembly GCF_038237375.1. Taxonomy (NCBI): domain Bacteria; kingdom Pseudomonadati; phylum Pseudomonadota; class Betaproteobacteria; order Burkholderiales; family Alcaligenaceae; genus Alcaligenes; species Alcaligenes sp. SDU_A2. The sequence continues at coordinate 2,214,356 of NZ_CP151273.1, read as the reverse complement.
GCCGGGACTCGGCCTTGATAGATCTTGCCGGTTTCGCGCTCGTAGATCTTGGTGCTTTGCGACAGGAACACGCCCATGGCCAGTACCGAGTTTTCTTCTACGACGACCCCTTCCACGACTTCGGAGCGCGCGCCGATAAAGCAGTTGTCCTCGATGATGGTGGGGTTGGCCTGCAGTGGTTCGAGCACTCCGCCTATGCCTACGCCGCCGGACAGATGGACGTGCTTGCCGATCTGCGCGCAGGAGCCGACGGTCGCCCAGGTATCGACCATCGTGCCTTCGCCGACATATGCGCCGATGTTCACAAAGGAGGGCATCAGCACCACGTCCGGAGCAACATAGGAGCCTTGGCGCACCACGGCACCGGGCACGGCCCGAAAGCCCGCTTGCGCAAAGGCGGCCTGATCATACTGCTCGAACTTCAGCGGCACCTTGTCATAAAAGGGGGCGGGTTGCGCGCCCATGACACGGTTCTCGTTCAGGCGAAAGGACAGCAAAATGGCTTTTTTGATCCAATCGTGCACGATCCAGTCGCCGTCGACCTTTTCTGCCACGCGCAAAGAGCCATAGTCCAGTTTTTCGATGACGGTATGGATGGCCGCCCGAAGTTCCGGGCTGTGCTGGGCGGGAGAAAGGCAAGCGCGGTTTTCCCACGCTTGGTCGATCAGACGTTGAAGATCGCTCATGGTCTAGGCTCTGGGTCGAGTCAGGCCGCTGGCGGCGACGAGAAAACGCGTCGGACGCGCTTGCCGCCGGTGCGGCCACGGTTTAATCAAGCCAAAAGGATAACCGAGTCGAGCGTGTCGCGGCCATGATTTTATCTTTTTCGGTATGGCCTCCGAAGGTTTTGGGCACCATCGGGAGCGGACGGGCGGCTGGCTAGCCCTATGTATAATTTTTCAGGGGACGCAAGGCGTGGTACTTTTTAGGCGCTGGCAGCCCAGCATGGAACGATGGCGTGTATGACACGAAATGCCCACTAACGGAGGCATGGCGGCATGACCCTGGAGATCGCAGTTGTATTGGGCATCGCTTTGGTAGCGGTGGTTTTGTTTGCCAGCGAGAAAATCAGAATCGATGCCTTGGCCCTGTTGGTATTGTCCAGCCTGGCCATCGCCGGATTGGTGACGCCGCAGCAGGCCCTGGGGGGATTTAGCAACCCCGCCACGATTACCGTGGCAGCCATGTTCGTGCTGGCGGCCGGCCTGCAAAACAGTGGTGCCTTGTCGGGCATAGGGCGTTTGCTGGGCAAGGCGCGTTCGCCGTTTCAGTTTTTGCTGATCCTGTTCCTGGTGTTGGCCGTCATTGCGCCGTTCGTGAACAATACGGCGGTGGTGGCGGTTTTCATGCCTATTGTCATTGCGGCCACAGCCAGTATCGGCATGTCGGCCTCCAAAGCGTTGATACCCTTGTCCTATGTGTCGCAGATGGCAGGCGTTTGCACCCTGGTGGGGACGTCGACCAATTTGTTGGTCAATGCCATGGCCCGCGATCTGGGGCATCCGGGTTTCACCATGTTCGAGTTCACCGCATTGGGCCTGATCTGCCTTGCGGCGGGCTGTTTGTATTTGCTGACGGTCGGGCGCTGGCTGCTGCCTGATACACGCGGGGCCGAGCTGGTCGAACATTACGAGCTGGGCAAATACATTACGGAATTGCGCGTCATGCCCGATTCTTCTCTCATCGGGACCTCGGTGGCAGAGGCCAAGCTGGGCGAACAGTACGGCGTTTTCGTGCTCGAGTTGTTGCGTGGCGATGACAAGGCCTGGGCACCACGCGCGCAACAACTGCAAGAAGGCGATGTGCTGTTGGCCCGGGGGGACTGGAGCAAGCTGGATGAGTTGCGCAAGGAGGCGGGGCTGGAGGTGGACCCGCAGTTTAAATTGCAGCAACGATCGTTCGAGGAAGTGGACCAGGTGCTGACCGAGGTCATGATCGCTCCGCGCTCTCGCATCAGTGGCCGTACCTTGGGCACGCTGGACCCGCGCTGGCACCATCAGGCGACGGTGCTGGGCATACACCGGCGTGGACAGGTCTTGCGCGACAAGCTGCGCGATGTGCGCTTGCGGGTCGGCGATATCCTGCTGATGCTGACACCGGCGTCGCAGGCCGCCGCCTTGCGCGCCGACCACAACATTATTGTGCTGTCCGAGCGCGAGGCCGAGAAACCGATGGGGTGGCGTGCGCCGTTCGCGCTGTTGACCATGGCCTTGGTGATTGTGGTGCCGGCGCTGGGCTGGATGCCTATTGCCATCACCTCCTTGGCTGGTGCCGTGGCCATGACGATGGCCGGCTGTCTGAACGCCGATGACGTCTACGATGCCATCGACTGGCGCATCATTATTTTGCTGGCTGGCCTTTTGCCCTTAGGGGTGGCCATGAGTGAAACCGGCGCAGCGCAGTATCTGGTCGACAACACGGTGGGCATGGTTCGTTCTTTCGGGCCTTGGGTGGCGCTGGCAACGGTCTACTTGATGGCACTGGTGCTGACCGAGTTCATGAGCAATGCCGCTGCCGCTGTGCTGCTGACCCCGATAGGCATGTCCACTGCCCGGATGCTGGATGTTGATGCCACTCCTTTCCTGGTTGCCATTACGTTTGCTGCCTCGACTAGCTTTGCCACGCCTGTGGGGTATCAGACTAATACGATGGTTTATGGTGCGGGTGGTTATCGCTTTATCGACTTCGTCAAAGTGGGCCTGCCCTTGAATCTGATTTTCTGGATTCTGGGCGTGACCTTCATTCCCATGTTCTGGCCGTTCTGAAGCGGATGCCGGCCGGATGGATCAGGATTCTATTATGTCTCAGCATTTTTCTGGCCAGGCCGCCCATCCGGCCCTGGACGTGCGCGTGGCCGAGGCGGTACAGGCCAGTTTTGACCGTCAACAGGCGATGTCGCTGATCCGTGCCAGCATGCCGGTGGTGCAATCGGGTCTGGTGGAAATCCATTTGCCGCATTGGAGCGGAGTACAACAGCAGCATGGTTTTGTGCATGGCGGTGTAGTGGGCATGATTGCTGATTCAGCCGCCGGGTATGCCGCCATGACATTGGCCCCGCTTGGGGCTTCCGTGTTGAGCGTGGAGTACAAGGTCAATTTCATGGCACCGGCGCAGGGACAGGTGTTGATCGCCCGAGGCACGGTGCTGCGGCCAGGCCGCAGCCTGATTGTGACGCGGGCCGAGGTGTTTGCGGTGCGGGATGGCCAAGAAAGCCTGTGCGCCATGATGCAGCAAACCATCATGGTCATGCATGAACGGGCGGAGAAACCGTAAGGGCAGAGCCCTTGTCAGACTGCTGACAAACCCTTGCGTAAAATCCTCTTGCCAGCCCTTGAATGTGGGCTGGCTTCTTTTTGCATTACGTTCGGCTGCCGATGTTCATTGCCGAACCGGTTTTCTATAGACGCCGCTCAAGGCGCGAGCTGAACGGGGCAGGCTGACGGCTTGCCGGCGTTGCGCGCCGGTGCCCTGGTCGGTTCGCGGGGCCGGGCGGGTCGTGAACTCCGGCGGGTTGCTTGTCCGCCGGACAAGCAACAAGCGCCGCCGTCAAACAGCACGACACGTGCCTCCCGTCCTCGCACCCCGTCTGCGGCAAGCCATCCGACCCGCCTGCCCCGGTCAGCTCGCGTCTTGAGCGGCTCGAAGCCTTGATGGCCTAGATTTCAACCCTTGGTCTATGGGTGATGCACGGATAGCAAGACTAGGGGGGACCGAGAGAGCTCCCGCCTAGTAGGGTTGGTCGATGGGCCGTGGGCCTGAAACCATCATGTTGCTCGGGTGAGTTCGGCGGCCCTGAGTCGGCGGGCGAGTCAGGGCGTTCGCCGCCGACGGCTGGCCGGGACAGGGGGCAAGCCCCGTTCTGTTTGAGACGCGCGCTTGTGGTTCGGCACGAACCACGCGGCGAGTTAACGGGGTGCCTGTCCCGGCCAGCCGGCAAGGGAACCGGCGCGCAGCGCGGGCGAAGGCCCCAGCCCGCCGACTCAGGGCCGCCGGACTCACCTTCTTCGATGTCGTTTCTGCTTCGCTCAACGACCGAACGCGATATAGGGATGTGTTCGCCTGACAGCCCGAGCATATGTTTGGGCTGAATCAACAGATACGGGTGTAACAGCTGGGTTTGTCAGCAGCCTGAAGGGCAGAGCCCTTGTATTACTTAACTTCTGGTCGGTTTTTGGTAAGTCAGAAGCACGACGCACAGCGCAGCCGTACACAAACCATAGATGATGGAGCCGTAGGAAAACGATACGCCCATGCCACAGACCTTAGAGAACAAAAGCGACTTTTCGCAGATGCTTTTGATGGTGGAGGCAAAAATGCCGATATGGGCTGCCATGGCAAACCAGGCAAACCGGATCTTGTCGGCCCATATCAGGCTGGCGACGGCCAACGTCGACAGGGGCAGCATAAAACTGAAGAATCCCGCGCTCCATCCTGAATAGGCATGCGAATGTTGCATCAGGTTGTTGTGGATGTGGGCGAAAGGAAGAAACCAAAGGGCAAGCAGCGTGGCGCAAAGGCCAAAAATCAGGTTCCTGGGGGTCATGATCAGCAAGATGGCGCTGTTGTTTCAATAGTAAAGGAAAGGCACCATTGTAACAGAAAATGTTCTACTATAAAAATAACTCATGGAAAAGTCTGTGATGCATTCAAATCTGCATGGTCTTGTTTTCTGTTCTTTATAGTCTGACTCTCTGAGAATCTGCGTGAAAAGCGTATCGGCGGGCTGATTACCCATGAATGACGCTGTGTGGATTTGTTTCTGTTTCTGTGTTTTGTAGCAACTATTACAATTGCAAGGCAGGTAGCGGAAAAGTGCCATTATCAGCCTGCTTATAATCTGTGTGCTGCCTGCACGACGATGCAGGTCAAAAGCATTATTTCAGCACGAGCGGTATGAGTAGAAAGAAAAAAACAGTCGCAAGAAAAAGATCATCGAGCAGGAAAACAGCAGGGCATTCGGGGTTCAGACGGTTCATACGATCGACGCTGGCGTCGGCGCTGGTGGCGTTCGGGGCAGCCAGTTGCGCTATTGACCCTCAGTTGCGGGAATGGGCTGGGCTGGATCAGGTTCTGGCCCGAATAGAATGGCCGTTGCCGTCAGCGGATGTCAGCCCCCCCGCCGTACCGGTCAATGGCTATGTTCAGACGTCGTTCGCCCAATGCACGCAGTTTTTTCCTGGCAAGCCGCCTGTGGTTCCCGCAGCCTATACCATGCGGGAACTGTGTTTTAGCGACTTTGCCATTTTGCACAGCGGACAGACCAAGACACCCGTGTTTGTGGCGCAGCGCCTGAATCGGCGTATGGTGCAGGCCGCTCAGAGCATCAAGCGTACGGACAAGTTTTATGCCGAAGCCCGCTTGCCCGCCTCCGAGCGGGCCGAATTGTCGGACTACCGGGGGTCGGGGTATTCACGCGGTCATATGGCACCTGCCGGCGATATGAGTAGCGAACAAGGGATGGCGCAGAGTTTTTCCCTGGCCAATATGGTGCCGCAAAATCAGATCCAGAATGGCGGCCCCTGGAATCAGATCGAAGGCGATACGCGCAAGTATGTGTTGCGTGCTGCTGCAGATGTCTATGTCTTTACCGGACCGGTCTATGCCGCAGGTCCGGCTACGATAGGGGACGGGCGCGTAGCGGTACCCAGCCACGTGTTCAAGCTGGTGTATGACGCCGCTACACGCCGATCCTGGGTGCATTGGCAAGCGAACGATGCTGGTGCCAAGGTTGGGCCGCCGATCAGCTACGCGGAGTTTGTCCGCCGCACCGGCATGCATTTGCTGCCTTCATCCCAATAACGCGCCTGTGCGCTTGTTGCCCGTCTGGGTCAAGCCAGTTGCTCGTGTGCGGCATCCAGCAGATGGCGGGCTGCCGTGTACAGACTTTGCAAATCGCTGCCTACGGCGATCAGGCGGGCTCCGGCCTGATAGTACTGACGGGCGATATGCAGATTGGGGGCCAGCACGCCGGCCATTTTCCCAGCCGCCTTGACCTGTCGTATCCCGTCCAGAATGGCCGCCTGGACGCGTGGGTGTTCGGCTTGGCCCAGCAGCCCCATGTCGGCGGACAGGTCTGCAGGGCCGAAGAACAACAGATCTATTTCGGGTAGATCGAGCAGGTTGGGCAGGGCCTTTAAGGCACCCGTGGTTTCGATCTGAATAGCGATCACCAACTCTTTGGCGGCGTTGGCCAAGTAGTCGGGATTCTGGCCGTACCAGGCCGCACGTCCGGCTGTGGAAACACCCCGTATGCCGTCAGGCGCGTATCGAGTGGCGCGGATAATGGCCTGCGCCTGTTCACGCGTTTCGACGTAGGGGAAAAGCAGGTTCTTGGCACCTGCATCGAGCAGACGCTTGATGGTGACCGGATCGTTGCCGGGGGGACGGATAAAGCCGCTGATGTCAGAGGAGTCCAGCACCCGCAACTGCTCGATGATGCTGCCCAGGCTGTTGGGGGCGTGTTCCATGTCCAGCAGGAACCAGTCGTATCGGGTCGTGGACAGCAGTTCGACGGCGGTGGCGCTGGTCAACGAGCACCACAGGCCGATCAAGCGTTCGTCCCGACCGATGCGCTCTTTCAAGGTATTGTATTTGCAGGGCATCTCGGTCTCAATCTATGGAAACGCCAGCCTGGGTCGCCACGGCTTTCCATTTGGCGTCGCTTTGGGCTACGAACTGCTTGAACTGCCCGGCTGTGCCGCCGGCAACCTCATCGCCTTGTTGTTGCAGGCGAGTTTTCATCTGCGGATCACTGATGGCTTTGTTGAACGCAGCATTAAGTGTGACGACCACATCATCGGGTGTGCCGGCCGGGGCGAAGACGCCTATCCAACCAGAAAACTCAAAGTCCTTGACGCCGGCCTCGGTCATGGTGGGTAGATCGGGCAAGGCGGCAGGGCGCTGTGTGCCGGTGGTGGCCAGGGCTTTGACCTTGCCGGCCTGGATTTGCGTCAGAACGTTGGGGATGTTGGTGATCGAGAAGGTGGCTTCGCCATTGAGCAAGGCCAGGGCGGTCTGCGAACCGCCGGCGTAGGGAATGTGCTCGAATTGGGTTTGGGTGCTGGCGCGGAAGTACTCGCCGGCCAGATGAACCAGTGTTCCGTTACCGGTAGAGGCGTAATTGTAAGCACCGGGTTTGTCGTTCAGAAACTGAACGAACTGCGCAACCGAATTGCCTGGAAAGGCGGAGCTGGTGGTCAGCACGAAAGGAGACGAGGTCAGCTGGATAACGGGGGTCAGGGCCGTGGCGGGATCGTAGCCCAGATTTTTGTAGACGGCCGGTGAAATCGAGATAGGACCAACGCCAGACAGCAAGATGGTGTAGCCGTCCGCTTTGGCTTGGGAAACAATGCGTCCGCCCAGAGTGCCGCCGGCTCCGGGCTTGTTTTCGACAATGACCTGTTGCCCTAATTCTGTGCGCAGGCGTTCAGCCGCCAGGCGGGCGACAACATCGAAGGCACCGCCGGCCACAAAGGGGACGATCAGGGTTACTGGGCGTTCCGGATAGGCTTGGGCTTGAGTGCTTAATGGAGAGGCCAGGCAAAGGCTAGCGAGCAAGATGGTTTTTTGTTTCTTGAAAAACATCACTTTTTGTCTCTATTTTTTATTTAATTGAAAGGTGCGCGTATCGTATCACCAAAAAATGAGACTTATTGTTTCGATTTATTGTTTTTAGGGTAATTGCTAAGGTGGCTTATTGTTCGCGCGGAACCGGATACGTCTTTCCTGGTTCGGAGACGTGCCGCGCATTGCTCTTACATGCTTGGCTGTGCGCGAAGGCGTTGCTTTGTTTGGCGTCGCAGGACCATGTCCAGCGGCACATGGGCTTCGGCGTTAAACGATGGCTCGATGGGCGGCGTGGTTCACTGTGCTGGCTTGGATGAGTCGACTTGAACTGTATCCATGTGCAAGCAGGTTCGAGCCGGATGTGGGTGATCTGGTATAAGAACCAGTCGGAAATACGTGTTGTAAAGAGGAACAAGATCATGAAAACATGGGGCCGCTCCATTGTCGTGTTGGGTTTTACCACTGTGCTGGCGGCGTGCTCGTCTGGCGGGTCGGGGGCCGGATCTGATTCGGCCGCTATGTCGGGTACGCCCAGATTGTTCAATCAATGTACGTGGAATCGCAGCAGTTGCATGCACGAAGGGCGTTATGAGGCCGGTGAACGCGAATATGCCGAACAGGAAGCCCGCGACTTGAATCGGGCTTCGGCAGCTCGTCTGCGCAAGGGTCACTGAACCCTGCGCGAGGGGGGGGCTCTTTGAAGTGGTCTGGTCTTGACTGAAGAAGCAGACGGATGGGTGGCGCATTTCCAGGCTTACCATCGGTGCAAGCGGGTTTATATCGTTCACCGAGGAGCAAACATGAGTCAAGCGGCATCCGGTCTTGTTCAGTTGATGGCACATAAACAGTGGATGGACAAGGGCATGTATACGGCGCTGCAGGCCCCCGAATACGCTGAGCGGCCCGAGATGGTCGAACGCGCGCTGTACTGGCTGAACCACAATTACATTGTTGATCAGATCTTCAAGGGACATTTGCTGGGCCAGCCCTGCGCCTTTACGTCCACCGTCAGCACCACCTTTCCGCCCTTGCAAGAGCTCTGTGCCCTGTCTGAAGCGCTGAACGAATGGCTGGTGGATTATGCCGGGCAACTGGATGACATCAGCGCCAAAGAAGAAATCGAATTTGTCTACACCGATGGCGACAGGGGGCTGATGACGCGGGCGCAAATGTTGATGCATTTATCCAGTCACGGCTTATGTCATATTAGCGTCACGGCTCAGGCGCTTTCCAGTCAAGGCTTGCCCGTGCCGCCCTTGCTGTTCTCTACCTACCTGAATCAGGAAGTCGTGTTCTAGCACAATAGGCGCGGTTTACGTTCGATTTGGCGCTGCTCAGGCATTTTCAACGTTTGTTTGTGTCAATATGTGTTGTTTTCAACTTCTAAGGCAACGTATCATTTGCGTGCCGGGCAGATCGGTCTGTGTGGCTACTTAGAAGAGGGAAATGCCATGTTCAGACGATTCGGGTGTGCGTGTTTATTAGCGATGCTGGCCGCAGCGCCAGCCTGGTCCAGTAGTGTGCTCATCGAAGGAGCCGCGCATCCTGCGGCCGATGTCGTCGCCATGCCGGCCGGCAGCCGCGAATTGGCCATCCAGAACTTGCCGAGCATCGTGCGCGACGTCATGCGGCGCAGCGGGGTGCCGGGCATGGCAGTGGCAGTCGTGGTGGGTGACAAGACCGTTCTGGCTCAAGGGTATGGCAAACGTCGTATAGGCGAAGAGGCGGATGTCGACGCGCAGACGGTCTTTCAGATAGCTTCTATCTCCAAATCCATATCCGCCACCGTGGCGGCTATCGCGATTAGCGATGGCACACTCTCTTGGAATGATCCGGTCCGGCGTTACCTGCCCGGCTTTGCTTTGAGCGATGCTTATGTCACGCAGCATGCCACGATAGGCGATTTTTTTGCGCATCGAACCGGTTTGCCCGGCGCAGCAGGTGACGACCTGGAGGATCTTGGTTTTCAACGCGAAGATATCCTATCCCGGCTAGAACAGTTGCCGCTGGACAGTTTCCGCAGTTCCTATCATTACGCCAATTTCAGCACCACTGTGGGGGCGCAGGCTCTGGCTGCAGCGGCAGGGCGACCATTTGAAGCGCTGGCGCAGGAGCGTTTGTTCAGCCCCTTGGGTATGGCGTCCAGCAGTTTCCGGTACGACGATTTTGCTCGGCGCGAAAACCGTGCCGCATTGCACGCCTACAAGGACGGCGGTTTCAGCCCAGTGGGGATACGTAAGGCCGATGCGCAGGCTGCGGCTGGTGGCGTATCGTCCAATGTGCTTGATTTGGCGCGCTGGATGGCGCTGCTCTTGTCCGATGGACTCTACCAAGGGCAGCGTATTCTGGAGCCTGATGCTTTGTTGCCTGCGGTTTCCCCCCAATCGTTCAGCTCGCGGGCGGGGGACATGATGTCGCGCAGTGGTTTTTACGGCTACGGTTTTAACGTCAATACAGAATTGGGCGGGCGCGTGTCTTTGGGGCATTCGGGGGCGTTTCTGCTGGGGGCCGGTACTTCTTTTCGCATTGTTCCTTCCGCTGGCGTAGGCATTGTTGTGCTTAGCAATGGGGCCCCGGTTGGAGCGGCAGAGTCTGTAGTGGCTACTTTTGTGGATACCGTGTTGTATGGCAAACCGACTCGGGATTGGTATGCCGCTTACCACAGTGCGATGCAGGGCTTTTTTACGCCACAGGCGGATTTGTCGGGCAAGCTTAAACCGGCGCATCCAGCGCACGCCAAGGCCTTTGATCACTACATCGGCCAATACGATAATCCGTATTTCGGTCCGGCGACCATCAGGCCATTCAATGGTGGTCTGGTGCTGGAGTTGGGACCGGGCAGAATGCGCTTTCCTCTGCGTCACTGGGACGGCGACACCTTTGCTTTTGAGCCGGCGGGCGAGGCCGGGCTGGTCGATTCCCAGGCGTCATTGACATTCGGGCCTCAGGGCGCGAATTTCACCATCCCTTTTTATGATGCGGATGGACAAGGTCGTTGGCAGGCGCGCCGCGCGCATTGATGCGCAACAAGACCTGTCCGTCTGGCGGGTTTGTATCTGCTGTGCAAAGAGCCGGCTTGGGCGGGTGAGCTTGTGTGGCCCGGTCTGAACACGTAAGGTGGCCGCTTCGACGTCGTTTGGCGGGAACATGCATGCATTTGAATCAGATTCGCCAGAACCTGGAAACCAGGCAGATATGGATTTACTTTGCCGCAGTGGCAGCCGCAACCGCCCTGTCCTGGCAGGGGCCGCCGATGGCCGTGTTGGAGCGTCTGATCAATCCGGCCCTGGCTTTTATGCTCTACGTCACTTTTTTGCAGTTGCCGCTTCGGAGTCTAGGTAGGGCCCTGGGCCAGTTCCGCTTTATGTTGGTTCTGCTATTAGCGAACTTTTTGTTGGTGCCCGCGCTGGTGTTCGTGCTGCTTCCTTTGGTGCCCGACGACCCAGTGCTGCGTTTGGGCGTACTGCTGGTGTTGCTAGCCCCGTGTATCGACTATGTGGTGACGTTTGCTCACCTGGGTCGAGCCGATGCGCGCGCCTTGTTAGCGTGCACGCCTGTCTTGCTGTTTGCACAGATGTTGCTGTTGCCGATGTACTTAACGGCATACCTGGGCCCGGATATGGCTATCTATATACAGGCAACGCCTTTTCTGGATGCCTTGATCTGGCTGATCCTCGTTCCTCTGGTATTGGCTGCACTGACGCAGTGGCTGGCTGCGCGCAATCGGATTGGTCTTGGTGTAAGCCGCGGCCTGGGATTGGCTCCGGTGCCCGCGATGGCCCTGGTGTTGTTTCTTGTCGTAGCGGCAGTGGCTCCTGGGCTTGGAGTGGCCGGCAAGGCCGTGGTCGCCGTGTTGCCAGTCTATATTTTGTTTGCCATTGGCGCGCCGCTGTTGGGCTGGGGGCTGGCGCGCAGCGCCCGGCTGGATGCCGCAGCCAGTCGAGCTGTCGCGTTTAGTTCGGCCACGCGCAATTCACTGGTGATTCTGCCTTTGGCCTTGGCTGTGCCCGTGACCACCCCTGTTTTGCCAGCTGTCATTGTGACCCAGACTTTGGTCGAGTTGCTGGCCGAAATGATCTATGTGCGGGTGTTGGGGGCGGCGGGGCGGCAGTCTTGAATCGAGGCGCGTGTGTGGCAGGCGTGCCAACCTTGGTGGGCGCGCCGCTTACAGCGAGGCGTGTTGCAGCACTTCTTCGCCCATCAGCACGCAGCCTGGCATCTGGGCATAGATCAGACGCATACGGTATTCCCCTTTGTAGATATAGCCCCATACTTCCAGCACGTCGAATCGTTGTTTCCGATTGGCGGGATTGCGTATGCCCGGAATCTGTTTTACCTCGTCGTCAATGGCGACTCTGTCGTCATTGTCGGAATGAAATGACAGCAGCTCGTGGGCCCTTTTCTTGGCTTGGCTCACGCAGACATGCTCTGCGCTGTGTGCCGTCAGCGGCACGGTCATGGAAAAAAGAGCGACCAAGGCCAGGTTGATTGCGTGTTTATGCATGGTGCAATGTCTCTGTTCAATATCAACAAAAAAGGAGCCATTAATGGCTCCCGATGTTACGCCCAAAAAATTAACCTAATCTCATTTTTTTGATGCAGACGAAATGGCTGAGTAGGCTTCTGCAGAGAGAAGAGGGCGAATGTCGCGCAGCGTTAATGTCCGGTTTTATTGCGCTGCATTATTGTTGGTCAGTGTTGCGGCCAACAAGGTATTTGTGCTGCGAATCCAGCCGGGAATCAGGAAGGCGTCAATCAGTACCCACAGAACGACAATCCCCAGCAGGAACAGGCCTACGCCTACCACAGTCAAAAGGGACCCGAGAATGGTGGTTGCCAGCAAGGCAACGGCGCTGCCCGTCTTTCCTGCATAGAAGCGGTGACCGCCAAGAGAACCTAGGAAAAACCAAAGAAGATACGCAACCCCGACACTTTTTTTGTTGGCATCGTACAGCATGGTTTGAACAGCTCCGTTATTGGCGCTCATACTTTCCTCAAAGTGAAATATAAAATAGACAAGCTTGGTCGGTGCAAGGCCTAATCGAAGTCTTCTATCAAATGCTCCGCCAAACGCTTTGTTTTTTCGCAAAATTGTTTGGATTCTAAGCCAATCTATGAAAATAAAACAGCCACGCGAGAAAGAACATTGAAAATGTCTCTTTGAGGTTTCTGTGCTGTTTCGATTTTTTAGCCTTGGTTTGGCGGTTGACAAGGATGTCTATGTTGATTCCATGCGCACCATTGCGCACGCTGCGGAGCGGCGTCGATGTTGTTGCTGGCTTGCGTGATGGGGTCGAGCGCCACACTCTCAATCGGGCCTGGTTTTAGCCCATGTATAGCATGTCAGTCCGGCGTGCCGAGACGGAGGTACGCGCTTAGCGGGGTTCGGATTTCAGGGGTGGGACTCAGTTGTTGATTCTGTTTAAAATTGATTTTTATGAATCAACAGTTTTCATTCTGTGGTGCGAACGGAGAGACTCGAACTCTCACACCTCTCGGCGCCAGAACCTAAATCTGGTGCGTCTACCAATTCCGCCACGTTCGCAAAACGAAAGAAAGCGATTCTAGCGCGCTTTTTCCAACTAAGCAAGACATGTCTCCCCTAATCGTTTGCGACTCTGGACGGCAGGACAGCACGGGCAGGGTATGTTTTAGCGCCGTCCGGGGCTTTGGGCGATCAGGCCGCGCTCTAACCAGCGCTGCTGTTGTTCGGCCGGCACGCCCAGCGTATCCAGGATGTGCTGCGTATCCTGACCCAGCAGCGGGGCAGGGCGGTGGATGCCGCCGGGGCTTCGGCTAAGTTTCGGCACGATACCAGGCACTTTCAGCGCTGTGCCGTCGGGCAGCGTTGCATCAAGCAACATGTCACGCGCCTGGTAGTGCGGGTCGGCAGCGATGTCGGCAATGTCGTAGACCCGGCCGGCCGGCACGCGGGCTTGTTCCAGAATGCTCAGCACCTGATCCAGTTCCAGCGCACTGGTCCAGTGACCGATGGCGGCATCGATCAGGCCGGCGTGGCGCGCCCGGCCGTCGTTATGTGCATAGTCGGGGTTGGCGGCCATGTCTGGGCGGCCAATGGCCGCCATCAGGCGTTTGAAGATGCTGTCGCCGTTACCGGCAACCAGTGCGTACTTGCCGTCCTTGCACAGGTACGCATTGCTGGGCGTAATGCCGGGCAGACTGCTGCCAGCTGGTTCGCGCACCGCGCCAAAAGCGGAGTACTCGGGCAGCAGGCTTTCCATCATGTTGAAGACGGATTCGTACAGTGCCACATCAATATATTGACCTTGCCTGTCATGTTGCTCGCGCTGTCGTAACGCCATCATGATGCCTATGACTCCGTGCAGGGCGGCCAGCGAATCGCCTATGGATACGCCGACGCGCACAGGCGGGCGGCCTGCTTCGCCGCTCAGGTGGCGCAGTCCGCCCATGGCTTCGCCGACCACGCCAAAACCCGGTCTGTCTTTATAGGGCCCGGTCTGGCCATACCCGGATACGCGCAGCATGATCAGGCCCGGATGTAGTGCGTGCAGATCGTGCCAGCCCAGCCCCCACTGCTCCAGCGCACCAGGTCGGAAATTTTCGATGACGATGTCACATTGGCTGGCCAACTGGCGCACGATCTGCTGGCATTCGGGTTCGCGCAAATCCAGCGCCAGGGATTGTTTGTTGCGCGACTGGACTTCCCACCAGACTGAATTGCCGTTGTGCAGCAGACGCCATTTGCGTAGTGGGTCACCGCCTTGCGGTGGCTCGACCTTGATGATTTCGGCGCCGAATTCGCCCAGAATCTTGGCAGCAAACGGGCCTGCAATTAGTTGGCCCAGCTCCAGGACGCGGATGCCTTTCAGGGGAAGGGGGGTGTGCATGGCTTATCTTGCCTAAGTCGCCGAGAATAAGGGATGATAGCGTTGCCCATGTGTTTTGTCCTGCCCGCAGCTTCTTGTCCGGGATGGTCGCGCCCATCGTCGGCTGTGTTGGCAGCGGGTGCGCGGATGGCACCACGTGCTCCGGCTTCCGAACGGTCGCGCCGGTCTGTCTCAGGCTAAAATAGTGATTGATAGATCGCCGGTTTGGATTTACCGTGCTACTTTCCGGTAAAATACCGGATTACCTTTTTCAATTACTAAATTTATAGGTCTTCAATGCAGCCCGAGGTTGAAATTCTGTCCGGCTTGGAGCGCCGAGTCGATGTGGTCGTTTCGGTGGCCGACGTAGAAAAACAAGTCCAGGCCCAGCTCAAGCGTGTGGCTCGTACGGCCAAGGTACAAGGCTTTCGCCCAGGCAAGGCTCCGTTGTCCGTTATCGAACGCAGTCACGGCCCAGGCATCCGCTACGACGCCATCAACGAAGAAATCGGCAAGGCCCTGGACAAGGTGTTCCAGGACGCCAAGTTGCGCGTAGCCGGCACGCCTAGCCTTGAAGCCAAGGAAGGCGAAGCCGCTGAAGGCACAATGGCATTTACCGCGACCTTCGAAGTCTATCCTGACGTGCAGGTGCCCGATCTGACCGCTCTGGAAATCAAGCGCGCCGCCACGCCTGTGTCCGACGAGGACATCCAGCGCACAGTGGATGTTCTGCGCAAGCAGCGCGCCACTTACGAATCCAGTGCCGACCGCCAGGCCCAGGAAGATGATCGCATCACCCTGGACTTCGTGGGCACGATCGATGGCGTGGCTTTTGAAGGCGGCAGCGCCGAAGGCTTCCAGTACCTGCAAGGTCGTGGCCGCATGCTGCCCGAGTTCGAAAATGCCGTTGCCGGCATGAAAGCAGGCGAATCCAAGACATTCCCGCTGGAATTTCCTGCTGATTACGCGGGCAAGGAAGTCGCCGGCAAGACCGCCGAATTCAAGATCACCGTTACCGATGTCGCTCAGCCCGTATTGCCCGAGCTGGATGCCGAGTTCGCCAAGTCCCTCGGCCAGGCCGAAGGCGATGTGGCCACCTTGCTGGCCGATGTGCGCGCCAATATCGAACGCGAGATCAAGGCCCGTGTGCATGCCCGCAATAAAGCTGCCGTCATGGACGCTTTGCTGGCCGCCAACGAATTCGACGTGCCCAAGGCGCTGGTCGACAACGATGTGCAAGGCCGTATCGAGTCGGCTCGCGCCGAACTGAAAGAGCGCGGCGTGCCCAATGCGGACAAGATGCCTATTCCAGCCGAAGCTTTCCAGGAAGAGTCCACCCGCCGCGTGCGTCTGGGCCTGCTGGTGTCCGAGCTGGTGAAGGCTGCCGATCTGCAAGCCAAGCCTGAGCAGGTTCGTGCCCGTATCGAAGAGTTCGCCCAGAATTACGAACAGCCCGCCCAGGTGGTGGCTTATTACCTGTCTGATCGCCAGCGTCGCGCCGAGATCGAGGCAGTCGTACTCGAAGACAATGTCGTCGAGCACGTGCTGTCCAATGCCAAGGTGACCGACGAGGAGGTGGCGTTCGACCAAATCATGGGGACCAACTAAATGTCGTCAAGCTTTGTCGACTTCTATGCCTCGATGAACGGGGGCCACTCGGTGGCTCCCACGGGGCTGGGCTACGTGCCCATCGTGATCGAACAGTCCGGCCGCGGTGAGCGGTCCTACGATATCTACTCGCGTCTGCTGCGGGAACGTATCATTTTTCTGGTGGGTCCTGTCAACGACAATTCGGCCAACCTGATCGTGGCTCAGTTGCTGTTCCTGGAGTCGGAGAATCCCGACAAGGATATCTCCTTGTACATCAACTCTCCTGGGGGTTCGGTGTATGCCGGCCTGGCCATTTACGACACGATGCAGTTCGTCAAACCCGAAGTCTCGACACTGTGTACCGGCATGGCCGCCAGCATGGGTGCTTTCCTCTTGTCGTCGGGCATGAAGGGCAAGCGCTTTGCACTGCCCAATTCGCGCATCATGATTCATCAGCCTTCGGGCGGTGCACAAGGGCAGGCGTCGGACATCCAGATCCAGGCCAAGGAAATCCTCAGCCTGCGCGAACGTCTTAACCGTATTTTGGCCGCAAACTGCGGACAACCGGTCGAGCGGATCGAGCTGGATACCGAGCGCGATAACTTCATGGCAGCCGAAGATGCTCAGGCCTATGGCCTGATCGATCAGGTGATGTCGACGCGCGGCGTGTAGATATGCGGCCGTCCCCACGGACGACATAAAGCAGTACTATGGCTGTTCTGGGACGGGACTTGTTCCCGTCCTTTTACTATCCCTGAAGTGAAAATTTGAATCTATGTCCGAAAAGAAATCGGCCGACGAAAAAGTTCTGCATTGCTCGTTTTGCAACAAAAGCCAGCACGAGGTCAAGAAACTGATCGCTGGACCTTCGTCGGTGTTTATCTGCGACGAGTGTATTGATCTTTGTACCGATATCATTCGTGACGAAGCGGCGGGTGCTGCGCCCGATGGCGAGCGCAAAGAACTGCCCACACCCCGCGAAATCAAAGAATTTCTCGACGGCTACGTGATCGGTCAGGAAACGCCCAAGCGTACCTTGGCCGTGGCTGTCTACAACCACTATAAGCGTATCCGTAACGGCAAGCCGGGTCGCGACGATGTGGAACTGTCAAAAAGCAATATTTTGCTGATCGGGCCGACCGGCTCGGGCAAAACGCTGCTGGCGCAGACCTTGGCGCGCATGCTGGATGTCCCGTTTGTCATGGCCGATGCCACCACCTTGACCGAAGCCGGTTATGTGGGCGAGGACGTGGAAAATATTGTCCAGAAGTTGCTGCAAAATTGCGATTACGACATCGAAAAAGCGCAGCGCGCCATCATCTACATCGACGAAATCGACAAGATTTCGCGCAAGTCCGATAACCCGTCCATTACACGCGACGTGTCCGGCGAAGGTGTGCAACAGGCCCTGCTCAAGCTTATCGAAGGCACGGTGGCCTCGGTGCCGCCGCAAGGTGGGCGCAAGCACCCCAACCAGGATTTTGTCCAGGTCGATACCACCAATATTCTGTTCATCGTGGGCGGCGCGTTCGATGGATTGGAAAAAGTCATCCGCGACCGTACCGAAAAATCGGGCATTGGCTTTTCGGCCTCGGTCAAGGCCAAGTCCGAACGCGGTGTTGGCGAATTGTTCTCCGAAGTGGAGCCCGAAGACCTGATCAAATTTGGCATCATCCCTGAATTGGTGGGTCGTTTGCCGGTCGTGGCCACTTTGGAAGAGCTGCGCGAAGACGCCTTGGTGCGCATCCTGACCGAGCCGCGCAACGCGCTGGTCAAGCAATTCCAGAAGCTGCTGGAAATGGAAGGCGTAGAACTGGATATCCAGCCGGCCGCCCTGAAGGCTGTCGCCCAGCGCGCCATCAAGCGCCGTACTGGGGCACGTGGCTTGCGCAGCATTGTGGAACAAGCCCTGTTGGACACCATGTACGAGCTGCCCTCGCGCAAGGATGTCAGCAAAGTGGTCTTGACCGAAGATGCCGTGCTTGGAAAGAGTAAACCCGAATTGATTCTGGGCCGTCCTTTGGATGATAGTAATTCCGACGAGCTCTCTCAGACCTTGAAAGATGCCGCCGCGTAGCGACGTGCAAGGCCCTTTCCTGTTGGTGATATGGCCTACTTGAAATTTTGAAGTTCGCCACAATCTGAACAGCAACAGGTTGAACCGTGAAAGGGAAGCCCAGGCTTCCCTTTTGCGTCTAAGGACATTTATAGGAAATAACTATGTCTGCGAGCCAGATTCTCTCTACGGAACCCATTGAGCTGCCGCTGCTGCCTCTGCGCGATGTGGTGGTGTTCCCTCATATGGTCATTCCGCTTTTTGTCGGTCGGCCTCGCTCTATCAAGGCGTTGGAGCTGGCGATGGAATCCGGCAACAACATCATGCTGGTGGCGCAGAAATCCGCCGGCAAAGATGATCCCACGCCGGAAGATCTCTACGAAATCGGTTGTGCTGCTAGCATCCTGCAGATGCTCAAGCTGCCCGACGGCACCGTCAAGGTGTTGGTCGAGGGGTTGCAGCGCGCTCGCGTGCGCAATGTACACGATGCCGAGACCCATTTCATGGCCTCGGTGGTTGATGTGCCGGGTGATGCCGGCAATGCCGCTGAAACCGAAGCGCTGCGTCGTGCCGTGCTGGCTCAGTTCGAGCAGTACGTCAAGCTGAACAAAAAAATCCCCCAGGAAATTCTGACGTCCCTGACGGGGATCGATGAAGCCGGTCGCCTGGCTGACACCATTGCAGCGCATCTGCCCCTGAAGCTGGAGCAAAAGCAGGGCATGCTCGAAACCGCCAATGCGCCAGAACGTCTGGAAGGCCTGCTTTCGCAACTGGAAGGCGAGATCGATATCCTGCAGGTGGAAAAGCGCATTCGTGGTCGCGTCAAAAAGCAGATGGAAAAAAGCCAGCGCGATTACTACCTGAACGAGCAGGTCAAGGCCATCCAGAAAGAATTGGGCGAAGGCGAAGACGGTGCCGACGTCGAAGAACTGGAAAAGCGGATCGAAGAGGCTCAGCTCAGCAAGGAAGCGCTTAAAAAAGCCGAAGCCGAAATGAAAAAGCTCAAGCTGATGTCGCCGATGTCAGCCGAAGCCACGGTGGTGCGCAACTACATCGAAACGCTGGTGGGCTTGCCTTGGCGCAAGAAGAGCCGTATCAATAATTCGCTCAGTAATGCCGAAAGCGTGCTGGATGCCGACCACTTCGGCCTGGAAAAGGTCAAAGAGCGCATCGTCGAATATTTGGCCGTGCAGCAGCGCGTGGACAAGCTCAAGGCACCGATTCTGTGTTTGGTCGGGCCGCCGGGCGTGGGTAAAACTTCGTTGGGACAATCCATTGCCAAAGCCACAAACCGCAAGTTCGTGCGTATGGCGTTGGGTGGTGTGCGCGACGAAGCCGAAATCCGTGGTCATCGCCGCACCTATATCGGCTCCATGCCTGGCAAGGTCGTGCAGAACATGAGCAAGGTCGGCGTGCGTAACCCTCTGTTCCTGCTGGATGAGATCGACAAGATGGGGGCCGATTTCCGCGGCGATCCTTCTTCGGCGCTGCTGGAAGTGCTGGACCCCGAACAGAACCATACCTTCCAGGATCACTACCTGGAAGTGGACTACGATCTGTCCGATGTCATGTTCGTGGCTACCAGCAATACCTTGAATATTCCGCCTGCGCTCTTGGATCGCATGGAAGTCATACGGCTGTCCGGCTATACGGAAGATGAAAAGCTGCGCATCGCCTACGACCACTTGTTGCCCAAGCTCATGAAGAACAACGGCGTGCGCGACGGCGAGCTCGAGGTCAAGGAAGAAGCGGTACGCGATATTGTGCGCTACTACACCCGCGAAGCCGGCGTGCGTTCGTTGGAGCGCGAGATCAGCAAGATCTGCCGCAAGGTGGTGCGCAAGCTGTTGGCGGCCAATCCGCAGGCGGGCTCCCGGGCCGCGCGTGGCAAGGCTTTGGCGTCTGAACCGATTGTGGTTGACTCAGCAAATTTGAACGAGTACTTGGGCGTTCGCCGTTTTTCTTTCGGCCTGGCCGAAAAGGAAAACAAAGTGGGACAGGTTACGGGTCTGGCCTGGACCGAAGTAGGCGGCGATTTGCTGACCATCGAAGTGGCGGACATGCCGGGTAAGGGCAATGTGTTGCGTACAGGTTCTATCGGCGATGTCATGAAAGAGTCGGTCGAGGCTGCCCGTACCGTGGTGCGTTCGCGGGCCCAGAAGTGGGGTATCGCAGATTCCGTGTTCGAGAAACGCGACCTGCATGTACACTTTCCTGAAGGAGCGACGCCCAAGGATGGTCCATCGGCCGGTATTGCCATTACCACGGCAATCGTGTCCAGCCTGACTGGAATTCCGGTGCGCTCGGATGTGGCCATGACAGGTGAGATCACCTTGCGTGGCGAAGTCCTGGCTATCGGCGGTCTGAAGGAAAAGCTGTTGGCAGCGCATCGCGGTGGCATCAAGACCGTGCTGATTCCCGAAGAAAACGTCAAGGACCTGGCCGAGATTCCCGATAATGTGAAGAATCATCTGGAAATCATCCCTGTGCGTTGGATTGATCGGGTTCTGGAAGTGGCCTTGCAAGATGCCGTCAAGCCGCTCAGCGATGAAGAGGTTGCCCGCCTGGCGGCCGAGGCTCTGGCTGCAAGTCGAGGCCCTGGTTCGGCACCGGAGTCCTTTAAACACTGATGCTGTGTTGATGGCGAAAAAAAACCCGAAGCGATTGCTTCGGGTTTTTTTTGGGCTGGGTCATCCGCTAGAGCGATGTCAAACCTGTGCTGTTTATGCTGTTAAGGATAGGCCCGATGCAAATTGCTTGTTGGATCGGCTTTGCAGATCTGTCCGCTGGTTGCACGGTTTAGATCCGGCGATTGCAAAAGTGGCCTAGTGCGCCCAAACGCAAGCGGGCCGTTGCGTTTGTTAGTGTAAGGGTGTGGCGCGGATCAGCCCGACAGCCACACCTTCCAGGGCCAGGGATTCGGGGTCGGTGACAACAATGGGCTCGAAATCGGGATTTTCCGGCAGCAGCACGACTTGATTGTTGGAGCGAGACAGGCGTTTAACGGTGACTTCGTCGCCGATACGGGCCACGACGATTTGACCATTGCGTGCTTCGGCGGTTTTTTTGACGGCCAGCAGGTCGCCATCCAGGATGCCAGCGTCGCGCATGCTAAGACCCCGAACGCGCAGCAGGTAATCCGGCGTTTGGTTGAACAGCGTATTGCTGACCCCGATTTCGCGTTCGATGTGTTCGGTGGCCAGAATGGGGTTGCCCGCAGCCACGCGTCCGATAATGGGTAGAAGCAGGGCGTCGGTCAGGCTGGTGAGCAAGCCGGTTTCGGCGCTATCCCGCAGGTCTGTGCCTAGCAGGCGTATGCCACGCGAAGCTCCTGCGGTCAGTTCTATGGCCCCTTTGCGAGCCAGCGCCTTCAGGTGGTCTTCGGCGGCATTGGCCGATTTGAAACCCAGTACCTGGGCGATTTCGGCCCGGGTAGGGGGGAAACCGGTGCGCTCGATTTCGGAGCGGATGATATCCAGCACTTGTTGCTGGCGCGCAGTGAGCTTGACGGTCATGGTGTGCTTTGCTGAATATATATACAGTGATGATTGTGCGTTACTTACGTTGATTTTGCAAGACTGCGTGTAGGGATGACATTAACGGTCTGCGGGCCATGCGCTTCGATTTTGTGTATACAGAACGTGGGGTGCCAATGGATGGCCGGCGGGCAAAGCGGGGTGATCGAAGGTTCCCGGCTGGCGCTGCATGCCCAAACGCTCCATGACCGCTTGCGAGGGTAGGTTCAATTCAGTGGTGTAGGCCACGATCTGCGCCAGCTTCAGTGTATGAAAACCGAAATCCACACTGGCACGGGCCGCCTCAGTGGCATATCCTTTGCCCCAGAATTCGGGCAGCAGTCGCCAGACCACCTCCACGCAGGGTTGGAAATGCAGTTTGGCCACAGGAATGTTCAGTCCTACCATGCCGACGAATTGGCCGCTGGCTTGCTCTTGTACGGCCCACTGCCCCCAGCCTTGCTGCTCAATCAGATGTTGACTGCGCTGGGCCAGCGCATCGCTTTGCGCACGGTCCAGGGTGGCAGGGTAGTACTGCAGTGCTTGCGGGTCCGCATTCAGGCGGGCGAATGCCGGCAGATCGCTTGTCTGCCAGGGGCGCAGTAACAGGCGGGCAGTGTTCAGGCTGATAGGAGAGGACATGACAGATGCGGATAGCAGAAACGAAAAACGCCCTTCCGTAGAAGGGCGTTGGAGGACGCCGAGGCGTTTTACTTCAGGACGGCAGCAATGGCATCAACCACATGGTCGATGTTCTGGCTGTTCAGGGCAGCCACGCAGATACGGCCGCTGCTGACCGCGTAAACACCGTGCTCGTTGCGCAGGCGCTCTACCTGCTCGGCATTCAAACCGGAGTAAGAGAACATGCCGCGCTGCTGTAGCACAAAGTCGAAGTTCTGGGCGATGCCACGGGCTTTCAGTTTGTCTACCAGTTGGCTGCGCATGCTGCGGATTCGATCGCGCATGCCGGCCAGCTCGTCGGACCAGGTCTGGAACAGTTCGGGCGAATTCAGGACTGTAGCCACGACCTTGCCACCGTGCGTAGGCGGGTTGGAATAGTTGGTGCGGATAACGCGTTTGACCTGGCTGAGCACACGCGAGGTTTCGTCTTTGCTGGAGGTCACCAGGGTCAGGGCACCGACACGCTCTCCGTACAGCGAGAACGATTTGGAGAAGGAGGAACTGACCAGCATGGACAGGCCCAGCGCGGCAAACTGGCGCACGACGCCGGCATCCTGGTCCAGGCCGTCGCCAAAGCCTTGATAGGCGATATCCAGGAAAGGTACCAACTTGTGTTCCTGGATGACCTGGGCCACCTGTGCCCACTGTTCGGCCGAGGGGTCCACGCCGGTGGGATTGTGACAGCAGGCATGCAGGACTACGATGGACTGGGCAGGCATGGCGCGCAGGGAAGCGAGCATGCCTTCGAAATTCAGGCCATGTGTGGCGGCATCGTAATAAGCATAGGTGTCGACCACGAAGCCGGCGCGCTCGAACAGGGCGCGGTGGTTTTCCCAGCTGGGATCGCTGATGAAGACCTTCGAGTTAGGCAGTAGCTGCTTCAGGAAATCGGCCCCGATCTTCAGGGCACCCGTGCCACCCAGGGCTTGCACGGTCAGGGCGCGGCCTTCGGCGATGACTGGCGAGTCTGCGCCTAGCAGCAAGGTTTGTGCGCCTTTGTTGTAATGTGCGATGCCTTCGATGGGCAGGTAGCTACGGGCCGTGGCACTGGCGGCCAGGGCCTGTTCGGCTTTCTGGACGGCCTGCAGCAGGGGGATGCGACCTTGATCGTCGTAGTACACGCCAACGCCCAGATTGACTTTGCCGCTACGTTCGTCGGCATTGTATTGTTCGTTCAAACCCAGAATAGGGTCGCGGGGAGCCAGTTCGACGGTTTCGAAAAGCGTTGTCATGATAATGTGGGGACGATGCCTGAAAGTGTGGAAAAGTGAAGCATTAATGTGATAATAAGGGGTTACCCTAAAGCGTGTCTAGCATGAATTTTGAGCCTGCGTTCCTTGAATTTCCGGGTAGTTCCTTCAAGCTCTTTCAGCCGTATCCGCCGGCCGGCGATCAGCCGGGCGCAATCGAGCAGCTCGTGCAAGGCATCGATGACGGGCTTATGTATCAGACCTTGCTGGGGGTGACGGGTTCTGGCAAGACCTACACCATGGCCAATATTATCGCCCATACTGGCCGGCCGGCCATTGTGCTGGCTCCCAACAAAACCCTGGCCGCTCAGCTCTATGCGGAAATGCGCGAATTCTTTCCGCGCAATGCGGTTGAGTATTTCGTCTCTTATTACGACTATTATCAGCCCGAGGCCTATGTGCCTTCGCGCGATCTGTTCATCGAAAAAGATTCGTCCATCAACGAACATATCGAACAGATGCGTCTGTCGGCCACCAAAAGCCTGCTGGAGCGTCCTGACACCATCATCGTAGGTACGGTGTCCTGCATTTACGGCATCGGCAATCCCGGCGATTACCATGCCATGGTACTGACCCTGCGCACGGGCGATCGTATTGCGCGCCAGGAATTGCTGGCACGCTTAGTGGCCATGCAGTACGAACGCAACGATCTGGATTTTCAACGGGGTGTGTTCCGAGCGCGTGGCGAGGTCGTGGATATTTTTCCGGCGGAAAACGCCGAACATGCCTTGCGTGTCACCTTGTTCGACGACGAACTGGAGTCGTTGGAGTTGTTCGATCCCTTGACCGGCAAGGTTGTGCAGAAGCTGAACCGCTTTACCGTGTTCCCCAGCTCTCACTATGTGACTCCGCGCGATACAGTGCTGCGCGCCATCGAGACCATTAAGCAGGAACTGCGCGAACGCGTGAGCTATCTGGTCAAAGAGGGGCATTTGGTCGAGGCCCAACGCCTGGAGCAGCGCACGCGCTTCGATCTGGAGATGTTGCAAGAATTGGGCTTTTGCAAAGGGATCGAGAACTATTCCCGGCATCTGTCTGGCGCGGCACCCGGCGATCCGCCGCCCACGCTCATCGATTATTTGCCGCGCAATGCCCTGATGTTCATTGACGAAAGCCATGTGACCATTGGCCAGCTCAGCGCCATGTATCGTGGCGACCGCTCACGCAAGGAAACCCTGGTGCAGTTCGGCTTTCGTCTGCCTTCGGCCACGGACAACCGGCCGCTCAAGCTCGAGGAGTTCGAGACCCGCATGCCACAGACTGTATTCGTGTCGGCTACACCGGCGGCGTACGAGCAGGAGCATGCCGATAATGTGGTCGAACAGGTGGTGCGGCCTACCGGTCTAGTCGACCCGGAGATCGATGTGCGTCCGGCCACCACGCAGGTCGACGATTTGCTCGGGGAAATCAAATTACGGACGGCGGTGCAGGAGCGGGTGCTGGTCACCACCCTGACCAAGCGCATGTCCGAGGATCTGACCGATTATCTGGCGGAAAATGGCATTCGCGTGCGCTATCTGCACTCGGATATTGATACGGTGGAACGGGCCGAGATCATCCGCGATTTGCGCCTGGGGGCGTTCGATGTATTGGTGGGCATCAACCTGCTGCGCGAAGGGCTGGATATCCCCGAGGTGTCACTGGTCGCGATTCTGGACGCCGACAAAGAAGGATTTTTGCGTTCCGAGCGTAGCTTGATTCAGACCATAGGCCGGGCGGCGCGCAATCTGAATGGCAAGGCCATTCTGTATGCCGACAGAATTACCGATTCGATGCGCCGGGCCATTGACGAGACCGAACGGCGGCGGGCCAAGCAGATTGCATTCAATCAAGAGCACGGGATTACGCCGCGCGGTGTCAATAAAGCGGTGCGCGAATTGATCGATGGCATTGTGGCACCCGATCCGACCGCCTTGTTGCACGAGGACATACCGCAGGCCTTGCTGCGCGACGAAAAGGCGGCAGCCCGCGAAATCAAACGGCTGGAAAAGGAAATGATGGAGCACGCGCGCAATCTGGAGTTCGAACAGGCCGCCGCTGCGCGCGACAAGTTGCAGCGCCTGAAAGATAAACTGTTGTTGGGTTGAGATGACCCGGGGATGAAAACTGCGAGCTCACCGTTAGGCATCGTTGTTTCTGTTGTGTATGCACAACTGTGCCGGACGAGTTTCTTCGATGCATGAATCTCTTAGGCGCGATTGAAAAAAGTCCTTGCGTGCCGTGTGTCGAGATTGCTGCAAGGGGCGTGCGGCCGCAGGCGGCTGGTGCCGGGGCTTTTGTCCTGTTAAGAAAAAAAGCGCTATCCATGTCTGGGTCGGCGTGTCTTTCACGGCCGCTGCCGGGAAGAGGGCCAGGCCAATAGGGCTGCGGCTTCAGGCGGGTTTGCGGCTTGCCTTATTTGGGGTTTTCCCTCAGACTTTTACGCACTATGAGTAAGGTTCTTTTTGTCTGTACGGGAAATATTTGCCGCTCGCCCAGCGCAGAAGGCGTCTTGCGTCGTCTGGTCAGCGAGGCCAGTCTTTCCCAGGCCATCCAGGTCGATTCGGCCGCCACCCACGGTTTTCATGTGGGCCAGCATCCCGACACTCGGGCTCAACTGGCTGCCCGCAAGCGCGGTTACGACATATCCACCTATCAGGCGCGCCAGGTCGGACGCGACGATTTTCGCGATTTTGATCTTATTCTTAGCATGGATTGGGAAAACCACGCTGCCTTGCAGCAAATGTGTCCCAAAATCTATCGTCATAAACTGATGTTGCTGATGCGTTTTGCCTCGGATCACGAAGCTGCTACGGTGCCGGACCCTTATTACGGCGGCCAGGAAGGCTTTAATAAAGTCCTGGATTATCTTGAAGATGCCTGTCAGGGTGTGTTCGAGCAGGTACGCAAGCGAATCCCCAACTGTCAGGCGGCCTAACTCAAGCGCTGACTGTCCGGCGCAAGTGTAAAACAGGCAGCTCAGGTACCGTGGTTTCCCGCTCATTTGTTATACTGGACCAAATTGGTCGGGTTTGCGTGCGCATATCCGGCCGCTTTAGCCTTTGGCAAGGAAACTATCATGCGTTTGACGACAAAAGGGCGTTTCGCCGTGACCGCGATGATCGATCTTGCGCTGCGCCAGCAAAGTGGTCCTGTGACGCTCGCGGGCATCAGCCAGCGGCAGGGCATTTCGCTGTCCTACCTGGAGCAATTGTTTGGCAAGCTGCGTCGCCACGAACTGGTGGACAGCGTGCGCGGGCCGGGCGGCGGGTACACATTGGCCCGCTTGGCGCGGCATATTACCGTTGCTGACATCGTGTTTGCCGTGGACGAGCCTGTGGATGCCACCCAGTGTCGTGGCAAGGGCAATTGCAAGCAGGGGACTGATGGCCTGAAGGGCGAGTGCATGACACACGAGCTATGGGCCACGCTTAGCCGTAAAATGGTGGATTATCTGGATTCCGTTTCGCTGCAGGATCTTGTCGATCAGCAGCGCCTGCGTCAGCTCAGGCAGGCCGCCCAGGAGGCGGGGCATCCGGAAGAATGCACCTTGCAGGCCGGCTAGAGCCGCCGGTCCGGAGTACTTATGACCCACGCCCCGCGTATCTATATGGATTATTCGGCTACCACGCCGGTCGACCCCAGTGTGGCTCAGGCTATGATTCCTTGGCTATCCGAGCGTTTCGGCAATCCGGCGTCCAATAGCCACCCTTATGGTTGGGATGCCGAAGAGGCTGTCGAGCGCGCACGCCGGCAGGTCGCTGCCTTGGTGAATGCCGA
This sequence comes from Alcaligenes sp. SDU_A2, assembly GCF_038237375.1. NCBI lineage: Bacteria > Pseudomonadati > Pseudomonadota > Betaproteobacteria > Burkholderiales > Alcaligenaceae > Alcaligenes > Alcaligenes sp. SDU_A2. The sequence goes on along the minus strand of NZ_CP151273.1, from coordinate 2,187,091 downwards.
GCCGCGCGAAATCGTCTGGACCTCCGGTGCCACCGAGTCGATCAATCTGGCGCTCAAGGGGGCGGCCCAGTTCTACCAAGGGAAAGGGCGTCACATCATTACGGTGCGCACCGAGCACAAAGCCGTGCTCGATACCTGCCATGCCCTGGAAGAGCAGGGCTTCGAGCTTACCTTCCTGGATGTGCTGCCCAATGGCTTGGTGGATCAAGACGCTTTTGTGCGGGCCATTCGTCCCGATACCATTCTGGCTTCGGTTATGTTGGTCAATAACGAGATCGGTGTCATCCAGGATGTGTGTGCTCTGGGAGCCATCTGCCGAGAGCACAAAATCCTGTTTCATGTGGATGCCGCGCAGGCAACGGGCAAAGTGGCGATCGACTTGCAGGAATGGCCGGTGGATCTGATGTCCATGTCCGCCCACAAGACCTATGGACCCAAGGGTGTCGGTGCTTTGTATGTACGGCGCAAACCCGCCGTGCGCCTGAAGGCGCAGATCCACGGCGGCGGCCACGAGCGGGGCTTTCGTTCCGGTACTTTGGCTACTCATCAGATCGTGGGCATGGGCCAGGCGTTCGAGCTGGCCGGTCAACACATGGATCAGGAAAATGCGCGTATCCGCGCTTTGCGCGACCGCTTATGGGCAGGTTTGCAGCAGATCCCAGATGTGTACCTGAACGGCGATCTGGATCAGCGCGTGCCGCATAACCTGAACATCAGCGTGGATCACATCGAGGGCGAAGCCCTGATGATGTCGCTGACCGAGCTGGCGGTCTCCAGCGGGTCGGCCTGTACGTCGGCCAGTCTGGAGCCGTCCTATGTGCTCAAGGCTTTGGGGCGCAGCGATCAGCTGGCGCACAGCTCCTTGCGTCTGAGCCTGGGTCGGTTTTCTACCGAGCAGGATGTCGATGCGGCCGTGGCTGCCATCAGCGCCAAGGTTGAGCACTTGCGCGCCATCTCGCCGCTTTGGGCTGAAACGGCGCAGGCCTGAAGGCAGTGGACGATACGCAATGCAATATAACAACACCGTAATGGATCACTTCATGCACCCCCGTCATGTGGGCGTCATGGAAAGCAGCGATGCTGATGTAGGCACAGGATTGGCCGGAAGCCGCGAGTTGGGTGCGATCATACAGATACAAGTGCGTGTGGCGCAGAATGGGCTGATACAGAATGCGTGCTTTAAGGCCTATGGCTGTGGCTGCACGATCGCGGCGGCATCGCTGGCGGCGCAGTGGCTGCAAGGGCGCTCTCTGGAGCAGGCAGGCGACTTTTCCCAGGCCTATGTGCAGCAGGAACTGGATCTGCCCGCCATCAAGGTGCATTGCGCTTTGCTGGCGCTGGAGGCCGTCCAGGCGGCTTTGGCGCAGGCGCAGAACAAACTGGCGGCGCAGCGGTCTCAGCTAGTGGGCTGAACGCTTCGCCCGGCTTTATCATTAGGACACGATTATGGCTATTTCTCTTACGCAAGCGGCGGCGGATCATATCCAGCGCCACCTTAAAAAACGGGGCGGTGGTTTAGGTCTGCGCTTGGGCATACGCCTGACGGGGTGTTCGGGCATGGCATACAAACTCGATTTCGTCGATGAGGCGACGCCCGGCGATCAACTGTTCGAGGAGTACGGCATCAAGCTGTTTGTCGATCCCAAGAGTTTGCCTTTTATTGATGGCACGCAGGTCGATTACGGCCGGGACGGCTTGAACGAAGGTTTTAAATTCATCAATCCAAACGAGAAAGCCTCCTGCGGGTGTGGCGAATCGTTTACTGTGTAGGAACACATGTCACTACGTTTCGGTTTGGCGGCCAATCAACTGCATCACGATTCTGCAGACGCGGCCTTGTTTCAGTGGCTGCGGCGCTCGGCCAGCGGCATACGCGAACTGGAGATCGAACTCTACACCGTGGGTCGTACCTGTAATGCCATCGAGCGGTCAGGTTTGTTGGAGGGCTATTCGGGTCTAGTCCGTTACCCCTATGGACGTGAAGGCGGCTTGATGAAGCTGGTGGCGCGTGTCACGCAAAGTCCCGATGGTACACCGCCGTTTGACGGCGCTATTTATTTAATCGATCCGGTCGATCCTTCGTCTATTTTCCCCGAAGCATTAGCCTTGAAGCGCCAGTGCATTACGCATGGCCGGCCTTTTATTTCTACCTTGATGGGGGCCATTGAGTGGATCGAGGTCGAGCGTCTTAGTCGGGGTCTGTGGCCTGATTCCAGCCACAAGCGTCTGTTCGATTTCTCCGGCCAGACGTTGGCCTTGATTGCCCACGATGCGCTCAAGGACCGTATGGTGGCCTATGCCGACGAGCATTTTGATCTGCTGTCGCGTTTTGCCCAGCGTGTCGGTACAGGTACGACCAGTGGTCGTCTGAATGAACTGGCCTGGTCCAAGGGCTGGCCCAAAGATATTCCCTGGGTGCAGCCTTATCTTAGTGGCCCCCTGGGTGGCGATGCACAGATTGCCGAGCTGGTGTTGGAAAACCGCTGTCAGCGAGTTGTTTTTTTTGAAGACCCGCATGTGGCCCGTCAACATGAAGCCGATATCCAGTTGCTGGAGCGTGCCGTGCGTGTGGTGTCCGACAAGGCCAGCTGTTTTGCCTCGCCAGAAGTCGCTCATAAGTGGGCGCATGCAATGGCGCGTTTGCCTCGGGACTGACCTTTCCCTTAGGGCAGCGCTTTCTGTGCAATATCACAGGCCGGCTTGCACCGGCCTGTTTTTTTATTGATGTCGTTGCCGTAGCGCAGAAACGAATACGCACAACAAAAATGCCAGTCGGCGTTGCGCCAACTGGCATGATTGCTTTTGGCAGAGCATGCGGCTCATGCTCGATTGTTTCAGTCTTCTCGGCGCAGATGCGGGAAAAGAATGACGTCACGGATGGCCGGACTGTCGGTCAGCAGCATGACCAGACGGTCGATGCCGATGCCGCAGCCGCCCGTGGGTGGCATGCCGTATTCCAGAGCACGGATATAGTCGGCGTCGTAGTACATGGCTTCTTCGTCACCGGCGTCCTTCGCCTGGACCTGAGCCTGGAAGCGTGCGGCCTGATCTTCCGGGTCGTTCAGCTCGGAGAAACCGTTGGCGATTTCGCGGCCGGTGGCAAACAGCTCAAAGCGTTCGGTAATGCCATCCTGATTGTCGGAGGCGCGTGCCAACGGGGACACTTCGACGGGGTAGTCGATGATGAAAGTGGGGTGCCAAAGCTTGCTTTCGGCGGTTTCTTCAAACAGCGCCAGTTGCAGGGCACCTAGGCCGGCCTCGCGCAGCGGTGGCGCGTTGACGTCTACTTTCAGGCGGCTCAGTTCGGTGCGCAGGAATGCAGCGTCCGTCAACTGTTCCTGGGTGTAGGAAGGCGCGTACTTCTGAATGGCACCGGTGATGGTCAGGCGGTCGAACGGCAGGGCCAAGTCCAGTTCACGGCCTTGGTACTGGAGTGTGGCCGTGCCGCGTGCGCTGATGGCCGCCTGGCGGATCAGGCTTTCTGTGAAGTCCATCAGCCACTGGTAATCGGTATAGGCCGCGTAGAACTCCATCATGGTGAATTCAGGGTTGTGACGCGGGCTGACGCCTTCGTTGCGAAAGTTCCGGTTGATCTCGAAGACGCGCTCGAAACCGCCTACGATCAGGCGCTTCAAGAACAGTTCGGGCGCGATGCGCAGGTACATTTCCATGTCCAGCGCATTGTGGTGCGTGACGAAAGGCTTGGCCGATGCGCCGCCTGGAATGGGGTGCAGCATGGGCGTTTCCACTTCCAGGAAGTCGGCTTGCAGCATATGCTGGCGGATGCTGCCGATGACTTTGCTGCGCGCCAGAAAGGTCTCGCGTGTGTCCTCGCCCATGATGAGGTCCACGTAGCGCTGGCGATATTTTAGTTCCTGGTCGGCCAGGCCGTGGAATTTGTCGGGCAGTGGGCGCAGCGACTTGGCCAGCAGGCGCACCGAGGAGGCGTGTACGGAAAGTTCGCCTTTGTTGGTTTTGAAGACTGTGCCTTCCACCGCCAGAATGTCGCCGATGTCCCATCCCTTGAATTCCGCGTAAAGCTCTTCCCCCAGGGCGGCCTTGTCCAGGTAGATCTGGATGCGACCGCTGCTGTCCTGCAGGCTGGCGAAGCTGGCTTTGCCCATGACGCGCTTGAGCATCATGCGGCCGGCGACTTTCACCGTCTTGTTCAATTCGGCCAGGGCGTCTTTGTCCTGCTCGCCATATTGGGCATGCAGCTCGGCGGCGTGAGCGTCGGGGCGAAAATCGTTGGGGTAGGCGATGCCGGACTGACGGATGCGATCCAGTTTGGAGCGGCGTTCGGCGATCAGGCGGTTTTCGTCCACGGCGGGCGTAGCGGTGTCTAGCTGTTCAGTCATGTTATTAAGTATCTATTCGTAGTGGCGGATGTCGTCCAGGGTATGGCTGCCAAACGCCGGGCTGTCCAGGTGGCGCAAGATCCGGTCGGCGGTATCGTGCGCCGTGCTGAGCTGGCCGTACTGGTGCAGTTCGAGAAAGCGGTTCAGTCCCGGGAAGTCGTCTCGCGACTGTTGGCGGATATGGGACTGCATATCGGTGTCGATGACGCCGGGAGCCATTGAACAGGCTTGAAGCGAAGGGTTTTCCAGTTGCAGGGTCTGAGTGTAGAAATCCAGGGCTGCCTTGCTGGCACCGTATACGGCCCAGCCCGATACGGGCTTGCGGCCCGCACCCGAGGAAATGTTCAGGACCTGGCGACGCGCGGTGGCGGGCGTGCCTTGCATAAAGGCAGCGGTCAGGTTCATGACGCTGGCCAGATTCAATTGCAATGCACGGGCGATGGCCTGCGCATCGAGCAGATCGGCGGTCTGGGCTACCGGATCGACCGTTCCTGCGTTGTTGATCAGCACGAAGCGCTCAGCGTGTTCCTGCCGCAGCATTTGGAGCAGTGCTGTACAGGCCTGGGCGGCACCATGCACGGTGGCCAGATCGGTTTGGATGTGCTGGTGACTGGAGCCATGCACTGGCAGCGACAAGGGGCTGCGGGCCAGGGTGATCAGCCGATGGCCAGCGGCCAGGCTGCGCAGCGCCAACGCATGGCCCAGGCCCCGTGACGCGCCGCTGATTACAGTGAGCGTTGTGCCGGCCATATTAGACACCTTGCTTTAGGCTGGCCTGGATGAAGGGGTCCAGGTCGCCGTCCAGCACCTTCTGGGTATTGGAGATTTCTACGTTGGTGCGCAGGTCCTTGATACGGCTCTGGTCCAGCACGTAGGAGCGGATCTGGTGGCCCCAGCCTACATCGCTTTTGGAGTCTTCCAGCTTTTGCTGCTCGGCCATGCGATTGCGCATTTCCAGCTCGTACAGGCGGGACTTGAGCATTTGCATGGCTTCGGCGCGGTTGCGGTGCTGCGAACGGTCGTTCTGACATTGCACCACGATGCCGGTAGGCTCGTGGGTCAGACGTACGGCCGAGTCGGTCTTGTTGATGTGCTGTCCGCCCGCGCCGCTGGCCCGATAGGTGTCCACGCGCAGATCCGCCGGGTTGATTTCGATCTCGAAGGAGTCGTCGATCTCGGGGTAGACGAACACGCTGGAAAAAGAGGTGTGGCGCCCGTTGGACGAGTCGAAGGGGCTTTTGCGCACCAGGCGATGCACGCCGGTCTCGGTGCGCAGAAAGCCATAGGCGTAGTCGCCTTCGATCTTGATCGTGGCAGACTTGATGCCGGCCACATCGCCATCGGATTGTTCCAGGATTTCGGTTTTGAAGCCTTTGTTCTCGGCATAGCGCAGGTACTGGCGCAGCAACATGGAAGCCCAGTCCTGAGCTTCGGTCCCGCCGGCACCGGCCTGAATGTCCAGGAAGCAGTTCATGGGGTCGGCTGGATTGGAGAACATGCGACGGAATTCGAGTTCTTCGATGCGTGCGGCCATGGCGTTGCAATCGTCTTCGATGGCAGCAATGGTGGCATCGTCGTCATCCATCGCCGCCAGCTCGAACAAGTCGCGCGCGTCTTTCAGGCCAGTATGCAGCGTGTCCAGCACGCGCACGACGTTTTCCAGGCTTTTCTTTTCGCGGCCCAGGTCCTGAGCGTGTTGGGGATTGTTCCAGACGTTGGGGTCTTCGAGCTCGGCGTTGACTACATGCAGGCGTTGCGCTTTGTCATCGTAGTCAAAGATACCTCCGAAGAGCGTTTTCCCGCTCCGAATAGTCGTCCAGGCGGGCTTCGAGTTGATTGAGGCGTTCCGATTCCATGTTCAGCGGGTTTCCTGTGATTGGTGTGCAAGCTCCCGCTGCGTCGCTCAAGGCAAGGCGGGAAACCCTTGATTTTACCCGTATCGAATCGATGTGGCACGCATTTACGTGCTATCGGCCCGCTTTTTAGTGCATGGCGGCCAGACGCAGGGTCGATGGACCTGCCTTCGGGGCGGGGGCATCCGACCAGGGCTCGGGGGCATCGACCGTTTGCGATTCGGCTTGCGTGGCGGTCTCGTCCAGCTGGAAATGGGCGACGACTTCCGAGAGGGTGTCGGCCTGCTCTAGCTGCAACAAGGTCGTGGCGGCGGCATGCTGCACCAACTGGCTATTGCGGCGCGTGATCTGATCCAGCTGGGTCATGGCCTGGCTGACTTGCTCGACGCCTTCCGCCTGTTCGCGCGAAGCGTGGGCAATATCGGTCACGATAGTGCGTACTTTTTCCACCGTCTGCTCGGTTTCGGACATGGCTGCTCCGACCGAGGCGGCTGCCTGGCTGCCGGCATTGATCTGTTCGACCGAGCGCGATATCAGTGCCTCGATATCCCGCGAGGCATCCGAGGAACGTAGCGCAAGTTGGCGCACTTCGGTAGCCACCACCGCAAACCCGCGTCCCTGGGGGCCGGCGCGGGCTGCTTCTACGGCGGCATTCAGGGCCAGAATATTTGTCTGAAAGGCGATGTTGCGGATCAGATGGGTGATCTCACCCATGGTGCGCGAACTCTCGCCGATGTCGCGCATGATCTCCAACATGCTTTCGGCCGCCTGATTGCCATGGCGCACCTGTCCGGAGGCCTGCTGCGCCAACTGGTCGGCGTGCTGCGCATTGTCTGCATTCTGGCGGACGGTGTGGGCCAACTGGTTCATGGTGCCCACGGTTTGCTGCACGCTGCTTGATTGCTCTTGAGTGCGCAACGCCAAGTCCTGGTTGCCGCTGGAGATCGTCTGGGAGCCGTCGGTGATCAGTTGAGTTTGGTGGCGAATCTGCTCGACAGCACGTTGCAGGCCTTCTCCTATGCCGTTCAGCGCCGTCAGCAGTTCGCCTATTTCGTCTTGGCGGTGCAGATTCAGGCGGGCGGTCAAGTTGCCGCTGGCCAGTTCATTGGCCAGGGCCACACCTTGGGCGATGGGCTGCTTGATGGATCGGTACAGCAGCAGCAAGGTCAAGGCGCTGACCAGGAAAAACAAGGCCAAGGCGACCAGTGCCAGCCAGAACGCCCGGTCGCTGGTATGTCCGGCCTGCTCAAGCCGGGCGTCCAGGCGCTGGCTGACCTGCTGATCCAGCGCGTCTATGGTCGTGGCGATGTCGGCGGCGGCCTTGGTGTACTGCTGGCTGAACACCAACACTTTGGCCATCAGCGAATTGGGCAGGGCCACACGCACGCCGCCGGCACCGTCATCGAACTGGCCGCTGGCGGTACTGATGGCTTCAATCTGGATCTGGCTCAGCGCCAGGGTTTGGTCGTAGGCCGAGCGTAGCAGGGCTTGCTCATCGGGCAGCAGATCAATGTTCGCAAAACGGGCCAGCATGCTTGCGCTCAGGCCGTCTGCGTCGGCTTGCCGGCCCGTAAACACATCCAGCAGACGCTCGAAATTTTGTTGAAATTCGGGCTGTTCGCTGGAAACAAAGGCAATGGTCTGCCGGCTGATGGATTCGGTGACGCGCTTGAACTCGTTGGCCAGTGTGGTGGCTTGATAGCGCTGGGCTTCCAGTTGTTTGAGTTGCTCGATGCTGGATGTCAGGTGTTGCAGAGCACTGAAGATCAGCGCCAGGAACAGGCCCAGGACGGCGAAATAGGCAATGAAACCTGTCTTGAGGGTAAGCAGCTTTTTCACGGCGGACTCCACAGTGTGTCGAGTACGCCACTTCTACGGATATCCGTGCCGCACCCCTGTCATAACCTGTGATCTTTGCATCGAATTGTGACAAGGGTGTGTCGATTCGCCCGGCTTATCGCTTGTGCTGTGTGCGGCGGGGGGCCACTGCCGCGCCGACGCGTTTGGGCAAGTGACGGAAGGTGATGCGACCTTTGCTCAGGTCGTAGGGAGACATTTCCAGTGTAACGGCGTCGCCCGCCAGAATACGGATATGGTGCTTGCGCATTTTGCCGCCGGTATAGGCAATGACGGCATGACCGTTGTCCAGCGTGACGCGAAAGCGCGAGTCAGGCAGGATTTCGGTGACGGAACCTTGCATTTCAAGTAGCTCTTCTTTGGCCATAGATCGGGACTCCTAAAAAAATGAATATGTCCCGTCGGGCCCGGAGAGGGCGGGACGGGAGAACGTCGTCGCGAGAGCGGACCGATGGACCGGCTGCGCCGGCGCGGGTGGTCTGGGTCGCACAATGCCCGCAAGGGGGCGTTAGCAGTGCTTGCGCCAAGCGTATAGCGCCTGGGCAAGGTCGAGAGGCTTGCTTGTGGCCATTTATAGCCGCAAGAACATGGACGGATGGGCCGGAAAGATCGCCGGTACCATGACGAGACAATACTTTGATTATAAATAATATTTATGGATTGGTCAAAGATTGACCAGTCCGAATGTGTGCAGGCATCGCGGGCCGTGGGCTGGAACCGTTGTGTTTCTTCACTATACTGTGCCTTGTTCTGACGGCCGCGCAAGGCGGGCGGAAGAGGTTTTCGTTTTTTTGGACCCGTTTTGTGAGCACTCAGAAACTGACCCCCGGCACGACAGCCCTGTTGGTGTTGCCTACTATTCTATGGGCAAGCAATGCCATTGTCGGACGCCTGATCCACGACCAAGTGCCGCCCATCACGCTTAATTTTTTGCGCTGGTTGGTGGCATTTGTGATCCTGCTGTTTTTTGGCCGCCAAGTCCTGCGGCGGGGCAGTAGCCTGTGGACCCATTGGCGTCGCTATTCCATTCTGGGCTTGCTGGGCATAGGCATCTATAACGCGCTGCAGTATCTGGCTTTGCAAAGCTCCAGTCCAATCAACGTCACGCTGGTCAATGCTAGCTTGCCTTTCTGGATGTTGGTCATAGGGCGTCTGTTTTTTGGCGCATCGGTTAACTGGCGACAACTGATCGGTGGCCTGATGTCCTTGCTGGGCGTGATATTGGTCCTGACCCGTGCCGATTGGGAAGAACTGCTGGCCTTGAGTTTTGTGCCCGGCGACGTTTATATGATTGTTGCCACGATAGCCTGGGCCATTTACAGCTGGATGCTCAGTACCCGTAAACACCCGGCCGATATTGCCCAAAGTTGGGCCACGGTGATTATGGCCCAAGTCTTTTTTGGTCTGCTCTGGTCGGGTGCCTTTGCTGCGCTGGAATGGCAGTGGACCGATTGGCATATCGACTGGACATGGATGTTGTTGCTAGCCGTGCTGTATGTGGGTACAGGACCAGCCTTGGTCGCATTGCGTTGTTGGGGCGTGGCGGTGCAGCGGGTCGGTGCGGCGACGGCCGGTTTCTTTGTTAATTTGATGCCGGTGTTTGCCGCACTGATGTCGGTGTTCATATTGGGAGACACCCCTAAGCTATATCACGCTGCTGCGTTTTTGTTAATTGTTGGCGGTATTTACGTGTCGTCGCGCAAAGTCGGTAACGCCTAAATTCCCGGACGATGCGTATCATTTGCTTACATGCTGTTATGTTAAGACGGTAAACTGCGGGTTTTCCCTTAAGCATTAAAGCAATCAAGTGAACAAGAAACTATCGTGGTTGATGGGCGGGCTGTTCAGTTCCGGCGGCGCGGCCTTCAGTGGCCCTGTGTCGGGCCGTTTTGCCCAATCGCTCTGGAGCAGTGCCGCTGTTGCCGAGCTTGATGCTCAAGGGCGGTTTTTATCGTGTAGCCCTGGCTTGGCTCAATTACTGGCTTGTCCGGCTCAGGAGGTGGTCGGGTGTGACTATGCCGATAAGCTGCTTGCCTGCGACATACCCGAACGCTCTTCACGCAGCCAGATTCAGGCTTTGTCGCAGCAGGGCGGCAGCATGCGGTGTGCCGTGCGGGGGCAGCCTGTCTGGTTGCAAGTCAGTTTTTCGCCGTTGCCGGGACGCAAATCGACTGATGAACATATCTTGATGCTGGCGACGGACATCAGCGCGCAGATGGTGGCCGAAAACAGCCGTGCCAGTTTATTGGCGGCCATAGACCGGTCTATGGCTGTGATCGAATTTGACCTTGACGGGCATGTACGGCGCGCCAATGCCAACTTCCTGGGCTTGATGGGGTACGAGTCCGCGCAGGTCGTCGGTCATCATCATGCGCAGTTTTGCTTTCCCGAAGAAGTGCAGTCTGCTCAGTATCAGGCTTTCTGGGCTACCTTGAATCAGGGGGAATTTGTTTCGGATCAGTTTCGTCGGCGTACGCGCGAGGGGCGCACGGTGTGGTTGCGTGCCAGTTATAACCCGGTCTACGACGGGCAGGGTACTTTGTATGGCGTGGTGAAGTTTGCGACCGATGTGACGGCTCAGGTCGAGCGCAATCAGGCCGAGTCCTGCGCGGCGCAGATGGCGATGCAGATAGCCCAGGATACGGACAAGGGCGCATGCGAGGGCGAAAGCACAATGCGCAAGACCTTGGATACGGTGCGCGACATCGAACAGCGCCTGGAGCAGGCCGGGCAGGAAATTCATGCCTTGAATGAGCAGTCCGAGCGCATTGGCGCGATGGTGCATTCGATTCAGGATATTGCGTTTCAGACCAATCTGCTTGCCTTGAATGCCGCTATCGAAGCGGCGCGGGCGGGCCCGCAGGGCAGGGGCTTTGCCGTCGTGGCGGGCGAGGTGCGTAATCTGGCGGGGCGCACACACCAGTTTACGGTGGATATTGCATCGCTGATCCAACAAAATCAGGAATTGGCGCAGCGGGCCGAGGTCCAGATGCAAAGCAGCCGTGAATATGTCGATCGTAGCCTGGATTTGACGCAAAAAGCGGGGGGCTTGATGGAACGCATCCGCGAGGACGCGCGGCGGGTGGTCAAGGCCATCAGTCAATTCGCGGACAGCGTCTCGCGTTGATGTCGGCACAGGTATTGTGAAAGCCAGAAAGCCCGCTTGCGCGGGCTTTCTGTTGGATCGCACTATCCAGGATTCATGATCTGGATTTTTCTGGCTGCTTCCCATGCGGATCTTTGGAAAGCAGTGGGGGCATGTCAGTTTTTAGCCGGGTCTTTCATGCGCCTAAAGACGGTAGCGGCCAGCGGGCCGGAAATATTGTGCCAGACGCTGAAAATGGCGCTGGGCACGGCGGCCAGTGGCGAAAAGTGGGCGCTGGCCAGGGCTACGCCCAGTCCGGAGTTCTGCATGCCGATTTCTATCGACAGGGTCTTGCGCTGGGCAAGTGGCATCCCCGACAGACGCGCCAGTACGTAGCCTAGCGCATAGCCCAGGGTGTTGTGCAGCACCACAACCGAAAAGACCAGCAGGCCGCTGGTGGCGATCTTGGCTTGATTGCCGGCCACCACGGCGGCCACGATGGCCACAATAGCGGCTACCGAGACCAGAGGCAGCACGGTAACGCCGGCTTTGACTTTATCGCCCAGCACGGATTGCACGATCACTCCCAGGGCGATGGGCAGAATCACTACCTGGACAATGGACCAGAACATGGCCGAAGCGCTGACTTCCAGCCACTGGCTGGCCAGCAGGTAGATAAGCGCCGGGGTCACGATAGGGGCCAGCAGCGTTGTTACCGAGGTAATGGCCACGGACAGCGCCACATCGCCGCGCGACAGAAAAGTCATGACATTCGAGGAGGTGCCGCCCGGGCAGCAGCCCACCAGAATGACGCCTACGGCCAGTTCCGGCGGCAGAGCGAACAGCTTGCACAGCAGCCAGGCCAGGGCCGGCATGATCAGAAACTGGCCCAGCACACCGACGGCGACACGGCCGGGGCGGGTAAAGACTTCGGCAAAGTCCTGGCGGGACAGGGTCAGCCCCATGCCGAACATGATGATGCCCAGCAGCGGAACAATGTAGGCACCCAGCCAACGATAGTGCTCAGGGACATAAAAAGCCAGAACGGCGAACAGCAGAACCCAGATGGCAAAGGTATTGCCAACAAAGCGGCTCAAGCGGGCGATAGCCTGCATGATGATTAATCCTTCAAGGAATGGGCACGGCGACGCAAGCCTGTAGGCCGGCGGCGTGCGGGGCGTAATAAAGAAAAACAGGAGCGTGGCGCTGGCCGGGGTGCGGGCGGGCGCGGTTCGTCGTCATTGTGTTTTACGGACGAAACGGCCTTCGGATGGGTTAGGCAACCTTGGCAGACAAGTTGCCTCGGGCGCGATTCGCCGATATACACTAGCGGCTCGCAGCAGCGTGGACTCGAATGCAGGGATGTCCTGGAAGGCCGGGCTCGGGCCGTATTGTAGACCGTAACTGGATGCCGTTTTTTGATATAGGGGCTGAAATTATGTATTTATTCGAGGTGGTGCCTTGAGCGCGGGCGGTTCGCGCTGGGTGGCGTATGGCTGTCTGGCTTTGTCGATGAGCCTGGTCGGTAGCTATATTGCGCTGACCCGGCCGCTCGTGGCGGCCTTGCCGATTTTTTTGCTGGCCTGGTTACGCTTTGGCATCGGTGCGGTTGCGATGCTGCGTTGGTTGCGCAAGCCGGCCACTGAGCCGGCTCTGGATGCCCGTACTCGCGGGTTGATCTTTTTGGAATCGTTTCTGGGCAATTTTCTGTTTACCCTGTGCATGGTGGCGGGTATCAGCATGACCAGTGCGGTCTCGGCCGGCGTTATTCTGTCGGCCATTCCCGGCGTCGTGGCCGTGTTCAGCTGGTATTTCCTGAAAGAGCATATCGGCGCGCGCACCTGGGTAGCGTTGGCCTTGGGCATGCTGGGTATTGCTTTGCTGGCTTTTGTCCAAAACGAAGACAGCGGGCAAGTCGCCGGCGATGCTGGACGCATCTGGTTGGGCAACGCTTTGATTTTTTGCGCGGTGCTGTGCGAGGCGGCGTATGCGGTCATCGGCAAACGATTGACCTCGGTCATGAGTCCCAAGCGCATCAGCGCCGTCATAAATCTGTGCAGCCTGGTGTTGATTACCCCACTGGGTATTTACGCTGCCCGCGATTTCTCTTTTTCGGCCGTGCCCGGCGGAATCTGGCTGTTATTGGTGTTTTATTCCTTGGCAGCCAGCGTATGGACGGTGTGGCTGTGGATGACGGGTGTCACTCATGTGCCGGCTTCGCGCGCCGCTGTATTCATGGTCTTGATGCCGGTTGGAACAGCGGCGGTGGGCGTGCTGGTGTTGGGCGAGCCTTTTACCAGCATGCACTTGTTGGCTTTTGTCCTGGCCCTGACCGGCCTGGTGCTGGCGACGGCACCAAGTCGGTCTTAGGCGGGAGCGCTTTAGCGCCCCTGGGCGAACTCAATGATCAATTGCACATTGATATTGCCGTTCCATTCGTTCTGATCCAGGCGGTAGGCGGCTTCGATGGCATCGGGCAGCAGCGTGTCGCGGTTGAACCAGATGGCATCGAAGCGGTTGCCCTCGCGCTCCAGTGTTAGCTTCAGGTGTTTGTTCTTTAGCAGGCGCTGTTGGCGCACCAGGAACTGGTCACGAAATATGGGGGGCGGAAAGCCTGCTCCCCAAACCTGCTTCTGGATCAGGCCGGCAACGGAAATGGTGGCGTGTTGTGGCTCCAGAGAACCGTCCGTTTCGATAACGGGGTCGAACTGAAAACGGCCGGTCAGTTCCTGCACCGCTTCTTCGAAGGCTTGCACAAAGACATCGTAATTGTCTTCTTCGATGGTCAGGCCGGCTGCCATCGCATGGCCGCCGAACTTCAGGATCAGGCCGGGGTAGCGTTTGGATACCAGATCCAGCGCATCGCGCAGGTGTACATCGGGAATCGAGCGTCCCGACCCTTTGATTTCGCCGGGGTCGCCCTGGGCAAACGCCAGGGTGGGCCGCCAATATTTTTCCTTCAGGCGCGAGGCGACCAGGCCCACAACGCCCTGGTGCCAGTCCGGGTGGTAGACGCAGACCGTGGCGCAGGTGTCGGGCTCGGCTTGTTCAGCCGCTTGCAGCGCTTCTTCGCGCATGGTGTTTTCGATGGCGCGTCGGTCCTGGTTCATGTCCTCCAGCTCCTGGGCGATATCGGCGGCTTCTTGCTCGTCGTCCGTGATCAGGCAACGTATGCCCAGCGACATATCGGCTAGACGGCCGGCGGCATTGATGCGCGGTCCCAGGGCAAAACCCAGGTCAAAGGCGCTGGCCTGGCGCGGTTCGCGGCCGGCGACCTGGAACAGGGCGCGCAGGCCCGGCTGCATGCGTCCGGCACGCATACGTTCCAGGCCCTGAGTGACGATCAGGCGATTGTTGGCGTCCAGACTGACGACGTCGGCCACCGTGCCCAGCGCGACCAGATCGGACAGCGCATCCAGACGTGGTCCGCCGTTGGCCGGATAGACTCCGCGCTGGCGCAGCTCGGCGCGCAGGGCCAGCATCAAATAAAAAATGACCCCTACGCCGGCCAGATTCTTGGACGGAAAGTCGCAGCCGGGCTGGTTGGGATTCACGATAGCCAAGGCGTCGGGCAGTTCGTCGCCGGGCAGGTGGTGATCGGTGATCAGAACCTGCATGCCCGCTTCGTGCGCCGCTTCCACGCCATCCAGGCTGGCAATGCCGTTATCCACCGTAATAAGCAGGTCGGGCTTGCCGGCCACATGCTGCAGGGCAAGATCCACGACCGCGGGCGATAGGCCGTAACCGGTTTCGAAGCGGTTGGGCACCAGGAAGTCCACAATGGCGCCCATGCTGCGCAGGGCGCGCAGGCCCACGGCACAGGCCGTGGCACCGTCGCAGTCATAGTCGGCAATGATCAACATGCGGTCGCGCCGGTCTATGGCATCGGCCAGCAGGGCGGCGGCGCGCTGCGCCTGACCGAGCATGGCTGGTGGAATCAGCCGTTGCCAACTGATCTCGATCTGGGTGGCATCCTTGACCCCGCGGGCGGCCAGCAGGCGTGCCATCAGGGGATGCAGACCGGCCTGCTCCAGGGCCTGGCTGGCCTGTTGTTGCTGGGGACGATTTTTCAGGATTGGGGTGACCACCACTTGCTCCAGTTCTGCGGGTTATTCAATAAAGAGAAAGGCCAGAAGCGGCGTGGGGCCGCACGTACATGGGCGATACGGTCCTGGCCGGTCAGCACCAGTTCGGGCTGTGCCTGGTTTGCCAAAGGACGCAACACGGTTTTGTCCAGATCGGCCAGTTCGTGCAACCAGCGTCCCCAGTCTTGCTGTATCAGACTGTCCTGCAAGGTATCGATTTCCAGCAACGCTTGCGGCGGTGCTCCCAATTGATCGGGCCGAGCGCCGCCGAACAGCCATAGGCTGTTGATGGGCGGTAGGCCCGCCGATTCGCGTTCCCGGTTCACAGGCAGATCGAAAGCCAGCATCTGAAATTCGTTGACCAGGCGACGCCACGGGCGCGCCCTGGCATCTTGCGTCCACCAATCATTCAGGTTGCTTTGACTGACCAGTTCCGGCGAGGGGGCTGGGTAGTGGAAATCGACCGGGGGCGTTACGCTCCAATAATCAGCAGTCAGGTAACTGAAGGTAAAACCTGTACCGTCCAGATAGGGGGTAAAGGCATCCAGCAAGGCGCGGCTGTGCGCCTGGGAAACGCTGAGTTGCGCTGCCGGCAACAGCATGGCACCGTCACGCGAAGGCGCGATGTGCGCCAGTTCGGCTAGCCATAATGGGGCGTGGGCGGGCAGATTCTGGATTTGTTTCAGTTGGCGGGCCCGCAAAGCAGCCAGACCTGCGCTAAGATGCTGTGCTTGGTCGGCCATAAAACCGTGGGCCTGTAGCAGGCAGGATTCTGCCGGGGTGCATAAGTCGGTCGCTGGTTCCCGCAGCGACAGTTCGCCCCGCCCCTGTTCTAGCCACTGCACCAGAGTGGGGGCGGTTATGGCCAGGTGTTTGATGAGTTCGCGCGCAATAGCCGGATCTGGCAGCGCGCCCTTGAGTACGATCTGCATGATGGCAATTGTAGTGTTTTCTTTAAGGCGGTAGCAGCTCGAATGGCATATGAATTTTGGATAGGGGCGCGATACGCCGGGCTGGCCCGGGCGCGCAAGCGGCGGGGTGGTCGCTCGGACCGGTTCGTGTCTTTTATTGCCGGCAGTTCCATGGCGGGGATTGCGCTGGGCGTGGCCGCCTTGATTGTGGTGTTATCGGTCATGAATGGTTTTCAGACCCAGGTGCGCGATCGCATGCTGTCGGTACTCCCCCATATCGAACTGGTGGTGCGCAACGCCGATCATCAACAGGTGCTGGATCATTGGGAAAACCTGGCCGGCAAGGCGCAGGATAATCCGGTGGTGATCGGAGCTGCGCCATATGTGGCCGGGCAGGGCATGCTGGTGCGCAGCAATCAGTTGACCGGCGTGCAGGTGCGCGGCATCGATCCGGCGCGCGAACCCCAGGTGTCCGAACTGGATCAGCAGATGGTGCTGGGCCGCCTGGATAGCCTGACACCCGGTTCGTTTGGGATTGTGCTGGGCGAACAATTAGCCGGAATGCTGCGGGTGCGCATGGGGGATACCATTATGGTCATGGCCCCGCAGGGTTCCATTTCGCCGGCTGGGTTTTCTCCGCGCATGCGCCAATTTACCGTCACCGGTATTTTTTCCTCCGGGTATTACGAATACGATGCCACCTTGGCGTTCGTCAATGTCGAGGATGCGGCGCGTGTTTTCCGGGATGTGGGCAATAGCGGCGTGCGCCTGCGCATCAAAGACATGCAGAAAGCCCCGCAGGTGGCACAGGAAATCGCCAACACCATGCCCAGCTATGTGTATGTATCGGACTGGACCGAGAACAACCGCACCTGGTTTGCAGCTGTACAGACCGAAAAACGCATGATGTTTTTGATTCTGGCCCTGATTGTTGCCGTGGCTGCTTTCAATCTGTTGTCCTCGCTGGTCATGGCCGTCAAAGACAAGCAATCCGATATTGCTATTTTGCGAACCCTAGGCGCGACCCCGCGCGAGATTGCCCGCATCTTTCTGGTGCAAGGTGCCTTGATCGGCGTGGTGGGTACGGTGCTGGGCGTGGGGCTGGGGGCGTTGATTGCCTACAATATCGATGTCATCGTGCCTTTCATCGAAAATCTGATGGGGCGCAAGTTCCTGCCGCAGCAGATTTACTTCATCAGCGAACTGCCC
This sequence comes from Alcaligenes sp. SDU_A2, assembly GCF_038237375.1. Lineage (NCBI taxonomy): Bacteria > Pseudomonadati > Pseudomonadota > Betaproteobacteria > Burkholderiales > Alcaligenaceae > Alcaligenes > Alcaligenes sp. SDU_A2. Next base: position 2,169,733 of record NZ_CP151273.1, on the reverse strand, counting down.
TCCAACCCGCAAGTGGACGATATTGTGCTGATCGCCTTGGTGTCGCTGGTGCTGTCTTTCCTGGCGACGTTGTATCCCAGCTGGCGTGCGTCCAAGCTGCAACCTGCGCAGGTGCTGCGTCATGACTGAGAACATTCATTCCACCGTGCTGCGTGCTCGCGATGTCAGCGTGCATTACGAAGAAGGCGGCAATACCATTCAGGTTCTCTCGAATGTCAGTCTGGAAGTGGCGCGTGGCGAAATGGTTGCCATCATCGGTGCGTCGGGCTCGGGCAAGAGTACCTTGCTGCATTCGCTCGGCCTGCTCGATGCGCCCAGCAGCGGCAGCATCGAAGTCAACGGGGTGCAGGCCAGTTCGCTCAACGAGCGTCAGCGCAGCCAGTTGCGCAATCAGGTGCTGGGCTTCGTTTATCAGTTCCATCACCTGCTGGCCGAGTTCGACGCGTTGGACAATGTGGCCATGCCCTTGATTGTGCGGCGCATGAAGCGCAAGCAGGCACGGGAGCAGGCGCAGGTCGTGTTGGAGCAGGTCGGGCTGGCGCAGCGCATTCACCATTACCCCGGTCAGTTGTCGGGCGGCGAACGGCAGCGCGTGGCGCTGGCGCGTGCTTTGGTCACCCGTCCGGCCTGCGTGCTGGCGGACGAACCCACCGGCAATCTGGATCGCTACACAGCCGAAGGGATGTTCGACTTGCTGACCAAGGTCAATCAGGAGTTCGGCACGGCTTTTGTCATCGTGACCCACGATCCGGCCCTGGCAGCGTTGGCGCATCGACAGTTGGTCATGGACAAAGGCTATCTGGCGCAAGAGGCCAACGCGTAGTTTTTGCGCCGATGGCGTGTGAAAAATGGGGCGCTATGCGCTCCATTTTTTTGTATCCTGATCCCAGGATGGTGCCGATTCCCGATTCCCGATTCCCGATTCCCGATTCCCGACTTTCTATGCTGATCGATACGCATTGCCACCTGGACGCCCCTGAGTTTGCCGCCGATCGTGCGGCGGTGATCGAGCGTGCGCGTCTGGCCGGAGTGCAGTCCATTGTGGTGCCTGCCGTGGGTGTGTTCGATTTTGAGCAGGCCCGTGTGGCGGCGCGGGCCGTGCAGGGTGGTGGCTATGCTTTGGGCATCCATCCTTTATACGTGCTGGGGGCGGGCGAAGCTGACTTGCTGGAGCTGGAGCGGCAGGTGCAGAAAAGCCTGGATGACCCGCGTTTTGTCGCCATAGGCGAAATAGGTCTGGACTTCTTTGTGCCGGAACTCAAGGCCCAGGCGGCCGTCCAGCATCAGGAATGGATGTACGAGCGTCAATTGGCCCTGGCCCAGCGCTATGGTTTGCCGGTGTTGCTGCATGTGCGTCGATCCCAGGACCGGGTGCTGAAGTATCTGCGTCAGTTCCCGGGCGTAGGCGGTATTGCCCATGCCTTCAATGGCAGCCACCAACAGGCGGATATGTTCGTGCGCCAGGGCTGCGCACTGGGCTTGGGTGGTGCCATGACCTTTGCTCGGGCCAAACAGATACGACGACTGGCGCAGGACATGGCGCTGGACCATCTTGTTCTGGAGACCGATGCGCCAGATCTGGCTCCTTCCTGGCTGGTCGAACCCGGCACGCCGCTGGCATCGGTGCGCAACGAGCCCGCGCAGGCGCTAGGAATTGCGCGCAGTCTGGCGCAGTTACGTGGGTTGAGAGTGGAGCAGGTAATCGCCGCTACGGGCGCAACGGCACGTCGCGTTCTGCCGCGTCTGGATGTCTTGCTGCGCATGTCATTGCCGCCTGCCCCAGTCACCTAGGTATAAGCCGAGGGACATATTAGCTCGTCCGTTTAGTCTGCCGGAACAGCGCCCGCATTTAAGCTGGGGATTTGTGTGGAGATCCCTATGACGGCGAAGGAGCAGGCTTGATCGGGCGGGCTTGTCTTGGGGCCTTTGTCGCTGCTGCAACGGCGGTGCATTTTTTGCCGCCTGATAGTTTGCCTGCCCCTGAATGGCTTTGGGGACTTGCGGTGCTGCTGGCCGCTGTGTCGGCCTTGCGGTTTGCTGTGGTCTGGTTGTGTGTGTTTGCGCTGGCGGGTGCCATGTATAGTCAGTGGCATGTTCAGCAGCGCCTGGAACAGAGCGTGCCTGCGGCAGATATCAACAAAGTCAGTCGTGTCGATCTGGAAATCGTCTCCTTGGTGCAGGCCGGTCCGGCACACCGTCAATTCCGGGCGCGGGTGTTGCAATCGCGTCCGGCAGGTTTGCCGCAGACCATGCTGGTGCGCTGGCATGCTCCGCAGCGTGGCTCCATTTACAGCGATCCTGCCGTGCATGTGTTTCCTGATCTGGCTCCGGGCCAGCGTTGGCGCATGTCCCTGCTGATACGTCCGCCGCAAGGCGCGCGTAATCCGCATGGTTATGATGCCGAGCGCCACGCGATGGTTCAGGGATGGCGTGTGGTGGGCAGCGTGCGCGGCTCGCCCCGCATGTTGGAGCCTGCCGCTCAATTAGATTGGGGCGTGCAGGCCGAATATTGGCGACATCAGATCCGCAAGGCCATGCTGCCGTATGTGCAGGACAGGCGTTGGGGCGGCGTCATGCTCGCCCTGGCTTTAGGTGATCAGGCCAGCATTGCGCCTGCCGACTGGCAGATGTTCAATCGCAGCGGTCTGACCCATCTGGTCTCCATCAGCGGCACGCATGTCACTTTGCTGGCGCTCTTGCTGGCGGGTATGGTGTCCTGGGTCTGGCGACGCCTTTACTGGCGGGGCAGGGCTTTGGCCGAGTCTTGCCCCGCTCAGATCGCGGCAAGCTGTACGGGCTTGCTCGGAGCCGGGGCGTATTGCGTAATAGCGGGCTGGGGCGTGCCGGCACAACGCACCTTTCTGATGCTGCTGGTGGCCGGCATCTGTCGCTTGTCTGGCCTGCGTTTGGGTGCCAGTCGTATTTTGATGCTGGCGGCCGCCGCGGTTGCGCTGCATGATCCCTGGGCGGGGTTGACCACTGGTTTCTATCTGTCTTTCGGCGCAGTGTCTGTTCTGTTGGCCATGCATGAAGGGCGGGGGCTGGTGCAGGCGGCGGATGATCGCTGGCGCAGAGCCCGGGCGTATTTCTGGACAGCGTTGCGCTTGCAGGCCATGTTGACCCTGGCTTTGATGCCTGCGTTGGCTCCCTTATTCCACGAAGTGTCTCTGGCGTCGTTGCCGGCCAATGCCTACGCTATTGTGTTGATGGGCTCGATTGCCACCCCATTGGTGCTGCTTTTGATGGTGCTGGCGGCTGCGCAGGCACCGGCTGTCGTGTGCGATGCAGTAGCCTGGCTGGCGCATGCCATGCTGGAGCTGACCATGTGGCCTACGGCCTGGCTGGCGGCGCACCCATTGGCCAGTATCGCGGTCCCTGCCCAGCAGTTGGTCTGGACAGTGGTGGCTTTGCTTGGCGTGATGTTGCTGCTGTTGCCTCGAGGGTTTGTTCCTCGTTGGGCAGCCGCTTTACTGATTTTACCGTCTTTGATTCTGCGCCCAGCCACCCCGGCGCATGGTGACTGGACGCTGACGGCATTGGACGTCGGGCAGGGGAGCGCCATCATAGTGCGTACCCAGCGCCACGCCTTGCTGTTTGATGCCGGTAACTTGTACGGGCCAGCATCCGACGAAGGCTTGCGGGCCATTCGCCCCTTTCTGCGGGCAGCCGGGATTGCCCGGCTGGATGTATTGGTGCTTTCGCATGCCGATATGGATCATGTGGGCGGCGTGCGTAGTGTTTTGCAGGGCGTGCCTGTGGAGCAGGCATTCAGCAGTTTTGATCTGGATGCCCACCTGAATCGAGAAGAACGTCTGCTGGGCTTGCCCAAGGGGGCGGTGCCTAGACCCCTGGCTATATCCCCGTGCGCACAGGGCATGCATTGGGAAATGGATGGTGTCCAGTTTCGCTTCCGGTGGCCTCCTGTGCACAGTGACGGGGGGTTTATCCAGAAGCAAAAGGATAAAAATGCGTTTAGCTGTGTGTTGGAAGTGCGCGGGGCGCATCATGCTGCTTTGCTCCTGGGCGACGCCGGCATCGCCCAGGAGCAGGCGATGCTGGAACAAGGCTTGGGCAGGGCTGATGTGGTCGTGGTCGGCCATCATGGTTCTCGTACTTCATCAGGATCGTTGTTGGTGGACAGTTTGCAGGCGTCGTTGGCCATCTCTCAGAATGGTTGGTGGAATCGGTTCGGCCATCCTCATGTCCAGGTTCAGCGCCGCTGGGAAAGAGCGGGTGCTGTGTTTCTGCGCACCGATCAATGGGGAGGCATCACGGTGCAGTCGGTCGGCCCTGTTCTGTATTACGCAGGGGAGCGGGACAGACATGTGCGGTACTGGCAGGCCCCAGTGCCCTGATTGTCCATGCCGGACGGGGAAAGTCCTGCCGCTGGGCTACAATAAGGTCTTGTCTGCCATATTCCGGAAAACCTCCCGTCATGACAACGCCGTTTCAGGAACCTCGCCTCGATTGGGTCATGTGCGCCAGCGCCTCGGGTACGCACCGCATGGCGTATTGGGAGTGGGGCGACCCGGATAACGATCAAGTAGTAATGTGTGTGCATGGTCTGACCCGTACCGGCCGGGATTTCGACCATCTGGCTCAGCCGCTTGCCGCTCGGTATCGTGTCATCGCTCCCGACGTGGTCGGGCGCGGCCGCTCCGATTGGCTGGTCGATCCGGCGGCCTATGCCATCCCCCAGTATGTAGCCGATATGTTGGTGTTGCTGGCCAGGCTTCGTCCGGCGCGCCTGGATTGGGTCGGCACGTCTATGGGCGGGCTGATCGCGCTGGGCCTGCACGGAGCCCAGGCCATGTCCGCCTTGCTGCGGCCTGCGCGGCCGGGTCCCGCACTGGATGCACCGATGGAATTGCCGCTGGGGCGTGTGGTCTTGAACGACGTGGGGCCGGCGCTGAACCTGTCCGGTCTGCAGCGCATCAGCGACTATGTCGGTCAGGCCGTCATTTTCGATACCTTCGCTCAGGCCGTCGATTATGTGCGCTCGGTATCCGCGCCCTTTGGCGACCATAGCCTGGCCGATTGGCAGGATATTTCCCGACACGTGTTTGTAGAACACGACGGCAAGTGGCAGCGTCATTACGATCTGCGCCTGTCGCAGGCGTTTGCCCGCCAGGCCGATGTCGATCTGGATGCCGCCCAGGCTTTGCTGTGGGGTGCCTACGAAAGCTTGCCCGAATCAGTGCTGATTTTACGCGGCGAACATTCCGATTTGCTGTCCGTCCAGGCCGCGCACGAAATGTTGCGCCGCAACCCGCATGCGCAATTGGTGGAGGTGGCCAATGTGGGCCATGCCCCTATGTTGCGCAGCGCCGATCAGATCGATCATATCGACCATTTTCTGGCAGGATAAAGCCCATGTCCGCTCAGGCCTTTTTGCCGGTCGATCTGCATTGTCATTCTGTGTTTTCCGATGGCGTGCTGACGCCCGCCGAATTGGCCGAACGTGCCCATGCCAATGGCGTGCGCCTGTGGGCCTTGACCGATCACGATGAAGTCAGCGGTTTGTCTCAGGCGCGTGCCCATGCCCAGGATCGAGGCATGACCTTTGTGGACGGGGTGGAAATCTCGGTCACCTGGGCCGGACATACGGTTCATGTCGTCGGGTTGGGGATCAATCCCGCGCATCCGGGCTTACGCGCATCCCTGCACGCCATGCGTGTCGGAAGGCAGGCTCGCGCCCGTGCCATCGGCGATCGTCTGGCAGACCTAGGCTTTGCTCATGCCTACGACGGTGCATTGCCCTTTGCGGCCAACCCGGAATTAGTCAGTCGTACCCATTTTGCGCGTTTTCTGGTGCAGCAAGGACATTGTGCCGATCTAGGCGAGGCTTTTCGTCGGTATCTGGGCGATGGCAAGCCCGCTTTCGTGCCTACTCGCTGGGCGAGTCTGACCCAGGCCGTGGAATGGATACGACAGGCCGGGGGCAAGGCCATTATTGCTCATCCTGGGCGTTACGACCTGGACGACACTCGATCGCACGCGCTATTTAGCCAGTTTCAGGACTTGGGGGGCGTGGGCATAGAAGTGCTCACCGGCAGTCACACTGCCCAGGAATACGCTATTTACGCCCAGGTAGCGCGTCGTTATGGGTTTCAGGTGTCTTGCGGGTCCGATTTTCATGGGCCAAGCGAAGGCAGAATCGATCTGGGCGGATTGCCGCCTTTACCCGCTGGCCTGGTGCCGGTATGGCAGGAATGGCTGTAGCCTTCAGACAGCAATCACTATGAATAAAGCATTTGTAAAAGAGCCCGATGGGGACGAGGACGACGACCTGGACACTCAGGCCAGCGCCTTGCCTGTCGGCACTAAAAACTATATGACGGTGCAGGGATATCGCCGCCTGCGTGCGGAACTAACGCACCTGATGAACACCGAACGCCCTGAAGTCGTGCAGATTGTTTCCTGGGCGGCCTCCAATGGCGATCGCTCGGAAAATGGCGATTACCTGTACGGCAAAAAACGTCTGCGCGAAATCGACCGGCGCATCCGCTTTCTGACCAAACGTCTGGAAATTGCCGAAGTCGTCGATCCCGGCTTGCAGCCTAATCGGGATCGAGTGTTTTTCGGAGCAACGGTGCTGTACTGCGACAGTCAGGGCGAAGAATTTCGCGTCACTATTGTCGGCGTGGACGAGGCCGAGCCCCTGCAAGGGCGTATCAGTTGGATCTCGCCGGTGGCGCGTGCCCTGATCAAGGCGCGCGAAGGCGACACGATCACCTTGCACACCCCAGGGGGAAAGGACGAACTCGATATTCTGGAAGTTCTGTATCCCGACCCTGCGCCGGACCAGGATGCATAAGCCGGGGCATCGAACTGTTCTCGCGCTGTTTGCTGGCCAGGTTTTGGCACGTGCCGGTGGCAAAGTGCAACATGGTCTACTTATAGCATCTAAAAAATTAACCTTTGCGCATGCCTATTTTGCTTTGCGGCTCAGTCGGTCGCTTCCGGGTAAAATGGCGTGATTCTTATTTCTCCTACTTTTTTTGTCCCTCCCGTATCGTGAGCCAAATCCTGTACTTCCCCGGTTCGTCCGTGCTTTCCGCCTTTCGCCGCGAACGTCTGCTCGATCGCATCGAACAGTTGCAGTTGCCTGTCGCCGATGTCCGCGCACTGCACGAATACTATGTCTGGACTGATGAGTCCGGCCTGGATGCGACGGCGCGCCAGCAACTGAGCGATCTGCTCGATGATGGTCTTGCCGTGCTCAGCCCCGAGCCAGGCAAAGGCGATCTGGTGTTGCGCGTCGTGCCTCGCCTGGGCACTGTTTCTCCCTGGGCCAGCAAGGCGACGGATATTGCGCATAATTGCGGCTTGGTGGCTGTGCGTCGCATCGAACGCGGCGTGCGCTACCTGATTACGCCCAAGCGCGGCTTGTTGGGTATCAAGGACCTGGATCAAGGCCAGTTGGCGCAAATCGCCGCTTTGCTGCACGATCGCATGACCGAAACCGTGGTGGGCCAAGAGTTCGATGGTCAGGCTTTGTTTGCCGAGTTGCCGGGCAAACCCATACAGTCAGTGGATCTGTTGGGCGGGGGCGTGGCAGCGCTGCGTCAGGCCAACAGCAGCATGGGGCTGGCCTTGTCGGAAGATGAGATCGAGTACCTCATGGACGCGTTTACGCGTCTGGGCCGCAATCCACACGATGTGGAGCTGATGATGTTCGCCCAGGCCAACAGCGAACATTGCCGCCACAAGATTTTTAATGCCCAGTGGGTCATCGATGGTCAGCGTCAGGACAAGACCTTGTTCGGCATGATCCGCGAAACTCATGCGGCTCAGCCGGAAAACACGGTCGTGGCTTACGCCGACAATGCCGCCATCATGGCCGGCGGTCAGGCCAGTCTGTTTCATGCGGGCATCAACGATCAGGCGAACGAACCGGTCTATCAGCGTCATTCGGCTTTAGTACACACCTTGATGAAGGTGGAAACCCATAACCACCCAACGGCGATTGCTCCGTTCCCTGGGGCCTCTACCGGGGCAGGCGGTGAAATTCGCGACGAAGGGGCGACCGGTCGAGGCTCCAAGCCCAAGGCTGGCCTGACCGGATTTACCGTGTCTAATCTGTGCTTTCCGGATAATCCCGAGCCGTGGGAAAGCGATTCCCACGGCATCCCAGAGCGCATTGCCAAGCCGCTCGACATCATGATCGACGGCCCTATAGGCGGTGCCGCTTTCAATAACGAATTCGGCCGTCCTAACCTGCTTGGTTATTTCCGTACGTTTGAGCAGACTGCATCGCAACAGCGCTGGGGTTATCACAAACCCATCATGATTGCCGGTGGTCTGGGCTATATAGACGATCGCCTGACTCACAAAGACCCGTTGCCGGTTGGAGCCTTGCTGATTCAGCTCGGTGGCCCCGGCATGCGCATCGGCATGGGTGGCGGTGCCGCCTCCAGTATGAGCGTGGGTGCCAATCGCGCCGAACTGGACTTTGACTCCGTACAGCGCGGCAACCCGGAAATGGAACGCCGTGCCCAGGAAGTCATTGACCGTTGCTGGCAGCAAGGCGGACACAATCCCATCATCGCCATTCATGACGTGGGTGCGGGTGGTTTGTCCAATGCTTTCCCCGAGCTGGTCAACGATGCCAAGCGCGGCGCTATTTTCGAGTTGACTCGGGTGCCGCTGGAGGAGTCCGGCCTGTCGCCGGCCGAGATCTGGTCCAACGAATCGCAAGAACGCTACGTATTGGCTATCCTGCCCCAGGATCTGGATCGTTTTGATCGTATCGCCAAGCGTGAACGCTGTCCTTACGCTGTGGTCGGCGTGGCGACCGAAGAGCGCCAATTGCGCGTTACCTTTGGTGAAGGCCTGCCGGGCGTGGATGCGGATCACACGCCGAAAAGCATGGACGAGCGCCCAGTGGACGTTCCTATGGATGTCATTCTGGGCAAGGCCCCCCGCATGGAACGTGACGTGCAGCGCCGCGACGGAGTGCAAGAGCCGCTCGATCTGACCGTCATCAAGCTGGACGAGGCCGTGCGGCGCGTCTTGCGCCACCCGACCGTGGCTAACAAGAATTTCCTGATCACCATCGGTGACCGAACCGTGGGTGGTATGTGCAGCCGCGACCAGATGGTTGGTCCCTGGCAAGTGCCGGTGGCCGATTGTGCCGTTACGCTGGCCGACTTTGAAGGCGTGCGCGGCGAAGCCATGTCCATGGGCGAACGCACCCCTAGCGCCATGATTGATGCGGCGGCGTCCGGTCGTATGGCCGTGGCCGAGGCGTTGACCAATCTGGTCGCCAGTGATGTACGTGACCTGAAGGACGTCAAGCTGTCTGCCAACTGGATGGCGGCTTGCGGCGTGGACGGCCAGGATGCGGCCTTGTTCGACACTGTGCAGGCAGTCAGCCAGTGGTGCCAGCAGTTGGGCTTGTCCATCCCCGTGGGCAAGGATTCCCTGTCCATGCGCACGACCTGGGAGCAGGATGGCGAGTCCCGTCAGGTCATCGCGCCCGTTTCCTTGATCGTCACGGCCTTTGCCCAGGTCGCCGACGTGCGTCGCACGTTGACGCCACAGTTGCGCACCGACCAGGGCGATACGGCCTTGATCCTGATCGATCTTGGCCAAGGCCGCCAGCGCATGGGGGCATCGGTATTGGCGCATGCCTTCAATCAGGTCGGGCAGTCCGTCCCCGACATGCAGGATGCGCAGGCCATGCTGGCTTTTGTGCGCACCGTGCGTCAGTTGGCGGATCAGGGCCACATTCTGGCCTACCACGACCGCTCGGACGGCGGCCTGGCCGCCACCGTAGCCGAAATGGCCTTTGCCGGTCATACGGGTGTGTCCGTCAATCTGGATATGCTTACGATCGATCCGCATGCCGCGGACTGGGGCGATTACAAGATCCGTCCCGAGCAGGTCTCCGTGCAGCGCGATGAAATCACCTTGCGCGCCTTGTTCAACGAAGAGGCCGGCGCAGTCATCCAGGTGCCGCTGGCGCAACGCGATGCCGTCATGCAGACGCTGCGCGACGCTGGCCTGTCCGCGCATTCGCATGTGATTGGCAGCCTGAACAATAGCGACCAGATCGAGTTCTACCGCGACGGCAATTGCATCTATCAGGCGGCGCGCGTCGAACTGGCTCAGCAGTGGAGCGAAGTCAGCCGTCGCATCATGGCGCTGCGCGATAACCCCGCCTGCGCCCAGGCGGAATTCGAGCGCTGGCAGGACACGCAGGACCCCGGCATTTCGCCACGCGTGGGTTTTAATCCACAAGAAGACATCGCCGCTCCGTTCATCGCCACCGGCAAACGCCCGCGAGTTGCCATCCTGCGCGAACAGGGTTGCAACAGCCATGTCGAAATGGCTTGGGCTTTTGATACCGCCGGTTTTGAAGCGGTGGATGTACACATGACGGATCTGCTGTCGGGGCGCGTGTCATTGGAGCGCATGCAAGGCCTGGTGGCGGTAGGCGGCTTTAGTTATGGCGATGTGCTGGGCGCAGGCGAAGGCTGGGCCAAGACCATCCGCTTCAATGCACAGTTGTCCGACCAGTTCGCTGCATTCTTTGCCCGTCAGGATACGTTCGGTCTGGGTGTCTGCAATGGTTGTCAGATGATGGCGGCCTTGGCCCCCATGATTCCAGGTGCCGAGTTCTGGCCGCGTTTCACGCGCAACCAGTCGGAAAAATACGAAGCGCGCTTCTCCAGCGTGGAAATCGCTGCTTCGCCGTCCTTGTTCTTCAAGGGCATGGAAGGCACGCGCCTGCCGGTGGCGGTCGCGCATGGCGAAGGCTTTGCCAATTTCCAGCGCCAGGGCGATGCTTCCCGTGTGCTGGGGGCCGTGCATTTTGTGGATCACCACGGCCAGCGTACCGAGCAGTATCCTCTTAATCCTAATGGCAGCCCTGGCGGGTTGACTGGCGTCACTACGGCTGATGGCCGTTTCACCATCATGATGCCGCATCCCGAGCGGGTTACACGTAACGTCATGATGTCCTGGTCGCCCAAGACCTGGGGCCAGGCCGATGCGGGTGCCGAACTGATGGAGAACGGCGGCTTTACTCCCTGGATGCGGATGTTTCGCAACGCCCGGGTCTGGATTGCTTAAATGCTTACGCGTATAATCGATTTTTGGACGGAGTAAAAAGCATGCGTCTCATCAAGAAAGCACTGACCTTCGACGATGTGTTGTTGGTCCCCGCTTACTCCGAGGTTCTACCTCGCGACACATCCCTGGTCACCCGCTTTACGCGGGACATCACCCTGAATATCCCTCTGGTGTCCGCCGCTATGGACACCGTCACCGAAGCGCGTCTGGCGATTGCCATGGCTCAGGAAGGCGGCATTGGGATCATTCACAAGAATCTGTCGGCCGATGCCCAGGCCCGTGAAGTGGCCCGTGTCAAGCGGCACGAGTTCGGCATCGTCATCGATCCGGTCACGGTCACGCCCACTATGAAGGTGCGCGACGCCATCGCCTTGCAGCGCCAGCACGGCATTTCGGGCTTGCCCGTGGTCGAAGGCCGCAAGCTGGTGGGTATCGTCACCAACCGCGACCTGCGCTTTGAAGACCGCCTGGATCTGCCCCTGCGCGATGTCATGACGCCCCAGGAACGTCTGGTCACCATGAACGAAGGGGCTACTCTTGACGAAGCCCAGGCCTTGATGCACCGCCATCGTCTGGAACGCGTCCTGATCGTCAACGAACAGTTCGAGTTGCGCGGTCTGGCTACGGTCAAGGATATCGTCAAAAATACCGAGCATCCCTTGGCCAGCAAGGACTCGCAAGGCCAACTGCGCGTCGGTGCTGCTGTGGGCGTGGGTGACGGCACAGAAGAACGCGTCGAAAAGCTGGCTGCGGCCGGTGTCGACGCTGTTGTGGTGGATACGGCTCACGGCCATTCGCGCGGCGTCATCGAGCGCGTGCGCTGGGTCAAGAAGAACTTTCCGCGCATTCAGGTCATCGGTGGCAATATTGCCACCGCCGAAGCGGCGCTGGCGTTGGTCGAGGCCGGTGCGGATTGCGTCAAGGTCGGTATCGGCCCTGGCTCCATCTGCACAACCCGCATCGTAGCCGGTGTGGGCGTGCCTCAGATCACTGCAATCGCCGATGTGGCCAAGGCGCTGGAAGGCACGGGTGTGCCGCTCATCGCTGATGGCGGTATTCGCTTCTCGGGCGATGTATCCAAGGCGCTGGCAGCCGGCGCATCCGCTTGCATGATGGGCGGCATGTTTGCCGGTACGGAAGAAGCACCCGGCGAAGTGGTTCTGTTCCAAGGCCGCTCCTACAAGTCCTATCGGGGCATGGGCAGCCTGGGCGCAATGGTGGACGGTTCGGCCGACCGCTATTTCCAGGACCCATCCAACAATGCCGACAAGCTGGTTCCAGAAGGCATCGAAGGTCGTGTTCCCTACAAGGGCAGCGTTATTGCCATTATTTATCAGCTGATAGGCGGTATCCGCGCCTCTATGGGCTATTGCGGTTGTAATTCCATTGCAGACTTGCATGCCAATGCACAGTTTGTGGAAATTACCGCTGCCGGCGTGCGCGAATCCCACGTACACGACGTACAGATCACCAAGGAAGCGCCTAACTACCGCGCCGATTGATCTTCGCAGTCTCTTGCATGCCAAAAAAACCGCCGACCTTTTGGTCGGCGGTTTTTTTGCGTTCCAGCGTTCCAGCGTTCCAGCGTTCCAGCGTTCCAGCGTTCCAGCGTTCCAGCGTTCCAGCGTTCCAGCGTTCCAGCGTTCCAGCGTTCCAGCGTTCCAGCGTTCCAGCGTTCCAGCGTTCCAGCGTTCCAGCGTTCCAGCGTTCCAGCGTTCCAGCGTTCCAGCGTTCCAGCGTTAAGCATTAAACATTAGATATTAAGTATCAAGTTTTAGGTTCTTCGAGAACTTGTGGGGATTCCTTCGTATTGCTTGGGCCGTTTCGGCCAAGCAGAGAGAACCTCGGGCTCTCGCCAGACCGGCCACAGCGGGCTGGCTGGGCTGGGTCCTTCGCCCGCGCTGTGCGCGGGTTCCCTGGTCAGGATACTGGAGCGGGCGGGGCGTGAGCTCGTAGGGTGATTCGTCTACAGGACGAGTCACAAACGTCCTGCTCGAACAGCACGCTCCTTGCCTCCCGACCCGGCATCCCGCCTTCGTCGAAGGCCCCGACTCGCCTGCCGTCCCGCTGTGGGCGGCCTGGCGAGAACGGCACCGATGTGCTTGGCCCAAATGTGGGAAGTTCGGGGTACGTCGTACAAGAGATCGGCCATACGCTCAATGGTCTGTTGGGTATGGCTATGTATAGCCAGGGTGATGTCATCGGTGTTTTGAGCCGTTCAAGGCGCAGCACGCTCGGATGGGACGAGTCGGATGGCTTGCTGCAGTCGGGGCGCGGGGACGAGGTGCGAGTATCGTTTTGTTTGACGACGGCGCTTGTTGCTTGTCCGGCGGACAAGCAAGCTACCGGAGTTAAGGACGCGCCCGGCCATGCGTCCCGACCAGGGCACCGGCGCGTGGTGCCGGCAAGCCACCAGCCCTGTCCGAGCGTGTTGCGCCTTGACCGGCATCTTAAAAAAGTCAGTCCCCCATCGACTTGCTAAGTTGGTTCCCAGAATTTTTCGAAGAACTAAATTTTAGGTATCAGATGTCAGATGATAGGTGATTAGAGTTGAATGTCTTTTTATTAATTAGTTTGGTGGGTGTTGTTTTTGTTTATTCACTCATTTATTTATTTTTTGTTTTTTTATTTTATGATTTTTCTGCTAACTGCTAACTGCTAACTGCTAACTGCTAACTGCTAACTGCTAACTGCTAACTGCTAACTGCTAACTGCTAACTGCTAACTGCTAACTGCTAACTGCTAGTTTTTAACTTCAAACTGTCATTTTTAAGCTTTTAGTTATTTTCCATTTTCTATTTATTTTTAATTAATTTTATTGTTTTATTTTTAATTTCCTCTTTTGTTAATAATTGGTTCTATGGGCGTTCAATTTTTATTTTTGATATAATTCTATGGATAGTCTAAGTAATCGACCATTCAGACAATCACATCCGCGTGTCCCAGAGTATTTTTTATAATGCGGTGGTTTTGAAGATCAACCGCGTTTTTGTAGCCTTCAACGGCTGCGCACAGTCCCAGTTTTGGCCCATTGGTCCATCGTGGATGCACCCGTCTCCTGATCCGCATCAGATGATGTCTCGCCATCCATGGATTGCCTAGAGTAAACAGCATCAATAACTTCGCCGTATTCTTGGCCAGGCCCTTGCTATCTCAGCATAAGCGGATAGCTGCACTGGTTTACCCCTGCTTGCCCGGATTTTGGCTCCGTGGCAGATTGACGCTTCATTCTGTCTGTCAATTCAGGGAGAAACATCATGACGCCAACGCCAGGAGCTATTGATACGTTCAAGACGCCAGAAGGTAAGGATGTGCCGTTTTATATCCTTAAATTCAATAAAAATGGAGTATTAGAGTCTCCGCAGACCAAACAAGAGTTAGTCCGTGTTGCCAATGAATTTACGGACATCTATTTTTTCTCGCATGGTTGGAATAATGACTGGACATGGGCGAATACCCGATACAGAGCATTTTTCAAAGAATATTCGGAAATGCGTCGTAAACAGAATCTGAGTATGCCCGATAGCTATAAGCCTTTACTGATTGGGGTGTTTTGGCCCAGTACAGCGCTTGTTTTCGGAGAAGATGAACAAGGGCCTGTGATTAAGCGGCACGCGCCGGATGACTCTGAGAATGTTATTGCCCAGACCCAGTTCCAAGAGGATTTGGAAGAAGTCGCCAGTATGTTTAACGAGCAGGATAAAGCCGAACTGTACGCCCTGGTGCAAGGAGCGAGTTTGAGCCTGGATGAGGCACAAAGACTTGCTCAACTGGCAAGCAAGTTACCGCTTGATCCCGAAGTCGAAGAAGTGGTGGGGGGACAAGCGGACAGCCAGGAAATCCTGCAGGCCTGGATCGAAGATAGTAAGGACAATAAAGAGCCGGGCCGAGGCGGCGTGCATGTGATGGGTGTAGCGCCGCAAGCCGACAAGGCGGGTACGGCGTCATGGCTGGACCCGAGGCGTATCATCCGTCTGTTGACGGTGGCGATCATGAAAGATCGGGCTGGGGTGGTCGGTTATCGAGGAGTAGGCCCGGTGCTGCAGGACTTGCTTGATCATAGTGCCGCGCGAATCCATTTGATCGGGCATTCTTATGGGGCCAAAGTCATGTTGTCCGCGCTCAGCGCCACGCGTTCCGATTCTCGCAAGGTGCATTGCGCGCTTTTGCTGCAACCGGCTATTTCGCATTTGGCGTTTGCCAGTCGCATTCCAGGCCGTAATTGGGCGGGTGGCTATCATGCGCAGCTGGCGCGTGTTGACAGGCCCATTTTCTCGACATTCAGCCGTCATGATGTTGCCTTGCACAAGGTCTTTCATTGGGCGCTCCGACGTCAGAAAGATCTGGGCGAGTATGCCATCAAGGCTTTGCAAGCGCCCGACCCTGTACCCAGTGTGTATGCAGCTTTGGGTGGTTATGGGCCGCGTGCATCGGGTGAGCGTCTGATGCCGCTTCAGTCGCCGGGCAGTCCTTATAGCCTGGATGCCGACACCCGGATCTATGGTTTGGACGGCACAGCGGATCAAAAAATAGCCGGACATGGTGATGTTGTATCCCCACATACGGCTTGGGCCTTGTATACCTTGATTCAGTATCCGGGTTCGGCTTGATCGTTACCTTGATTGGAAGGAAGGCGAACAACGCTGACAACAGGCGCACGAGCATGTTGTTGGCGTTGCACATAGCAACTTTCGCAGAGGCTTACGTGTTAGCGGTTTGAGCGGTGTAGAAACCGCTGGGTCAGTGCATTGCTTTATTGTCTGTTGCTTAATCTGCCAGTTCCAGTAATAGACGAGCCAGTAAGTCCGGGTGAGTAATCATGGCGCTGTGCCCGCTTTCCAGTTCGCGAAAATCCCAGTCTTTTTGTTGCCGCGCCCATTCGCGTGAGGTATCCACGGCTTTGAAGGGGGGGTGTGTGCAGGAAATATACGCGCAGGGGCGCGCATTGCCGATGCTTGGATTCTGTAACCGCAACGTGGAGTGATACACGCTAAGCGGTTGCGGTGTCAGACGGTGGCCCACAAAGTGCAGGTCTTCGCTGGCGTGTAGCCCTAGGGCATTGAGCGGGGGAGGGGGGACAGCCGGCACGATATTTTTGTGGGCCGCTGCTGTCATGTTCTCGACGACTTTTTGGGGTAGGGTATCAAAGGTGCTGGTGCCGCTAGGCAGAATGAAGGCATCCAGAAAAATCAGCTGGCGCAGACAGCGGGGCAACACATCGGCCACGCCGCTGATGACCAGACCGCCGAAACTGTGGCCGACCAGAGTCACATTGCGCAGTTCTTCCCAGCGCAGCAGATTGGCCACATCGTCTACAAAGGTATCCAGGGAAATGGAGGGAGTGAGTAGGTGGCTGCGTTCGCCCAGTCCGGTCAGGGTGGGAGTGTAGACCTTATGGCCTTGGGCCTGTAGCCGTGCAGCCAGTCTGGACCAACACCATCCGCCATGCCAGGCTCCGTGCACCAGCACGAAAGTATGGCTGGTCGGGGTTTCGTCGGTCTGGGTATCGCAGTCGTAGGAATACGCATGCTGCAAAGCGTGTCGTCGCGTGGAGGGTGTGATTGTGCTACTGCTTTGCTGGGTGGGTGTGGTTTCATTTTGATCGGCAGGACTGATCGTGTGCGTAGTGCGGGGTGCTGGCATACGGAAACTCCCAATAAGGCTGTATGTACTGTATCCGCCTTGCCGCACGAATGCCAGTCAGGCGGGACAATTTAGTCGCTGTGCTTTCTTGATCCTCCCTAAGCGGGGCGACACAGCGTAAAATAGACCCTTTACCGCTTTCTTATTGGCTCGATATTTTCATGCACCAGCGAATCCTGATTCTCGATTACGGCTCCCAAGTCACCCAGCTTATTGCGCGTCGTGTGCGCGAAGCCGGCGTGTATTGCGAAATTCATCCCGGCGATGTGTCGGACGAGTTCATCGCCAGTCAAGAAGGGCTCAAGGGCATTATTCTGTCGGGCAGCCATGCGTCGGCCTATGCCGAAGAATCCCTTAAAGTGCCGGCTTACGTGTTCAATGCCGGCGTGCCGGTGCTGGGTGTCTGCTACGGCATGCAGGCCATGGCGATGCAGTTGGGCGGTACGGTTTCATTTTCCGACCAGCGCGAATTCGGCTATGCCGAAGTGCGTGCCCACGGCCATACCCGATTGCTGGACGGTATCCAGGACTTTTCCACCGAGCAAGGCCACGGCATGCTCAAGGTCTGGATGAGCCACGGCGACAAGGTCACAGACCTGCCTGCCGGTTTCAAGCTTATGGCCTCCACACCTAGTTGCCCGATTGCCGGCATGGCCGACGAAGAGCGTGGCTTTTATGGCGTGCAGTTTCACCCTGAAGTTACCCATACGGTTCAAGGCCAGGCCTTGTTTCAGCGTTTCGTGCGCGATATCTGCGGCTGCGAAGGTGACTGGAACATGCCCGACTACGTCGAAGAAGCGGTCGCCCGCATCCGCGAACAAGTCGGATCGGACGAGGTCATTCTGGGCTTGTCGGGTGGCGTGGACTCGTCTGTTGCGGCTGCCCTTATTCATCGCGCCGTCGGCGATCAACTGACTTGCGTATTTGTGGACCACGGCCTGTTGCGTCTTAACGAAGCCCAGCAGGTCATGAAGACGTTCGCCGACAATCTAGGTGTTAAAGTCATCCATGTCGATGCGACCGATCGATTCATGGGCCATTTGGTAGGGGTGACCGATCCCGAAGCCAAGCGCAAGATCATCGGCCGGGAGTTCGTGGAAATCTTCCAGGAAGAAGCCGGCAAGCTCACTGCGGCGCGTTGGCTGGCGCAAGGCACGATCTACCCCGACGTCATCGAGTCGGCCGCTTCCAAGACCGGCAAGGCTGTGGCCATCAAGTCGCACCATAATGTAGGCGGTCTGCCTGAAACCCTGAACCTGAAGCTGCTCGAGCCGCTGCGTGAACTGTTCAAGGACGAAGTACGCAAACTGGGCGTAGCCTTGGGCTTGCCGCACGGCATGGTTTACCGCCATCCCTTCCCGGGTCCTGGCTTGGGCGTGCGCATTCTGGGCGAAGTCAAACGCGAATATGCAGACCTGCTGCGCCGCGCCGATGCCATTTTCATCGACGAACTGAACGCCACCATAGATCCCGAAACCGGCAAGAGCTGGTACGAACTGACCTCGCAGGCTTTCACCGTCTTTCTGCCCGTCAAGTCCGTGGGCGTCATGGGAGATGGTCGCACCTACGACTACGTCGTGGCCCTGCGCGCCGTACAGACCTCCGACTTCATGACCGCCGACTGGGCCGAACTGCCGTACTCCTTGCTCAAACGCGTCTCCGGTCGCATCATCAACGAAGTACGCGGCATCAACCGCGTCACCTACGACGTCTCCAGCAAACCACCGGCGACGATTGAGTGGGAGTGAGGGTGATTTTTTAAGTCATTGATTTGGCTTGGTAAGGCTTAGTGCCATTGATGGTGTGAAAGACATTATCAATGGCATTTTTCATGGGATTTCGGAAGCATGCTAAAGCAATGTTTTAGATACCATGAAGTAATTTTTGCCGGCCACATGGTACTGAGCCAAGGCTGCGTTTTACTGCTTGTATCCAGGGTTTTTTATTGCGGAGCCCTTATTGCAGGAGAGCGGGTTGTGTAGTGTGGCTGTGGCCAGATCATATTCGTGATCATTCCCAACAGGGTAAGGGTTGTCTATGAATGAAATTGTTATATTCGGAGGTGGTGACCAATCCGTAGAAGTCTGACTGGAGGGGGAGACTCTGTGGCTTAACCTGCAGCAAATTGCAGACCTGTTTGGAAGCGATAAGTCCTTGATTTAGCGTCACTTTTGTAATATTTTCACTACGGGAAAATTGGAGCGAGAAGCAGTTGTTGCTAAAAATGCAACAACTGCCGCCGACGGCAAGACTTATCAGGTCGAGTATTACAACCTCGATGCCATTATCTCTGTTGGTTATCGCGTCAACTCCAGCCGTGCCACACGATTTCGCCAATGGGCAACTCGCGTGCTGAGTGAACATTTGACGCAGGGCTACAGCCTAAACGAACATCGCTTGGCACAGCAGGGACTGACAGCATTGACCTTGTTGATCGCTGAAAGTGATCCAAAGTCCAAGGAGTTGATGGTGCGCTTGACGATGAACTTGATTGCAGAATCCTCTTAGGTGCTAGTCATGACTTCTCCTGTTGAGCCTCATTTTGAGGCATAGAAGCATCTAGTTAACCCGGTTCGATTCACTCCGATATTTTTTCGTGTTACCTGTGTTCTTAGCCCATCTCGGCTAACATACGCCGAAAGCGGCGTAATGAAAGCGTGAATAGGATGCAGCCGATGATAAAGAGGGCCAGAAATTGAACCCAGACAATGTCAAGACCGGCTGCGCGGTAGAGGACGCCTTCGCCTAACTGAACCAGGTGTGTGGTGGGAGCGGCCAGCATCAGGTGTTGTACCAACACAGGCATACTTTCTCGGGGGGTAGCACCACCGGATAAAAGTATGAGTGGTAGCAACACCAACATGAGCAGTAGGCCGAATTGCGGCATGCTGCGGGCCACGGTCGCTAAGTAAATACCCAATGCAGTATTAGCGAACAGGCTCAGCCCCGCGCCTGCCAAGAATAGACCCACAGAACCTTCAATAGGCACTTGCAACAAGCCGCGTACGACGAATTGTAGTGATAGCGCGGCGGCAAGCAGTACTACCGCCGCCATTGCCCATACTTTGGCCAACATGATCTGTGTGGGGGTGACTGGCATAACCAGTAAGTGCTCGACCGTACCGTGCTCACGTTCCCGGATCAGGGCAGCACCGGTCAGGATGATGGAGAGCATGGTGATGTTGTCGATGATTTGCAGCAGGCTACTGAACCAGGTCTTGTCCAGGGCGGGGTTAAAACGGGCACGCAGAACCAGCTCGACCGGTAAGCTGGCTGTATCGCGATGGCGTAGGACGAAGGTGTCGACTTCTTCGCTAATGATCTGCTCGACATAGGCGCTGCCACTGAATGCCTGGTCCATACGCGTGGCATCGACATTGAGTTGTACCTCGGCAAGATGTCCTGCTAGCACGTCGCGTTGCAGGTTGGACGGTATATGTAAAACAAAGGTATAGCGACCGGTGTCCAGGCCCGCATCCATCTGCGCTACCGTGATGTGTTCGGGTAGGGTGAACTGGGGGGGGTAGAAGGCGTCCGCAATTTGCTGTGACAGCGGCGAGTCGTCTTCATCAACGATGGCGATGGGGGCATTGTTGAGTGTGTCAGGAATAGCGGAGGCGGCACTGTAGACCATTATCGTGAAACTGAAGAAAATCAGTAGTAGCATGACAGGGTCACGCCGCAGGCTCCAAAGCTCCTTAATACCGAGTTGCCAGATGTTGGACAGTGCTTTTTTCATATCACCGTTCCTGTTTGTTTAAGATGGCTATTGCCAGCACCATAATCAAGGCTGCAGCCAGCACCAGCGCAAAAAAGGAAGGCTGTAAGTCGGCCAGCCCGAGTGCTTTGGCGAATACGCCTCGGCTGATCAGGAACATGTGGGTGGCCGGGTAGGCTTGGCCGATCCATTGGCCCAAACCTTCCAGTGATGAGACCGGCGTGGTCAGGCCAGCGAACTGAGTGGCAGGAACTAATGTGCCGATCAGCGCAGCAAACATGGCTGCTATCTGGCTGCGGGTTATGGCTGACGCCACCAGACCCATGCCAGTCGATATCACCAGAAAAATCAAGGTGGCCAGTGTCAGCGCGGCAAGGCTGCCTTTTATCGGTACCTCCAGCACGGCGACGGCTAGGGCGCTCATGAGTAGAAAGTTGAGCATGCCTAGCAAGATATAGGGTAGTTGCTTGCCGAGTAGAAATTCCGTGCGGGTGACCGGCGTGACATAGAAATTGATGATGGCCCCTAGTTCTTTTTCGCGCACAACGGCTAGTGCGGTTAGCATGGCAGGCAGCATCAGTAGGAGTAGAGGTACAACGGCTGGGACGATGGCAGGTAAACTTTTAATGTCCGGGTTGTAGCGGAACCGAGTCTGTACCTCGACGGGTGTACGGTAACTGGTGCTGTTGGATTGTTGAGCTTGCTGGGCCAGCCAATGCAGGTGCATGCCCTGTACGTAGCCTTGTATGGTTTCCGCGCGGCTGGGCATGGCACCGTTGATCCAGGCACCGATCTGGGCGTTGCGGCCTAAGGTCGCGTCCCGAGCAAAGCCGGGTGGGATCTCGATGACCAGACTTAGTTCGCCGCTTTGCATGCGGCGGTCCAGATCAGCGTAGCTATGGACAGGCGGATGCTCAAGAAAGTATGCGGAGCCAGACAGGGACAAGGCGTAGTCATGGCTTAGTACTGTTTGGTCGCGGTCCAGCACGGCATAGCTCAGGTCGTTGACGTCGGTGCTGATGCCGTAGCCGATGACAAACATCAGAATCAGTGAACCTAGGAGTGCCAAGGTGGCACGCACCGGATCGCGCCGCAGCTCCAGTGACTCACGCCAGGCGTAGCCGAGTAGACGTTGCATGCTGAAGCCAGGAATACGTGAGTTTTCTGCGCTGAAGTCTTGGGTGTCTGCTGCTTGACGATTGGCGTGCTCGGCTGTGGGCGTAATGACATCGGTCGTGCTAGTGCTTGTCGTTTCGCCTAGTGCGGCTTTTGATGTCGATTGACCCGCTTCTGCCTCGATGAGATAGCCGATAAATGCGGCTTCCAGATTTTCTGCTGCTCTTTTCTCTACCAGTCTTGCTGGTGTATCGCTGTCCAGGACCTTGCCTGCATGCATCATCGACATGCGGTCACAGCGTTCAGCTTCATTCATGAAATGGGTTGAAATAAAGATCGTTACCTGGTCACGACGAGACAAGGTCACCAGTAGTCGCCAGAAATTGTCGCGGGCGACGGGATCAACTCCGGAGGTGGGTTCGTCCAGAATCAGTAGCTCTGGTTGATGCACCATGGCGACGGCAAGGGACAGACGTTGACGCATGCCCATAGGGATATCGGGCGGTAGGCTGTCTAAAACGTCTTGCAGTTCGAAGCGTTCGGCCATGTCAATAACTCGGGCATTGACCTGACTGGTGGGGACATGGAACAGTTTGGCGTGCAGTGTCAGATTCTGTCGTACGCTCAGCTCGTTGTAGAGTGAGAACGATTGCGACATGTACCCGACGCGGCGGCGAGTGTCGAGATCATATGGGTCAATTTCCTTGCCGAATAGCCACGCTTTACCTTCGCTGGCAGCCAGTAAGCCCGTTAGCATCTTCATGGTGGTGGATTTACCGCAGCCATTGGAACCTAGAAAACCGAATATCTCCCCACGCCGGATGCGGAAGCTGACATGATCGACAGCGGTGAAGTTGCCAAAGCGCATCGTCAAGCCTTGCGCTTCAATGGCAATGTCATTGGCATCAGTTTGCAGTGGTGTAATGATGACGGCTTCGTGGCCGTGTTTCTTGCTGTCGGGTAATAGCTGAATGAAGGCGGATTCCAGCGACTGGCAGCCTGTGTCTGCCAATAGCTTGGATGGCGTGCCGGTGGCCAATATCTGACCCTCATCCATGACAGCCAGCCAGTCGAAGCCTTGCGCCTCGTCCATATAGGCTGTGGCAACAATAACACTCATACGGGGGCGTTCCAGGCGAATGCGGGCGATTAAGGTCCAGAACTGTGCACGTGCCAGCGGGTCGACGCCCGTTGTGGGTTCGTCGAGGATGAGTAGGTCCGGGTCGTGGATCAGGGCGCAGCATAGGCCCAGCTTTTGCTTCATGCCGCCAGAGAGTTTGCCTGCTGGTCGGGACAGAAAGGGGTAGAGGCCGGTGCTGCGGGTCAGGTCGTCGATGCGTCTGCGTCGTTCGGCGGTCTGGTGGCCGAATAGTCTGGCGATAAATTGCAGATTTTCTTCGACCGATAGGGTGGGATACAGATTTTTCCCTAGACCTTGCGGCATATAGGCGATACGAGGGCAGGTTTGCTCGCGATGGGCCTTGTCAGCCATATCGCCGCTTAGCACCTGAACGGTACCGTGTTGGATACGGCGTGCGCCTGAAATTAATGACAACAGGCTGGATTTTCCTACGCCATCCGGGCCAATCAGGCCAATCATGCATGCTGCAGGAAAGTCTTGGGTGATGCCTGTTAGCGCGGGAGTCTTGCCGTAATGCAGCCTTACATCACGAAGGTGCACAACAGGCGCTGTCATGGCTGTTCCTGCTGACGTAGCGATTCAGGCCATGTTGCCTGTGGATCGGTTTTAACCCAGGCCACACCGGGCAAGCCGGATTTGATCCGATGCGTATTTTCTCGTAGCCAGTCGGGTTGGATTTGTGCCTTGACGCGGAACATCAGCTTTTGGCGCTCGTTGCGCGTTTCCACATGTTTGGGGGTGAACTGCGCGTGCTCGGCAACAAAACTGATGCGGGCAGGGATGGGTTCGTCTGGAGCAGCGTCAAGCATGATGCGTACTTCGCTGCCTAGTTCGATTGTTCCGCTTGCCTCCGTGGGCAGGAAAAAGCTCATGTAGGTTTCGGATAGATCAATGAGATTGAGTACTTTGTCACCATCGGCCAGTACTTCTCCCGCTTGTGCCAGACGATATTGCACCCGACCATCGCGGGGGGCCTTGAGTTCACTATCAGAGAGATCGGCTTGAATGCGTTCAATATTGGCTTGTGTAGCCGCCATGGCGGATTCTGCTCCGATGACGTCGGCTTGGGCTGCTTCGATGGCGGCCCTTGCCGCAGTAGCGTGCGCCTGTGCAGCATGAAGGGCTGATTGGGCATTGAGGGCGTTGGCACGGTCATCATCTCGTTCTTGGTGGGAGGAGGCTCCCTCTTGAGCGAGTCGTTCGGAGCGTTGCAGTCGGCGTTGTGCGGCATTTAATTCGCTACGGCGCTGCGCTACAGTGGCTTGGGCGGCGGCTTGCTCGCTGTGACGCATAACGACGTGTGACTTGGCCGAGTCAACAGCATGTCGTGTTTGTCGCCACTGAGCCTGCGCCTCGCGCAGTTGTGCTTGCAAGGCGTCGATTTGCATGTGGGCCAGAATTTGTCCGGCCTGGACGCTGTCGCCTTCATCAACCAGTATTTGCTCGATACGCCCACCAAATTTGGTGGCGATATCCATATCGGTGGCTTGAATGCGGCCATTGCTGGCAATCAGTCCCTTAGGAGGACTGGGGGGAGCCAAGCTGGTCCAGACTAGCCAGGCACCCAGGGCGATCGTTGTGATTATTGCACTGGTGATCAGTGATTTTTTGAGCGAGGAGGTCATGGGGCGTGTTGGTGACCAGAGAGATAAATGAGGCAGCGCTGGCACTTAAAAAGCGTAGTGCAGTGTGGCAAAGCCGATCACGTTTGTGTTTCGTTCTACGATGGGGCTTTGTCGCGCCTTATTACTGAATTGCATGGCATTCACTCCCATGGAAAGTGTCCAGTGTGGGTCAAAGTCGTGATGCCAATCTGCGGATACGGAGTAGGCGTAAATTCCTGACTGGATGGCAAAGCGGGGAAATCGGGATGTCTGTGATTGGTCGTCACTGACGCCAAAGTATGTACGGTTGTATTGAGCGTCACCGGCATGGATATGCACGCCTAGCGTGATCGCATCATTGTTTTTTTCCAGCAGGGTGGCTTCCAACCCCAAACGGTAGCGGTTTCCGCGATGATGGCCGGCAAGGCGAAATTCAGCTTCGCCATTTATTGATAGCCATGATGTTAGTTCCTGAGCGACGAGCAAATTGGCCGTGGTAGCGCCTTTGACTTCACCCATGCCCCGCAACTTTCTTGAGCCGGGGCGCCAGTGGCTGTTTTTTTCGCTCCGACCGAAGTCATACGCGATGGCCAGGCTGGCATACAGGCCATTGCTTGTTAAATATTCCGCGCCGACACCCCGTACCGTATCAAGGAAGAAAACGCCTCGATAAAGGCTGAGCGTGGGAAAGGGTATCCATCGCATCTCTTTTGCTCCGAGATGGCGAGGGGCATAGGTCATACCGAGTCCAACGGTAAGCTCCGTTTGTTCACCCAGGGCAGGCAGGAGTTTTGTTTCTTGGGCTTGAGTAGGCAGGCTGGCAGCTGCAAGCAGCAGGCAGGTCACCTTGGCTATAAGGCGAGTGAGAGTAGGCGGCAAGGCAGACATGGCGCTCATTTTTTCCGTGTTGATATAACGGTAGTTGAGCAGCTTACTGACAAGATTCAGTTCAGAAAGTATGAAGGCTCTGCCAAGAAACAGCGTGGCTGGGCTTGCACGCACGTGCTTTGCTTGGGTGCACGATCATCAAGTGCTCTTGATCGGGACGGCAAGAGTCTGTTTGTGTACTGATATTAAAGGGGAATGTCGATTCGTATGTGTCCGCCACCCATGTCCCGGTTCTGGACATGTAGCTCCCCTCCGTGGGCCAGGCAGATAGCGACGGCCACGGATAAGCCAAGGCCGCTACCGCCAGCATGGCGTGAGCGTGAATGCTCTGCACGCCAGAATCGGTCGCAGACGCGCTGTAATTGTTCGGGCGTGAACCCAGGACCGGCATCTTCGATATCGATGAGAATTCGGTTGTTCTGCTTTTGAGCGCGCAAGGCAAGGTAGCCGCCCTGCGTGGCATAGCGCAGGACATTATCGATAAGAATGGAGAGCACCTGGCCGGCCCGATCCCGGTCAGCATGCAGTATCAGGTTTTCTGGGCAATCCACTGTCACCTGCATGGGGTGCTGTTGCAAGCGTGGTGCTGCCCAGGCCACACGTTCTTCGATCAGTGGCTTGAGCGGAAAGCGGGATGGCACCAGGACAAGCTGGCCAGCGGTTGCCAGGGACAAGAGGTGCAAGTCGTCAATCAGGCGATTGAGCTGATCGAGCTGGCGCATGATGGTCCCCAGGTGCTGTGGGGATGTTTCAAATACACCGTCCAGTAAGGCTTGTAATCGTCCCTTGGCGGCAGTCAGCGGGGTGCGTAGTTCGTGTGCAACGGCTACGCTCGATGCTTGTAGCTCGCGTTCTTGGCGTTCCAGGCGTTCAGCCATGTGATTGAAATCTGCTATCAGGGTGCGTAAAGCAGCCGGTGTTCGTGTCGCGATTTCTGCTCTTGATTGAAAGTCCCCTTCAGCAATGTTTCTAGCGGCTACAGCGACGGCACTGAGCTGGCATGATAGCCGCAGGGAGACCCACACTCCGCCACCGATGATCAGCGGCAGGGCAATCAGCACCAGTCCTGTGAACCAGAGCAAGTCCGCCCGCAAGACTTCAGGCGTGAAATAGTCTCCATACAGATATTGGCCATAGATCTGGCGTAGCCGCTCGGCATTTTCGCTTGGCTCGGCTTCCAGGCGCTGTAATTCCAGTTGCACGGAGGTGGGCATATCGCTGCGTAGTTTGCCTTCCCACCAAAAGAAGCGTAACCACATGCCGCTTCCAACCAGCAGGATGGCGGCCATGGCCAGCCCGATCATGCGGGCACTGATCCATTGCCACAGAGGGCGCACGCCGCTGGGTATATCTGGCTTGCGCGTATTCATGCTGGATTGCAGAAACGGTAGCCCAGACCTCGGACGGTCAGTAAAACATCCTTGATACCTGCGCGATTGAGTTTGCGTCGCAGATTGTAGAGGTGTGCATCCACGACGCGTTCCATCGCGCCGCTTTCGGGCAAGCAACTGGCTAGCAGTTCAGCCCGTGAGTACATACGAGCGGGGGTGGACATCATCATGACCAGTAGGTTCAGCTCGGTTCGGGTCAGATCCAGCGGCTGGAGTGTGCCGTCGACTTCTAGTGACGCGAGTGCTGCATCCTGATCCACACTTAATTTGTTGTGCCGCAATATTTTGGCGTGTCGTTGACCTGCGCCACGCCATCGTCGCAATACCGCGTGTACCCGTGCGACGACTTCTCCCGGGTTATATGGCTTGATGACGTAATCATCGGCACCATAGAGCAAGGAGTTGATGCGGTTGGGTTCGTGGTTGATGGCGGTGACCATGATGATTGGTGTGGCTGAATGCTGACGTATGGCCGTCAGAATCTCGTTGCCGCTCACGCCCGGCAACATGATATCGAGCAGCACGATATCGGGGCGCCAGCGTACATGCAACTCCATGGCCTGGTGGCCTTCTGCAGCATGCAAGGTCTCGAAGCCATCGCGGCGTAAATAGGCCTCTAGGACCTCCGCTCCGTCAAAGTCATCTTCGACAATTAATACACGTCCCATGCTCACCAGCATTCTCCTTCATGAAATCTTGATGGATTCTTGAGCATTGCTTGATGTTGCAATGCAACGATGACTTCACTTCTCCCAAGTGGCAGTCGGCAGTAAGAATGGCAATGAAGGGTAGGCAGACGGTCATTATAGAGAAGAGGGCGGCCTAATTCAATTCGTGCTTATTGTCAATAGCTGGCAGGCGGGCTTGTGCACGGGACACGGGATGGGGCGGATGTTTACCTACTATTGCTAAGGAAGAGATTTCATGGGAACTGTGGCACAGCTAGATCGTTGGGGCTTTAAGCGTTTCGTCGAATCGTCCGTGACTGAAGGGTTTTTACGAGAGCCTGTCATCATGCAAGGCATGTCGGGGCCCCGTATTGTTCGTAACGGCAAGCCGTACATCAATTTTTCCGGCATCAATTATCTGGGTTGGCAACAGGATGAATCGATACTTGATGCGTTTTGTGAATCCATCCGGCGCTATGGTTTGTCAACCGGCGGCTCAAGGGCCACACAGGGGATTTGCGAGCCACATTGGCGTCTGGAACAACTGCTCAGCGCCCATCATGGTAAAGAGAAAACGCTGAGCTTTGCCTCGGGTATGTTGGCCAATATTGGTTTTATCAATGCCATCACCGCGAAGTTCAATTTTTCATCCCGCACGGGTATTGATAACCGCGATGCTGTATTGATTTTTGATCGGGATTGCCATTGGAGCTTGTGGAAAGCCGCTGCCCACCTGAAATACGGTGAATCTCTGTTGTCCTTCAAGCATAACGATGTCGCCGATCTCCAGCGTGTCCTGCACAGTCTTCAGGGGCGTAAAGCGGTTGTGGTGTTTGAAAGTATCTATTCTTCCGATGGCAGCGTGGCTCCGATTGGGGCAATTTTGGATGTGTGTGCGAATCAAGGGGCCTTAAGCTTTATTGATGATGCTAATGGTTTCATGGTGTACGGCACGCCGGAGCGTCCTTTTTATGAAGAATTCCAACATTTGCCTCGTGCCGACTTCATTATGGTTTCGCTGTCGAAATCAGTCGGTCTGGAGGGAGGGGCGATCAGTGCCAAGGCTGAATACATTGATGCATTCGAGGTGCTGAGCGGAACCTCTATCTTTACGGCGGCCATTCAGCCGCCGACCGCCGAGGTGGCGGCGGCGCTGGTCAAACGGCTCCAGGAAGAGCCTGGCATCATGAACGCATACTTGGCACGCTGCCAGGATTTTCGGCAAAGATTGTTGCGTGCGGGGCTGGAGCTGAATGAGACGCCGTCCTACATCACCTCTGTGCTGATTGGCAGTGACAGCAAAGCGGAGCAGGTGCGCGAGGAGCTTGAAAAAGAAGGTTTTTGCGTTCCCATTTTTCGTTATCCCGCTGTCAAGCCCAATCAAGCATTGATTCGTTTGATTCTTCACCGCCAACATACCGATGCGGAAATCGAGCGCTTTGCGCAGTGCCTGGAAAACACACTGGGCATCCCCGCTGAGTCTGATCTTATCGAGAAGCCCGTATTGGTAGCGGCGAAATAGGCGGGGCGTTGACATGGCAAGCATGGAACGGTCTTTGCAGGCGGCTGCCGTGGTGGGGAACGCCACTCATTTGTCTGTCTCTGAAGCCGAGATACAGATTAAGGACTCCATTCTTGCGATTGATCAGCAAGCATGGAATCACTTATGCCGACCACAGCAGTTTATGCGACATGAGTATCTCCGTGCTCTTGAAGCAAGTGATCTGGATTGTCAGTATGCGTACGCCTTGGCTTTTGTGGGAGGGGAGCTGGTTGGCATTGCGCTTGCCACCACATGGCGCATTGCTGTCACACGAAAGTTGTCGTTTCGTGTGACCACGATGGGAACACCGGTTAATACGGGTTTGCCTCTGGCTGTACTTGTACGTTCTGATCTGGTCGACCTACCGTCCTTGCTTGTCACCGCACTTCAGAAGTTTTCCGCCTCTCAGGGTATTCGGCTGTTTATTGGTCGAGATTTCCCTGAGCCAGACTATGTGCAACGTCTTGCGTTGGAGAAGTTGTACAACTGCGCTTATTTAGATTTATGTTGGGATACTTTTGAGCAATATCTATCGCAGCACCCAAAACGCAAGGGCATCCGACGAGATCTTCGATCCTTGGAGAAAGCGGGCTATCAGCTTGAAATTCGCAAAGGAGTACCGCTTTCTTCTGTCGAAGCACATCGTATCCATGAGCTCTGGTTGCAACTGTACAGCAAGCATCAGTCGCCCGACCAAATCAAGGTCAGCCAGGATTTTTTCATGCAACTCAGCCTGCTTCCCCACTCGGTATACCTGCTTTTGAAGAAAGAGGATCGAATCGACGCCTTTGACCTCTGCTTCGTGTTGGGAGATCAATTGGAGTCGACATATTGTGGCGTCGATCTGACCGTGACCAAGCGATTATCTGTTCATCGGGCCATGGGCTATCACATTGTTCGGTATGCTCTCGAAGAAAAACTGCGGTGTATTAATTTTGGTATTTCCAATGAACAAGGCAAAGTGGAAATGGGATGCCGGCTGAATGTTCGTTATGCATGGCTGGTCGCCAGTCCTGCCTGGCTGGGTTTGATGTTACGGCCACTGTTGCGCCGCTTTGTGCTTGAACAAGGGGGGAGCAGGGGGCAAGGCGCTGCTAAAGGGGCCTCTGCATGAGCTCATTGGTACAGACAAGACGCAGCGGGTTTTGGGGCCTTGCTGCTTTGCAGTTCCTTATTTCGTTTGCGGACTGGATGTTGCTTGTCTTGCTGCAGATTATTATCTTCGATTTGACGCATTCGGCTTTCAACATCATGTTGCTAGTGGTGTGCGAGTTGATTCCCATGCTGGTGTTGGGGGCCTGGGCAGGAGCAATCACGGACCGGGCAAATCTTCGCAAAACCCTGGTGTGGGCCTTGGTAATGCGTCTGTTGATTACGATGGCATTATTGTTTGCCGCGCTGCGGCAAGAGCTGATTGCGCTGTTTCTGGTGGCGGCCTTGGGAGCCGCTTGTAATCGTTTTTTTGTACCGGCAGCCAGTGCACTTTTGCCTAGCTTGGTCACAGCAGCAAGACTTCCTGCTGCGAACAGTATTGTTATGGCGGCACGTATGTCAGGTATGGCCGTGGGAACCTTGATGGCTGGGGTCGTGACCAGCCACTATGGTCAGGATATTGCTGTGTTGCTGATCGGTGCCTTACTTTTGTTGGCCGCCTGTTTATGTTTTTTGCTGCCCAGAACACCTTCCTTAAAGCCGGAAGATGCGACCAAGCAAAATTTGTGGGTGGATTTGTGCTTGGCTTTGTCCCGTTATGGCTCCTCCCTGGTGCTGCCAATGTCTGCCAGCATATTGGTTATGTTGGCATTGGGAAGTTTTGAAGTTCTGGCCTTGCTCTATATCGTCCAGGTGTTGGCAAGGCCATCTGCGGATGTAGGCATTTTATTTGCGGCCTATGGGACGGGTATGTTGGCAGGCTTGGCGATGGCGTCCTGGAAACGGTTGATGCCGCGCTATCCTTTGTGGATAGGGATCAGCTTGTTCTTGATGTGTCTGGCTATTTGGGGCTTGTCGAGAATATTTGTGCTTGAGCAGGCCTTGCCGCTGGTGATGTTAGCGGGGCTGGCGGAAGGCTTGGTCATCACCTTGAGTCTGTTGCGCATTTATCAACAGGTAGCCGGTGAGTTTTATGCCAGGGTGATCGGACTGTTGGATACCGGTACCGGCGCGGCATTTCTTGTGTCTGTCATGCTGACCGGGATGATTGCAGATCGATACCCGGCAGGTGTTTTACTGAGTGGATTGGCATGGATACTAATTGGCCTGTTTGTGCTCGGTTTGGTTCTGTTGCCGTACTGGCTTAAAGCGGACGTGAGCCTGGGGTCTGAGGCGAGGGAGGCTGACGAGCCAACTTTATGAAGGCCGATTGGTTTAAGTCAGGCCTCGATAGCGACCTTTTCAGTCAGCGGCCGATAGTAGTGTTTTTTGGCTTGCGCAGGGGGGATTACCCAAGAATCCAATTATGCAGCCCCTAATTTTTCCAGCAGAAAGTCAATCACGACGCGCAGCCGCAGTGGCATGTGGCGGTTGGCGGAGTAGATCAGTGAGAATGGGCGGGATGCGCCTGCATAGTCGGGTAACAGCTCTACCAAGCGGCCTGTGCGCAGATCGTTATCCACTAAAAATCGGTATGTCTGCGCGATGCCTGCACCATGGCGCGTCAAGGTGACGGGGCCAAGAATGTCTTCATGGCACTGCAATCCCGTGGTGATGGAGTGTTCCAGTTTTTGTTTGCCGTGCGTGAACAGCCAGGGCACGGGCAGGCCGCTGCTGGGCAGGATGAACTGTATGCATTCGTGCTGTTGCAAATCTGCTGGGGTAGTGGGGGCGTTGCGTCCTTGCAGGTATTGGGGTGCAGCGACGATCACCAGCGGCGCGTCTTCTAGCTTGCGGGCGATGAGGCCCGAGTCTGCTGGTACACGGGCGCGAATGGCCAAATCGAAGTTGTCCGCCACAAAGTCGATGTTTTGGTTGGACAGGTGCAGATCGAGCGAGATCTGCGGGTAGCGGTTTCGCAACTGCGCGATTAGCGGAAGGATGCGGTAGTGTCCGTACGAGGTGGGTAAGCTTATCCGTAGCTTGCCCGAAGGCTGGGTTTGTCCGCCAGACACTTCTCGCTCGGCCTCTGCCAGCACATCCAGTGCGCGTCGGCATTCTGCCCGGTAGCGCTCGCCGGCGCTGGTCAAACGTACTTGACGCGTTGTGCGATGAAATAGCCGTACACCCAGCCGCGCCTCCAGTCTGGCGATCGAGCGACTGACGGCAGCGGCGGTCAGTCCGGCATGATGGGCTGCGGAGGAAAAGCCGCTATGGTCGGCTACCAGACAAAAGAGCTCAATGCTGCTGAGGTGCAGGCCTTCAAACTTTCTGTTCATTGTTGATTTGTATGTAATAAATAAAGTGAACTCTTGTCAGTTTATTGACTGGGGCGTGTTTAGTACAGTTCATTCCATGCCAATTTTTTTGACTGGAGTGCAAACCATGAAGCTGTATTACTCACCCGCCGCCTGCTCCCTGGCCCCCCATATTGTGCTGCGCGAAGCGGGCCTGACTTTTCATTTGGAGCTGGTGGATACCGCTCGGCACCAGACGGCAGGGAACGCCGATTATTACGCCATCAACCCCAAAGGCATGGTGCCGGTGCTGGAGCTTGCCGATGGTACGCGACTGACAGAGGGGCCGGTTATTGCCCAGTACATCGCCGACCAAGCCAACGCTACCACCCTGATGCCCGAAGCGGGCAGCATGCAGCGCTATCGGGTGATGGAATGGCAAAACTACATCACCAGTGAGCTGCACAAGTCGTTTACTCCGCTGTTCCACAACGATGTGGATGCTGTAGCCAAGACGGCGTTGGCTGGGGTGTTGCGCAAGAAGCTGGAATGGCTGAATGATCAATTGGCGCATGGCCACTATCTGACGGGCGAGGCTTTTACCGCGGCGGATGCTTACCTGTTCGTGGTGCTGGGCTGGGCCAAGTTTGTGAGCCTGGATATAAGTGATCTGATCCATCTGCAAGGGTTCATGCAGCGGGTTCAGGCCCGCCCAGCGGTTCGCCAAGCCATGCAGGCCGAAGGGCTGCGGGTTTGATTGTTTGTTGTTTTGTTCTTAGATACCCTTGTTATTGGAGTCACTATGCCCTATGTCAACATACAAATCACCCGTGAAGGCGCTACGGCGGCACAGAAGGCGGAGCTGATTCGCCGCACGACCGTCATGCTGGAGGAGGTGTTGAACAAGAACCCAGCCACGACCTTCGTGGTGATACAGGAGATCGAAACCGGCGACTGGGGCGTCGGCGGCGAGACGGTTACCGAGCGACGCGCACGTGAAGCACAGGTGCAGCGATGAACCCGCATGTACAAGACTTTTCGGACATCTGCGATGTGCTGCAGCATTACTTTGATGGGCTGTATTACGGTGATCTGACACGTTTGGCGCAGGTTTTTCATCCGCAGGCCCTTTATGCGACGGCTGTGCCGCACGAGCCCCTGATCCTGCACATGGAGGCTTACTTTGACGTAGTCAAAAATAGGCCGTCACCCGCATTCAAGAATGAGGCGCGGATCGACGAGGTGCTAAGCATCGAGCGTGTCGGTCCGGTTACCGCCCTTGCCAAGGTGCGCTGTGCCATTGCAGACAAGCGCTTTGTGGATTTACTAAGTCTGGTAAGGACGGAGGGGCGTTGGCAAATTATGGCCAAGGTCTTTCATTACGAGCTTGGGGCCGTGGCGTAGTCATGGTGGGTACGGCGCAGAAGCAGTGTCGCGCTACCAGTCGAGCAGGGCGTGCCGTAAAGTGCATGACCCGCGCCGGTAGCTCTGCCGCTTGCGGTGCCGCCCACCGTCTTTATGCTGTACTGCTTTGCGAAAGCGCCAGGGAAGGGTTGCGGGCCAGTTCTACGAAGGCCCGCACATAGTCGATAGACGTGTCCGTTTCGCGTGATCCCAGGTAGATGTGTTTGGCAATGCCTTGCTTGCCCAGGCGCACCGGGACGATGTCCAGTTTTTCTGCGTATTCTTGTACCAGCCAGCGCGGCAGGGCGGCGACGCCGCGGCCGCTGGCGACCATTTGCAGCATGATGTCGGTGGTTTCGATGGTTTTGTGCCGTCGGGGGGCGATGCCGGCGGGCAGCAGAAACTGGTTGTAGATGTCCAGTCGATCTATATCCACCGGGTAGGAGATCAATACTTCCCGGTCTATGTCTTGCGGCTTGGCGTAATCCACGCGAGCCAGGGCGTGGCTTTTGTTGACCACCAGTACTTGTTCGTAGTCAAAGACGGGTTCGAAGGTCAGGCCGGGTTTGTAGAGCGGGTCGGGAGTGACAAGCAGGTCGATTTCGTAGCCAAACAGCGCGCCTATGCCGCCGAACTGGAACTTCTGTTTGACATCCACATCCACATCGGGCCAAGCGCTTAAATAGGGCGAGACGATTTTGAGCAGCCATTGGTAGCAGGGGTGGCATTCCATGCCGATGCGCAGGGACCCGCGTTCGCCTTGGGCGAACTGGCCCAACCGCTCTTCGGCCAGGTCCAGTTGCGGCAGCACACGATTGGCCACGGCCAGCAGATACTGCCCGGCCTGGGTCAGTTGCAGGCTGCGGCCCTCGCGTCGCCAGATCTCGGTGCCCAGTTGCTGTTCCAGTTTTCTCATGGTGTGGCTGAGCGCGGACTGGGTAACATGCAGCACATTGGCGGCGGCGGTCAGGGACCCTTGTTTGTCGACTTGCTGCACAACGGCCAGGTGGATGCGTTCTAACATGATTGGTGAATAATATTCATGGATTTGTGAGATAAGACCATTTTACTTCATTGAATCGGCTTCCTACAATGCCAATCAGTCCCCACTTAACCGGCATTGAGAGAGCAGCACATGACGACGATTCATAACTTGGGTTTTCCGCGCATTGGTGCCAAACGTGAACTGAAGTTCGCTTTGGAATCCTATTGGAAGGGCGACTCCTCGCGTGATGAGTTGCAGGCTTTGGGCGCTGCGTTGCGTCAACGTCATTGGGAAAATCAGGCCGGACTGGATCTGGTGCCGGTAGGGGATTTTTCTTTTTACGATCAGGTGCTGGACACGAGTTTTATGTTGGGCAATCTGCCCGAGCGCGTGCAGGATTTTCATGGCGATGCGCTGGACAATTATTTTCGTGTCGCACGGGGGCGCTCGGCCAAGGGTCTGGACGATCACAGCGCATGCTGTGGCGGTGTGGCCGCGGGCGAAATGACCAAGTGGTTCGACACCAATTACCATTACATCGTCCCCGAATTTAAGGCCGATACCCAGTTCACGCTGGATGCGTCGCGTCTGCTGGAGCAACTGGCCCAGGCCAAGGCCCAGGGCGTGAATGCCAAGCCCGTGATTATCGGTCCGCTGACCTACCTGGCTTTGGGCAAGGCCAAAGATGACTCCAACAAGCTGGCTTTGTTGGAACGCGTGCTGCCTGTGTATGCGCAATTGCTCGATACGCTGTCCAGCCAGGGCGTGGATTGGGTGCAGGTAGACGAGCCCATTCTGGTGACCGAGCTGGATGCCGATTGGCAGCAGGCCTTCCGTACGGCCTATCAGTTCTTGAGTGCTGCCAAGGTCAAGCTGCTGGTGGCCACCTATTTTGGTCAGTTGCTGGAAAATGCAGAGCTGGCTGCTACCTTGCCCGTGGCCGGTTTGCATGTGGATGCCATCAATGACCGTGATGGCGTGCAATCCCTGATCGAGCGTTTGCCTGCGTACAAGGTCTTGTCCTTGGGCGTGATCAATGGCCGCAATATCTGGAAAACCGATTTGACGGCTGTGCTGGATTGGGTGGAGCCGTTAGCTCGGCAACTGGGCGATCGGCTCTGGATTGCCCCTTCGTGCTCTTTGTTGCATGTGCCCGTCGATCTGGATAGTGAACAACTGCTGGATGCCGATGTGAAATCGTGGCTGGCTTTTGCCTTGCAAAAGCTGGACGAACTGCGCGTACTGGGCCGCGCCTTGCGTGACGGCCGCGCTGCGGTTCAGGGCGAATTGGCTGCGAATGCAGCGGCTCTGGCGGCGCGCCGTACATCGGCGCGCGTGAATAAACCTGCTGTGCAGGCGGCGGTTGCCGCGATTACGGCTAGGCTGGGCCAGCGCAAGAGCGCCTATGCCCAACGAGCTGCCAAGCAAGCCGATTTCCTGAAGCTGCCCGCCTATCCCACCACGACGATCGGTTCCTTCCCGCAAACCGCAGAGATTCGCCGCGCACGCAGCGAATTCAAGGCCGGCCGCCTGGACCAAGCCGGGTATCTGGCCGTCATGCGGGCGCAGATCGCGCACAGCGTGCGTGAACAGGAAGAGCTGGGGCTGGATGTGTTGGTGCATGGCGAGGCCGAGCGCAACGACATGGTCGAGTACTTTGGCGAGCAACTGGATGGATACGCTTTTAGCCAGTTCGGGTGGGTGCAGTCGTATGGTTCGCGGTGTGTGAAGCCGCCCATTCTGTTTGGCGATATCAGCCGTCCCCGGGCCATGACGGTGGAGTGGATTACTTACGCGCAGTCTCTGACGAAAAAACCCATGAAGGGCATGTTGACGGGCCCGGTAACAATTTTGAATTGGTCGTTTGTGCGTGATGACCAGCCGCGTTCGGTTTCTTGTCTGCAATTGGCTTTGGCGATCCGCGAGGAAGTACTGGATCTGGAAAAAGCGGGCGTGCGCGTGATTCAGATCGACGAAGCGGCGCTGCGCGAAGGTCTGCCTCTGCGCAAATCGCAATGGCAGAGCTATCTGGATTGGGCAGTGGAAAGCTTTCGAATTACGGCCAATGGGGTTCAGGATCAGACGCAGATCCATACCCACATGTGCTATTCGGAGTTCAACGACATTATTGCGTCCATCGCCGGCATGGATGCGGATGTGATCACCATTGAAACCAGCCGTTCGGATATGGAGTTGCTTGATGCTTTCGAGAGCTTTCAATACCCCAACGAAATCGGCCCCGGCGTGTATGACATCCACTCACCCAATATTCCGACCGAGCAGCATATTGTCGCGTTGATGAGCAAGGCAGCCGAGCGCGTGCCCGCGCAGCGGCTGTGGGTGAATCCGGACTGCGGTCTGAAGACGCGTCAATGGAATGAGGTGATTCCGGCGTTGCGCAATATGGTGGCTGCCGCGAAGACCTTACGCGCAGGCTTTTTCCGGTAACCGTTTTGTGATCGAGTTTTTTAAGATCCTGGCGTTGGTATTGAAAAAGCCTTGAATGTGCGCGGAATATGTACTGGATATGTTGATTTAATGGGCTGAATTTGATTTTTAAAAATAATAGATGGTTGTAGAAACAGATTCAGTTTTATATAAAAAATTAGGGAATAAAGTAAAAATGACTAAAGAATTTTCATTTAGTATAAAAACCATTCGTTTCGACGAAAACTATAGCCCATCAAGTAATACGCGCATTACTACCAACTTTGCTAATCTGGCAAGGGGCGAGAGTCGCCAGCAGAATCTGCGCAACACGCTGAAAATGATGGATAAACGGTTTAACAGTCTGGCCGATTGGGATAATCCCAATGGTGATCGTTATTCTATCGAGCTGGATATTATTTCGGTGGATGTGGATGTGGCAGGAAATGGCCATGCTTTCCCGACGATTGAGGTGCTGAAAACCAATATTCTTGACAGGAAAAACAATCAGCGTATTGAAGGGATTGTGGGGAATAACTTTTCTTCCTATGTGCGAGACTATGATTTCAGCGTCCTGCTGCTGGAGCACAATAAGGACAAGAACGGTTTCAGCACTCCGGAGGGTTTTGGCGATCTACACGGAAAGATGTTCCAGAGTTTTTTAAACTCCAGCGTTTACAAAGAGAATTTCGCCAAACAGCCAGTGATTTGTTTGAGTGTGTCAAGCAGCAAGGTCTATCACAGAACCGAAAATCGGCATCCTGTGTTGGGTGTTGAGTACCTGCAAAACGAGTTTTCTTCGACAGATGACTACTTTGCGAAGATGGGCCTGAAAGTGCGTTATTTTATGCCGCCAAACAGTGTTGCGCCTTTTGCTTTTTATTTCCGTGGTGATTTGCTGAGTGATTATTCTAATTTGGAATTGATCGGCACCATCAGTACGATGGAAACCTTCCAGAAAATCTACCGCCCCGAGATTTACAATGCGAATTCGGTGGCGGGGAAATGCTATCAACCGAGCCTGAAAAACCAGGATCACTCGGTCACGCAGATTGTCTACGACCGGGAAGAGCGTAGTCGCCTGGCCGTTGAGCAGGGCCGGTTTACTGAAGAAAATTTTATCAAGCCATACAAACACATTCTTGATCAATGGGCGGCCAGTTACGCTCTTTAATTAATCAAAAAAAGGTTGTTCATCATGAAAAAATTGCTACCCACCTCGACTGCCGGCAGCCTGCCCAAGCCCACATGGCTTGCACAGGCGGAGACACTTTGGTCGCCCTGGAAGCTGGAAGGTCAGGAGTTAGCGGACGGCAAGCACGATGCGCTGCGCTTGTCTTTGCAAGAGCAATTGCACGCGGGTATCGACATTGTCAGCGATGGGGAACAGACGCGTCAGCATTTTGTCACCACTTTTATTGAGCATCTTAGTGGTGTCGATTTTGAGAAGCGCGAGACGGTTCGGATTCGTGATCGCTACGATGCAAGTGTGCCGACGGTGGTGGGCGAGGTGTCTCGTCCCAAGTCGGTGTTTGTGCAGGATGCCACGTTTCTGCGCAGTCAAAGCAAACAGCCGATCAAATGGGCTTTGCCTGGCCCCATGACAATGATCGATACCTTGTACGATGCGCACTATAAAAGCCGCGAAAAATTGGCCTGGGAATTTGCCAAGATCCTGAATCAGGAAGCCAAGGAGCTGGAGGCGGCCGGGGTGGACATCATCCAGTTTGACGAACCTGCGTTTAACGTGTTCTTTGACGAAGTCAATGACTGGGGCATCGCTACCTTGGAGCGGGCCATTGAAGGGCTGAAATGCGAGACGGCCGTGCATATTTGCTACGGCTACGGCATCAAAGCCAATACGGATTGGAAAAAGACGCTGGGTTCGGAGTGGCGTCAGTATGAAGAGTCCTTTCCCAAGCTGCAGCAATCCAAGATCGACATCATTTCTTTGGAATGCCAGAACTCGCATGTTCCCATGGATCTGATCGAGCTGATCCGGGGCAAGAAAGTCATGGTGGGTGCCATTGACGTGGCGACCAACACCATTGAAACGCCCGAAGAGGTGGCCAACACCCTGCGCAAAGCCCTGCAGTTTGTGGACGCCGACAAGCTGTATCCATGCACCAACTGCGGCATGGCTCCTTTGCCGCGCCATGTGGCGCGTGGCAAGCTGCATGCCTTGAGCGCAGGGGCACAGATCGTTCGCAATGAGCTTTCCGCTTAATCGGCGTGGCTGATATCTATTCTTCTTTATAGAATGGATCGTGCAGTGCCTGATGGTGTGCTGGCCCGATGGCAATTCCTCTGATATCGAGGAATTGCCATTGTGTTATGGCGAAGCTGCTTGGGTTTGTTGAAAATATAGATTAAGCAAATAAAACATAGACCACAGAAATGCGCGCTAAGAAATAAAAAATAAAGACCCAGAACGATGCATGGGCGCGTGGTCGTGAGCGAAGAATGCAGGCCCTAGTTCTGTGTCCGAGCGGAAACGGGCAGGCCTTTGGTGATGTCCCAGTCGTCGGGATCGCAGCCGAAGATGGCTCGGTGCCATACCTGGGTCAGCGCCCAGGCGACTTGCCGGGGGTCTTGGGCGAGCCGAACCAGGCTTGGGCTGCGATAGACGTAAATTTCCCGCAGAAATTCGTCGGCCATGGCGATGACGGCGCGTATGGCTAATTGGACGAGAGGATCGGCAGGCGTCCGGGTGGGGCCGTGACGGCGATATAGGTCTTTCAGGACGATTCTGGCCCAATGGGAATTGATGGCGTCTCGGCTCTGGACCAGTTGCGGGCAGTCCCGCATCAGGGATTCGCGCCCGGCCAGAAGGCGGCTGTTGAGGGCGTAGCTTTGTATATAAAACAGATTGGTGCGGTAGATGGCCTGGACGGCGGGCAATTTGCCGCCGCCGCGAGGTCGGTAGCGTCGCATCATGGCGGCAAAGGCGCGCATGACGATGCGGGCCGCTTCTGACCGGTCTGTGAAGTAGAGGTAAAACGTGCCGCGCGCAACGCCGGCTTCCTTGACGATGGCCTCGATGGTCAAACCTTCATAGCCGCACTGTTCCATAACGCTGGCTGTCGCGGCAATCAGTTTGTGGCGTGTGCGTATGCGTTTGGGCAGATTGCTTTGGCGCTGCGCCCATGCGCGCAGTACCGTGGGAAGGTGCACGCCGTCAGTGTCTTCGTTTTGCATGGCTTTTATCAAGTAGATGGCGGATTGCCGAGCAGCGATTCGACTATGGAAATCCCTAGCTTGTCAATATACGCCAAAAAGCAAAAAATGACGCTCATGTCATTTATGACATGAGTGTCATTTATGTGGGGATAACATATAGGTGTAGCTGACATGGCCGGTGCTGACATCGTATTTGACGGACTTTCCAAGCGTTATGGGGCCACGATGGCGCTCCATGATTTTCATTTGCATGTGCAGCCTGGCGAGTTCATGACATTGCTGGGACCCAGCGGTTCGGGCAAGACGACGGCCTTGAACGCCTTGGCGGGTTTTCTGTCCCCCGATGTCGGTGATATCCGGGTCGGGGGCAAGTCGGTTCTGCATTTGCCGCCCGAGCAGCGCATGCTCGGGATGGTGTTTCAGAGCTACACGCTTTTCCCGCACATGAATGTCTATGACAACGTGGCTTTTCCTTTGCGCTTGCGGCGCATGTCGCGCACGGCGATTCGATCTAAGGTCCAAGCGGTTCTGGATATGGTGCAGTTGCCGGATCATGCGTTGCGCATGCCCAAAGAGTTGTCGGGCGGGCAGCAGCAGCGCGTTGCGTTTGCCCGTGCCATTGTGTCCGAGCCGCCTGTGCTGTTGATGGATGAGCCGTTGAGTGCTCTGGATCTGAAGCTGCGCCAGGCGATGCAGCTGGAAATCAAGCAATATCACGCGGCCTTGGGGTGCAGCATTCTTTTCGTGACGCACGATCAGGAGGAAGCCTTGGTGCTGTCGGATCGCGTTGCCGTCATGAGCGAGGGGATGATTCGGCAGGTGGACACCCCCCACAACATCTACGATCGTCCCGGCTCGCGTTATGTGGCTGAGTTTATCGGCAAAACGAATCTGTTTCATATCGAACGACAGACCGATGGCGGTGCCAAGGTCCTGGAGACGGGTGCGCAGGTCGACCCAGGCATTCTAGGTGGCAAAAGTGCGGTCATTGTCAGCGTCCGGCCCGAGAAGATCCGCAGAAAGCAGGCGGGCGACGGACGCACGAGCGTATTTGTCGGTGTGGCCCAGGAGGTCGTTTTTTTGGGTAGCAGGATTCAGTATGGCGTGCGTGTCGACAGCGGTTCATTGGTTCTGGTGCAGGAGCACCGTGGCGCCCAGGCGCAGACCGTGACGGCCGGCAGTCGCCTTGAGCTGGAGTTTTCCCTTGATGATGCCCTGCCAGTAGCGGAGTAGGCGCGCAGGATGTAAGCACCTTGCTGTCACTATCGCCCAGGCTGTTCCTGAGGCTGGAGGATGAAACCATGACTGTGCAATTGAACAAAATCGTGTGCGGAGCCTTGGCGGCCTGCACCTTGGCGGCGGTCGGAGCCACCTATGCCGCCGACAAGACGCTGACCGTGGCCTGGTCGGGCGGGTCGGTGGCGCAAGCCGAGCGCCAGACTTTTATAGCGGCTTTCGAGAAGGCCAATCATGCCCGGGTAGATTTGAAAGCCAGCGAACTGGCCGTGCTGGCGCAGTTGGAATCGATGGTGAAGATCGGTGACACCAGTTGGGATGTTGTCGAACTGTCCGGCGGCAAACTGCCTGTGGCTGCCGACAAAGGTCTGCTCGAACCGCTGGATTATTCGGTAATCGATCCGCAGAACAAGCTGCCGGCTATTGCCCGCGAGAAATACGGGGTGGTCTGGGGCACATATTCCACAGTGCTGGTGCAAAACACCAGTAAAAACCCGAAAGGGAAAAAGATGAGGTCCTGGAAAGATTTCTGGGATGTCAAAACATTCCCCGGCCCTCGGTCCTTACGTGCCTGGCCTAAGGAAAACTTGGAATATGCTTTGTTGGCCGATGGCGTCGACAAAAACGATATCTATAAAGTATTGGGCACCGAGCAGGGCTTGGACCGCGCATTTCGCAAGCTGGATCAGATCAAGCCCTATGTGCCTGTCTGGTGGGAAAACGGCGCGCAGTCGGTTCAGTTGCTGGCCGACCAGGAGGTGTATTACTCCACGACCTTTAATGGACGCGTGGAAAAACTGGTGAAAGACAAGGTGCCGGTAGAAATTGTCTGGAACGGCGGAGCCTTGATGCGGGGCTTTATGGGGATTCCCAAAGGTTCCAAGAATATCGATCTGGCCCAGCAATATATCAAGCTGCGGGTGCTGGATGCGGACCTGGATCGGCAGTACATACAGCAGATTCCTTATCCGGGTTTTGCGCCTGGCTTGATGGATGGACTCAAGCCGGAGTTTATCCGTACCTTGCCGGCCTCGCCTGAGAATCTGGAGATGCAGTTTGTCTCGGACGATCAGTTCTGGAAGGACAATATCGCGCATATTCAAGAGCGCTGGAATGAGTGGATGTTGAAGTAAGCCCTTGGGGAGTGTGTTGACATGGACCACACGAGCAAACATTCGTTGAACACGACTCCGGTGCCGGTCAGACGCCGTGTCTGGCCGGTGGGGCAGATCTTGCTGCTGCTTCCGGCTTTGTTGCTTTTGTTGCTGTTCTTTGTCTTGCCCAATCTGGATGTGGTGCGCGTGGGCTTGTTCGATCCGGACTTTACCTTGGAGCATGTCGCCAAGATTACCTCCACGCGCACGTATCTGAGCGTTTTTGGCAACACGATACAGATTTCCTTGGTGGTCGCCGTGTTAGGGGCTTTGATCGGGTATCCGGTGGCGTATTTCATCAATTCCAGGCCCAGAGCGATCCAGATGAAGTTGCTGTTGCTGATTCTGGTGCCTTTGTGGATGAGCGTTCTGATCCGTTCGTACTCCTGGATGGTCCTGTTGGGGCGGGACGGGGTCTTGAATGCAGCCTTGATGTGGCTGTCGGTGACTGAGGCACCTGTCCGCCTGCTGTATACCTCCGGCGCGGTGTATCTGGCGATGTTGCAGATCCTGTTGCCGGTGCAGATCATTGCCAGTTATTCCGCCATGACGGAGATCGACATGACCTTGGTGCGCGCTGCGCAGACCTGCGGAGCCAGTGCGGTGCAAGCCATGCGGCGCGTGTTTATTCCCTTGAGCATGGAAGGTACGGTAACGGGCGTGGCGCTCGTGTTCATGCTGTCTATGGGCTTTTTTATTACCCCTGCCTTGGTCGGGAGCCGCAAGGACTTGATGCTGGGCAATCTGGTCATGCAGCATGTGCAGCAGTTGAACTGGGGGCTGGCCGCCGCCATTGCCTTGTTGATGTTGTTGG
The DNA here is from genome assembly GCF_038237375.1 of Alcaligenes sp. SDU_A2. Taxonomy (NCBI): domain Bacteria; kingdom Pseudomonadati; phylum Pseudomonadota; class Betaproteobacteria; order Burkholderiales; family Alcaligenaceae; genus Alcaligenes; species Alcaligenes sp. SDU_A2. Next base: position 2,126,413 of record NZ_CP151273.1, on the reverse strand, counting down.
CCACCTTGGTCGTTGTGGTGTTGATCAAGGCGGCAGGGCGTTATCTGACTCGATGGATGGTGTGAGATATGGATTCCAATGGACGTGCGCACAAGATCCTGGCCGTGTACTTCTGGCTGATCGTTCTGTTTCTGCTTTTACCGATTTTTGTCGTCATACCGATGTCGTTGACGGCAGGCGATCTGTTGCGGTTCCCGCCCGAGGATTGGGGCTTGCGCTGGTATCGGGAGTTTTTTGCCAGTCACAGTTGGGTGCAGGCGACCTGGCTGTCGGTCAAGATCGCCGTGATCGCTTCCTTGCTGGCGACAGCCACGGGAACGCTGACGGTGATTGCCTTGGACAGGCGAGACTTGCCGTTGCGGTCGGCCTTGCTGCATTTTGTGAGTTCGCCGCTGATTATTCCGCATGTTTTCCTGGCGGTCGGCGTTTTCGTGCTTGCCGTCAAGCTTCGGCTAACGAATAACGAATACATCGTGGCGGGCGCTCACGCCGCAGTGACGTTGCCGTTTATCGTGCTGATCGTGGGATCGGCGCTAAAGGGCGTGGACCGCAATATCGAGCGTGCCGCACGTGTCCTGGGGGCCGGGCCTGTGCGGGCTTTCAGGACGGCGACTTTGCCCAGCCTGATTCCGTCCATGTTGGCCGGAGCGACACTGAGTTTTTTCATCTCTTTCGATGAGCTGATCATTTCTCAGTTTTTGCTCTCCAGCCAGGAAACCTTGCCGATGAAGATCTGGGCGGATGTGCGGCTGGAACTCAAGCCAACCGTGGCCGCTGTATCCAGCCTGCTGATCATTGTTTCGGCGGTGGCGATTATCGGGGCCGAGGTGTTGCGCCGACGTATGGGGCCGCCATCGTCCAAGTCCACTGTCTGAGTCTAGGAGCATATGCATGCCTGTCCGCTACGAACGAAAGGGAACGATCGGCATTTTTACGATCGACAATCCTCCCGTCAATGCTTTTACCCCTCCGATGCACAAGGAGTTCTACGATCATTTACAAGCGTTTCTGGCGGACAGGCAGGTTCATGTTGGTGTGTTGACCGGTGCGGGTGAGCGCGTCTTTTGCGGCGGCGATGATATCAAGCACCCCTGGGGGCACGGGTCGCTTAAAGAGGATTTGAACGCGCATTTTTTTCCCTCGCAAGCGGGCAAGGATCAGTGCCGTCCTGGCTGGGAACGCGAAAACGCCATTCTGGATCGTTACAAACCTATTGTGGCGGCCGTCAATGGCCCGGCCATGGGCATGGGCTTGTTCTACTTGCTGACGCATACCGATATCAGGCTGGCTGTGCCGTCTGCTCGTTTCGGTTTTCCGGAGATTGCCTATGGAATGGGCGGTGCCGGGGGGATGGCGCAAGTGGGTCGGCATCTGCCCAGAACGGTTGCGATGTCAATGTTGCTGACCGGCGAACCGTTGAGTGCCGAATCGGCCTTGCGCCATGATTTGATCAATGAAATTGTGGAACCGGCGCATTTGATGGAGCGGGCTCTGGCCATTGCGGCTTTGATTGCCCGCCATCCTCCTGTGGCTGTGCGTGTCGAGATGGAGGCGTTTGAACGCGGGGTAGAGCAGCCCCGGCGAGAGGCCATTTCGTTTACGAGCCATTTGTATCGATTGCAACGCGCAGCGCATCTGCAAGGTCCGGAAAACAAAGAGCTGCCGCTTGCGCCATAAACCAAAGGGTCTGGGAGCCGAATGCGATGAGCGGTGCTGACTTGAATGATGAATCCATGCGGGAAATGGCCATGTTGCGCCAATCGGTCGAGCGTGCCGTACTGCCGGAAACCTTGGGTGACTTTGTGCGGCAGGCGGCTGTGCGGCATGGCGATACGGTGGTCGGCGTGTGGTTTGACGAGGGAGAGACGCTCAGTTATAGGCAACTGGACGAGTCTGCCGATCGTCTGGCCTTTAGCCTGGTTCAGAGGGGGGTGCGAAAAGGCACCCATGTAGCCGTCATGCTGGGCAACAGGGCGGCATACTTGATTACGTGGGTGGCGCTGGCTCGCATAGGGGCGGTGATTGTGCCGGTCAATACCGCCTACAAGATCAATGATCTGTCTTTTATTTTAGAGGACTCCGATGCTCAGTTCTTTGTCGTGGCCGCCGAGTTCCTGGCGGTTTATGAGCAAATCGAAGATGGGCAAGGCTATGTTGCTCCCGAGCGTGTATTTGTGCATGGCCCGGGCAGGGCCGATTATGCGCAATGGGCGGATCTGCTGCGTGAGGGCCGTGTACCGTTCGAGCCGCCTTCGGCGGTGTACCGCACGGATTTACTGAACATTCAGTACACGTCCGGCACTACGGGTTTTCCAAAAGGCTGTCTGTTGAGTCATGACTATTGGCTGTTGCTGGTGCAGTTTGCCGCCGCGCCTTTGGAGCTGGCTGGTCAGATCCGCAAGGTGCTGGTGTGGCAGCCGTTCTTTTATATGGATGGCATGTGGTTGTTCCTGACGGCCATGCGGCTTGGCGGTTGCGCCTATGTGGCAAGCAAAATGCGGCTGGGCAGTTTTCATGATTGGCTGCGGCAGTTTGATATTGAGTACTGCATTTTTCCCGAAGCAGCGCTCAAGGCAAGGGAGCAGACACCGCAAGAGCGTCAGCTGGCTTTGCGCTATGTCAGCATCTATGGCTGGAGCGAGGCCTCGCGCAGGCAGTTTTGCGAACGCTATGGGGCGATCGCTCGCGAAGGGTATGGCATGTCTGAAATTGGGCTGGCGATGGTGGTGCCCAATAAGGCCCAGGACCGCGCGCTGGAAAAAACCTGCGGCCTGGCCGGTCCGCATCGGCAGATGCGTATTGTCGATGAGCATGGCCGCGATGTCGCCGATGGCACGGCCGGGGAGCTGTGGGTGGCGGGGCGCTCGATTCTGTGGGCGTATTACAAACGTCCCCGCGAGAATGCGGCATCGTTCCGGCAAGGGTGGTTTCGCACGGGGGATCTGTTTTACCGGAATGCGGATGGTTATTATTTTCTGGTTGGCCGTTTGAAGGACATGATCAAGCGCTCGGGCGAGAATATTGCGGCCCGCGAGGTGGAAGCCACGCTGTGCGAGTTGGATCAGATCGCCGAGGCCGCCGTGGTCGGCGTCCCCGATCCGGAGCGGCGCGAAGAGGTGAAGGCCTATATTTTGTTGCGGGAAGGGTTTTCGCCTGCGCAGTGTCCGCCGCAGGCCATTATTGAACATTGCGCGCGAAAGCTGGCTTTGTTCAAGGTCCCACGCTATATCGCGTATGTCCAGGAGTTTCCGCGCACGCCCAGTCGCAAGATACGCAAGCAGGAATTGCTTGGTATGGAGGCCGGCTGTCCCTTGGCGACGTATGACGGAAAATCGCAGAGCTGGACACCAGGCAGTGCGCAGCAGGGTCACGAGGCATCGTCGTGACCGCTTTGGCTTCAGGAGATCCGTCGGATTCGCTTGTGTCGTCTTTATGGGAAGCGACAGCGACGGATCGTCTGTTGCTGCCAGCCTTGCGATACGAACGTCAGCCTTATGATGTTTTGTTGGTGGGGGCGGGGTATACCGGCTTGTCCAGCGCGTTGCATCTGGCTCGGGCCGGCGCGCGCGTGTGTGTGCTGGAGGCCCGTCAACCCGGCTGGGGCGCATCGGGTCGCAATGGCGGGCAGGTCAATCCTAGCTTACGTCATGATCCGGATCAGCTTGTGGCCATGCTCAAGGACAGGGCCGAGCCTTTGATTCACGCCATCGGCGGTTCGGCAGACCTGGTTTTTGAGCTGATCGAGCGATATGGCATCGATTGCCAGCCGGTTCGCCAGGGCTGGCTGCAAGTAAGTTACAACGAGGCCCAAGTACCGCTCTTGCATCGTCGTGCCCAACAGTGGGGTGCACGGGGCTACCCTGTGCAGATGCTGGATCGTCAGCAACTGTTGCAATACACCGGTACGGATCTGTTTCGGGGCGGCTGGCTGGACCAGCGCGCCGGCAGTCTGCAACCGCTTTCTTATGTGCGGGGTCTGGCCAGAGCGGCCCAGGCCGAAGGAGCGGTGATTTTTGGTGGTAGCGCCGTTGTGCATCTGCAGCGCGATGGGGCATATTGGTGTGCCGATACGGCCACGGGCGGGCGTGTGCGCGCCAGTCAGGTGGTGCTGGCCACCAACGCCTACAGCGATGGGCTCTGGCCGGGCCTGTCCCGTACCTTTCTGGCGGCCAACAGTTTTATTATCGCGACCCGTCCCATGCCGCAAGCGGCTGCACATATTTTGCCCGACGGGCAGACACTGTCTACTGCCCAACGTTTGATGGTTTATCTTCGTAAAGATCCGAGTGGTCGTGTTTTGTTGGGCGGACGCGGGCATTTTGCCGATCCTGTCCGATCAGAGGATTTTGCGCATATCGAAAAAGCATTGACAACGCTTTATCCCGAGCTGGCTCCTTTGGATGTGGAGTATCGCTGGGCTGGTCGGGTTGCCATTACGCCGGATGCGCTGCCGCATGTGCATTGTCCTGCTCCTGGCGTCACTATTGCTCTGGGCTATAACGGCCGCGGCATTGCTGCCGCGACCGTTATGGGACGTCATATTGCGGCCTGGCTGATCCGCCATTCGTCGCAGGATTTTCCGTTTCCGATTACGTCGCTGAGCCCGGTGCCTTTACATGGCTTGCAGCGTTTTTATATATCGGCCGCCGTTGCCTGGTATGCGCTGCTGGATCGGTTGCAGTAGGGGCTGACTGTTTGCTTGATGGCCGGATTCGATCCGGCCACGGTACGGCGCTGCCCCGTCCTGAAAACCGCTGTGCGGGCAGCGCGGTGTGGATCAGAGTGCGTGGACGTGGTAGTCGTAGAGTGATTCTGGGGTTTGGGCAAGGACCTGGGCGGCGATCTGGCGGCGCAACTCGGCGTGCCGTTGCTGGGCGGCGGGGGCCGGGTCGCCCAGCAGGTCGAAAAATTCGGGCGGCAGCACGCCGGGGCGCAGAATGGCGTGAACGCTGCGCGTGGCATCGCGTAGCTGGAAGCTGTAGGAGCGGTCGGCGGCCTTGTTGTAGCGGGCGGCGGGCAGGTCTCGGTCGACCATGTAGCAGCCCCGCGTGACGGCGCGCGTGACACATTCGATGGCATCGCGCACGCCGGGGCCGGGATGGCCGCTGATGACACTGAGCGCGGAACGCGGCAATGGGTTGCCATCGTTTTGCAGCCTGACCAGCGCACCGCGCAGGCCTTGGAACGTCAGGGCCAGCATGGCCAGCGCGCCGTGGCCGTGGTAAGCCTGGACGGCCGCGAAGGGGATGTTCAGCGGGCCTTCCTCGGCCAGTATGCACAATTCGGGATTAGGGCTTGGGTGCTTATTCATGGATAGGTTCCGGGTAAGAGAGGGCGGCGGGCCGCCGTTGTGGCGGCCCGATCCGGGGTAGAGAGACAGGGAAAGGGTCAGAAGCGGGTGCGGATGCTCAGGCTGATGTTGCGGCCGGGGCCCAGCAGCGGGTTCAGATCGCTCATGGCGTAACGGACATTGGACGAAGTGGCAGCGCTGCGGTAGGCGCGATCAAATAGATTGTTCACGCCCAGCACCACTTGGGTGTTGCCCAGTTGCGGCAGTCCCATCCGGTCCAGTTGCCATTGCGCATGCAGGTTGACCAGACCGAAGCCAGCGGCCGGGTATTCGGCCCGTTCGGCATAGCGGCTCTGGCCCTTGGCCCATTGCAGTTCGCCGCTCAGGGCGTAGGCCTGGCTGGGGGCCACGTATTGCAATCCGAGCAGACCGCTGAGCGGCGCAATGGATGGCAAGGGCGTATGGGTATTGCGGTTGGTGGCGTGCAGGTAGCTGGCATTGCCGTACAGATTGACGGTGTTGTTCAACTGCCAGCGCCAGTCCAGCTCCACCCCCTGGATGCGGGCCTTACCGACGTTATGACGTTGCGTGGCGGGCAGGCCCTGGTAGGACGTGGTGACGTTTTCCAGGAAGTCGCGGTAGTTGCTGCGAAACGCGGTGATGCCCACGGTGGCCTGATCGAATTGCAGCCGTGTGCCCAGCTCCACGGTTGTGCCGCGCTCGGGGCGCAGACCGGGATTGGGGATGGTGTAGCTGGTGCCGGTAAAGCCGCCGCTGAACATTTCGGATGTCCAGGGCATGCGGAACGAGGTGCCGATGCTGCCCAACAGCTCGACCACGTCGCTGGCCTGATAGGACAAGCCCAGGCTGCCGGTGGTGGCGGTCTCGGTATTGTTCTGGGCCGCGCGAAATGCGGGCAGCAGATTGGGCGAGGGCAGCGGGTCCAGCTCTACGTCCGACTTGAACCAGTCAAAACGCCCGCCTGCGGTGACCGCCCACTTTGGGGCCGGCTTCCATTCGGTGGTGACGAAGGCTCCCACATTGGTCTGGAACAGGTCGGGGCCGTTCTTTTTGTAATCCGTGCCGCTGCTGACGGCCTTGCCGTTGGGGCGCAGTACGGTGGTGTTGCTGCGCGCTTCGGAGCCGGGCCGGTGTTCGTGCATGAAGTCCAGGCCCACCGTGGTGTGGGTATCGGCCCAGGGCAGCGTGGCTGCCAGCGTGCCGCCCCAGACCAGCGGGCCAATGACGTTATTGCGTCGGTCTACGATACGTGCCGGGTTGCTTTCGTTGTGGTTGGCGATGACGGTGCCGAACTGGTTGACATACAGGCTGGCTTTGAGCGATTGGACCAGACCGTCGAATTCGCCCGTGTAGGCCAGCCGCCCTTGCGTGACGCGCAAGGGATCGCGGCGGCTGTAGCTGACGGGGTAGGTCGGCACAGTGCCGGCTGCGCCGTCTTTCATGTAGGCCACGCGGGCGCTGGCTTCGATGCGATGGCGGGCATTGGGCATATAGCCCAGCACCACGCCTGCGCCGCCGCCCCGAAAGTCGCTGTTCGGGACTTCGCCGGCGGCGCTGTTGTAGTTGGACGCCCGACGGCCGGTGGCGTAGACGCGCAGATCAAAGCCGTCCCCGGCACCTTCCAGGGCCACGCTGCTTTGCACGCCATTGCCGTTGCTGTTGTAGGTGGCCGAAAATTCGCCGCCGTTCAGTTGGAAGGGCTGAGTCAGATTGCCGTGCGCCCGTTTGGTGACGAAGTTGATTAGGCCGCCCATGCCGTCGCTGCCAAAGCGGGCGGAGTTGGGGCCGCGTATGACTTCGACCTGTTCGATCTCGGTCGGGCTGATGAGCATGAATTGCAGGGTATTGCGGCCTCGGAAGCGTTCGCCGTCGATGAACATGGGCACGCGCATATCGTTGCTGTTCAGTCCGCGCAGAAAGACCGTGCCGGCGATGCCGCCGCTGCGACTGGCGGTCGCATTGGGAATGCGTTCGAGCAGATCCAGCGTGCTCAAGGTATTCAGACGTTCGATGTCCTGGCGCTCTACCACGCTGACCGCCTGAGTGACGCTGTGGGCGATGGAGGCGCGGGGCGGCGTCGCCCCTTTGGGATGCAGGCGGGTGTCCGTGTCGGGCTTGTCCGCAGTGATCTTGATGGAGGGCAGTTGGGTGACGTCCGCGGCCAGGGCGGTTCCGCCCAGGCTGGCGCTGAGCAAGCCGGCGCTGACCAGCGGGGCGTAGAGATAAAAGCGTTTCATACAGACAATGAAGTAAGAGTGGATAAAGCGGGTGGCGGACTAGGCCGATGCGGTGATGGGCGTGGAAGCCTTGAGCCAGGGTAAAAAACCGTTCAGAAAGCGGCTGGTGGCCGGCATGAAGTAACTGCCGTGGTGATACATGGGGTCCAGCGAGGTCACGATCAGGCGACCCGGCGTGCTGCAGCGGTCTTCGTACAGCACCGAGCCGGCACCGACCTTGTCGATCAGGGATACGGCACCGGGCGGTGGGGTGAAGCTGCCGTGCTGGTGCCAGGTGGCGTCGGCCAGGCTCAGGTAATTGAATAGGTCGTGGTTCGGCGCGGCCAGACGCAGGCCGCTGTCGGCACCGGGTTCTTTCCACCACCAAAAGTTCACCTCCGAGGGGCTCCAGCACACCGAGTCCAGCCAGCGATGCGATCCGGTCTCGCCCATTGCGACCAGTGTCTTGCCGGCCGCCAGAAAGTGGGCAAAGCAGTCCCGATGCGCCATCAGCAGATCAGGATGGGTTCGGCAGCAGACAATCAGCGCGTCGCAGTTGGCCAGAGCGTGTTCGTTCAGTTCGCGGATGTAGATGCTGCGATCGATGAAGGGGGCCAGCGCGGGTGTGTTCAGTGTGCGGTGGTGGTAGTAGGTGCCGGCGTCCAGCGCGGCGATGATAGGGCTGCGGTGAGTCATGCGGCGTCTCCCTGCAGCCAGTCGAACAGTTGCGGCACGATGCGCCCGACGCTGTCGGTGCTGCCGGCGTACATCCACAAGTCGTTGCCTGAATGGCACAGCAGGCGTCCGCCCCCGGGCAGGGCCAGCAGCCAGTCTATGGGCAGATGATCGGGGCCCAGTGTGTTCAACACCACGGCATCCATCGGGGCAGGGCTGGCCCCGCGGGCGTAGAAACCGGCTACGCCGCGGCGAAAGGTCAGTTCGTCGGGATCGACGCCCTGGAAGATGGGGTGCGGCTGGGCGCGATGCACGCGCAGACCCTCTACGCCCCCGGCCGTGCCGGCTTGAAAAGGCGTCAGCCAGCACAGAAACGGGTAGGCCACGTGGCCGTTGACGACCACGGTGCCGCCGGCCAGCAGATAGTCTTGCAGACGGCTGCGCTGGCTGAGCAGGTAGCGTTGATCGGCATGGGCGGGAATCAGCAGGGCGCGAAAGGAGTGCAGGTTATGTTCGTGCAAGTGGTAAAGCGGAAGGCTCTGGGCGCGTGGCGCAGGCCCGCCCGTCAGGGCAGCGGGGCCGGTGCCGCTCCAGTGGTTCAGATAGGCGATCAAGGAGGTCATGGTCTTGGGTGTCAGCGGAAAACAGGGATGACGCCGTGGGTGCCTTCGGCCAGGGTGGTGACCCGTACGGGCAGGCGGTACAGGCGACTTAGGCGGGCGTCCACGCACATGTTGGCCGTGGGGCCCACTTCGCAGGCGTCGGTATGCATCAGCAAGGTCTGGTCGGCAATGTGCTGGGCGTGTTGCGGCTGGTGGGTGGAGAACACAATGGTCTTGCCTTGTTCGCGGGCCAGCTTGCGCAGCAAGGACAGGATCAGGTCCTGGTTGTACAGGTCCAGCGCGGCGCTGGGCTCGTCCAGCACGATGATGGGGCTGGCGCCGGCCATGGCGCGCGCGATGCAGGCCAGTTGCTGCTCGCCGCCGCTCAGGGCCTGAAAAGGGCGTTCGGCCAGATGTTCCAGCTCCACGGCGCGCAGGCAGGCGCGGGCAATGTCCCGGTCTTGCCGGCCGGGCGAGGCATACCAGCGCAGATGGCGGGCGCGTCCCATGGTGACCATGGTCAGCACATCGTAGGAAAACAGGGCATCGGTGCGTTGGGGCACGTAGGCGGCGTGGCCTTGCAGGCGCACTGAGCCGGCGGCCGGTGCCTGCAGGCCCAGAATGGTGCGCAGCAAGGTGGTCTTGCCGCGGCCATTGGGCCCCAGCACGGCCAGGATGCAGCCGCTGGGCAGGTGCAGTGACAGATCGCTGAGCAGGCGGCGCGTGCCGGCCTGCACGGCCAGATGGTTTAGTTCAAGCATGGCGCATCTCCTGGCCTTGGGTGCGGCGCAGCAGCCAGGCAAACAGCGGTGCGCCGATCAGCGCGGTGATGACGCCCAGCGGGATTTCCGCGCTGGTGGCGCTGCGCGCGACGGTGTCTACCCAGACCATATAGGTGCCGCCCAGCAGGGCGCTGGCTGGTAGCAGGGCGCGGTGGTCCGGTCCGACCAGCATGCGGGCGATATGCGGCACGACCAGGCCTACCCAGCCTACCGTGCCCGAGACGGCCACGCTGGCCGACACCACCAGTGTGGTGCAGATCAGCAGCAGCCAGCGCAAAGGCTCCACGGCAATGCCCAGGGCGCTGGCCTGCTCGTCGCCCAGCGACAGTATGTTGATGCGAAAGCGCAAGGCCATCAGCAGTCCCATGCCGGCCAGAATGGGCAGGGCGGCGCTGGCCAGTTTGATGTAGGACGCGGTGGCAAAGCTGCCCATCAGCCAGAATACGATGGCCGGAAGGCTGTCGTTGGGGTCGGCGAAGTAGGTGGCCAGGGAAATCAGCGCCGAGAAAAACGCGCTGGTCACGATACCGGCCAGCACCAGCATCAAAATGGTGGTGCGCCCCTTGGAGCGGCCCAGCAGATAGACCACGGCCACGGCCAGCAGTCCGCCTGCAAAGGCCAGTCCCAGCGTAGCCCAGAGCGAGGAGAACAGCAAAATGGCGGCGCAGCCGCCAAAGGCCGCGCCCGAGGAAATGCCCAGGATCTGCGGGCCGACCAGCGGATTGCGAAACGCGCCTTGCAACGCCGCGCCGCACAGCGCCAGACTGGAGCCGGCCAGCACAGACAGCAAGACGCGCGGCAGCCGCACCTGGGTGACGACGCGATGTTCGGCCGCGCTGATGGCGGGGAGCCAGGCGTTCAGACTGTCGGGCAGGGCCAGTGCGGCCAGCGAACTGCCCACTTGGGGTAAGGTCAGCGGATAGCGGCCTATGCAGAGCGCGACCAGCATGGAAGCGGGCAGAGCCAGCCCCATCAGCAGCCAGGCACCCATCCGGGCAGGATGGCGGTTGGCGGTGGGCAGGGTGTTAGTGGAAGCGTTCATAGCTGGCGCTGTGTTGGTTTTGTTTTAAATGCAAGATGGCATCGAGTTGCGTCTGGTCGGGGGTGTGTCCGTACAGGGTGCGGTAGGCGTGGCTCATGTGCTCGCGCAGTGGCCAATGGAAGTGATCGGGATGCAGCAGCAGGCTTAGCCATTGCCAGTACAGCGGCGATTCCTGACTGGGCGGGTCCCAGGGGTAGCCGCCCAGCGGCACTTTGTAGACGCGGCGCGCGCGGACCGCAGGAATATCGGCGAACAGCGGATTGTTATAGAGCGTGTCCGGGGTCAGGCCGGGCTCGAAGTTGTTTAGCAAAATCACATCGGGTGCCCAGACCATGATTTGTTCGATGTTCACCGTCTGGCCGTTGCCCAGGGTGTGGGCGACATTGCGTCCCCCCGCCAGGGCGATGTCATCGGCAAAGCTGCTTGCGCTGCCCGAGGCCCGCAGTTGCGGTTCCAGTCGCGCCAGATACAGCACGCCGGGACGCTGTTGCGGCGGGATGTGGCGCACCACGGCGCTGATGTCGGCCCGCACCTGTTCGCGCCAGCGCAGCTGGGCCTGAGCGCGGTCCTGCTGGCCCAGCGACTGCCCGATCAGGCGTATCCATTCGCGAGTCTGGGATTCGTCGCCGTACAGCAGGGCGGCGGTAGGCAGGCCGGCATTGCGCAGCGGATCGATCAGATCCTGGCCCATATGCCCCCACTGCCAGACCAGGTCGGGCTGGATCTGGAGCAGGGTTTCGATATTGGGCGCAAAGCCGGAGCGGGTGATGTCGGTGCGTAGGTGCGCGGTAGCAGGGAAAAGACGGGCCAATAGGCCGCCTTTCATGACGCCGTAGGCGTTGGGATGCATGCCGGCCAGATGTTTCGGTCCGCCGTCCAGCGACATCAGCAATGAAGCGGCGGGCATGGGCAGGGTAACGGCCCGTTGCGACGGCCCGGCCAGTTGCACGGTATTGCCCAGCATGTCCGTGAACTGAATGGGTGCCGCTTGTGCAGCCGATGACAACAGCCATCCCGCCGCGAACGCCGTGCGGAAAAAAGAAAAGGTAGCCATGTGGGAGCCCGTCTGCATAAGCCGGCCGGTGAGCCGTGCCCGCAGACGTAATGTTATTATTACAAATAAGAATCAATCGCATTCATTGTAAAAGTTTGGGTACGTATTTCAAATGACTATTGTCAATTCAGCTTCCGCTTTGTTGATTTCTGCCTTGCGCAGCCATCCGTGGTTCGCAGAGGTGGGCGAACACGCCGTGCTGGAACTGGCACAGCGCAGCCGTTGGATACGGTTTGAGGCCGGCGATCTGCTGTTTACCGAAGGCCAGCCGGCCAGCGCCTGCCTGCTGGTGTGCGCAGGGCGTTTGCAGGGCTTGCGCTATACCGCCGAGGGCAGTGACAAAGTGTTTGGACACGTGGGGCCGGGAGGATGGCTGTCGGTGGCTACGCTGTTTGAAACCACGCCCCGCCATTTGCACAGCGTGCGGGCGTGCACGGCCGGCACAGGCTGCCTGCTCGATGGGGAGGCGTTTCGGCGCTTGTGCCGTGACGATGCACGCTTTGCCGTGCAGGTCCTGAGCTTTAGCGCCCATCTGATTCGTCATCATACGGATCAGATTGATTGGTTGACTTCCAGTTCGGCCGAGGAGCGGCTGGCCGAATATGTGTTACGGGCGGGCAAGCCGCAAGGCAGTCAGCCTGTGGTGCTGCCGCTGAGTTATTCGCAAATTGCCGTCAAGCTGGGTATGCGTGCTGAAACATTAAGTCGTATTTTTGGAAAATGGCGACGCCTGGGCTGGATATCGGACCGGCGTGGTCAGTTGTGCATCCTACGAGTGGAATCCTTGCAAGGGCTGGTCGCGCTGTAGGGACTGCCTGGCATTGCGGCAGTGTGCCTCTGGCTGTTCGGTGTGTACAGCGCCAGAAGCAGGGCGTTTACATAGTGTTTATTGTGCCGTTCCGTGTAACAGATAGGTAACGGAAATCTTTGGACGGTAATTAAACATGGCATTTCTATACTTCGTGCATCAATAGCAGGTCGCCCTTCATCCGGTGACCGGACTCTGGGAGCACGGAGTGATGTTGGATAGCCAGCTTGGCGCACGAGCGATCAGCGAAGCACAACCTCATGGGCAGATGCCACGTGACGGCGAGACTTTTGCGTCGCTTCAGGCCGAAATCGGCAAGCGTGTGGATATGCATGCCGCTACGTCCGTGGACTGGGCATTGGTCGCTTCCCTGGCCGGTCAGGTATTGGCTAAAGAAGGCAAGGATCTGAGCGCGGGTGCCTGGCTGTGCGGTGCCTGGCTGCATCAATATGGCGCGCCTGGCTTGGCGGCTGGCCTGCAGGTGCTGCGTGATCTGCACACCTTGCATTGGGACAGCATGAGTCCGGCGGCGGCGCGCCTGCGCGGACGGCGCAATCAGGTCCAGTGGTTGCTGGACGAATGCGAGGCCGTGCTGTCCGAGCCGGATTGGAGCGGGGCGGGACTGGAGCCGCAGCAGCGTGAGCAGGTTCTGGCTTTGTGTGATGAACTGGATACGTTCTGGCAGGCTCGGGATGACGAGCCGCCGGCCTGGTGGCGTCTGGGCAAGCGTTTGGCGGAACTGTTGCCGTCAGCCCAGGACGAGACATTCGGCACGGATGCCGCGCCTGAATCTGTCATTCCTGATTCCCCGGTTGCTGAACCGCCGGGCGAATCCGCCCTGACGCCCCAGACAGCCGAGTCGGTGGCCGTGCCCGACAAGATCGCCGCGCCAGTAACGCCTGCTGCGCAGTCTGATAAGACCACTGCGCCTGCGGCCGATACGGTGAACGAGAAAGCCGTTGCCATTGCCGCCGTGACGCTAAGCGATGTGGCCGGCGCGGAGCGCTATGTGGAACACAGCGTGGCCACGATGCAGGAGTCCTTGCTGACCCTGGATGATGCACTGTTGGCCACGCCCTGGTTGCTGCGCTTGAATCGGCAGAGCGCCTGGCTGTTTCTGGATACCCTGCCGCTTGCCCAGGAAGGGGTGACGCGCGTCGCTCCCCCGCCTGTTGCGGACCTGGCGGTGCTGGAGCGTTTGAGTGACGCTCAGGACCCGGCGGCCATCTTGCGCTTTGCTGAGTCGCGTCTGGGTCGTTTGCGTTTTTGGCTGGATTTGAATCGTCTGGCTTATCAAGCGGCACAAGCGTTGCCCCAGGGGCAGGCGGGTGCGCAGACGATTCTGACTGAAACCCAAGCGCTGTTGCAGCGTTTGCCGGGCCTGGAGCGCCTGGCCTTTAGCGATGGGCGGCCCTTTGCCGACGAACAGACGCTTGCCTGGCTGAACGAGTCCGGGGCGCAGCCGGTTGCGCCTGTGGCGATCAGCGCCGGGCCAGCCAAGGCGGTGGTGTTGGAGAGTGAGGGATTGGATGTGTTGGGCCTGGCCTCTTTGGTGATGGCGGCCGGGGCCGAGGCCGAGGCCGCGCGGCGTTTGCTGGATGGCGCGCTGGCGCGGTTAAAGACGGGTGGGGAGCAACTGCTGCGTGCCCGATAAAAGAAGAGACCCCGATTTTCTAAACAGGAGAAACAGACATGGCTGCTGATGGTTCCGTCGCCCCGAAAGAGCGCGTCAATATTGTGTACAAGCCCGCTACGGGCGATGCCCAGGAACAGGTGGAATTGCCGTTTCGCCAATTGGTGCTGGGCGACTTCACCTTGCGCGAGGACAGCACGCCATTGGATACGCGTGTGCCGGTCAGCGTGGACAAGGACACGTTCAATGAAGTGCTCAAGGCGCAGAACCTGTCTCTGAAATTGCTGGTGCAGGACAAGCTCAACGAGCAGGCCGGCCCGGACGATCAACTGACCGTGGACCTGCGTTTTGAGTCCATGCGCGATTTTCAGCCTGATGCGCTGGTCGATCAGGTGCCCGAACTGCGCCAACTGATTGCTTTGCGCGATGCGCTCAAGGCCTTGAAGGGGCCGCTGGGCAATCTGCCCGATTTTCGCAAGCGTTTGCAGGGCTTGGTGCAGGACGAGGGCACGCGCCAGCGCCTGCTGGCCGAGTTGGGCGTACAGGAAAAGCAAGGGGAATAAAACATGACAGCAAACACACCAGAACAACAGGCCCAGGCCGCGCAAGGTGCTCAGGAAGGCGGCTCGCTGCTTGATGAGCTGATTGAATCGACCCGCCTGCGGCCCGATGACGAGGCGTATTCGATTACTCGTCAGGGCCTGGAAGCGTTTGTGGCCGAGTTGCTTGAACCGGGTCGCCAAAGCGAGAAGATCAGCCAGGGCCTGATTGACGAGATGATTGCCAATCTGGACCGCAAACTGTGCCGTCAAGTAGACCAGATCTTGCACCATGCCGATTTCCAGCGCCTGGAGTCGGCCTGGACGGGGTTGAAATTCCTGGTCGACCGCACGGATTTCCGCGAGAACAACAAGCTGGCCATCCTGAACGTGTCCAAGCAGGCGCTGCTGGAAGACTTTGAAGATGCCACCGACATCACCCGCTCGGGTTTGTATACCGCTGTTTACACGGCTGAGTTCGGGCAATTCGGCGGTCAGCCCTTTGGTTCGATCATCGGCAATTATGAGTTCGGCCCCGGCACGCAGGACATCAAGCTGCTGCAGTCGCTGGCCAGCGTGTCCGCTATGGCTCATGCGCCGTTCATCGCCTCGGCCGGTCCGCAGTTTTTTGGCGTGGACAATTATTCGGCGCTGCCCAATCTGAAAGACCTGAGCGCGGTCTTTGAAGGTCCGCAGTTTACCAAGTGGAATGCGTTCCGCCAGTCCGACGATGCCCGCTTCGTGGGCCTGACCCTGCCGCACTTTTTGCTGCGCGTGCCTTATGGCGAGGACACGGTGCCGGCCAAGACCTTCAATTACAACGAAGATGTGTCGGGCGGCAACCAGAATTTCTTGTGGGGCAATGCGGCTTTTTCCTTTGCCGACCGTCTGGCCGACAGTTTTGCCCGCTATCGCTGGTGCGCCAATATCATCGGGCCGCAAGGCGGGGGTGCGGTCGAGGATCTGCCTATCTACAACTACGAGGCAATGGGCGAGACCCAGACCAAGATTCCGACCGAAGTGCTGATCTCCGAACGGCGCGAATTCGAGCTGGCCGAACAGGGCTTTATCGCGCTGACCATGCGCAAGAATACGGACAATGCGGCCTTCTTTTCGGCCAATTCCTCGCAAAAGCCCAAGTTCTTTGGCAATAACAAAGAAGGCAAGGTGGCCGAGACCAACTACAAGCTGGGCACGCAACTGCCATACATCTATGTGGTCAGCCGCCTGGCGCACTACATCAAGGTGATCCAGCGCGAGAACATCGGCACCTGGAAAGAGCGCAATGACCTGGAGGCCGAGCTGAACGAATGGATTCGTCAGTACGTGGCCGATATGGACAACCCCAGCGCCGGCGTGCGCAGCCGCCGGCCCTTGCGGCAGGCCGAGGTAACGGTGTCGGATGTGGAAGGCGATCCAGGCTGGTACCGCGTGGGCTTGAAAGTGCGTCCGCACTTCAAGTACATGGGCGCATCGTTCACGCTGTCGCTGGTGGGCAAGCTGGACAAAAACTGAGTTTGAGGGCGGGCGATCCTGCTGACACAGGATCGCCGCCTTGAGGCACCGGCGCGACGCCAGCCAGGCGTCGTGGTGTATCCGGTATTGGCAACTACTGCTTATGTCATCACACAGTCAGTTAACAACAGGAGTAATTTACCATGCCTATGCCATGCTATCTCACGCTTGAAGGCGAAACCCAGGGCAAGATCGAAGGGTCCTGCGAAGTTCAGGGCCACAGCGGCAAGATTCTGATTCAGGCCGTCGATCATCGTATTGAACTGCCCAAGAGCCCGCAAACGGGCCTGCCTTCGGGCAAGCGCCAGCACCTGGGCATTACCTTGACCAAGGAAATCGACAAATCTTCGCCCAAGATCTTCCAGGCACAGTGCTCGGGCGAACAGCTGAGCAAAGTCGAGCTGGAATTTTACCGGATCAGCCCTAAAGGCACGGAAGAAAAGTACTACACCATCCGTCTGGAAAAGGCCGTGGTGACCAGTTCGCGTACCTGGGTGCCTAACTGCCTGGCTCCCGAGAACCGCCAGTTCGGCCATATGGAAGACATCGCCCTGACCTACGAGAAAATCGTCTGGACATGGGAGCCGGACGGCATCGAGGCCGAAGACTCCTGGCTCACGCCAAAGTAAAGGGGAAAAGGGATGCGCGAGTTGCGTCTGCTTGAGCGTATTGCCGCGCTGGAGACGGGGCAGATCCAGACCCAGGCTACACGTGCCCAGGTGCTGGTGGTCTCGATACGCGAGCATCTGCAGCGCATCCTGAATACCCGGCGCGGCAGCGTGCCGCTGGACCCGGAGTTCGGGGTGCCGGATTTCACTAATCTGGCCGGCTCCTTCAGCACCGGGTCCACGCGCGAGATCATCGACAGCATTACACGCATGATCGAGCGCTACGAGCCACGTCTGAAAGCGCCCAAAGTGCAGGTCAGCGAGCAGGGCAGTGAGGTGCTGTCCTTGAGCTTTTCGCTTGAAGGCGTGGTGCAGGTAGACGACCACGAGCTGCCGATACGGCTGGCCACGTCGATTTCCTCGTCCGGCCGGGTGTCTTTGCAAGCGCAATGACCTACCTGCCGGCGGTCGCGCGTGCTCCAGGGAAATGGGAATGTTGAATCGATACTACGAACAGGAACTGCACAATCTGCGCTCCTTGGCGGCTGAATTCGGTCGTCGCAATCCGGCCTTGGCACCGTTGCTGGGCAGTGCAGCCGCGGTCGATGCCGATGTAGAGCGCTTGCTCGAAGGCGTGGCCTTCATGACCGGGCTGGTGCGCCAGCGGCTGGACGACGATTTTCCCGAGTTTGTGCAAAGCCTGGCGCAATTGATGTTTCCCCAGTTCCTGCGTCCTGTGCCGTGCATGACCATTATGCAGTACAGCCCCCGCAGCGTGACGGGCGAGACCTTGCAGGTGCCGGTCGGCACGACGTTCACCTCGTCGGGCGAGCAGGGCGAACGCGCTGTATTCAATGCGATTTACCCGGTGGCGGTCGAGCCCTTGCGGCTGGAACAGGCGTACTGGGACGCCGGTCAACGCGCCAGTCAGGTACCGGCGCTGGTGCTGGAGCTGGCCCTGACCGGGCTGGATGCGGCCCAGTGGCAAGGGAACGCTTTGCGTCTGTGGCTGGGTGGCAGCGACACGGTGGCCAGCGGCCTGTTTCGGATTCTGATGCGCGATACGCGCGCTATTTTGGTCGGCTCGCCCGAGAGCGGCATGGTGCGTCTGGAGCCGGCCTGCCTGCATCCGTTCGGTTTTGATCCGGCCTATCCTTTATTGCCCTGGCCGGCAGGCGCGCATCCGGCCTGGCGGATTTTGCATGAATATTTTTCTCTGCCCGAAAAGCTGCGTTTTCTGGAGCTGACGGGGCTGGAGCGCTGGCGTGCCCGCCAGGGCACTCGGCTGGTGCTGCGTTTTGAGTTCGACCGTCTGCCGGATTGGGCACCGGAGGTTAGTGTGGACAATTTTGTCTTGCATGCGAGCCCAGCCGTCAATTTGTATCCGCTGGATGGCCAGCCTTTGTATGTGGACCACCGGCAGCCGGAATATCGTATCCGGCCGGTGACCGGGCGTCATGGCGCGCAGATCTACAGTGTGGATCGGGTAGATTTGCGCAGCGCCGATGGGCAGGAACAAGACTATCAGCCGGCCAGCGACTGCGTGCCCGGTGCCCAGTCCTACCATATACGCGTACGCCCGTCGGCATTGGGTTCGGGTTGTGAACATTATTTAAGCCTGCCGGGCGCGGGCCTGGCGCAGGATGGCGAGCAGGTCTTGTCGCTGCGCCTAAGCTGCACCGACGGCAGCGGGCCGGATGATCTGCGCCTGGGCGAGATCTGCGAGGCGACCGACCGTTCGCCGGCCAGGGTGATGTTTTCCAATATCACCGGTGTGACGCCTTATCGCGAACCGTATCTGGCGCAGGACTTGCTCTGGCGCGTGCTCTCGCATATGCAGGCTAATCAGATGGCGCTGTCCAGCGCCGAGAGTCTGCGCAAATTGCTGTTGCTGTACTTACCCGAACAGCGCGGGGAGTCCGGGCAGAGGGCTGCCGGTTTGCGCCAGATCGAATCCATTCAGCAGGTTCAGGTTCAAAGCCAGCGCCGTATGGTGCGCGGCATGCCCGTGCAGGGCAGCGCGGTGCGCATCGAGTGCGCGGGGGACCACTTTTCCGGCCCCGGCAGTCTGTATCTGTTCGGTTCGGTCCTGAACGAATTTCTGTCCGGCTGCGCCACGATGAATACCTTCATCGCCTTGACGCTGCATGACACTGTCCATGGGGAGACGCTGCAATGGCCAGCGCAGATCGGTCAGCAACGCCTGTTGTAGGTGCCCGCCTGCTGCAGGATCTGCAGGCCCAGGCCCCGCAATACAGTTTTTTCCAGGCGGCGCGCTTGCTGCGTCAGCATCTGGGGGACGACGCGGCGCTGCGCGAGCGTCTGCGTATCCGGCCCGCCCTGACGCTGGCCTTCCCCGAGTCGGATCTGGCCGACGTTCAACGCAGTGACGACGGACGCTTTCATATCGAAGCCAATTTCTTTGGCTTGTATGGCGTGACCTCGCCGCTGCCGACGTTTTATACCGAAGACCTGATCCAGGAAGCAATGCAGGGCTATTCGGCCCGGCGCGACTTTGTCGATATTGTGCATGCGGCCTTGTACCCGCTGCTGTATCAGGCCTGGGAAAAGTATCGGATCTGGCTGGCGGTGCACGAGCGCCGCGATGGCCAGCGCCTGCGCCAGTTGTATGCCCTGGTGGGCTTGCGCGAAGCGCCCGAACGCCAGGACGATGCGCAGGCGCTGTTGCCCTTTGCCGGCAATCTGGGCATGAAGTCGCGCTCCGCCCTGGGCTTGCAAAGTTTGCTGGCGGGCATGTTGGGCGGGTTGCCGGTTCGGGTGCATCCGTGTGCGTCGCGCTTTGTGCGCATCGCTCCGGTGTACCGCAGCCGTTTGGGCGGGCAGGCCTGCAGCCTGGGTCAGGACAGTGTGCTGGGCGAGCAGGTGCGCGATTGCGCCGGCAATGCCGATATTGAAATTGGCCCTTTGCAGGCAGATTTGTTTCATGACTTATTGCCCGGCGCGCCGCTGTTTGATCGGCTCAGCCGCACCGTGGCCTGGTATTTGAGCGCCCCGCTGCAGTGTGAGCTGCAATTGTGGCTGGAGCCGCAGCAGCGCCAGGGTGCCTGTCTGGGCCGGGGCTGGCAGCGGCTGGGATGCAACACATGGCTGGGCCAAGGCCGTAGCCGGGTACTGGCCGAGCGGCCGGTGCGTTTCGGCTTGAATCTTTTTACTGCGGAGAACGATGATCATGATGCTCGTTGACTTAAAGCCTTTGTTTGCCCGGCTCAACCCCTTGTGCACAGCGGCCGTCGAGTCGGCTGCTGGCCTGACCCTGGCACGAGGGCATTATGAAATCAGCATCGAGCACTTGCTGCATCGTCTGTTGAGTGAGGGGGGCAGCGATCTGGCCCATATCCTGGCCCAGAGTCAGGTCGACGGTGTGCGACTGGCGGCCCAATTGGAAGACGCGCTGGCTCGCTTCAAGAACGGCAATCCGGGCCGTCCGGTGTTCTCGCCCTTGCTGACGGAATGGTTGCAGGACGGCTGGCTGATGGCGTCGGTCAATCTGGGGGCGCGCCATGTACGCAGCGGCGCCTTGTTGTTGGCCTTGTTGACGCGGCTGGGTTACTACGCCGCCGGCACGCCGTGGGGCGAGAGCCTGCGCGCTTTGTCCAGCGAGCAGTTGCACAAGCAGTTTGCCGCCTGGACGGGGGGATCGGCCGAACAGGCATACGAGCCGGTCGAACAACATAGCGGCGCTGCGGCGGCGGCCTCGGCCGACGATGGCGCCTTGGCGCGGTTCTGCGAGGACTACACGGCCAAGGCGGCGCGTGGGCAGATAGACCCGGTGTTCGGGCGCGACGATGAAATTCGCCAGATGATCGACATTTTGGCGAGGCGGCGCAAGAACAACCCGATCTGCGTCGGTGAACCCGGCGTGGGCAAGACGGCGGTGGTCGAAGGGCTGGCCTTGCGCATCGAGCAGGGCGATGTGCCCGAGTTTTTGCGCGGCACCCGCTTGCTGGGCCTGGATCTGGGCCTGCTGGAAGCCGGCGCCAGCGTCAAGGGGGAGTTCGAGCAGCGCCTACGCGCGGTGATCGATGCCATCAAGGCGTCGCCGCAGCCCATTATTTTGTTTGTCGACGAAGCACATATGTTGATTGGCGCGGGCGGAGCGACTGGCGGTAGCGATGCGGCCAATCTGCTCAAACCCGCGTTGGCGCGGGGCGAATTGCGCACGATTGCCGCGACCACCTGGGCTGAATACAAGAAGTATTTCGAGCGCGATCCGGCTCTGACGCGACGTTTTCAATTGATCAAGCTGGATGAACCCGACAGTGCCACGGCGGTGCAGATACTGCGCGGGCTCAAGAGCCGCTACGAAGCGGTGCATGGCGTCAGCGTGCGTGACGATGCCTTGCAGGCCGCGGCCACCTTGTCGGAACGCTACATTACCGGCCGGCAGTTGCCGGACAAAGCGGTCGACCTGCTGGATACGGCAGCGGCCCGTGTACGCATCAGCCTGGGAGTCAAGCCGGCGGGTGTGGAGCGGATCGAACGCCGTCTGGCCGGCTTAGCGCGCGAGCGCGAGGCCTTGGTGCGCGATCAGACGCATGGCCATGCGATCGACGCCGCTCGTCTGGATCAGATCGACGCGCAGGCACAGCAGGAAAATGTGGGCCTGGAGGCCTTGATCGAACGCTGGCAGGCCGAGCGGGCCGCGGCGCAGCAGGTGCTGGACTTGCGCCAGCGTCTGGCCCGCTTGCAGGCAGATAACGAGGATGCCGGGCCTGAGCAAAGCGATGATGCAGCGGAGTCTGAACAGACGCCCGAGGCCTTGACGCAGGCCTTGGCCCAGGCGCGCGATCATCTGCGCAGTCTGCAGGGCGATGAGCCCTTGTTGTTTACCGAGGTCGGGCCCGATACGGTGGCGCAGGTGGTTTCGGATTGGACCGGCGTGCCGCTGGGCAAGATGCAGCGCGACGGTGCCAGCGCCGTCCTGGGGTTGGCGGGGCAATTGCGTCAGCGCATCCGTGGGCAGGATGAGGCCCTGGAGCAGATTGCCCAAGTGCTCAAGGCGGCCCAGTCCGGCTTGCGCGATCCGCGTCAGCCCTTGGGGGTATTCCTGCTGGCCGGTCCATCGGGCGTGGGCAAGACTGAAACGGCCCTGGCCGTGGCCGACGAGATGTTTGGCGGCGAACAGGCGCTGACCACCATCAATATGAGCGAATTTCAGGAAAAGCACACGGTCAGCCGGCTGGTGGGATCGCCTCCCGGCTATGTGGGCTATGGCGAGGGTGGCGTGCTGACCGAGGCGGTCAGAAAGCGGCCCTACAGCGTGGTGTTGCTGGACGAGGTGGAAAAGGCCCATCTGGATGTGGTCAATCTGTTTTATCAGGTGTTTGACAAAGGTTCGCTGGCCGATGGCGAAGGCCGGCTGATCGATTTTTCCAACACGGTGATTTTCCTGACCAGCAATCTGGCGACCGACATTCTGACGGCCGCCCGGGCCGAGAACCCGCCGCCTCAGGCCGACGAGTTGGCCGAGCGCATCCGGCCTACGCTGTCGCGGCATTTCAAACCGGCGCTGCTGGCGCGCATGACGGTGGTGCCGTACGGCACGCTGTCGGATCAGGCGCTGGCGCAGATTGTGCAGATCAAGCTGGCCCGCACCGTGCAGCGTCTGCAAACCAGCAACGGCCTGAGCCTGGAATTTGCCCCGGCGGTTGCCCAGGCGATTGCGGCGCGCTGCACCGAGGTGGACAGCGGCGCGCGCAATATCGATTTTATTTTGCGCAAGAGTCTGTTGCCGGCGCTGTCTGACCGGGTGTTGGCCTGGATGGCCGATGGCGGCGGTCCGGCTGCGCTGAGCGTGGATGTGGACCCACAGGCAGCGCAGCCCTGGGTGATACGGATGGAGGGTTAATGTATGTTGAATGACTACGATACCGAACAGGCCCTGGCCAGTTTCCGTTGCGGTCTGGCCGATCCCGACCTTTTTCTGGTGACCCGCTGGTCCGGCGAGGAGGCCGTTTCGCGGCCTTATCGTTTCGAGATCGAGCTGGCGTCTGCGCGCGACGATATCAATCTGGAAGAGTTGTTGGGCGCGCGTGCCACCTTGAGCGTGCTGGATGCGCAGGAGCGCTGGCTGCCCTGGCACGGCATCATCACCGAATTGCGGCAGACCCATCGGGACGATGGCTTTGCTCATTACCGCGCTGTGCTCGAACCGCAGATGGCGCTGCTGCGTATGTTCCGGCTTTCGCGGGTCTATGTGCAGGCCGACGCGCAGGCAGGCGGCAAACCCGATCTGGGCACTGTTATCCGCATGGTGTTGGCGCAGTGCGGGCTGAACAAGCAAGGTGAACCGGCTCAGGACTCTGGCGCGCAGTATTGCATGCGTCTGTCCGCAGATCTGTTGGCGGCCACGCGCACGGGGTTTATCTGTCAGTTCGAAGAAAGTAGTCTGGATTTCCTGTCGCGGCGGTTGGAGCACGAGGGCGTCTATTATTGGTTCGAGCACGGCGTAGACCATGAAATTCTGGTCTTTGGCCACGAACGCCCACAGCAGCCACGTCAGGCCGTCCCGCTGTATTGGCGGCCGGCCGGTGCCTTGAGCGGCGAACAGAGTCGGGTCGGGGTGTCGCGTTTCGATCATGCGCTCAGCGTGTCGCCACGCGCGGTAGTGCTGCGGGATTTTTCGGTCAGCCAGCCTTCCCTGAATCTGACCATGAAGGCAGCCATCGATCCGCAGGGACAGCCACCACAAGACAGGTTCGATGGTGTGGGCAGCGTGGAGATCTATGGGGCCCATTACAGCAAGCAGGACGATGGCGAGCGCATGGCGACCTTGCGTGCCGAGGAGATTGCCTGCCAGCGCAGCCGTTTTCAGGGCGTGGCGCTGGCGCCGGGTGTGCGTGCCGGTTATCCGGTGCAATTGCACGAGCATTTTCGTGCCGATTTCAACCAGCGCTACTTTGTGATTGCGCTGCGCCACGAGGGACGCCAGCCCTTGCCGCGCCAAGGCGGCGCGGCGGTTCAGGAGCAGGCTTTTTATCAGGCTTCGTTGACGGTGTTGCCCGAGTCGCGGCAGTTCCGTCCGGCCCGTCTGACCCCCAAGCCCCGCGTGGTTGGATTCTTGAGCGCGATTGTGGTGGCCGAAGGCCAGGGGGAGTATGCCCAGATCAACGAGCATGGCTGTTACCGGATACGTTTCTTGTTCGCGCCCATCGATGCGAATCGTCCCGATGGGGGCAATTCGGCCTGGGTGCGCATGGCCACGCCCTATGCAGGTAGCCAGCATGGCATGAATTTTCCCTTGCTCAAGGGAACGGAAGTGCTGGTGTCGTTTCTGGGCGGCGACCCGGACCGGCCCGTGATTGTCTCGGCCATACCCAACGAAGAAAATCCCAGCATCCGTAATCAAGATAACGCGACCCAGCCGGGATTGCGCACGGCGGGCCAGAATGCCCTGGAGTTCGAGGACCGGCAGGGTGCGCAGCATACGCGCCTGTCCTCGCCCACGCTGGACAGCACCTTTCAACTGGGTGCAGACCCCGCCAGCCCTCACCGTTCGGGCGTGCGTTTGAGCACGAAGGGACACATGGGTTTGTTGGGTCGCTCGTTCATCCAGCAGGTGCCGGGCATATATCACCTGGAAGTGGGTAATAAGGGCAATGTGGATACCGATCCGGAGCCGCGTGAACGTCTGAAACAGGCCCAGGATCAGGCGATGGCCGATTTTCTGGAAGAGCAGGCCTGCTTGCCCACGGCGACCGCGCCGGTGCAGATGAAGGCACTGGCGGCCCGGCGTGCCTTGCTGGCGCAGGAGTTGGCCAAGTTGCAGGCCCGAGCGCAAGGAGCGGCAGGCGGGCAAGCGGGTATGGATGGCTTGCTCAAGCAATTGCAGGCCCTGCTGGCCAAGCTGGACAACGCGCTGGAAAAACTGGCCAAAGGCCAGGCCGTGTCTGACGATCCCGAGAAAGAAGGAGATGGCTCGGATGAGGACAAGAAAGACGGTGACAAAGCAGAGAAGAAAAAGAAAAAAACATCCAGCGAGAAGTTCAAAGAGCTGATGGATGATGTCAATTCGTCGGCCAAAAAAGTGAAGGAAGGCACGGACGGGTGGGTCGAGGCGTCGTATGTCAAGCTGCCCGAGAAAGTGCTGGATATCTCGCTGTTGAATGTCAGTCCCATCAAGATTTCGACCTCGCTGGGGGCGGAAATGAGCGCGTCGGCCTCGCTCAAGAGCAGCATCGTGGTGGGTTACAGCGTGGGCATCAAGTACAGCGGCTCCAAGGAGCTGGACCTGCGTGACTACACCAAAGTGGAGCTGAGTGACCAGAGCCGCATCACCAAGGGCGACGAAAAGAAGATCATCCTGGGTGCCGAAAAACGCGTGGTGCGCAGCCAGCAGAACAAGGTTGTCGACATGACGGGCACGTATGGCAAGCAGTCAATTACGGTGGCCAATGCCTACACGCTGACCAGTCGCACGATCAAGTACATCGTGGGGACCGGAGGGATGGAAACCCAGGTGGCCGGCAAGGCCACGGTGCAAGGTGCGCCGACGTCTCTGCTGTCCTGGGAAGTTTTGATGTCCAAGATCAAGATCAGCAAGGCCCAGGTGGTTATCAAGGCGGGCAATGCCGGTGTGATTCTGGAGTCCATGTCCACGACAGGGCAGTTGAAGGTCAAAGATACGGTGGTGTATATGAAGGCCCCGATGATCGATGTGGCGGGCACGAATGTGCGCATCAATGGTTCGGCCTCGGTCAATATCAAGGCCAACGGCATCGTGAAGCTTAATTAGGAAGGCCGCCCGTATGGATATCGACAAACCCGACGATGTGCTGCTGATGCAGGCCTACCATGCCCAGGCGGGACAGCCGCGTTGGATCGTGACGCTGGGTTATGTTTGGCAAGAGGGTGGGTGCCTGCCCGAGGCCCAGGCCTGGCCGTGGCTGCTGGCGCACTTTCCGGACGAGGCCTTTGATGCCGGCCTGAAAAAGACACGCGGCGGATATGGCGTGGCCGGACAGGCCTGGGCACCGCCTGGTCAACGTACGACGGCGATGGCCGTGCGCGTGCAATTGGGCGCGTTGCAAAAAAGCCTTCATGTGCATGGCGCGCGTCGCTGGGAGCGCACGCTGACCGGCTGGCGGCCCAGTGCCGCCGAGCCGTTTCAGTCCTTGCCCTTGACCTTGCGCCAGGCCTATGGCGGCCCGGGTTACAACGAGAACCCTTACGGTAGCGGTTGCCTGGCGGACCCTGAACAGGCGCAAGGCACCTTACTGCCCCATACCGAGCATCCGGATGCGCCGGTGCTCTCGCCCGCCGACCGTTGGGAACCGGCGATATTGACGCGTTTGCCCGCCGGTGCGGGCTCGCGCATGCGCTGGGTGGGGGCGGTGGACGAACGCTGGGAAAAAGAGCGCTTTCCCTGGCTGCCCGATGACACCGATCCGCGTTTGTTCGATGCCTTTCCCCAGGATCAGGTGCAGGAGGGCTTCTGGCAAGGTAATGAATCCTGGCGCGTGCAGGGTATGCATCCGCAACGACCGGACGTGTCGGGCCGTTTGCCGGGGCTGCGTCCTCGTTTGCTGGTGCGCAGAAAGGAGAGTGAACAGATTGAAGAGGCCATTCTTGATCTGGATACCGTGTGGCTGTTCCCCCAAGATGAGCGTGTTTTGATGCTGTATCGGGCCAGCATTCCGGTGCGGCGTGCCGATGCGGCCGATATCGCCGCCGCGGCGGTTTTTACCGAGTATGCGCACGAGCCGGCCGGCAGCCTGCCCCAGTTGCAGGCTCGCTGGGCAGCGATGCACGCGGCGGCGGGTGTAGAAGGCTCCAGCGCGATGCACGACTCGCCGGACGACGCGGATACGGATCTGCCCGGGGAAATGTCGCATGCCGCTGATCTGCCGCAAGCGGACCCGCACATCATGTCCCAATTGGAGGACAGCCTGGAGCAGGGCAGAGAGCAGGGCAATGCCTGGATTGCCGATATGGAGCAGCGTCTGGCTCCCTATAGTCCGGTTTCTTTGCCGCGCATTGCTCCTTTGGCGGCCGTTGCGTCCATTGCCAAGGCGGACGATGCCGATCCGATGCAAAGCATTGAAACGGCCTTGCAGCAGGGCCAGCAGGAGCTGGTGACGCAGGTCAAGGACGTTGCCAAGCGTCTGGAACTGGATGCCGGGCCCTTGCTGGCCCTGGCACAGCTTCCCCGCATGCCGTCCGCTCCGGTGCCAGTGGATGTGCTGGCCGAAATCCAGGCCGCCAAGGCGGGGTTCCCCGATGTGCCTTCTTCCGCCTTTGATGCTCTGGAGGAGCAAGGGGCCAGCCTGCAGGCTGAGCTGGCCGAAATGGATCAGCGTCTGGATAGCCTGGCGGCTGAGCTGGCTGTTTTGCAGGCTGGTCTGGCCTCCCAGGGAACACCAGACCTGGTCATCGACAGCCTGGAGCAGTTTCACGCCCACCGCCAGGCCGGTCATAGCTTGGCCGGGTGTGCCTTGACCGGGCTGGATCTGCGTGGCGTAGGGCTGGACGGCGCGGATCTGAGCGGCGCGGTGCTGCAGGCCTGCAATCTGGCGGGTGAGCAGATCGACGCATTGAATCTGGTCGGCGCGCGTTTGCAGGATTGCGATCTGCAGGGGGTAGTTCTGACCGCTGCGCGTTTGGCTGCCGGCCAGTGGGAAAACTGCGCGCTGGAAGGTGGGGTATTTGCCCAGGCGCAGGCCGAGCGTCTGGGTCTGTCGGGGTGTCGTCTGGCGGGCAGCGATTGGCGCGCAGCGCAGATGGACGGCGCGGATTTGTCGCAATGCAGCATGGATCAGGCGTCTTTTGCCCAGGCCGTTTTACGAGGAGCCACTTTTTCCGGCGCGCAGGGATTGGCTGTGGATTTTGTCGGGGCGCAGATGGTCGATGTCCGTCTGGATAGCCAGTGCGTATTGCGCCAGGCGGATGTCAGGTCCGCCGATATGCGCGCTGCCAGTTTGCAGGACAGCGACCTGGTCGGCAGCCGTTTCGATCAGTCCGATCTGAGCGATGCCTTTTTGCACGTCTGCGATTTGAGTGGCACGACGGGTTGGCAGGTGCAGGCACCGCGCGCCATCTTCAAGGAGGTGAACTGGACAGGGGCCCGTTGGCCCGGCGCCAATTTTCTGGATGCGGCGTTTGATTACGCCTTGATTGAACAAACGGATTGGCGCGGGGCCAATCTGTATGGGGCGCAGCTGGGCAGCGCGACGGTGCGCAGCGTGGATTTGGACGGGGCGCTGCTGGGCCATCTGGCTGCCTGGGCCCGACATGCACAAGGAGGTACGTCACAATGAGCTTGAGCGCAGAACAATTGCTGGCCCTGGTTGAACAGGGCGCGGTCCGGGATCTGGACTTGTCCGGCGGCCACTATGCGGGACTGAAGTTCGATGGCCTGCGGGCCGAGGGCTTGAATCTGCGGGATGCTGATTTGAGCGGGTGCGATTTATCGGACGCAGTGCTTGTCGATTGTCAGTTTCAGGGGGCGCGCTTGAGTAATGCGGTTCTGAGCCGGGCGCACTTTGAGCGCTGCGATTTCAGTGGCGCGGATCTGTCCGGTGCGCATCTGGACGATGGCTGGTGGCTGCAGTGCTGTTTGAGTCAGGTGCAGGCGCGCCAGGCGCAGATGCAGGGCTTGACCTGGCAGCACTGCGATTTAAGGGGGCTGCGCCTGCCCGAGCAGATCGGACCGGCACTGTGGATGGATTGCGAGGCGGCCGGCTTGCAGGCCGTGGCGGCGCAGTGGTTTCAGGTGCAGGTGCGTCGCACCTGCCTGGCGGACGCTCATCTGGCCCAAGGTCGTTTCGAGCAGTGTGCTTTTGAACATTGCGGTCTGGAGCGGGCCGACTTGTCGCAGATTGCGGCACCATTTCTGTCGCTGGCTTTCAGCAGGCTGGATGGGGCGTGTCTGGACGGGGCCGAGCTGTCTGGGGCGATCTTTAATTACGCGCGCTTGCCGCAGGCCAGCGCGCGCGGGGCCAGTCTGGCACAAGCCAGTCTGGGCCATGCGCATGCGCAGGGCCTGTGTCTGTCGGGAGCCAATCTGGCGTATGCCGATGTCAGCTATGCGCGTTTGCAAGGCGCAGATCTGAGCGGTGCGCAGGCCAAGGGTATGCGGGTACACGGGGCCGATTTGCATCAGGTGTGCTGGGACGGCTGCGATAAGCAGGACTTGCGGGGCGATGATGCCCCGCGCCTGCAGGCCGAGCGCTGGCGTGCCGATGCGCGCTGGACCTTGTCGGCTATCTAAAAAAGGAGTTGCAGATGTCTTGTCTTAGTCCAGGTTCCGAACAGGTGCGCACCAGTCAGGACCCGTCGCAAGCGGGGCAGTGGCGCACGGTGCAGGCCAAAGTCTATGTCCAGGCCGGGCAACGCTGGGGCGTGGTCGGCGCGATGGGCAGCCGTTTTGCGCCGTTGGCGGCCTCGTGCCTGCTGCAGCCCCAGGTGGGCGATGTGGTGCTGTTGACGCTTGATGAGCAGCAGGCGTACATCCTGGCCGTCTTGGAGCGTTCCGGTCAGACAGCACAGTTGCATCTGCCTGCGGATACCGTGGTGCGCAGTGCTGGCAGCGTCCGTGTTCAGGCCGGTGGGGCCTTGCATCTGCAGGCGGCGCAGGCCGTGGTGCTGCAAGGGGCGGATCTGGCCGTTCAGGCCGAGCAGTATCTTTTACAGGCCCGGCACGTGCATCTGGCCGGGCAGTCCATGCATAGCTACTTTGCGCAGCGGCAGGAGTACAGCGGCCAGCGTCAGCAGCACGATGGCCAGTGTCAGTTGCAGGCCGGCCAGCGCGTCACCCGCGTGGCCGGGCACGACGACTATGCGGCTGCCTCGCAGCGGTTGGTCATTGAGCGCGACTGGCGTGTGCGGGCCCGCAGCGTCGAGCTGCGGGGTGCCCAACGTGTGGTCGTGGACGGCCAGCAAGTGCATCTGGGCTAGCCCCGGCATTGCCAAGGAGATTTGTATTTATGTTCATGCTCAATAATGGCGGCGCGCAGGCCAATGCCATTCCCGATGTGTGCAAAGTGCCGACCCCGGCCGGTCCCGTACCGACGCCTTTCCCTAATCTGGCGACCACGCAGATGGCCCAGCCTTCGGGACTGGTGCGCAATGTGCTGGTGGTCAATATGCCCGCTTTGAATCAGGCCAGCAAGATCATGATGAGCAGCGGTGATGAGGCCGGCACCGTCGGGGGCATGGTCAGCAATCGCATCAAAGGCGAAGTGCAATTCATGAATGGCAGCATGACCGTCATGGTGGGCGGCAAGCCGGCGGTGCGCTTGGGGTGCATGACGGGCCACAACGGCATGCCGGTCAATTCGGTGGGCACGGTCATCAGCCCCAGTCAAAGCACGGTGATGGTGGGGAGCTGAGAATGAGGCACAGTAATTTTGTCCGGGCTGGCCGCAGCGCTGCGCTGGTGCTGCTGGCCGCGCTGGTGTTGACCGGCTGCGGCATGTTCAAGACCAAATCCAAGGACGACGCCTTGAAGGATCTGGAATGGCAGTACGAGCGCGATGCGTTGGTGCTGGAGATCAATGCCGATCCGCAGTTAAACACCTGGGGCGGGCAGGCGCACACCATCTTGATGGTGGTGGCGCAGATGGCCGAGCCCTCGGTGTTTGAGCCCTATTCCAGCAGGCCGGATCAGCTATCAAGCCTGTTGATGGCCGATAGCGCGCCGACCGGTTTGTTGAGTATGGATCGCATTTTTGTGGAACCGGGCGTCAAGCGGCGCATTCGGCTGGCGCGCATGGACAAGGCCCGCTATGTGGCCGTGGCGCTGGGCTATCAGCACTTGGACCCGGCCCGCAGCACCCGCCTTTATCAGTTCGGCGCCAAGCTGGAAAGCCACGGTCTGATGTTCCGTGAATACGAGGCCCGGCCCGAGCCGCTGCGTATCCGCCTGCGCCTTGGGCCGCAGGCCATCGTCGAGAGTCAGACCGATACTGTGACGCCGCCCGCGGCCACTTTGCCGACAGCCGGTGCCTGGCCTGCCGGTCAACAAAATAAATAGAGATTCCATGAGCGCTCATCCTTTGCAACCGATCTTCTGGCATCAGGGCTTGTTTTTGCAGCCCCAGCATTTTCAGCATAACGACAATCTGTTTTATCAACGCCTGGCTTTGTTCATGGCCCAGACTCAGCCCTACCCGTGGGGCGTGTTGCAGCTGGAACTGGACGAGGCGGCCTTGCAGACGCTGGATTTCAGAGTGCTGGCGTTGACGGCGCGGCTGCGCGACGGCAGTTTCATCCAGTACCCCGGCAATGCCGTGATCGAGTCGCGCGGTTTCGAGCTGGCGGATCTGGCCACCGGCCGTACCGTTTACCTGGGGCTGCGGCGCATGATGCCGGGCCAGGCCAATGTCAGCGTGGTCGATGATCCCGGTCAGGCTCAGGCCGTGTCCACCCGCATGGTGGCTGCGGCCGATCCGATCAGCGTGGCCGACGAGTACGCTCAGGGCCCAGAGGGCCAGCTGGATCTGATGAATTACGTTTTGCGGGTGTTCTGGGACGAGGAACTGCCCCAATTAGGCCATTACGAACTGCTGGCCGTGGCGCGGCTGGAGCAGGATGGCGATCAGGCGCGCTTGCAGCGCCAGTACATTCCACCCAGTCTGAACCTGTCGGCCAGCCCCTGGCTGATCGAGACGGTACGCCGCATTCGCGACGAACTGACCGGGCGGGCGCGCCAGTTGGAAGTCTTTAAACCCGGCGGGCTGGGCCGGACCGAGGACCTGGACGGCAACCATTTAAGTTTGCTGGTGGCCCTGCAGGTGCTCAATCGCTATGGCCCCATGCTCAACCATGTGCTGGAGACACCGCAGACGCATCCCTGGCAAGTCTATGGCTTGCTGCGTCAGTTGGTGGGCGAATTGTCGACCTTTTCCGAACGCTACGACATGATGGGCGAGACCCGGGACGGCAAGGTGCTGGCCCCGCCGTATCAGCACGAAGATTTGGCCGCGGGCTTTCATGCCATGAGCACTCTGATCAGCGCGCTGCTTAACGAAATCGTCGCGGCCCCCGAGCTGCTGATCCGCCTGCAGCCTGCGGGCGCAAGCGCAGGGCTGTACGAGGCTGAACTGCCGGACGCATTTTTTGCCGCCCGTCAGCGCTATCACCTGGTGGCCTATGCCGGTGTCGAGCAGCAAGAGCGCTTGCAAGCCCTTGCGGGCGACTTCAAGCTGTGCGCCCCCGATCAGGTCGAGTTGCTGGTGACCCATTCGCTGGGCGGTGTCGAGCTGCTCAAGCTGGCCGAGCCGCCGCGCGGCATTCCCCGCCGACCCGGGGCTTTGTACTGTTACATCGACCCCATGTCGCCGGGGTGGGCGGCGCTGGAGCAGGCGCGTGCGGTGTCCCTGGTCGCGCTGGGCGCGCCCGAGAATCTGCAGATTGAATTGATTGTCAGCAAATGGTGAGCGCGATGCCCGTGATACAGGACAGCAGTCTGGCTTCTTTCTTTTTGAGCGTCATGCGCCAGGCGCGCGCCGGTTTTTCCCAGGGAACGGACGCTGCCCAGAGCGGCGCGGCCCTGATCGAGGCGCTGGACCAGGCCTGCGCGCGCGCCCGTGACCATGGCCACGATCAGTCCTCGGTCGGTTCGGCCTTGTTTGCCGTCGTGGCCTGGATCGACGAGACGGCCATGACCAGTCCCTGGCCCGGAGCCGGGCATTGGCGTTTGACGCCCTTGCAGCGCCATTACTTTGGCACCACCCGCGCCGGTAGCGAATTTTACCAGCGGCTACAGGCCCTGCCCGAGGAGGCCACGCAGGTGCGCGAAGTCTATGGCCTGGTGTTGGTGGCCGGATTTCAGGGGGAGTATGCAGCTCGCGCGCCCGGCGAGTTCGAGTCCTGGCGGGTGCAGTTGTTGGAACAGATACGCCAGGAGCAGGGCATGCCGGGTTTTGCCGCAGGGCAGTCGTTGTTTCCCCAGGCGCAGGCAGGCGGTGCCGCGCCGCCACGGCCTGCTGGCCGGCTGACCGGCAGGCCCAGTGGATACACGGTGACACTGCTTCTGGCCCCCTTGCTGATCTTGCTGGTGCTGTATCTGTATCTGGATCAGTCCCTGGCCGAGCTGGCCAGCGCCTTGTTGACGGACCATTGATATGTTGAAACGAAGTTTGCGTGTGCTGGCCACCTTGGTGCTGCTGGTCGTGCTGGCGGGGCTGGCCTGGCTGTATGTGATGCACAATGGCTGGCCTTTATGGGCGGTGCTGCCTTTGGTGCTGGCGGCGCTGGCGCTGATCTGGCTGGCCCTGTGGCTGCGCAGGCGCTGGTTGGCCTGGCGCTTGCGCCGTCGCCTGGCGCGGGATATGCCGCGCGTGTTGGGCAGCAATCATGTCGCGTTCGATGCCCAGTGGGGCGCAGGCCTGCAGGTGCTACGCCAGGCGCGGCTGGGGGGAAGGCGTTCGTCTTTGTATGCCTTGCCCTGGATGCTGAGCATGGATGTCGGTCCTTGTCAGACCCAGGACGATTATGCCCGTCTTGCCGTGCAGTCGCTGCCGGCTGCCGGGCCGGGCCTGGATCAGGGGGTGGGCTGGTTTTTCATGAAGGCCAGCGTCATGATTTGGGCCGGTCCGGTGAACGGTGCCGACGAACCGACCGCCCAGGAGGCGGCCTGGTCGCGTCTCTTGCATCAGCTTTTGCGCACGCGTCGACGCGAGCCGCTTAACGGCCTGGTCTTTAATATTGATCTGCCCTGGCTTTTACAGGCCGATCACGATCAGTTGCAGGCGGCCGGCAAGCAAATGCGAGCCCGCCACGATGCCTTGGCGCGTGTTTTTCAGGCGCGCATCCCTGTCTGGCTGATGCTGCAGGGCGGCGAGAATGTCCCCGGTTTATCGGCCTGGCTGCAACAATTGCCGCCCGAGGTCTACGATCAGGCCCTGGGCTATATGGTGGGCGGACAAGGTGCCGAGCAGGGTTCGCTGCAGTTTTTGGCGCAGGCCTTCGAGTCTGTTGGACGACGACTGGCACAACTGCGTATTGTGTTGGGCCAGCATGGCGTGCAGCCGCCACAGGTATTTGAGCTGCCCGAGCGCATTGCCGCCCAGCAGGCGGTGTTGCAAAATCTGCTGGCTCCAGCTTTCGAGGCCACGCCGTATTCAGCTACGCCTTTGCTGCGCGGTCTGTACTGGCAGGTGCGTACTTTGCACCAGGCCCGCGAAGGCATAGCCTTTGCCCGCGATGTGCTTGATCGCATTCTGCCGTCTTGCCGTTATGGCTGGCAGGTGTTCGATCGCTGGTCGCCGTGGCGTCGGGTTTTGCGTCATTCCCTGGTTCTGGCCTGGCTGTTGCTGTGTGGCCTGCTGGCCAGCGGTCTGTTTTATTCCAGCGAACGGGCGCGTTCGAGTTTGCAGGCCTTTGCCGTTCACCATTTGCCCCAGCTTGAGGCGCGCATGCAAAAGGGCGCGCTGGACGAAGATGTGCAGTCGCTGAATATCTGGCGTAACGCCGTAGGCAGGCTGGACGGTGCCAACCATGGCCTGCAAGCCGTGCTGCCGTTTCAGACCCATGTGCGCCAAGTGCAGCAATTTTATAAGCAGCGCTTTGTTGATGCCTTCCGGCGTGAAATCCTGCACGGTTTTCTGGACCCCTTGATTGTTCAGGATCTGCCGCGCGTCAGCCGCAGCGGCAGCGAAACTGAAGTGGCCGCCTGGAGCCAGTATCTGGTGCGCCGCATCAATCTGGTGGCCGGGCAGTTGCAGGGCAGCCGGTTGGAGGGCCGACCCTTACCGGGCATGGAACTGGCGACCCTGTATGGCGATTCGGCGTCCCGACAGGTCGGTCTGCAGACCGGCGTTCTGCTGGGGCAACAGTATGTGGATTACCTGCGCTGGTCCCCCGAACGGGTGCAACTGCAAAGCGAACTGGATGCCTTGCAGGCGGCGCTGCGCCAGTTGGGACTGCGTTCCCGTTCGCCGTCTTGGCTGCTGGCCTGGGCGGATTTTCAGAACAGCATACGTCCCATCACGCTGGCCGACTTCTGGAGCGTGCAGCCCGATGCGCGCGCGCCGGTGATTGCTGCTGGTTTGACGCAGACCGGCACGGAAGCGATCTCGGACTTTGTCGAAGAACTGGCCGAAGCCTCGGGCGAGCGCAGTTTCTGGATGGGGCAAAGCGATGTGCTGGAACAGGGTTTCCGCCAGTTGTCCTACGACGCCTGGTATCGCTTCATCGTGCGTTTTAACGATGCCCGTTTTTATTTGCAGACCGAATCGGACTGGGACGGGGCGCTGAGCAGTCTGTATTCGCTTGCCGATCCCTATGCCCGTCTGTTCGAGGCGGTCGATGGCTTGTTCCGACAAGTGCCTGCCGGCGAACGGCCGGCCTGGGTGGCATCCATGCTGACCTTGCAGCAACTGCGTCTGGCGGCCCGGCAGGCTCCCGCTCAAGGGGGCGTGGCGGGTTGGCTGGATCAGGCCCAGCGCGTCAATGCTTTGGGGCATGTGGGGTTGCGTGCTGTACAGCAAGGGGAGTCGCTGGCGCAAAGTGTGCAGGGCGTCAGCGCAGGGCTGGCGGGGATTGAGCCTTTGCATGCCTATCAGACCCAGCTGGCCGATGCGATCAAGCGTTTGCTGCAGGGGCCGGGCAGCGCCCAGGAACTGGCGCGCCAGACCTGGGGCTTCGGGCAGGACCCGCAAGTGCAGGAGTCGTTGCTACACGAGGCACAAAGTAGCCTGGATGCACTGCGGGCCCAATTGCAGCGTGATACCGCCCGCGAGGATGCTGTCTGGTCTTTGATGCGTGGTCCGCTGGCGCTGGTTCTGGATTACACAGCCCGGCGTACCGCCTGCCGCTTGCAGGATCAGTGGGCCGGTTCGGTGCTGAGCGTGGTGCAGGATGTGCGCAGTCCTGTTCTGGCCTACGAGCTGCTGTACGGTGATCGCGGCACCGTGCCACAGTTCCTGCAAGGCGATCTGCGCTACTTTGTGACCCGCGATGCGCAAAGTTACGGCCCGCGCAGCGCGCTGGGGCAAAGCATGCCGTTCAGTGGGCAGTTCTATGCCTATGCGAACGCCGTTCAGGCGCGGCAGGTGGCCCATGCCGAAACGCGCCTGCATGATGAGCAGGCGGCGCGGGTGCGCACTAGCCAGATCGAGACCTTGCAGCAGGAGCTGGGCGAACTGGACAAGCAGGCCAAAGCGGTGCAGGCACTGGCAGCGGCCGTGGTGATCGATGCCGAGCCGCCTTTGCTCAATCCCGATGCGCGTCAATTGCCTCAGCGCACCAGCCTGAGCCTGCAATGCGCCAGCGGCGTGACGCGGCTGGATAATTTCAACTTTCCGTCCAGGGCCACGTTCCCGTGGGCGCAAGGTCAGTGCGGCGATGCCGTGTTGCAGATTCAGTTCCCGAACTTCGTGCTGGAGCGTGTCTATCCGGGAGCCGAAGGGTTTATCGACTTTTTGCACGAGTTCAGCAGTGGCGAGCATCGTTTCCAGGCCAGCGACTTTCCGCAGCAAGAAGAGCGTCTGATCGATGCCGGCGTGCAGTGGCTGGTCCTGAACTGGCGTCTGCAAGGGCAACGCAGTCTGGTCGACAATGTGGACCGCCTGCATGGCATACAGGCCCGGCAGGCCCAGATCAACGAGCAATTGCTGACCTTGCGCGAGGCGCAGTCCGGCGTCAGCAGCCAGGCGGCGCAACCGACCTGGGCGCAGGATCTGGTGCCCGAGCGCATTGTGACCCAGTGCTGGCGTTCGCCTGCAACGGCGTTTCAGGAGGAGGGGCCATTGCCGCCCGATCCGGCCCCGGTGGCGGCACCACCGCAAAAGCACGCTGCTCAGCCCCTTGCAAAACGGCCAGCCAAACCTGCGCCCAGGCACGCGCCTGCTCCCTCAACGCCGTCGGCTCAGGAGCTTGCTCAGCAGGGTTGGCGTGTTCAGGTGGGGGTGTTTGCCGATCCGGGCCCCGCAATGGAGCAATTGCGCGCCTTAGGCATCGAGGCCCAGCAACGTCCTTTGCCCCGTCCTGGCCGCAAAGATCTGTACCAGGTGCGCAGTCCGGTCTACGACAGTCGTGAACAGGCCCAGACGGTGGCCGGGCAGATAGCCCAGGCCTTGCGGGTCAAACCGGAATTAGTGCCTGGCGATCGTTAAGCCAGTGTTCATAGGCCAGCAGTCCATGCTGGTCCATGCTTTCCCGGGCCTGATGCCAGTGCTGGCGGGCCAGGTCCGGGCGCTGGCGCTGTAGCCACAGATCGCCGCGCAGACACTGTATTTCGGGGAGCATCAGCACCGAACGGTGTTGATCGCCAATCTGCTCGGCTTCGGCCAGCAAGGCCAGGGCAGCGTCGTGGCGCTCCAGGCAGATCAGGGCGCGCGCCAGCATGCACAACTGTCCTTCCAGGGCGACCGGCATATCCATGCGGATGCGCTCAATGGCGGCCTGCATGGGGTCGATCAGGTCGGCGTTGCGGGTCTGCAGCACGGAGGGCAGCAATTGGTGCATCTGGGCCAGCGCAAGCCAGATGTTGTCGGGCTTGTCCAGAGACTGCCCGCCGGTCAGGGCCAGGCTTTCTTGTGCCATTTCGTGCAGATTGCCGGCCAGATAGTAAATGCGCATCAGGTGCAGCTTGGAGGCAATCGCACTCGCCAACGGGTGGTGGTGGTAGCTGGCCAAGGTAATGGCATGGCGGGCATTTTGCAAGCCGGTGGCAAAACGGCCTTGCACGGCCTGGCACAAGCCCAGCGAGGCATAGGCCAGCGCCTGCGATGGTTTCTGGGATGGTGCCGCCTGGATATCCTGGGGTTCGGCCGACATGCCGATCAGGGGCAGGGCCCGCACCAGCAGCGCCTCTGCCTGTGCCGGTTCGCCGCGCCACAGGCGGTGCTGAGCCAGGGCATACCAGGACCAGCCTTGCCAAGGCTCGTTCAAGTGAGCCTGCGACAGGCGCAGCACTTTTTCGGCAATTGGCAGCGAGGCGTCCAGTTGTCCGCGGTTGTGCCGGGTCAACCATTCGCCCCATAGACTGGCCAGCAAGGTAATGGGCTGGTCCGGGAGGCTCAGTTCGCTGACCTGTTCAAAGGCTTGCACAGAACTGGGAGAGGCCGGACCGGTGGCGGCAGTGCTCAGTGATGCTTTGGTTAGATGCAGCGCAAAGCTGGTTTGCGAACGCAAAGCGGGATCGGCGATGAAGCGTCGGCTGCGCAGCGCCTGGGACAGGTAGAGTTCGGCTTCCTGTAACTGACCTTGTTCGAGCGCGTGTTCAACGGCGCGTTGCCACCATTGGACCGTGTCCTGGTAGCGGACTTGCCCCAGCAGGGTGGCAATGGCCGATGGGGCCTGATTTTGTTTGACCATGTGTTCGGCCAGCCGCCTGCCCAGCCGTTCGCGCTCGGGGCGGACGATCAACTGGCGCAGGCAGTTGCCCAGCACCTCGGGACAGCGCAGGCGCGATTGCTCGGTGGGCAGCAGCCATTCGTGCTGTTCCAGTATCTGCAAGGCGGCATGGGTAGTCGACTGCGGTTGCTCCAGCAGCCGGCTGGCGATGCGCTCGTCAATCTCGGGCAGCAGCGCGGCCAGGTAGGCCAGTTCGCGCTGTTGCGGCGTCAGGCGGCGCAAATGAGCGGCGCATTGATCCAACAAGCGCGGCACCAAGGCAAGATCCTGTCCAAGTTGATATAAGTGCAGCAATTCGCGTGCCAGCATGGGGCTGCCTTCGCTGTGCTCTATGATTTGTGCGCGAATATCACGGGGTAGCTTGATCGAGCGGCTACGTTGATTGATCAGTTCATTCATATCCTGGTGGGCCAGTGCGCCGATGCGCACAGGCAGCACCGGCCAGGATTCGGGCAAGGTCTGGCGCGAGGTGGCCACGATGCGCAGCCGCTCGCCGCTGTCTGCCAGCAGGCGTTGCAACAGTTGCAGGCTGGCGGCATCGCACCAGTGCAGGTCTTCCCAGGTCAGGAGCAAGGTCTGGTGCCGGCATAGCGAATGAAGCAGGGCCAGCAGGGCATTTTGCGTGTCTTCGCGCAGAACGCTTTGCCCAAGGGCAAGCGGTTCGCTCAAGGCTTGTTGCAAGATATCGGCTTGCGCCGTGCTCAGGCCGTACTGGGCCATCAGCCGTTGATGCAGCACGGTGTCCTGCTTGTCGCTGCGGGTGCCGGGCGCATTGGGTGTCCCGCGTCGTAGCTCTTTTTGCAGCCAGCGCAGTACAGGCGCGTAGGGATTGCGCACATCGTTTTCCTGGGTTTGCAGCGCCACGATGGCACCTTCTACATTGCGCACATAATCTTGCAGCGAACGCAGCAGTTTGGTCTTGCCCAAGCCTGTATGGCCGTGCAGCAGCAGC
Source organism: Alcaligenes sp. SDU_A2 (assembly GCF_038237375.1). Taxonomy (NCBI): domain Bacteria; kingdom Pseudomonadati; phylum Pseudomonadota; class Betaproteobacteria; order Burkholderiales; family Alcaligenaceae; genus Alcaligenes; species Alcaligenes sp. SDU_A2. The sequence goes on along the minus strand of NZ_CP151273.1, from coordinate 2,087,355 downwards.
ATGCGCGGCGCAGCGCTAAGGCGGCCGCTCCAGTATTGCAGCAGGATATCGAATTCGCGCAGCCGCCCGTGAATACGGCCTGTGTCGGAGGCGATTTCGCTCAGACGTAACTGATACGCGGATGGCTCCTTGCCCGACGGCAGAGATTCCAGAGACCAGGATGACAGACGCGCTGCCGCCTGATTGCTGAGCAAGACCGCGCCGTTGCCTGCCTGCCAGGCCAGGGCGATGGCTGATTGGCACAGCAGATGGTGGGCATTGATGGGCGTGGCCGGGTCGATGGGCAGTACATCGGCATGGATGGCCAGCCCTAGACTGACTTGGGCGGGCCGGCTTAGACCGGCCAGCGTGCGCGCCAGTACCAGGGCGGGTGCCACAGGGCGTTCATTGACGGCAGGGTAGCCGAAATGCGCCAGCAGCGTGGCGTTGTGCTCCTGTTCTATCCAGGCACCATGTTCGCGCGCGCAGCGCACGACGCGTTCGTGTGTTTCGCGCAGCAACAAGGTGCTGGTTTCGCAATCGGTCTCGATTGGCTCGTCGCCGTTGGCCGGGTCGGCTTGCCAGCCTATGGCAATCGCCACCGTTGCCATTGCCCGGAAGTGGTAACCGTCGGAATCGGGCAGGCCGGCTAAGGCTGGCGGAGTGTTTTCACCCAAGCCCAGCAAGGCGCGCGTCTGGGCATCGGGCTTTACGCCCAGACGTTGTTGCATCACGTCGCAGCATTGTTGGTAAGCCAGCATGGCTGCATCGCGGTCATTGTCCTGCACCAGAAGTCGGATCAGTAAGCGGTGGCAGGACTCGTCCTCGGGCCACAGATTGACCCATGTCTTGGCATAGGCCAGCGCCGCCTGGTGCTGTTCGTCGGCCATCAAGGCCTTGATCAGATGGTGGCGGCATTGCGCCAGCTCGATATCCAGGCGTGCGTTCCAGTTGTTGTGCCAGCTCATCAGGCTGTCACTGCCGGGCAGTTTGAAGCCATCCAGAAAAGGACCTTGATACAGTGTCAGTTTGTTGCGCGCATCGTCCAGCTCGGTCGCCGTGGAGCCGCCTATATACAGAATGTCGCTCCAGACTGTGTCAGGTTCCAGGGTCAGGCCTGCCGTCGTGCTGTGCAAAATGTCGGACAAGGGGGCCAGTGCCTGACGCAGTACATGCAGCGCATGGCGCACCCGGGCGCGGCCCTGTTCAGGGTCGCTTTCGGGCCAGAGCATATCGGCCAGCTTGACCCGCGCTACGGCTTGTCCCTGCGCCAGAACCAGAAGAGTCAGCAGCAACTTGACCTTGTCATAACTCAACAGGTGGCTGCGGTCCTGGCCGTCGATTAATAAACGAAAGGTACCCAAACAATAGAGTTCAATCCGGTTGGGACCTTGCTTGTCGAGCCCTGTCTGCATTCCCATCTTGCTTCCCGTCCCTGCTCACTGCGTCATGTGTGAGTAAATGTTAGCGTTATGCAACAAGAAGGCTTGATTCTGATCCTCAGGCGTTTATTTTTGGTTTAACGGCTAAGAGCCGTACAGTTGATCCTGTCATGGCGATATCTTTGACCGCTGTGCTGATAGATGCGGAGCAACAGGCTGGTACGCAGCCTGGCCTAACAAATAGTTAGGCCCCTAGCTTGTCACGCTATTGTGTCAAGATCAAGGTCGGCTATCTGGCGCATCGGTTTGTTGATGCCCAGTTTTTCGGACAGAAAATCGATCAAGGTGCGGATCGCACGCGATTGAAAGCGGTGGGGGGCGTACAGCAAGTACATATGGCTGTGATCCAGCGTCAAGGCATAGTCCCGCAAGCTGGTCTGGACCTGGCCGGTGGCCACCAGATCGTCCACGACATAGTCGGGCACCACGCCCACGCCCAGGCCTGCCAGGATGCACTGGCGCAGATAGGGAAAGCTGCGCGAGAGCAGCGTGGGGTGTAAACGCACTTGACTACTGTGTCCATTGCGTTCGGCGGTCAGGTTCGCGCGGCCACTGATCCCCCCGGTGGTAATGACGGGTGCCTGGCAGAGTGCCTGCAAATTAGACGGCATGGGATGGTCGCGCGCCCAATCACTGGAGGCGCAGACGATATAGCGCAGCGGCCCAAGATCGCGCCCGACCAGTAGGGGCGATGGTTTGGACAGCACGCTAATGGCCACATCCACGCCGTCCCGCACCAGGTTTTCCACCACGTTTTCCAGGCGCACGTCCAGTATTACCCCCGGATAGCGGCGTTTAAACTCAATCAGCCAGTCGCTCATGACCAGTTGGCCGTAGCCGGTCGGAATGCTCAAGCCGACCCGGCCGGTCAGCTCGGTCAGGTCTTGCTTGGCGGCTTCTTTAAGCAGGCTGGCTTCTTTGACGATGGTGCAGGCGTGCCGGTAGACACGCTCGCCGGCGCTGGTCAGCTCGTTGCCTTGCGGCGTGCGGCGCAGCAGCTCGGCACCCAGTGATTTTTCCAGGCTGGCTAGGTGATAGCTGACATTGGCGCGCGACATGTTCAGTGCGCGGGCTGCCTGGCTGAGATTGCCGCTGTCGATAATCTCGACAAAGATGCTTAACGATAAGAAGTCCATGCCTAATGGTCAAATTAATTTGACATGGCGTCAATGTCTGTGTGCTTGTCTGCACGCGATGGACATAGATAATAAATAGCACGATCAATGCAGAACAACAGAAGGAAGAGGGTGGTGCAACATCAACAAGCGCTGACGGGGGTACGTGTGCTGGATCTTTCCCGAGTCCTTGCCGGGCCCTTGTGCGGCATGGCCTTAGGGGATTTGGGAGCCGATGTCATCAAGGTCGAGCACCCTGAGCGCGGGGATGACACACGCGATTGGGGCCTGCGCATAGGCAGCCGAAATACGTCCTATTTCAATAGCGCCAATCGCAACAAGCGTTCCATGTGCCTGGACCTTCAGACCGAACAGGGCCAGGAGCTGGCCCGCCGCCTGGCGCAAAAGTGCGATATCGTGATCCAGAACTTCAAACATGGCGGGGCGGAAAAACTGGGCCTGGGCTACGAACAATTGCAGGCCCTGAATCCGCGCCTGATTTATTGTTCCATCTCGGGCTATTCGCCGCTAAGTTCGGAGCGCAGCCGCCCTGGCTACGACCTTGTCATTCAGGGGGAATCGGGGATCATGGCCATGAATGGTGAGCAAGGCCAGGGTCCACTGAAATTCGGCGTGGCCGCGGTTGATATGTTTACCGGTTTGCATGCGGTGCAAGCTATCCTGGCTGTCTTATACGAGCGGGAAAGGACAGGGCGCGGGCGTCACATTCAGATGGCGCTGTATGACCACGGTCTGGCCATGACTTCCTACTATGGCCTGGCGGCCGGACTGACTGGTCAGGACCCGCCTAAATTCGGCAATTCCCACCCGGCCATTGTGCCGTACGGTGTGTTTCAGGCCCAGGACGGCCCCTTGGTGATAGCGGTGGGCAATAACGGCCAGTTCCGCCAGTTCTGCGAACAGGTCATCAACAGGCCAGACCTGGCCATTGATCCGCGTTTTGAAAAAAACACGGGCCGCTCGCAGCACAGGGACAGCTTGCTGCCCATACTGAAGGAATGCATTGTTGCGCATTCCCGCGCCGAACTGATCGATCGCATGCAACAAGCCGGTATCCCTTGCGGAGAAGTGCAAGGGCTGTTTGATGCTTTGCACTCGGCGCGGACAGACTCGGCGCAAATGTTGCATCGCTACCAGGACCCGGAGGCTGGTCCGCAAGCCATACACGCGCCTACCTACGTGATGGACAACATCCGATCCCCCGTGCGGCGCAATCCGCCGCATTTCGGACAGCATACCTCCGAAGTGTTGCAGGAGTTGCTCGATATCGACGCACAAACGCTGCAATCCCTTAAAGCTCGGAACATTATTTGAACGTGCAGCCCGAGCGATAACAATATCAGGACAATGACCATGCCACATTCTTCATCTTTTTCCCGTCGTACCTTTTTGGCAGTGTCTGCGCTGTCGCTGGCCAGCGCGGCCTTGCCCCTGCCCGCGTTGGCATCGGCCTGGCCCAGTAAGCCGATCCGCATGATCGTGGCCTTTCCGGTCGGCGGGCCGACCGACACTATTGCGCGTTTCATCGCTCACGAACTGTCCCAGCGCCTGGGCCAAAGCATCATCGTCGATAATCGCCCCGGTGCGTCTGGCTCGGTCGGCACGCGGCAGTTTCTGCGTTCGCGCAACGACGGCTACACCATATCCATGTTCGGCATGCCGGCTCTGATCGCGCCCATTGTCCACCGCAACAATCTGTACGACGTGCGCAAGGATTTCACCAGCGTGGCCACGGTCTACGACCTGCCTTACGTGATTGTCATCAATCCCAAGCTGATGCCTCAGGTGAACGATCTGCAGCAATTGATCGCCGCCAGTAAGACCCAGGACATCAACTATTCCACTCCCGGTGCCGGCAGCATGGCGCATCTGGCGATGGAGCAGCTTAAAGACCTGGGTGGTTTTGACATGCTGCATGTTGCCTATAACGGCAGCGCGCCGGCCATTACCGATCTGCTGGGCGGTCATTTGTCGGTGATGATGGCCGATACCATCGCTGCCATGCCGCATATTCAGGCCGGTACGCTGAAAGCGATTGCCTTGGGTTCGGCGACCGGCAAGGCGTTTTTGCCGGATGTGCAAAGCATTGCCGAGCAGGGGTTTCCGGGTTTTGACGTCAGCACCTGGAGCGGCTTGATCGTCCCTAACGATACGCCGCAAGAAGTGTCGGACCGTCTGAATGCAGAACTGAGCCAGTTGTTGGCCCAGCCGCAGTTGCAACAGAAAATGATGCAACTTGGGGCACTGGCGACCTACGAACCGGCGGCGCAGATGCAGGCCCGCATCAATTCGGAATACGAACGCTGGAATAAAGTGGCCGACGAGGTGGATATCAGCAATGCCTGAGATAAATTTTCTCGACAAGCATTCTTATAAATGAGAATCATTGTTATTATCTAGAGTTGTGTCTATCTGCGGGGATCATGCTTGTCATGATCCCGCTTTTTTGTCCTGACGCGGCTTGCCTTCCGGCCAGGGATACACTCCTGCGGGGCTTGTTTTTTAAAAAGTCTCTTTATGATAATGATTCCGATTTCTATCGTTATGCGCATCCTGGCGGCCCTGGTCGGGGGCTACGCGCTGGCAGCCTTGTTTTCCGTCGCCACGCTGGCTCTGCCGATGCGCCCGGCCGAAGCCGCCTTGCTGGGCATGACGGGTAGTTTTCTGCTTTATACCGGCGCAGTCATTTGGGTTTTTGCCAGCCGTTCGGCGTGCTACGCCTGGCTGGGCTTGTGTGCTGTGGCGCTGGCGTTGCTACCGCCCGCTGTCTGGGTCTGGATGGGAGAGGCGGCATGAGTGCTGGCGCGTCCGGCACTGCGCAGGCCAAGCCCACGCGCAAGGCTCCCAAGGGGCGCGGCTTGCGCCAGACCATGTCCGATCTGCACATCTGGACCGGTCTGTTGGTCGGATGGATTTTGTATGCCATGTTCCTGACCGGCACGGTGTCGTATTTCCGGGACGAAATCTCGCGCTATATGCGTCCGGAACTGAAGGCAACAGCCGCCTTGCCGCCGCCGGCCCAGGCGGCTCAGACTGTGCTTGACGCCGTGCTGGCGCAAGGTGTGCCGTTGCGTCAGTTGAGCATTTCCCTGCCTACCGACAGGCAGCCCGTCGCTTCGGCGTTTTGGAGCAGCCCTCAATTGCCTGGGCGCGGCTTTGATTCTGGCCGTTTCGATCCGTCCAGCGGCCAGGCTCTGCAAGCCCGCGATACGCAAGGCGGGGATTTCTTTTTCCGCTTCCATTTCAATTTCCACTATATGTCGGCATTGTGGGCACGCTGGATCGCGGGTCTGTGCGCCATGTTCATGTTGGTGGCGATAGTCAGCGGGGTCATCACCCACAAAAAGATTTTTACTGACTTCTTTACCTTTCGCTGGGGCAAGGGGCAACGCTCCTGGTTGGATGCCCACGCCGGGCTGTCAGTGTTGGGGTTGCCTTTCCATTTCATGATTACCTGGAGCGGCTTGGTCACTTTGATGGTGTTGTACATGCCTTATGGTCTGCAGGCTTTGCCGTCACCGGCAGATCGGCAGGCAGTCAGCGCCGAAATGCGGTTCTTCTTGCCGGCCGGCAAACCGGCCGGTCTGCCGGCACCGTTGCCGCTTCTGGCTCCCATGATCGAACAGGCCGAACAGCGCTGGGGGGCGGGGGGCGTGGGCGAAGTTCAGATGACGCATCCGGGCGATGCCGCCTCGCAAGTGGCGATTGTGCGCCAGCAGGCGCAGCGGGTATCGACCACGCCCCATTATTTGCTGTTCGATGGCGGCAGTGGGGCGTTGGTGCAGGTCAAGGATCAGGCCGGACCGGTGGCCACCACGCAGGGCGTCTTGTATGGCCTGCATCTGGGCCGTTTTGCCGACGTAGCCACCCGCTGGCTGTATTTTTTGGTCAGTCTGGCCGGAACGGCAATGGTCGGCTCAGGTCTGGTGCTCTGGACCGTCAAGCGGCGGGTCAAGCTGCCCAATCCCGACAAACCGTATTTGGGCTTTTACCTGGTGGAACGGCTCAATATCGCCGCCATTGCCGGGCTGTCGGTCGCCATGACGGCTTTTTTCTGGTTCAACCGTCTGTTGCCCGGTTCGGTAGCGCAGCGCAGCGACTGGGAGATTCACGGCTTTTTCATGGTGTGGGCCGGGACGCTGGCCTGGGCCTTGTTGCGTCCGGCCAAACGCGCATGGGTGGAGTTGTTTTGGCTGGCGGCAGTCTTGCTGGCCCTGTTGCCGCTCTTGAACATCTGGCAGACCGACAGAGGATTGCCGGCCAGCATGGCTGCCGGAGATGTCTTGTTCCTGAGCGTTGATCTGTTCTTGCTGGTTATGGCCGCGCTGCATGCGCATCTGGCGCGACGTGCAGCGCGCCGACCGGCGTGTAAAACACCGGCGCGCAATGTCCGTCCTCCGATCGCCGGGCCTTCGGGAGAAGCGGTATGAATGCGCTGTCTCTGTCCTGGCTGGAACACTCCACGGTTTTTTTAAGTGCCTGCCTGGGTTTTGCGTGTCTGGCACTGGCCATGATACGGCACCAAGAGGACGTGTTTGGCCGTGAATTATCCTCGTATTCCACGACGGTATTGCGCTGGGCAGGCGGCCTGCTGTTGGTGCTTGCCGGGTATGCGGCCGTGCGCTTTATGGGCTGGGGGTTCGGTTTGACTGCGTACAGCGGCCACACCAGTGTGGCGGCCGGGGTGGTGTACCTGGGACTGCTGTTGTTGCAACGTTTCCGCAGTGCCTGAGCCATGTCCTGTTTGTCTTTGATGTTCAAGTAATAAGGTCTTTCCGATCATGACACTGAAAATTCGACTTATGTACATTCTTCCCGTGGCCCTGGCCTTGAGCGCCTGCGGCCAGAAACCGGCCCCCGTACCCGAGGCCGCTAGCCGCCAGGAAAGCGCACCGACCCAGCAGGCGATCCAGCGGGTTTCGCCTGCGCCCGCTTTGTACGAACTGGCCTGGTCCGCCAAGCAGGACGCCTTGTTTGTGGTGTCGGCCGGGAGCGAGTCGCAGGCTTCCAAAGTCATGCGGCTGGACCCCGCCACGCTGGCGGTGCTGGCCGACATCCCATTGGAGCGCAAGGGCTTTGGCCTGGCCTTGGATGATGCTGCCGACCGTCTGTATGTCGGCAACGGTCTGGATGCTTCGATTACGGTGATCGATACCAGCAGCAATCGTGTCATCGCGACCATTCAGTTAGCGCAAAAGATCGAGGCGTTGGACAAGGATGGCAAGCCCGAGCAACGCTATGCCCATAGCCTGCGCGAACTGGTGCTGGATAGCCGCAATAATAGGTTGTATGCCCCCGGTGCCTGGTTTACCGATAGCGCCTTGTATGTGGTTGACACGCAAAAGTTGGCGCTGGAGCGCGTGGTGCCAGGTTTTGGCTTTCTGGCTACCGGGGTTACGCTGGATGCACCGGCGGGCAAGCTGTATGTCTCCAATCTGCAAGGGCAGTTGTATCGTGTGGATACCGCTAGTCTGGGTATAGAAAGCGTGACGCGGACAGCGGGTGACCAACTGCTGAACCTGGAGCTGGACAAAGAGCAAGGGCGGATTCTGGCGACCGATCAGGGCGAGCCTTTGCTGGACAGCATGCGCAAAGAGCAAGGTGGCGTGGATACGCCACCTAATGGTCAGGGGCATCGGGTGCTGGTCATGGATGCCGTCAGCGGCGATCTGCTGCATAGCCTGCCGGCGGGCAAGGGGCCGATTGCTCTGAAACTGGACGCTGAGCGCAGCCGTCTGTATGTGACCAGCCGTCAGTCGGGCACTGTCCAGGTCTATGACAGCCGCAGCTACGAGCCCTTGCAGACGGTGTCTTTGCCTGCGCATCCCAACAGTTTGGCGCTGAATACGCGCAGCGGCGACGTCTATGTCAGCGTCAAGAACGGGCGGGAGCAGAAAGATCACGCTGAAAGCGTGGCGCGTCTGCGTTTTTAAGCGCGTATTAAGACCGGGCCCAGGCCGCGTGGAAATGATGCACGGGACCTTGGCCTTGGCCGACCTCCAATGTATCGGCCGCGGCCAGGGCGGCGGTCAGGTAGTCTTTGGCTTGCCGGACAGCGTCGGGCATGGTGCGACCCGGCAGCAGGGCGGCAATCGCGGCCGATAAGGTGCAGCCGGTGCCGTGCGTGTTGCGGGTCTGGATGCGGGCCGCGTTCAGGCTGAGCGTCTGTCCGTCGCCATGCAGCAGATCCATGCTGTCGGCCCCGTCCAGGTGCCCGCCTTTCAAGAGCACCCAGTCTGCGCCCAACTGTGCCAGATCCTTCAGACTGGCATGCATCTGCTGACTTGAACGCGCTTCGCCTTGACCCAGCAGGTCGGCGGCTTCGGGCAGATTGGGCGTGATCAGCGTACACAACGGTATCAGCCCGTGGCGCACTTGATCCACAGCCGCCTGATCCAACAGGCGATGGCCGCTTTTAGCCACCATGACAGGATCGAGCACGATGGGGCAGCGGGCATGTTTTTTCAGTCGCTGGGCAATCGCCTGGGCGATGTCGGCATTGGCCACCATGCCTATCTTGACCGCATCCACGCGCACATCCTCGAATACGGCATCAATCTGTTCGGCCACGAAGTCCGGGTCCAGTGCCACGAAACGGCGTACGCCCTGCGTATTCTGGGCCACGACGGCGGTAATGACGCTCATGCCGTACGCGCCCAGGGCGCTGAAGGTTTTCAGGTCGGCCTGTATGCCCGCGCCCCCGGAAGGGTCGGTGCCGGCGATGCTCAGTACATTAGGAATCATGGCAGTGTTCGAAATGGGTGGTGGATGGCAGGCGTGCGGCCAGGCTGCATTTAGCCATACGGCGCGGCGCACGCTACCTGCGCAGTGTAGCCTGCCGGGGAGAGGGGATGGGCTCATTTTTCATTGAAATGATAATTATTATCATTTAATATTTTAAATGAAATACGGAACAGGTACCGCCGCATCGGCGGCGCTCCTGGCCCGTATTGGCTTGCATTCATATCGTCGACTTTGCCTGTGCCGTGCCGGCCCTCCGGAGCCGGACGATGTGCTAACTGGGATGTCGTCTTGTTTATGAAAAAAAACCTCAACCATCTATCCGCTCTGAACGGCAAGGGGGGCACCGTCAGCCTGCGTCAGCATATCCGTCTTTGGATAGGGTTGTTGATTTCCATGGGCGGGGTGTGGGCCTTGTGCCATCAATTCTGGGTGTATGCCCAGCACCATCCCGCCGTGCTCCAGGCCCTGGTCGGCGGCTCGGTAGCCGCCTTGGCCACGGCGCTTGGCACTGTGCCTGTCATGCTGTCCCAGACTATGTCCCAGCGCACTCAGGACACGCTGTATGGTTTCGGGGCCGGCGTCATGCTGGCCGCCTGCGCTTTTTCCCTGATTCTGCCGGGTCTGGACAGTGTTCGGGCCCAGGGTCTGTTGGGCGGCGGCAATTGGGCCGCGGGTGGGGTGATCGGTGCCGCTATCTTGCTGGGGGCCGCCGCTTTGATGGGGCTGGACCGTCTCTTGCCGCACGAGCACTTCATCAAGGGGCGCGAAGGCCCCGGCGCGCAGTCCGAACGCACTGTGCGGCGCACCTGGCTGTTTGTCATTGCCATCGCCTTGCACAACGTGCCCGAAGGTCTGGCCATCGGCGTGGGCTATGCCGCCAACGAAGGCGTGCGCGCCAATGCACTGGCAACCGGCATCGCCATTCAGGATGTGCCCGAAGGCTTGGTGGTGGCGATGGCGTTATTGGCGGCCGGTTACCGTCGACGTTTTTCGGTTGTGCTGGGCATGGTCAGCGGTCTGGTGGAACCCATAGGGGCGGTCATCGGTGCCGTGGCCGTCAGCAGCTCTGCGCTTTTACTGCCGTGGGGGCTGGGCTTTGCGGCCGGTGCCATGTTGTTTGTCATCAGCCACGAAATCATTCCCGAATCCCATCGGCAGGGGCACGAAAGTTTTGCCACGGGCGGTTTGATGCTGGGCTTTGTGCTGATGATGTTGCTGGACACGGCCCTGGCCTGACGGCTGCCCACGCCGGCAAACCCTTTTGCCGCTTGTTGCATGCGCTCAAGCTGCCGATACACCCCAACAGCCTGGCGCTGGACAAACAGACGGGGGCGGCCTTTGTTGCTATCAACGAGCCGCACGCCAAAGGCGCGCAACAAGGCGAAAGCGTGGCGTGCATCGATCTGCCCGAGCCTTGATGCGGCGTAAGTGGAACGGCTTTCCGAGCGGGAGCTATGCTTGGTCCCGCTCGATTTGGCGTATCGCTTGTTTGCCTTGTTCAGTGGCGGCGCAGCAGCGCCGCCAGCAGGCCCAGGCCCAGCACACTGAACAGCCCCAGGCTCCAGAGCGCGTACTCCATGCCCAGCAGATCGACGCGGGCGTCCATGCAGGTGGCGTAGATGCCAAATAGCCAGGGCAGGGCGCTTTCCAGACCGGATTGGATCATGAACCGGTCGGCAAAAGTCTGGTCGCAGGAAAACAGGTGCTGGGCCACGGTGTACTGGTACCAGGCGGCCAGAATGCCGCCTGCCACGCTGGCCAGGGCTAGTAAGGCGGCCAGGCGAGAAGCGCTTTTATGACCATTGTGGCGCAGCAGCCCGGCGCATAAGCTGGTGACCCCCAAAATCAGGTACAGCAGTCGTTGCAGCACGCACCAGGCGCAGGGCGGCATGCCGAACACATGCTGGGACAGCAGGGCGGCACCCACGGCCATAAAGGCCAGGGCACTGATCAAGTAATAGGGCAGGGCGTAGCGGATCGGGGTGGCTGTCATGGTGAATCAAGACGACGTGGACGAGTGAAAGGTAGATGCTTCGTGCAGCAAACCCAGAAAAAGTTCATGGAAACCGGCCCAGGCAATCTGCACGCCCAGACACAGCAGGATGAAGGCTGACAGGCGCATCACCACGGCCGTGCCGTTCTTGCCCAGCTTGTACAGGAACTGCGAGGCAAAGCGCAGGCACAGATACACCACGAAAGCGGCTACAGCAATAGCCGGCACGGCACCTGCCAGCTTGCTGGCTGTGCCGCTAACGGTGCTGTCGTTAAGCGTTGCGCCGACGGTCAGGGCGGCGGACAGGGAGCCGGGCCCACAGATCATGGGAAAGGTCAGGGGGTAGAAGGCTTTGGAGCGGATCTGTTCCCACGAATACGAACCGGCCATGTTCTGGGCATGTGCGGCATCAAAGTCCGAGGCGTTGACCAGACGCCATGCGGTGGCAATGACCAGCAAGCCCCCGCCGACCCGGATGATGGGCAGGGAAATACCAAAAAAAGTCAGGACCAGGTTCCCAGCCACGGTGGCGACCGCCAGCATGACAAAGATATTGATCGATACTTTTTGGGCCAGGCGTGCGCGGTCCGGCGTGCTGGCACCTTCGGTCAAGGTCAGAAAAATGGGGGCGGCGGCCGGTGGATTGAGCATGGGCAGCAGAGTAGCCAGCGCGAACAAAAAGCTGCGGCTGAAGTCGGCCAGAAAAGCAGAGAGTTCCATCAGTGGGAGTCAGGTTGTTGAGACAGGGCCAGGCGCACATCGCGTTCGAGGCGCAACTGGTTACGATTATGGTCAAGAGCAGGTCCGGTCAGCACGAAGATGTCTTCGACCCGGTCGCCCAGCGTCATGACTTTGGCGGATCGAAGGGTGACATCGTGACGCTCGAAGACCTGGGCCAGACTGTACAGCAAACCGCGCCGGTCTGTGGCGGTCAGGGTCAGAATCCAGTCCTGTCCTTTGTCGTCGGGGCGCAGATCCACGGCTGGCTGAATCGGAAAGACCCGGGCGCGCCGTGAACGTATGTCGCGGTAGTGCGCAGGGACAGGCGCGGTCAGCGCCGGCAACTGCTGCAAGGCCCTGGCCAATTCGTCCTGGATCTGCACGGGATCGCGCCGCGCAGCATGATCGTAGGCCGGCAACATGACCACAAAACTATCCAGGGCCCAGCCGTGCCGGGTCGTGTAGATGCGGGCATCCTGAATGCTGATGGCCTGGCTGTCGAAATAGCGCGAAATGCGCAGGAACAAGCCCGCGCAGTCCGGCGTGTAGACCAGAACCTGCATGGCATCGGTCTGACCAGCGGCGCGCAGGCGCACTACCGGCTCTGGATTGTGCGTCTGGTGGTAGAGCTGTATGGTATGCCAGGCGATCTCGCTGGCGTCGTGTCGCAGGAAATAGTGCTCGTCCAGCCACTGCCAGAAGGCGTCGCGGGCCTCGTCCAGCAGTCCAGCCAGGCGGATTTCGCCGGCCGCATCGCGCTTGCGCTGCTCCAGCACGGACAGCCCGTCTTTGCCTTGGCTGCCCAAAGCGGCCAGAGTCAGGCGGTACAAATCTTCCAGCAGCTTGCCTTTCCAGGAGTTCCACACGGTCGGGCTGGTGGCCCGGATATCGGCAATGGTCAGCAGATACAGCGCCGTTAGTTGACGTTCAGTGCCGACCGAACGCAGGAACTGGAAGATGACTTGCGGGTCGCTCAGGTCTTTTTTCTGGGCTACCTGGGACATGGTCAGGTGTTCGCGCACCAGGAACACCACCAGTTCGGTGTCGGTGGGCGTCAGGCCGTGGTCCTGACAGAAAGCCAGGGCGTCCTGGGCACCCAGTTCCGAGTGATTGCCGCCGCGCCCCTTGGCAATGTCGTGGAACAGGGCGGCAATATAGAGCAGCCAGTGGCGCTCGAAACTGCTCATGAGCTGACTGGCGACCGACAGTTCTTCGCTGTGCTCGGCCATCGTGAAGCGGCGCAGATTGCGAATGACTTTAAGCGTGTGCTCGTCCACGGTGTAGGCGTGGAACAGATCATGCTGCATCTGACCCACGATGCGCCGGAATACGGGCAGGTAGCGGGGCAGCAGGTTCAGCAGATTCATCAGGCGCAGCGTATGCACAATGCCGCGCGGTTGCTGCAGTATTTGCAGGAACAGGCGTCGGTTGCGCGGTTCGGCGCGAAAGTTGGCATCGATCAGGCGGCGGGCATGCCACAGGGCGCGCAAGGTGCCGGCTTTCAGGCCGTGCAGGTCAGATCGGGATTGCAGATGCAGCATAGCCACGAACATCAGCGACGGATCGCGCTGGAAACCATCGGGGCGGCGCAGCTCCAGTTGGCCATGATGGATCTGGAAATCGGCATCCAGTCGCTGCGGCGGGTGCTTGGGCTGGGGGAACAGGCGCTCCTCGATGCTTTGCATCAAGATCAGATTGAGCTGGCTGACCAAGCGCGCGGCCCAATAATAGCGCTGCATCAGCAGTTCGCTGGCGCGTCGGGTGGCCGTAGGGTGAAAGCCATAGATTTCGGCCAGACGCGGCTGCAGGTCGAACAGCAGGCGGTCTTCGGCGCGGCCCGTCATCAGATGCAATTCGATGCGCAGTCGCTTGAAGGCCTGATCCACGCGGCTCAAGGCGCGCAGCTCGTTATAGGTTAGCAGGCCGGACTGGGCGATGTCTTGCCAGGTACGCCCCAGGCCTGCGGCGCGTGCCATCCAGAGCAGAACCTGCAGGTCGCGCAGCGCGCCGGGGGATTCTTTGCAGTTGGGCTCCAACGCATACGGCGTGTCCTGCAGGCGGGCGTGGCGCTGTTGCTGCTCAGCCTGTTTGGCCAGGAAAAAAGCGCGCGGGTCCAGTTGGCTTTGCAACTGGCGTTGCACGTGGCGCAGCAGCAGGCGCGAGCCGGCCAGCCAGCGGCTTTCCAGCAAGGCGGTTTCGGTCGTGATGTCCTGGGTGGCCAGCTCCAGGCATTGGGCGGGCGTGGCCACGGCATGGCTGGGGGCCAGGCCTATGTCCCACATGGCGGCCAACAGGGCTTCGATGCGGGCAATGTCCTGGGCGTCCGGGCTGCGCTGCAACAGGATCAGCAGGTCCACATCGGAGTGCGGGTAGAGCTCGCCGCGCCCATAGCCGCCCAGGCCGGCCAGACAGGCTTGTTCGGGCAGAGGGCACAGCGTCAGCAACTGGCGCAGGGCCTGGTCGCAGATGCGCCGCAAGGCCCGCAGCAGCACATCGGGTTGCAGATGTTGCCGATAACGCCGGCAGGCGTTGGCCCGCCGGCGGGCGATGGTGTCGCGCAGCAAGGCCAGGGCCGGGGCGGGCATGGGTCAGGCCTTGATGAAGGCCGGTGGGGCGGGCATGCCGGGCGAGACGGTCAGGACCTCGTAGCCGGTATCAGTCACCAGCACGGCGTGCTCCCATTGGGCAGACAGGCTGTGATCGCGTGTCACGACCGTCCACTGGTCGGCCAGGGTGCGCAGTTCGCGGCGACCGGCGTTAATCATGGGCTCTATCGTGAAGATCATGCCGGCCTCCAGCTTGGTGCCCGAGCCGGGTTTGCCGTAGTGCAGCACTTGCGGGTCCTGGTGAAACTTGCGGCCCACGCCGTGCCCGCAGTATTCGCGCACCACGGAAAAACCCTGGCCTTCGGCGTGCTTCTGGATGGCATGGCCGATATCGCCCAGCGTGGCTCCGGCTTTGACCTGGGCAATGCCCAGCCACATGCATTCGTAGGTGGTTTCGGTCAGACGGCGGGCCAGGATGCTGGGTTCGCCGATGTGGAACATGCGACTGGTGTCGCCGAACCAACCGTCCTGGATGATGGTGACGTCGATATTCAGAATGTCGCCGTTCTTCAGGACCTTGTCGCCGGGCACGCCGTGGCAGATGACGTGGTTGACCGACGTGCAGATCGAACCTGGGAAAGGCGGGTAGCCGGGTGGGGCATAGCCGACGGTAGCCGACTTGACGCCCAGCTCCGTGATGCGTTCCATGCACAGCCGATCCAGTTCGGCCGTGGTGACACCGGCTTTGACAAAGGGGGTCAGGTAATCAAGAATGCCTGCCGCGGTCTGGCAAGCCGTCCGCATTTTGTCTAGGTCGGAAGGGTCTGTGACGAGAATACTCATAGCAACTTGAACAGGTCGATTGAAAAATAGTAGAATTATAGGCTTTCGTGAATTTTGCGGCAGCGCGCCTAGCGTTGATCGGGCCTATTGGCCTGATACGTGCAAGGGAGTGGGCAGATCGGTTTTATGCGGGTGGTGGGCAAGCAGCACACCGCCGAAACGCAAAAAACGGCCGCTGTGTCCTTCTAGGATACACCCGGTGTTTGTCTTGCGCTTGTTTTGCCGGTTTGCGAAAACAGCAGAAAAACAGCAAAAAAGCAGCAGGCTGGCTAAAAGGCTGACCTGTGTGTTTTGCCACCTTGGCCTGTTTTTAATTATGCGCGTCCCCTGTGGGGCGGCATCAACCTTAGTAGTAAATCGCGTGAACATCCGTCTCGGGGTGTCTGGAATGCAGGCTTGCCTGCGGCCCTTGCCGGATACCGGGTGTTTACAAGACCAAACCCTTGGAGAAACTTATGTCTTTGATGCGTGAAATGTTGGAAGCCGGTGTGCACTTTGGCCACCAGACCCGTTACTGGAACCCCAAGATGGCTCAGTACATCTTCGGTCAGCGTAACAACATCCATATCATCAACCTGGAAAAAACGGTTGCTCAGTACGAAGAAGCCACCAAGTTCGTGCGCCAGCTGGCTGCACGCGGCGGCAACATTCTGTTCGTGGGCACCAAGCGCGCTGCCCGCGAACTGGTCGCGGCCGAAGCCGAACGCTGCGGCATGCCATTTGTCGACAGCCGTTGGCTGGGCGGCATGATGACCAACTTCAAGACGGTCAAAACGTCCATCAAGCGCCTGAAGGAAATGGAAACCCAGCTGGCCGAAGGCCGCACCGAAGGCATGAGCAAGAAAGAAGCGCTGATGTTCGAGCGCGAACTGGAAAAGCTGAACAAGTCCATCGGCGGCATCAAGGACATGACCAACCTGCCTGACGCCCTGTTCGTGATCGACGTTGGCTACCACAAGATTGCCGTGGCCGAAGCCCGCACCTTGGGCATCCCTGTCGTGGCCGTGGTCGATACCAACCACTCGCCGCTGGGCCTGGATTACGTCATCCCCGGCAACGACGACTCGGCCAAGGCCATCGCTCTGTACGCCCGTGGCATGGCCGACGCCGTGCTGGCAGGCCGCGAACAGAACCTGAACGGTCTGGTTGAAGAAATCGCTGGCGACGAGGAATTCGTCGAAGTCGACGCCGACTCCCAGGAGTAATCGGCCGGATGCGGCCGGTCATGCGCAAAGTTGTCATGGCCGGTCGCTAGACTTGCATTTCGTACCGCTCCGGCTTGCCGGAGCACGTTCTACAGAATTGGAGAAAACAGTGGCTCAAATCACCGCATCGATGGTTAAAGAATTGCGCGAGAAAACCGACGCGCCCATGATGGAATGCAAAAAAGCACTGACCGAAGCCGAAGGCGATATGGCGCGTGCTGAAGAAATCCTGCGCGTGAAGCTGGGCAGCAAGGCCAGCAAAGCCGCCAGCCGCGTGACCGCCGAAGGCCTGGTCACCGTATTCATCGCCGACGACGCCAAGACCGGTGCCATCGTCGAAGTCAATTGCGAAACCGACTTCGTGGCCAAGAACGAGGACTTCATCGGTTTCATCGATCAGGTCGCCCAACTGGTTGCCAAGAACAACCCTGCCGATCTGGCTGCCCTGGCTGAATTGCCACTGGCCGACGGTACCGTTGAATCCGTGCGCTCCGCCCTGGTCGGCAAGATCGGCGAGAACATCTCCGTGCGCCGCTTCCAGCGCTACGAAACGAGCGGCCAACTGGCCAACTACATCCACGGTGGCAAGATCGGCGTTCTGGTCGATTTCACCGGTGCCGAAGAAGTGGGCAAGGATCTGGCCATGCACATCGCCGCCAGCCGTCCCAAGGCGTTGGATGCCTCGGGCGTAGACGCCGCCGACATCGAAGCCGAACGCTCCGTGGCCGCCCAGAAGGCTGCCGAGTCGGGCAAGCCTGCCGACATCGTCACCAAAATGGTGGAAGGCGCTGTCGCCAAGTTCCTGAAGGAAGTTACGCTGCTGAACCAGCCTTTCGTCAAGAACGACAAGCAAAGCATTCAGCAGATGCTGAATGAAAACAAGGCGTCCATCGCTGGCTTCACCCTGTACGTCGTGGGTGAAGGCATCGAGAAGCGTGTTGAAGACTTCGCCGCCGAGGTGGCCGCTGCCGCCGGTCAAGCTTAATCGGGCTTGAACTTGCAGGGCAGGCACCGTAGTGGCGGTGCCTGCCCTGCTGCTTTACACTTCCCCTGTCTTTCGTCACTTGGAATCCCAACCATGACAACCCCTCATTACAAACGCGTCCTGCTCAAGCTTTCCGGCGAAGCGCTGATGGGCGAGGATTCGTTCGGCATCAATCGCAGCACCATTCTTCGTATGACCGAGGAAATCGCTCAGGTGGCCCAATTGGGCGTACAACTGGCGATCGTGATCGGCGGTGGCAATATTTTCCGTGGCATTGCGCCCGGTGCCCAGGGAATGGATCGCGCGACGGCCGATTACATGGGGATGATGGCCACTGTCATGAATGCGCTGGCCTTGCAGGATGCGCTCAAGCATCGCGGCCTGGATGCCCGTGTGCAGTCGGCCCTGAACATCGAACAGGTTGTCGAGCCCTACATCCGTCCCAAAGCCCTGCGCTACCTGGAAGAAAACAAGGTCGTCATTTTCGCGGCCGGTACAGGCAATCCGTTTTTTACCACCGATACGGCAGCGGCCTTGCGCGGTGCGGAAGTGGGCGCGGAAATCGTGCTCAAGGCAACCAAGGTGGACGGCATTTACAGCGCCG
The DNA here is from genome assembly GCF_038237375.1 of Alcaligenes sp. SDU_A2. Taxonomy (NCBI): domain Bacteria; kingdom Pseudomonadati; phylum Pseudomonadota; class Betaproteobacteria; order Burkholderiales; family Alcaligenaceae; genus Alcaligenes; species Alcaligenes sp. SDU_A2. The sequence continues at coordinate 2,069,158 of NZ_CP151273.1, read as the reverse complement.
ATCCCAACAAAGACCCCGGTGCCACCCGTTACGCCCGCATCAGCTTTGACGAGGCCATTGTGCGTCGTCTGGAAGTCATGGACGCCACGGCCTTTGCGCTGTGCCGCGATCAGAAACTGCCCATCAAAGTGTTTTCCATCAATAAGCCCGGTGCCTTGACGCGCGCGGTCTCCGGCGAGGACGAGGGCACTTTGGTCCACGTCTAACGTTATAGGAATCTAGTCCATGAGTCTCTCCGAGATCAAATCATCGACCGATGCCCGCATGGGCAAGTCCATCGAGTCCCTTAAGACCGGTCTGGCCAAGATCCGCACTGGCCGTGCCACCACGGGACTGCTCGATCACGTCCAGGTGGACTACTACGGTTCGCCCGTACCCGTCAGTCAGGTCTCCAACATTACCGTGGTCGATGCCCGCACCCTGAATGTACAGGTCTGGGAAAAGAACATGGCCGGTCCTATCGAAAAGGCCATCCGCGACAGCGATCTGGGACTGAACCCTATTGGCATGGGCGACAGCATTCGCGTGCCCATGCCGGCCCTGACCGAAGAGCGTCGCCGCGATCTGGCCAAAGTGGTGCGTGGCGAAGGCGAGGATGCCAAAGTGGCTATCCGTAATCTGCGTCGCGATGCCAACGATACACTCAAGAAGCAAGTCAAGGACAAGGAAATCTCCGAGGACGACGAGCGTCGTGCCCAGGACGAGGTCCAGAAACTGACGGATAAGTACGTGGCCGAGATCGACAAGTTGATCACGCAAAAAGAAGCCGAGATCATGACGGTCTAAGGACCACGCAACAGGTGGCTAGGTGATTCCATTCAGTTCTACCCAACGCATCCCCCCGGTGCATAGTCAAGTCCCTGGCCACCTGGCCATTGTCATGGATGGCAATGGCCGATGGGCAACGCGCCGCATGCTGCCCCGCACAGCGGGCCATTTGCGCGGCGTGCAGGCGGTGCGGCGTGTGGTCGAGGCCTGCGGGCAAATGGGCGTGAAGTACCTGACTCTGTTTGCGTTCAGCTCGGAAAACTGGCGCAGGCCGGCAGACGAAGTGTCCATGCTGATGCGTCTGTTTGTCAAAATGCTGCAAAAAGAAGTCGCACTGCTGCAAAGAAACGGCGTGCGCTTGCATGTCGTGGGCGATCTGTCCGCCTTTAGCGACGAACTGCGCCAGCTGATTGCCCAGGCGCAGGAACAGACCCGTAACAACGATACCCTGCACTTGACCATCGCTGCCAATTACGGCGGTCGCTGGGATATTTTGCAGGCCGCGCAGAAAGCCATCGCGGCCAACCCGCAATTAGCTGTCCATCCCGAACAACTGAACGAGTCCTTGTTCAGTCCGCATTTGGCGATGGCCTACGCGCCCGAGCCCGATTTGTTTATCCGCACGGGCGGGGAGCGCCGTATTTCCAACTTCCTGATCTGGCAGATGGCCTACACAGAGCTGTATTTCACTGATGTGTATTGGCCGGACTTCGGTCGCGACCAGCTCGAGGAGGCCTTTGAGTGGTACCGCGGACGTGAGCGGCGTTTTGGCCGCACCAGCGCCCAGGTGTTGGATTCTTCCGCCTCCTGAAAAAGGGATTCCTATGCTCAAACAGCGCGTCATTACTGCCATCGTGCTGCTCCTGATTTTAGGGGCAGCCATGCTGGCTCCGGTGCAATGGCCTTTGCTGGCTATTTTCGGCTTGTTGAGCACCTTGGCCTGCTGGGAATGGCAGCGCCTTAGTCTGCCTGCGGATCAGCAACGCTGGGCGTGGCCCATTGCGGCACTGGCCGGTTCGCTGATCGCCTGGTTAAGCGTGTATTGGCAAATCGGCGGTCTGCATGGCCAGGCGGCCGATCTGGTCTATCGTGCGTTGGTGCCAGCGATTGTCGTGGCCTGGTTGCTGGGTGCTACCGGTCTGGTGTTGCAAGGTCAGGCTCAGCACCGCGCCCAGACCGCTTTTCTGTGCACGATGGGCGTGGCCGCGCCGGTGGCGGCCTGGGCCGCGCTGTATGCCTTGTTGCAGGGCCGAGGCGTGGTCTATGTCTTGTCGGTACTGGTCTTGATCTGGGTGGCCGATATTGCCGCCTACTTTACCGGCCGGGCTTTTGGCAAGGCCAAGCTGGCTCCTAAAGTCAGTCCGGGCAAGACCTGGGCCGGTGCGTTTGGCGGCATGGCGGCGGCGGCGGCCTGGATGGTGGGCAGTGGGTTTTGGCCGGGCAGTTTTGGTGCGGATCTGGTTGCACGCTGGGGCTGGGTGGCGACCGCCGTATTGGGTGTGGTGCTGGCCGCGATTTCCATTGTGGGCGATCTGTTCGAGTCGCTGCTCAAGCGGCGTGCCGGTGTTAAGGACTCCAGTCAGTTGCTGCCTGGGCATGGCGGGGTCTATGATCGCATCGATGCCTTGCTGCCTGTCGCGCCGCTGGCACTGCTTCTAGGAGGGGCGTGGTTGTCTTGATCCAGCATGGATCATCGGGCTGCCGCGCCAGTAAAACACTATGAGTTTCCAGCATGTCTGCGTTCTTGGGGCCACCGGCTCCATTGGCGTCAGCACCTTAGACGTCATTCAACGCCATCCTGATCGCATGGCGGTCTATGCCCTGACCGGCTTCAGTCGCATGGAACTGTTGGCCGAACAGGCGCGTTCTTGCGCTGCGCAGGTCGTGGTTGTGCCGGATATGGCGGCGCGCCAACGCTTTCTGACTGCTTGGCAGGGTGGGGCAGCGGTGCCGGAAATTCGCGTGGGCGAGCAAGCCCTGGTCGATACGGCCTCCGATCCGCAGGTCACGACGGTCATGGCCGCCATTATCGGCGCGGCCGGACTGCCGTCCGCGCTGGCGGCAGCACGCTCGGGCAAACGCGTGCTGCTGGCCAATAAAGAAGCGCTGGTTGCCGCCGGCTCCGTCTTTATGAAGGCGGTTCAGCAAGGCGGAGCACAGTTGTTGCCTATCGATTCCGAACACAGTGCCATCTACCAATGTCTGGCAGGCGAATCGCCGGCAGAGCCAGGCAAAGCCGTTGCCGGGTTGCGCCGTCTGCTGGTCACCGCCTCGGGCGGGCCGTTCCGTTCGCGCCCCCTGGAAGATCTGGCTGCCGTGACCCCGGCGCAAGCCTGCGCCCACCCCAACTGGAGCATGGGCCGCAAGATTTCCGTGGACTCGGCTACGATGCTTAACAAAGGTCTGGAGGTCATTGAGGCGCACTGGCTGTTCTCGGTGCCGGTTCAGCAGATCGAGGTGGTCATTCATCCCCAAAGCGTCATTCATTCCATGGTCGAGTACATCGACGGCTCGGTCATGGCGCAATTGGGCCAACCCGATATGCGCACGGCCATTGCCTATGGTCTGGGCTTTCCCGAACGTCTGGCCAGCGGCGTGGGCCTGCTCGACCTGGCCACGATGGGGCGTCTGGATTTCGAAGCTCCCGATCTGCTGCGCTTTCCTTGTCTGCGCTTGGCGTACGAGGCGCTGCGCAGCAGCCAGGCAGCCTGCGTGACCCTGAATGCGGCCAATGAAATTGCCGTTGACCGCTTTTTGGGTGAGCAGATTCGCTATACTCAGATTCCGGAGGTGATCGAACACTGTCTGGATTCCTTGAACGGTCGTGCCTCCCAGACGCTGGACGCGCTGGACGCGGTGCTGGATCTGGATAGCGAAACCCGTTCCATTGCGCTGGATTATTGCCGCAGGGCACCTGGCCCCTGACAGGACTTTACATGTTGTACACCTTGCTGGCCTTTCTGGTAACTTTGGGCGTGCTCGTAACCTTTCACGAGCTGGGTCATTACTGGGTTGCGCGCCGTTGCGGCGTGCGGGTGGAGCGCTTTTCTGTCGGTTTCGGCAAGGTGCTGTACCGACGCACCGACAAGCACGGCACCGAATGGGCCGTGTCCGCCTTGCCCTTGGGCGGCTATGTGGCCATGCAGAACGACCCGCCGCCTGACGCAACGCCACATCAGATTCAAGAATCGTTTAATAACAAACCTTTGTGGCAGCGTGCCGCCATTGTTCTGGCCGGCCCTATGGCCAATCTGATATTGGCCGTGGTTATTTATGCAGTGGTGGGCCTGCTGGGCGCACAGGAGCCTGCCGCCGTTATCGCGCAGCCCGCCGCGGGCACGCCGGCAGCCCAGGCGGGTTTTCAGGAGGCAGATCGCCTGACCGCCATCGATGGGCAGCCCGTGCGTTCCTGGGGCGAGGCGCGCTGGGAGTTTATGGAAGCGTTGTCCTCGGGCGGAGAACTGACGGTAACGGTGCAAGACGCGCAGGATAGGCAGCGCGAACGACGCTTGCTGTTGCCGGCCGGGGAGATCAGTCCGGACGAGCGCGACTTGCTGGCCGAGGCCGGTCTGGCCTTGATGCCGCCGCGTGCCCTGGTCCAAGAGGTTTTTCGGGACAGCGCCGGTGAACAGGCCGGCTTGCAAGAAGGCGATGTCATTTTGAAGCTGGGCGATCTGGATTCGCCTGGTGTGGTGCAATTTGTCGAGCGGGTGCAGCAGTCGGCCGGCCAGACGCTGGCTTTGGACGTGCTGCGCAGCGGTCAGCTACAGCATTTGTTCATTACGCCCCGGGCGCAGGCGGTCAATGGCGTGCAGCAGGGGCGCATCGGCGTTCAATTGGGGCCGGATTTCGACATGGTCCATGTGCGCTACGGCCCAGTGGACAGCGTGCAACGTGGCTTTGTGCGCACCGCCGAGACGTTCTGGTTTTCTTTGAAGATGATAGGGCGTATGGTCACCGGCGAGGTCTCCGTGCGCAATGTCAGCGGGCCGGTTACTATTGCGGACTATGCGGGTCAGACGGCGCGTATCGGCTTGATCGCCTACCTGAATTTCTTGGCCCTGATCAGCATCAGCATTGGTTTGTTGAATTTATTGCCGGTTCCCATGCTCGACGGCGGCCATCTACTGTACTATGCCATCGAGGCTGTCCGTGGCAAGCCGGCTTCAGAACGCATGATGATGATCGGCCAGCGCATCGGCATCAGCCTGTTGGCCGTGTTGATGAGCATCGCATTTTTTAATGACATCACCCGCCTTTTCAGTTGACGGCGTGTGGCATACAATTTTCAACCATTTGACCGACCAAGGATTGTCCAGGATGTCGTTTAGCCGGAAACCCACTTTTGCGTTGCGCGTCTTGCCCGTGTTGGTGGCAAGCCTCCTTGCCCCTGCCCTGGCGAATGCATTCGCACCGTTTGTCGTGCGCGATATTCAGGTCAATGGCATCCAGCGGGTCGATCCCGGCGCCGTGTTCTCGTCCCTGCCTGTCAAGGTGGGCGAGTCCTTCTCCGAAGAGCAGGCCGCCGACGCCATCCAGCGTCTGTATGCCACGGGCTTTTTCAGCGACGTGCAGATCGATACCAGCAGCAATGTGCTGATCGTCAACGTCAAAGAGCGGCCCACGATTGCTTCGGTGTCCTTCAATGGCATGCGCGAATTCGACGTCAAGGGCATCACGACCTCGCTGGCCCAGGTGGGCTTTGGCGAAGGCCGGGTGTTTGACCGTTCCATGCTGGAGCGGGCCGAATTCGAGCTCAAGCAGCAATACCTGTCCAAAGGCAAGTATGGGGTGGAGATCACGCCCATCATCACGCCGTTGCCGCGCAATCGCGTGGGTGTCAGCTTCGATATCTTCGAGGGCGAGCTGGCCAAGATCAAAGAAATTCGCGTGGTGGGCAACGAAGCGTTCTCGCAGGGCGATCTGCTCGACGAGATGGAGCTGACCACTTCGGGCATGATGACCTGGTACACCGGCACCAACAAGTACTCGCGCGAAAAACTGGAAGGCGATATGGAGCGTATCCGCTCCTTCTACCTGAACCGCGGCTACCTGGAGTACTCGGCCGAGCCGCCGCAGGTGTCTATTTCGCCCGACCGCAAAGACATTTTCGTTACGCTGACCCTGCACGAAGGTAAGCCTTACACGCTCAGCAATGTCAAGCTGGCCGGCGATCTGCTGGGGCTGGACGAAAAGATTGCTCCTTTGGTGCAGCAAAAGGCCGGCGAAGTGTTCTCCGCCGACAAAACCAATGCCACGGTCAAGGCGATTACCGACTACCTGGGCAGCCTGGGTTACGCCTTTGCCAACGTCAACCCCAACCCCGTGCTGGATCGCGAAGGCCATACGGCCGACCTGACCTTTTACGTGGACCCGGGCCGCCGCGTGTATGTGCGCCGCATCGAAGTGGGCGGCAATACGCGCACCCGCGACGAAGTCGTGCGCCGCGAAATGCGCCAGCAGGAAGCCGCCTGGTACGATTCGTCCAGCATCAAGTTCTCGCGCGATCGTATCGACCGCCTGGGCTACTTCAACGAGGTGGACGTCAACACCAAGCCCGTGCCCGGTTCTCCCGATCAGGTGGACGTCAATGTGGACGTTCAGGAAAAACCCACCGGCCTGATCAACCTGGGCGTGGGCTATGGCTCCACCGATAAGCTGATCCTGTCGGCCGGCATCAGCCAGGACAATATCTTCGGCAGCGGTAACAGCCTGTCGCTGCAGGTCAACACCAGCAAGGTTAACCGCGCCGCTGTCATCAGTCACACCAATCCGTACTGGACACGCGACGGCATCAGCAAGACCACCTCCATTTATTACCGCCGCACCACGCCGTACGAAACCAACGACGCCTGGGGCGACTACCAGAATACGGCTATCGGTGCCGGGCTGAACTTTGGTGTGCCGATCTCCGAGTTCGACCGTATTTTCATGGGTGTGAACTTCGAGCAGAACAAGCTCTCGCGCCTGAGTCCGCAATATACGCCTATGGCGTACCAGAACTATGTGCGTGAATACGGCGAACGCACCAATACCTTCATCTTTAACCTGGGCTGGTCCAAAGACACCCGGGACAGCGCCATTGCCCCCAACAAGGGCAGCCTGACCAGCCTGTCGGGCGACTTGGGCACGATGGATCTGCGCTATTACATGCTGCGCGCCAGCCATCAGCACTACATCCCGCTGGGCCGCGCGTATACGCTGGCCCTGAACGGTGCCATCGATTGGGGCCGTGCTTACGGCAGCAAGGAGTTTCCCGTCATCAAGAATTCCTATGCCGGCGGCATAGGATCGGTGCGCGGCTACGAAGGCGCGTCGCTGGGTCCGCGCGATACCTTGACGGGCGACTACCTGGGTGGTTCGCGCCGCATGGTTGCCAACGCTCAGTTGTACCTGCCGTTCCCTGGTGCGACCCGCGACCGCACCTTGCGCTGGTTCCTGTTCGCCGATGCCGGCAAGGTAGATAACACCAGCGGCGGTTGCGCGATGGGACGCCCGGATCGCCTCTCCGAAGATCCTTGCGGCTGGAAGTATTCGGCCGGTCTGGGTCTGTCCTGGCAGTCGCCGCTGGGTCCTTTGCAACTGTCATACGGTCGCGCCTTGCGGGCCAAGGAAGGCGATGACAAGCAGGCTTTCCAGTTCCAGATCGGTACCGCTTTCTGATGTCCGTGTTTAGTGGCACAATTGCTCTATTCTGCAGCCTAATTAGCAAGGTAGATTTTTCATGAAGTCAAACATCGCAATGAAACTTACAACAATCGCCCGTGATTTGTCGCGCGGCAATAAAGCGCTGGTTCTGGCTGCTGCACTGGGTGTCAGCGCCATGGCGGCGGCTCCCGTCGTTCAGGCTCAGACCAAGATCGGTTTTGTCAGCACCGAGCGTATTTTGCGCGATTCCAAGCCAGCCAAGGCCGCGCAGACCAAGATCGAAGCAGAGTTCAAGCGCCGCGACGAAGAACTGGAAAAGCTGGCCAACAACCTGCGTTCGCAAGCCCAGAAGTTCGACAAGGACGCCCCCGTGCTGTCCGAAACCGATCGCGTCAAGCGCCAGCGTCAACTGGCCGACCTGGATTCCGACCTGCAGCGCAAGCGCCGCGAATTCCAGGAAGACTTCAACCGTCGCCGCAACGAAGAGTTTTCGGCCATTGTGGAAAAGGCAGATGCCGCCATCAAGCGCATTTCCGAATCCCAGGGCTACGATCTGATCATTCAGGATGCCGTCACCGTCAGCCCGCGCGTGGACATCACCGAAGAAGTTCTGAAAGCATTGGGCGGTTGATGCACCATGCCGGTATTGCTGAGCGCCGAACAGGCAGTATCCCTGCCTGAACTGGTACAACAGATCAACAAGACCGGACTGGACTGCACCTTGCCTGAGGGCAAACAGGAGCCTATGCCCCCGATCCGGGGCCTAGGCTCCTTGCTTTGTGCGGGCCCTCAGGAGATCAGCTTCCTGTCCAACCCCAAATTGCAGGATCTGCTGTCCGGCACGCAGGCGGCGGCCGTTATTCTGACGTCGGATGTGTACGCCGCATTGGATTTCGAGCCGGCCTTTGTGCCCGTGCTCTGTTCCCAACCCTACCTGATGTATGCCTTACTGGCACAGCGTTTTGACCAGGTGCGCATGGCTGGACTGGCGCAGGGTGTACATCCTAGCGCGCTTATCGATCCCAGCGCCCAGATTGGCGAGGGTGTGTCCATCGGCCCTTTCTGCGTGGTGGAGGCGGGCGCGCGTATCGGTCGCGGTTCGCGCCTGGGCGCGCATTGCGTGATCGGCGCGGGTTCCTCGCTGGGCCAGGATTGTCTGCTGCATGCGCGGGTCACGCTCTATCATGACGTGCATGTAGGCGCGCGGGCCGTGCTGCATTCCGGCGTGGTGCTGGGTGCGGACGGATTCGGCTTTGCACCCGATCCGCTCAAGGGCGGCGGCGCGTGGGCCAAGATCGCCCAGATAGGCCGCGTGCGTATTGGCGACGATGTCGAAATCGGAGCCAACACCACGGTGGACCGCGGGGCGCTGGACGATACCGTCATCGGCAACGGGGTCAAGCTGGACAACCAGATCATGATTGCGCATAACGTGCAGGTGGGCGATCACACCGCGATGGCAGCCTGCGTCGGCGTAGCCGGGTCTACCGAGATTGGCGCGCGCTGCACTATTGCAGGGGCGGCCATGCTGTCCGGTCATATACGTCTGGCCGACGATGTGCATGTCTCCGGCGGCACGGCGATTACCTCCAGCATCAACGAACCGGGGCGCTATACCGGCGTGTACCCATATGCCGCGCACCAGGACTGGCAAAAGAACGCCGCCGTACTGGGGCAACTAGGCGGCCTGCGCCGTCGCTTGCGCACCTTGGAGCGCCAGGCGGACGTGCCGGCCGATTCATCCCGAAATACACATAACCAGAAATAAGCAGGACAAGAAAAATGGAACTCGACATTCGACAAATCATGGATCGTCTCCCTCATCGCTATCCGATGCTGCTGGTCGATCGCGTGCTGGAAATGGTTCCGGGCAAAAGCATCGTGGCCATCAAGAATGTGTCGATGAACGAGCCCTTCTTTACCGGCCATTTTCCGCACCACCCGGTCATGCCGGGCGTGCTGATCATCGAAGCCATGGCCCAGGCGGCGGCGCTGTTTTCGTTTACCGATCCCGAAGACCCTTACGCCAAGGTCGATAACAAGCTGGCCTACTACCTGGTGGGCGTGGACGATGCGCGTTTTCGCAAACCCGTTCTGCCGGGCGATCAATTGCGCCTGGAAGTGGTGGCCGATCGCATCAGTCGAGCCTTGTGCAAGTACACCGGACGCGCCTTGGTGGACGGCCAGGTTGTCGCCGAGGCCAAGATCATGTGCGCCATCCGTCAACTGGAAGAGTAATTTATGCGTATACACGAAACGGCGATCATCGAGGACGGTGCACAACTGGCCGACGATGTCCAAGTCGGTGCCTACAGCATTATCGGGCCCAACGTGACGATTGGAGCCGGCACTCGTGTGGGGCCGCACTGCGTGATCGACGGCCACACCACCATAGGCCGCAATAATCACTTTTACCGTTTCTGCTCGATTGGCGGCGTGCCGCAGGATAAAAAATACGCCGGCGAACCGACCCGTCTGGAAATTGGCGACGGCAATACGGTGCGCGAATACGTCACCATCAATACCGGCACCATCCAGGACGTGGGCGTTACCCGTGTGGGCAACGATAACTGGATCATGGCTTACGTCCACATCGCGCATGACTGCCAGGTGGGCAACCACACCATTATTGCTAACAGCGTGCAGTTGGCCGGGCATATTCATATCGGCGATTGGGCCATCCTGGGCGGTTTGACCGCGGTGCACCAATTCGTGCGCATCGGTGCGCACAGCATGGTGGGCGGCACCAGCTCGGTGCGGCAGGACATCCCCCCTTACGTCATCGGCGCGGGCGATCCGTTTCGGCCCGTGGGCATCAATAGCGAAGGTTTGGGCCGCCGCGGCTACACGCCCGAGGCGGTCGCCGCGGTCAAGGATTGCTATAAGCTCTTGTACCGTCGCAAGCTCACCATCGAGCAAGCCGTGCAGGAAATGGGGCAATTGCAGCAGGCCCAGCCCGAATCGGTGGCAGCGATCCAGATCATGGTGGACTTCCTGAACAGCTCCAGCCGTGGTATATCGCGCCCATGACAAGCCCTTTGGGCGCGCGTCCCGTCCAGCCGGATGGGGCAGGGCGCGACGCCGTCTCCCACGTCAGCCAGCAGCAAACCGCTGCGGCGCAGGGTAAGCATTTATCCGGCCTGACCGTCGGCATGGTGGCCGGCGAACCTTCCGGCGATCTACTGGCGGCCCGCATCATCAAAGGTTTGCGACATGGCCAGAGCAATGTGCAGGTCGAAGGCATAGGCGGCCCGGAAATGGCCGCCGAACAGTTCCGGCAGCATTATCCGATGGATGCCTTGACCGTCTTTGGCTATGTCGAGGCCTTAAAGCGCATCCCCGGCTTGGTTTCTACCTATCTGGGCATGCGCAACCATTGGCTGCGGCACCGGCCCGATGTCTTTGTCGGCATCGACGCGCCCGACTTTAATCTGCGTTTGGAACAGCGTTTGCGCCAAAGTGGCGTGCCCACGGTGCATTTCGTGGGGCCGTCCATCTGGGCCTGGCGCTACGAACGCATCCATAAAATCCGCGAAGCCGTCTCGCATATGCTGGTCTTGTTCCCTTTTGAGACCGAGATCTACGAAAAAGAAGGCATACCGGTAACCTATGTCGGCCATCCGCTGGCGGCCAATATTCCCATGCAGCCGGACAAACAGGATGCGCGTCGTCGTTTGGGGTTGGATGGCGTCGGGCGTGTGCTGGGGGTGCTGCCGGGCAGCCGTTCTTCGGAAGTGCGCCTGCTGGCACCGCGCTTTCTCAAGACCGTGCAAATTTTGCAGCAACAAGATCCTGGTCTGACAATTCTTGTGCCTATGGTCAATGCCAAGCGCAGGCAGGAGTTCGAACAGGCGCTGGCCCAGTGCCCGGTGCGTAATCTGCACCTGGTGGATGGCGATACGCCCGGCATACGCAGCCCCGATGCGCAAGGTATCGTGCGCCCGGCGGCCTGGAGCGTCATGGAAGCCAGCGATGCCGTGCTGGTGGCCAGCGGCACGGCCAGTCTGGAAACAGCGTTGTACAAGCGCCCTATGGTGATTTCCTATGTGTTGACGCCCATGATGGAGCGCATCATACGCTGGAAGTCCGGGCAGGACAGACCGTATGTGCCGTGGGTGGGCTTGCCTAATGTGCTGGCCCGCGACTTTGTGGTGCCCGAGTTGCTTCAGCAGGATGCCGAGCCGGAAAAGCTGGCCCGCGAATGCTGGAAGGCCTTGACCGACCAAGACTATGTCACGCGTATCGAGGCGACGTTCACACGGATGCACGAACAACTGCGCCGCGATACGCCGGCTCTGGCCGCGAAGGTCATTCTGGATCTGGCGGGGCGGCATGCAAGCTGATCTTTTTCAGAGCCAGACCGTCGTTGGCTTGATTGCCGGTCTTGACGAAGCCGGCCGCGGCCCTTTGGCCGGCCCCGTCTTTGCAGCAGCCGTTATTCTGGACCCGGCCCGTCCTATTGCCGGCCTGAATGATTCCAAGAAGCTGACGGCGCGACGCCGGGAAGCGTTGGCCGGGCAGATCAAAGAACAGGCGCTGGCCTGGGAGATCGCCAGCGCCAGCGTCGCGGAAATCGACGACATCAATATTTTGCAGGCCGCCATGCTGGCCATGCAGCGCGCCTGCAATGCACTGGCGATCCAGCCGGTTCAGGCACTGGTCGATGGCAATCGAGTGCCGGGCGGACTCTGCTGTCCGGCCATTGCCTTGGTCAAGGGCGATGCCACGCAGCCTGCCATCTCGGCGGCATCTATTTTGGCCAAGACGGCCCGCGATGCGTATTGCATGGATTTACACGCCCGTTTCCCCGAATACGGTTTTGATCAACACAAAGGCTACGGAACCGCTTTGCATCTGCAGCGCCTGGCCGAGCACGGCGCGTGCGAGGCGCATCGCCGCAGTTTTGCTCCAGTACGCCAAATCCTGTTAGGTACTTCCCATGCGCTTGATTGAATCCAAGGACAACGCGCTCTTCAAGCGCGTTCAGCGTCTGGCGCATGATAAGCGGGAGCCGGCTGGAGACGGTCAACTGGTGTGGCTGGAAGGGGTGCACCTGTGCCAGATGTGGCTGGAGCATCGAGGACTGCCGGAATTGGCGGTGTTTGAGATGGACCGCCACACGGACGAACTACTGGAGCTGTCCCGCTTTTTGCCGGGCCGTGTCTGCGTCACCTTCAGCGCGGCGTTGATGAACGGCGTGTCGCAAGTGGGGCAAGGGCAAGGCGTGGGGTTTGTCGTGCGCGTGCCGCGCGCCGCCGCCTGGACGCCGCCACGCATGCGGGCGGTGTTGCTGGATCAGGTACAGGACCCCGGCAATGTGGGCACAGTCTTGCGCACGGCTGTCGCCGTGGGGCTGGAGGCCGTCTATTTGACGCCAGGGTGCGCCAGCGTCTGGTCCCAGAAGGTGCTGCGCAGCGCCCAGGGCGCGCACTTTTCCATTCAGTTGCACGAGCAGGTCGATGGGGTGCAGCTTTTGTCCACGTCAGGCTTGCCTGTGCTGGTGACGTCGCTGGGGCAAGGGGCTACCGATCTGTACGACACGAACTTGCCGGACAAAGGCGTGTGGGTGTTCGGTAACGAAGGGCAGGGCGTCAGCCCCGCGCTGGCTGCATTGGCCACCCAACGTCTGTTCATCCCCCAGGCTCCCGGTGTGGAATCGCTTAACGTAGCGATTGCCACCGCTTTATGCCTGTATGAACAGCGACGTCAGCACCTTGCCTGAAGCCGGTCGCAACGAAGATCGCCCACCGCATGCTCTTGAAGTTCGATGCAAGGCATGCCTATATCTCGAACCTGATGCCTTGCGCCAGGGGCAGTTCGTGCGAGTAGTTGATCGTATTGGTGGCGCGGCGCATATAGGCTTTCCAGGCGTCCGAGCCTGATTCGCGCCCCCCGCCTGTTTCCTTTTCGCCCCCGAAGGCACCACCGATTTCCGCTCCCGAGGTGCCGATGTTCACATTGGCGATACCGCAGTCCGATCCGCTGGACGACAGAAAGCGTTCCGCTTCCCGCATGTCGGTCGTGAATATTGCCGACGATAAGCCTTGGGGCACATCGTTCTGCAGCGCGATCGCCTCGTCCAGATCATGGTAGGTGAGCACATAGAGCAGAGGGCCGAATGTTTCCTGACGCACGATGTCGGTCTGGGCGTGCATGTGCGCAATGGCCGGGTGTACATAGTAACCGCCTGGCGCTTGTGGGATGTTGATGCGCGTGCCACCTAATAGTCGTCCGCCCTGATCTCTGGCCTGGACCAGACTGGCCTGGAACGCGTCAAAACCTGCTTTATCGATCAAAGGGCCCACCAAGGTTTGTGGCTCCAGCGGATTGCCGATGCGCAGCTTGCCGTAGGCGGCCTGCAGTCGGGGCAGCAAGCGATCTTGGATGCTGTCATGCACGATCAGGCGGCGGGTCGTGGTGCAGCGCTGGCCGGCCGTGCCCACGGCAGCAAAGACAATGGCGCGCAAGGCCAGATCCAGGTCCGCGCTGGGAGTCACGATAACGGCGTTGTTGCCGCCCAGTTCCAGAAGCACGCGGCCAAAGCGTTGCGCCACGCGTGGCCCGATATCGCGGCCCATGCGGGTGCTGCCGGTGGCCGAGACCAATGCAATCTTATGGCTATCGGCAAGCGCGGCTCCCACCCGATGGTCGCCCAATGCAAGCTGATTTAAATAGGGGGGCGCTTTCGCAAAATGTTCAAGCGCGCGCTCGAACAGGGCTTGGGTCGCCAGTGCTGTCAGTGGTGTTTTTTCCGATGGTTTCCAGATTACGGCATTGCCGGCCACCAGCGCCAAGGCGGCATTCCAGGACCAGACGGCCACCGGGAAGTTGAAGGCGGTAATGACACCCACGATACCCAGCGGATGCCAGGTTTCCATCATGCGGTGGCCGGGGCGCTCACTGGCGATGGTCAGGCCGTGGAGTTGGCGGGAGAGCCCGACGGCAAAGTCGCAGATGTCTATCATCTCCTGGACTTCGCCTTGGCCTTCGGCAAGTATCTTGCCCGTTTCCAGGGTAACCAGTGAAGCCAGCGCTTCTTTATGAGCGCGCAGTTCCTGGCCAAATAGACGGATCAGTTCTCCGCGCTGGGGAGCAGGCACATCGCGCCATTGCAGGCTGGCATCGTGGGCACGCTCTATAAGGACAGGGATTTGACCCACGGACAAGGGCCGGACGTGTCCGATGACCGTGCCGTCGATGGGGGTATGCACGGGCGTGCCGTCGAATTCTTGGTGTTCGGTTTCCGGCACGCCTAACTGTCGCAGCAAGGCATGGCAGGCGTGGGCCAAGGACGGGCAGTTCAGGGATGGCATGACGGGCTCCTGGCTATCAGCGAGACAGGCTGGGCCGATGCGCGAGGGCAGCGTGCGGCTGCCTGCTCACGGCATGTGCCTGATCCGGTAAATTATTTCATCGCTAAGCTCAAAAGGGCCTATCGAAAACCCTAGCCTGTGCATAAGCGCACAGGCGTTTGCCGTGGCGTGCAGGCCAGCTGTCTGGCGCTACACTGTGGGCATCGGCCCATCTGGCTGGGCATGGAAGGAGCGGCCATGAACCAGGACCCTCGCAGCCACGGATTATGGGCAGACAGCGCTCCGCCGGGGCCGGACACGTCTTATCTGGGTGTAGGGGAGCCCGCGGTCGATGTTCTGGTGATCGGTGGGGGCTTTACGGGCCTGTCGGCGGCCTTGCACCTGAGCCAGGGCGGGGCCAGGGTGGCCGTACTGGAAGCGCAGGAATTGGGCTTTGGTGCCTCGGGGCGCAATGTCGGTCTGGTGAATGCGGGCTTGTGGCTTATGCCCGAGTCCTTGCCTTTTTTGCTGGGGCCGGTGTATGGGCCGCGTCTGTTGCGAATATTGGATCATGCCCCCGATCTTGTGTATCAATTGGTGCAGCGGCACGACATGCAGTGTCAGGCGGTGCGCAATGGTACGCTGCATTGCGCGGTTGGCGCCGCCGGCTTTCGCGAGATCCGGGCGCGTTGGCAGCAATGGAAACAGCTGGGTGCGCCCGTCGAGCTGCTGGACGCCGATGCCACTGCTCGGGCGCTGGGAACGGCGGCGTACAGGGGCAGCCTGCTTGATCATCGCGCCGGAACGATACAGCCCTTGGCGTATGTGCGGGGGCTGGCCCAGGCCGCCGTGCGAGCGGGGGCGCGGCTCTACACCCATAGCCGCGTCAGAGCTGTCAACGATGGGGGCACGCATTGGCAGGTGTGGACGGATCAGGGCAAGATCGACACAAGCTGGGTGCTTGTCGCCACTGATGCCTATACCCAGGATATCTGGCCCGAGTTGCAGCGGCAACAGATTCGTCTGCCTTATTTCAATATGGCCACCCGTCCCTTGGATAAGCGCCAGTACGCTCATATTCTGCCCAAGGGCGAAGGAGCCTGGGACACCCGAAAGATGTTGTCCTCGTTTCGTCTGGATCAGGACGGACGGCTGATCTTTGGCAGCGTCGGCGCATTGCGCGGCGTGGGCACGCGCATCCACGAAAACTGGGGCCGCAGGGCGCTATCCCGATTGTTTCCCGAATTGGGCCGTGTGGAGTTTGACTACGAGTGGTACGGGCACATCGGTATGACTTCCGATGCCTTGCCCAGACTGCATCAGTTGGCGCGCCATACCGTCAGCATCAGCGGCTACAACGGCCGGGGCATCGCACCTGGCACGGTGCTAGGCCGGGAATTGGCGCGTTTGATTCTGGGGCAGATCGATATGGCGGACATGCCCTTGCCGCTGACCGAGCCTGCACGGGCACCACTCAAGTCTGCGCGTGAGGCACTCTATGAATATGGCGCGATGGCGGCCCATGCCGCCAGCGATCGTTTTTAAAGACCACCGCCCAATCAAGCAGTCACCGGGGCTGTGGGGAAAAGCCCGTCAAACGCCGCTTTGCCCCGACAGGCTTAGTAGGTGCGGCGGTCCAGGCCCACGTCGTCCAGGATCTTGGTGGAAATCTCCTCGATGGACTTGGTGGTGGTGGAGAGCCAGGTGATTCCCTCCATACGCATCAGGCGTTCGGCTTCGGCCACTTCCATGCGGCATTGCTCGATGGAGGCGTATTTGCTGTCCGGGCGGCGTTCGTTGCGCACTTCAGCCAAACGATCCGGATGGATGGACAGGCCAAAGATCTTTTTGCGGTAGGGGGCCAGCGTGGCGGGCAGGGTGCCGCGCTGGAAGTCCTCGGGAATCAGGGGGTAGTTGGCGGCCTTGACGGCGTATTGCATGGCCAGATACAGGCTGGTGGGGGTTTTGCCGCAGCGCGACACGCCGACCAGGATGACGTCGGCCTGCTCCAGCCCGTTGACGTACTGACCGTCGTCGTGGGCCAGGCTGAAGTTAATGGCCTCGATGCGATTGTTGTATCGTTTCGACATTCCGCCCGAATGCGAACGGCCCACCGAGCGGCTGGATTTAACGCCCAAGGCACGCTCGATATGACGCACAAAGGCACCAAACAGATCCAGGAACGTGCAATTGGAGGCACCGATGATGTGCGCCATCTTGGGGTCGACCAGTGTGCTGAACACCAGTGGCTGCTGGCCTTGCTCCTGAGCGCAGTGGTTGATGCGTTCGGCCACGGACTGGGCTTTTTCGATGGTATCGATAAAAGGGATGCGGATGGCCTGGAACTCGAACTGGGCGAATTGCGAGAGGACGGAGTGGCTGAAGGTTTCAGCGGTGATGCCCGTGCTGTCGGAGACGACGAAGACGGTGCGCTCGATAGGAGAGGATGACATGGAATAAGTCGTGCACAATGCTCGGGAAACGGTACAATTTGCAAGATTACCATTTAACCGTCCAGGCGGGGCGATGATCAAAAGGCTGGTTTGCCCAAGGCATGCACAACAGACAGGCGCACACGCGCGCATGCCTTGAGCAAACACGCTTTTTTTTCTATTAAGGTGACTTATGTCTTACGTAATTGCATTCGACAAGCTCCGCATGACGGACGTCGATTCGGTGGGCGGCAAAAACGCCTCGCTGGGTGAAATGATCAGCCAGCTTGCCGATGTGGGCGTGCGCGTTCCCGGTGGCTTTGCCACCACGGCCGACGCCTTCCGTCTGTTTCTCAAGAGCAATGGCCTGGATCAGCGGATTGCCGAACGCCTGAGCACTCTGGATGCCGACGATGTGCGCGAACTGGCTGCCGCCGGTGCGCAGATCCGCCAGTGGATCATCGATACTCCCTTTCCTGCCGAATTCGAAAAAGCCGTGCGCGAATCCTTCGCCCAGCTGGACGCCGACGGCAAGGGTTCGTTTGCCGTGCGTTCCTCGGCCACAGCCGAAGACTTGCCGGACGCGTCGTTCGCCGGTCAGCAGGAAACCTACCTGAACGTGGTGGGCATCGACGAAGTGCTGGAAAAAATCCACCACGTGTTCGCCTCGCTGTACAACGACCGCGCCATCTCGTACCGCGTGCACAAAGGCTATGCCCACGCCGAAGTGGCGCTGTCGGCTGGTATCCAGCGCATGGTGCGTTCGGACAAGGGCAGCGCCGGCGTGATGTTCACGCTGGACACCGAATCAGGCTTCAAGGATGTGGTCTTTATCACTTCGTCCTACGGTCTGGGCGAAACCGTGGTGCAGGGTGCCGTCAACCCGGACGAGTTCTACGTTTACAAGCCAACGCTGGCCTCGGGCCACTACCCCATCATCAGCCGCCGCATCGGCTCCAAGCTGATCAAGATGGAGTTTGACGACAGCCGCAGCACCGGCCATGCCGTGCGCACCGTGGATGTGCCCGTGTCCGAGCGCAACCGCTATTCGCTGAACGACGAAGAAGTCATCGAACTGGCCCGCTACGCCACCATCATCGAAAAGCACTACCAGCGTCCCATGGACATCGAGTGGGGCCGCGACGGCATCGACGGCAAGATCTACATTCTGCAAGCCCGTCCCGAAACCGTGAAGTCCCAGCAGGCCAGCAGCGATGTGCAGGAGCGCTACCGCCTGAAAGCCACCGGCGACGTTTTGGTCACGGGCCGCGCCATTGGTCAGAAGATCGGCTCGGGCAAGGTGCGCATCGTGGCCGATGCCTCCGAAATGGATCAGGTCAAACCCGGCGACGTGCTGGTGACTGACATGACGGACCCCAACTGGGAGCCCATCATGAAGTTGGCCTCGGCCATCGTCACCAACCGTGGCGGCCGCACGTGCCACGCTGCCATTATTGCCCGCGAACTGGGCATTCCTGCTGTCGTGGGTTGCAATAACGCGACCGACGTGCTCAAGGAAGGCCAGGAAGTCACGGTTTCCTGCGCCGAGGGCGACGAAGGCCGCATTTACGACGGTCTGCTCGATACCGAGATCGAAGAGGTCAGCTGGGGCCAGATGCCCGAGATCGGCCTGAAGATCATGATGAACGTGGGCAACCCGCAACTGGCGTTCGACTTCTGCCAGATCCCCAACGCCGGTATCGGCTTGGCGCGTCTGGAGTTCATCATCAACAACAATATCGCCGTTCACCCCAAGGCCGTGCTGGACTATCCCAATGTGGACAGCGACCTGAAAAAAGCCGTGGAATCGGCAGCGCGCGGCTACGCCAGCCCACGTGCTTTCTTCGTGGAAAAGCTGGCCGAAGGCGTGGCCACGTTGGCGGCCGCTTTCTACCCCAAGCCGGTCATCGTGCGTCTGTCGGACTTCAAGTCCAACGAATATCGCAAGCTGGTGGGTGGTTCGCGTTACGAGCCTGAAGAAGAGAACCCAATGCTGGGCTTCCGAGGCGCTGCGCGCTACCTGTCGGACGACTTCGAAGAGTGCTTCAAGATGGAATGCGAGGCTCTCAAGAAAGTACGTGACGAAATGGGTCTGACCAACGTGGAAATCATGGTGCCTTTCGTGCGCACCTTGGGTCAGGCAGAGCGCGTGGTCGGCTTGCTGGCCAAGCACGGCCTGGCACGCGGCGAAAACGGCCTGCGCCTGATCATGATGTGCGAAGTACCGTCCAACGCCATTCTGGCCGACCAGTTCCTGCAGCATTTCGACGGCTTCTCGATCGGTTCGAACGACATGACCCAGTTGACTCTGGGCCTGGACCGCGACTCGGGCATGGAGTTGCTGGCTGCCGACTTTGATGAACGCGACGAAGCCGTCAAGTTCATGCTCAGCCGCGCCATCAAGGCCTGCCTGGCACAGAACAAGTACGTGGGTATCTGCGGCCAAGGCCCCAGCGACCACGCCGATCTGGCCCAGTGGCTGCGCGACGAAGGCATCCTGTCCCTGTCGCTCAACCCGGACACCGTTGTGGATACCTGGCAGCGTCTGGCTACCGCCTGATGTCGGCTTAAATCCCGGCTTGGCTTGTTCCGGCCGGGAAAGTTTTGCTCCGGTGCTTTCAGGTCGGATGCGACACAAAAAACCCGCCTTTGCTGGCGGGTTTTTTATTGGGTTCTTCGCTAAATACAGGGGATTCTTGGCGTGCTGTGGCCGCTGTGTTTTAGCTGCGGTCGATCTGGTAGACGCGCAGGAACATGTCGATGATGTATTTGGTTTCGCGCTGGACGCGCTCTTCGTCCCAAGGGTCCATGGCACCCATCAACAAGGTAATGATTTCCCCATCGCACAGGCAATGCAGGTGATCGGACATCAGTTTAGGGTCCAGCGAGCGCAGCATGCCGCGCTCGACCTGACCGGCCAAAAAACGCGTAACGCTGTCCCAGATCTGATCGTCCAGCATATTGAAGAAGCGTCGCCCAATATCGCTATGGCCGCCGACCGAAACCACAACGCGCAACAGTTGCGCTGTTTCCTTGGAGTACAGCTTGCGCAGCATGGGCGGCAGGAAACGGCCTAGTTCGGTTCGTGTGTCGCTGTTTTCATCCAGCTCGATCAGTACTTCTTCGGCAAACTCCTGCGCGCCTTTGACCAAAGTGGCCAGCAGCAGATCTTCCTTGGACGGAAAGTAATTGTAGAGCGTGCCCTTGGAGCCACCCGCCAAGGCGGCGATCTGCGACATGGATGTGGCCTCGAAGCCGTGCTCACGAAAGACCTCGGAGGCGACTTCCAGGATCTTGTCGCGTCGTTCGCGTCCCTTGCGGGTGGCGCGTTGCGACTTGCGGGGGACATCGTCATGCATGGTTGGTAAAAGATAAGGGTTAAGTCAGCACAGTATAAACCATACCGTATGGACAGGGCGCGGCAGCAGCGTGCGCTCGATTAGGGTGGGCCAGAGTATAGGGCTAGGGCAGGCGGTGTGGGTGGCAAAGGCGTCTTTTTTTGATTTTTTGCAATATATGCATGCCTGATGAAAGCCATCTGACGTGCGCCAGGCGATATGTCCATTCCCTTTCCTTTTTCGCGGGGCAACCGATAAAGCGATAAGGAACTTTTATAGTTATTATCTCTTTTGGCTTAAAGCAATAGATCCGGATTCTGCTAGTGTCTATCTTGAATCAGCACAGGAGTTCTACATGGTCAGTACACAGCCTTTTCAAGTCCTTATCGTAGGCGGCGGCGCAGGCGGATTGGAGTTGGCCGCCAAGCTGGGACGCCAGTTTGGCCGAAAACACGTCTTTCTGGTGGATAAGGATACCGACCATATCTGGAAGCCTTCTTTGCACGAAGTGGCGGCCGGCACGCTGGACATCCACCGCGAGGGTTTGTCGTACTTCATGCTGGCGCGCGATTGCGGTTTTACGTTTGTGCTGGGAGAAATGCTGGGCATAGACAGGCAGGCGCGTCGTGTGTTCCTGGCCCCGGTTCTGGGCGAGGATCAGGAGGAGGTCTTTCCGGCTCGCGAACTGTCCTACGATATGCTGGTCATGGCAGTGGGCAGCAAATCCAATTTTTTCAATACGCAGGGGGCTCGCGAGCATGCGATTGCGTTGGATTCCACGCATCAGGCCGAGCGTTTTCGCCTGAAATTGTTAAATCAATTGATCAGCGCCAGCCGGCGCGGCGACCGCGAACAAGGCTCGGCCCTGTACATCAACATTGTGGGGGGCGGGGCAACCGGCGTGGAGCTGGCGGCTGAGCTGCTGGAAGCCAGCGCCGACCTAAGCTTTTATGGCATTCCGGCCAACGAGGCCGAACGGGAAGTGCGCATTACCTTATTGGAAGGGGCAGAACGTATTTTGTCGGCCTTGCCGCCCAAATTGTCGGCCACGGCACAGCACTTGCTTGAGCAACGCGGCGTCACGGTGCGCACCTCGGTGCGGGTTAGTCGCATCGAGTCCGATCATATCGAAGACGCCAACGGGACGCAGTTTCCCAGCGATCTGTGCGTGTGGGCGGCAGGAATCGAAGCGCCGGCCTTTCTGGCACAGTTGGGCCTGCCCGTCAACCGCATCAATCAGTTGGTGGCTGACCGCTGTCTGCGCACGCCTGATCCGCATATTTTGGTTCTGGGCGATTGCGCGCAAGTGCCGTGGGGAGATGAAACAGGCGGTTTCTTGCCCGCCCGCGCGCAGGTGGCACATCAACAGGCCAATTACCTGCGCAAGCGCCTGGGGGCGCTGATTCAGGGTCAGGAGCTGGACGATACGCCGTTTGTGTTCAAGGACTACGGCTCGCTGGTGTCAGTTGGGCACAGCCGTGGCGTGGGCAGCCTGATGGGCGTGCTGTCGGGCAAAAGCTGGTTTGTCGAGGGCCTGCTTGCGCGCATCATGTACATGAGCCTGCACCTGATGCACTACATGGCGGTGCTGGGCGTGCTGCGCACCGGCACACTGGCGCTGGGGCGTTTGCTCAGCAAGCGGGCCGCACCTCGTGTTAAATTACACTAATTACAAAAGATACAACGGGCCGATCGGCCCGTTTTATTCGTGGGCCTTGCGGCGGGTGTCGTGCTTCATCAGGCGTTCCTGTTCGCGCTTCCAGTCTTTGTCGCGGGAGACGTCGCGCTTGTCGTGCAGCTTCTTTCCCCGGCCCAGGCCGAAGTCCAGTTTGATGCGGCCCTTTTTGTAATGCAGGTTCAGAGGAACCAGGGTATAGCCGCGCTGCTCGACTTTACCGATCAGCTTGCGGATCTCCTCGGCCCTGAGCAGCAGTTTGCGCGTGCGCGTGGCGTCCGGGCGGATATGGGTGGAGGCGGTCGGCAAGGCGCTGACGTGCATGCCCAGTACGTATAGTTCGCCGTCGCGCACAATGACATAGCTTTCTTTGAGCTGCACATGGCCGGCCCGGATCGCCTTGACTTCCCAGCCTTCCAGTACCAGCCCGGCCTCGAAGCGCTCTTCGATGAAGTATTCGTGGGTTGCCTTGCGGTTATCAACAATGCTCATGAATCAATTGCCAGCCTTAGATTGTAAAATCAGAACATTCTATCTATTAACCTGACCTGATGCATACAGTTAAACGATCCGTCCTTGTTCCTTACAGCTGCGAGCAGATGTTCGATCTGGTGGCCGATGTGGAAAAGTACCCCGAGTTCATGCCCTGGTGCGGCGGGGCCAGCGTCCAGCAGCGCAGCGAACACGGCATGCAGGCCTCGGTCACCATCAGCATTGCCGGCATACGTCAGACCTTCACCACCCGTAACGAACACGACTATCCCAAGCATATTGTCCTGCGTTTGGTCGACGGACCTTTTTCCGCCCTGACCGGAGACTGGCAGTTCACGGCCTTGGGCACGGACGGCTGTAAAGTGGTCTTTACCATGGATTACGAGTTTTCCAGCCGGGCGCTGGAAATGGTGGTGGGGCCCATTTTCAATCGGGTCGCCAACAGTTTTATTGACTCGTTCACGCGCCGGGCCCAGGAGGTCTACGGTGACTGAACTGACCGTCACGGTCATTATCGCCAGCCAAAGTCAGGTCTGGCGCGCGCAGCTAACGCTACCGGCGGCAAGCAGCGTGCGCGATGCGCTGCGCCAGGCAGACGTCGGCATCGGTCTGGCACAGTGCGGCTTGCCGGTTCAGGAACCGGAGGCGTTGCGGGTCGGCGTGTTCGGTCAACGCTGCGAACTTGACCAGCTCTTGCGCGATCAGGACCGCGTAGAAATCTACCGCGATCTGGTGTTTGATCCTATGGAATCGCGCCGTCGGCGCTATGCCCACAAAATGGCCGCGCCCAAGGCGGCCCGGCCGCGTCGCAAGACTGCCGCCGCTGCGCGCTGATCGCGCGCCTGTCTTTTTAACGGACCAGCTTCTGTCCGTTAGTGCTTAATTCGCTAGTGTGTTCGGCCCCGCGCGATTGTCATCGGTATGACAACTTTGCGGGGCGGCTGGCATTATGGTGAGGCAAAACAAGGAGACAGGCATGATACTGACAGACGAGCAACAGGCTTTCGCGCAAGCCGCCCGCGAATTTGCGCAAGGCGAGCTGGCCCCGTACGCGGCGCACTGGGATCAGGAGCAGGAGTTTCCAATCCAGGCCTTTCGCAAGGCGGGTGAGTTGGGCTTTTGTGGTTTGTATGCGGACGAATCCATAGGCGGCCTGGGTTTGGGCAGGTTGGAGGCCAGTCTGGTGTTCGAGGAAATGGCGGCGGTGGACCCTTCGACCGCCGCATTTCTGACCATACACAATATGGCCACCTGGATGGTCGGCCGATGGGGCTCGGATGCCGTCAAGGCGCAGTGGGGCAGCGACCTGAGCGCCGGCCTGAAACTGGCTTCGTACTGCCTGACCGAGCCGGGCTCGGGTTCGGATGCGGCATCCTTGCGCACACGGGCGCAGCGCGAGGGCCAGGACTATATCATCAGCGGCAGCAAAGCCTTTATCTCTGGTGCGGGCGATACCGATCTGCTGATCGTGATGGCACGCACAGGGGGCGACGGCCCCAAGGGGATATCCGCGTTTGCCGTGCCGGCCGATACCGCCGGTATCAGCTATGGGCGCAAGGAACTGAAAATGGGCTGGAACAGCCAATCCACCCGTCCCGTCAGTTTTGATCGCGTGCGGGTTCCGGCCCATGCTTTGCTCGGAAACGAAGGCGACGGTTTTAAGCTGGCCATGAAAGGGCTCGATGGCGGGCGTATCAATATTGCCTGCTGTTCGGTCGGAGCCGCGCAAGGGGCCTACGAGGCCGCGCGCCAGTACATGCAGGAGCGCCGCCAGTTCGGTCAGCGCCTGGATCAGTTCCAGGCCCTGCAGTTCAAGTTGGCCGACATCCTGACCCATACCGTTGCCGCCCGGCAGATGGTGCGTCTGGCGGCCTCTCATCTGGATGCGGGCAGCGAACAAGCCAGCACCTATTGCGCCATGGCCAAACGTCTGGCCACTGATCTGGGGTTTCAGGCCTGCCTGGACGCGCAGCAATTGTTCGGTGGCTATGGATATTTGAAGGATTACCCAGTCGAGCGCTTGGTGCGCGATGCCCGTGTACACCAGATACTGGAGGGCACCAACGAAATCATGCGCGTTATCATTGCCCGACACATTATTGACCAAGGAGCCGACATCCGATGAGTGATTCCGTATTGTTCGAACGTGTTGCCGTCCCCGGTGGGCAGGTTCTGGGGTTGGCGACGCTGAACCGCCCGCAGGCCCTGAACGGACTGGACCTGGAGATGTGCCGCCTGCTCCTGACCCAATTGCAGACCTGGGCCCAGGACGAATCCGTGGCGTTGGTGATTTTGCGGGGCGCAGGCGACAAAGCGTTTTGTGCCGGAGGGGATCTGCATGCTTTATATGCCGGCATGCAGGCCAACCAGGGCGGGCAGCCTTGGGACAATCAGTACGCCCGCGAGTTTTTCGATATCGAATATCGGCTGGACTATCTGATCCACACGTATCCCAAGCCCGTGCTGTGTTGGGGTGACGGCATTGTCATGGGGGGCGGGGTCGGCTTGTTCAATGGGGCCAGCCATCGCGTGGTCACCGACAGTACTCGATTTGCCATGCCTGAAATCGCCATCGGCCTTTTTCCCGATGTGGGCGGTACCTGGATGTTGGCGCGTTTGCCCGCCGGCGTCGGCCATTTTCTGGCCTTGAGCGGTGCGCAGATCAACGCAGGCGATTGCTTGTTTTTGGGGCTGGCCGATGCTTTCTTGCCATATCGCGCCTTTCCAGCCTTGCTCGATGCCTTGACGCAGCAGGACTGGCAGGGCAAGCGCGAACAGCTGGATCGACGCCTGTATGCCGTCATTGATCAGGTACGCGGTTCAGCCCACGCCGCTCTTGGCCCTTTGGAGCGCCACTATGCCCAGTTGCGTGCCTTGTGCGCCGGGCGCGACTTCGAGCGCATCACTCAGGGCCTGCTGGCGTGGCACGACAGCTCCGACCCCTGGCTGGCGCGGGCGTCCCAGACGTTTGCCAAGGGCTCACCCGGTTCGGCGCGCCTGTCCCATGCCTTGCTGGAGCGGGTGCGCCATCTGTCCCTGGCGGATGTATTCCGGCTGGAATACATCGTGTCCCTGCAATGCGGGGTGCAGGGCGATTTCCAGGAAGGCATACGGGCCTTGCTGATCGATAAGGACAAGCAGCCGCGCTGGAATCCGGACAGCCTGGAGAAAGCCGATGCGCAGTGGGTAACGCGGTTTTTCCAGCCTAGCTGGCCCGCCGGGATGGATCATCCCCTGGCCGATCTGGGCCGAAGTATGGGCGAAGCGGCCGTCTGAGCCGTCTGCCCACGCCTAATTACATCAAGGAGACAGTATGGATACGATTGCATTTATCGGCTTGGGGCATATGGGCGCGCCCATGGCGCTGAACCTGATCAAGGCCGGTTACAGCGTGCAGGTCTACGATGTGCAGGAATCCAGCATGGCGTCACTGCGCCAGGCCGGTGCCCGCAGCGCCACGTCGGCCAGCGAAGCGGCTCAGGGGGCGCTGATTATCTTCACCATGCTGCCCGCAGGACGGCATGTTCGCCAGGTGTACGAAGGTTCGCAGGGTTTATTGCAAAGCGCTCAGGAAGGGGCGTTGCTGGTCGATTGCAGCACCATAGAGGCTCAGGTCAGCCAGGATCTTGCCGCTCAGGCCCGGCAGCGAGGTCTGCACATGCTGGATGCGCCAGTGTCGGGCGGCACGGCAGGCGCGGCCGCCGGGACCTTGACCTTTATTGTGGGTGGGGACGAACCGGCGTTAGAACGGGCGCGTCCATACCTGGAGGCGATGGGCAAGAATATCTTCCACGCGGGGCAGGCCGGTGCGGGTCAGGTTGCCAAAATTTGCAACAATATGTTGTTGGGAGTGTTGATGGCCGGCACGTCCGAGGCGCTGGCGCTGGGAGTGGCGCATGGTCTGGACCCCCAGGTACTGTCTTCCATCATTGCGCGTAGCTCGGGCCGTAACTGGGCGACCGAGCTGTATAACCCCTGGCCTGGCGTCATGCCGGATGTACCGGCCTCGCGCGAGTATCAAGGCGGTTTTGGAACGGCTTTGATGCTCAAAGATCTGGGTCTGGCGGCTGATGCCGCCGTGCGCCAGAACAGTGCCGTGCCGCTGGGCGAGCTGGCTCGCAATTTGTATGCCCTGCATGCCGCTCAAGGACACGACAAGCAGGACTTTTCCAGCATCCTTAAACTGTACCGGGGGCGGGATTGAGCTCGGGCAAGGCGTAGGGCAGTGCCTGCAGGTGCAGCGCTGTTCCGTCCTGCAGGCAATACGCGTCCAGTGTCAGATCCGAAAGCTGGACTTCCAGCAAGGCATGGAGCTCTCGGCCAGTTGGGTCCCAGACCGCGTTAATGACGCGTGCGGCAGGGGCATCGGCGTCATCGCCAGCCAGCCAGATATCGGTGCCTTCGGTCACAACAGGGGGCGCATCCAGAACATCGCTGCATACCCGCGCCATGCGTCGCTTCAGCGTGCCGCGATAGTGGCTGCGGGCCACCACTTCTTGTCCGGGATAGCAGCCTTTGCGAAAATTGATGGCACCGATCAGATCCAGATTCAGGGTCTGAGGGATGAACATGTCCTGAACAGGCGCGCCTATCCAGGGCAGGCCGGCTTGGATGTCGGCAGCGGCCCAGATGCTGGCATTGGTTTGAGCGGGCAGGGCGGTAGTGCCGATGCGCCAGTGCCGGGCAGCGCCGCCTAGTAGACCTGGGGCCTGGATCAGGGTGGCATCAGGGTGTTGGCTGACATCCCAGCAGGTGCTTGCGCTATCGGGTGCCGTCATGCCTTGCACCTGCAGGTCGGGCAAGGATATCTGGACTTTGCTGCGCAGCACAAACATGCGCAGGCGCTTGACCAGGGCCTCGGCCAGGTCGCGGCGCACCAGTGCCAGCACGGTATCGGTCTGCGCGCGCCAAAGCACCATCGTGGCCAGAGTGCGGCCTTTGGCGCTGCAATAGGCTGCCGGGCAGGCGCGCTCTGGCGGTAAATGTTCCAGATCGTTGGTGACCTGGGCGTGCACAAAGGCGACGGCATCCGCGCCCTGGAATTGGATAATCGCCAATTCAGGCAGGGCATAGCAAAGGGAAACAGTTGTTTCGGTCATGGCTGAACGGGCATAAAAGTACAATCTTCAATCATACCGTCCAAGACAGGGAACAGGCACGATACCCGCAGCACGACCAGGGTATGACTGGCCCCGTATGCGTCAGGCCCGTCGAGCCAAGGTCTAAGTGGACATGCATCGCTAAACCCTGTTACCACTTGCGAACGACAAGCGACTATCCGTCTGGCGACGTTTGGCCCCATTCTGTTTACAATACGCCACCCATGAATAAGACCCTTAAAATTTTCTCTGCCCTGCTTGTGCTGGTCATTGTCGGTGCCGGGGCGGCTGGCGGCGGTGCCTGGTATTGGGCCAAGAAGCAAGCTGTGCCCATGAAGGCCGAGCGTGTTGACTATGTGGTGCCGGCCGGTGCCGGCCCGCGCGCCATTGCGCTTGGCATGCAGCAGGCCGGCATCGACATCCACGCAGACGCGTTTGTCTGGATGGCGCGTTTGTCCAAGCTGGACACCACGCTGCAGGCAGGGGCCTACGAGGCGGTGCGTGGTGATACTCCCTGGATGCTGATGGAACGCATGTCCAGCGGCAATATGCTGCAGACGCGTCTGACCATTCCTGAGGGCTGGACGTACAAGCGCATACGCGAGGCACTGGCGGCGAACGAAAAGGTGGCCCAGACCTTGGCGCAAACCACCGATCAGGAGTTGATGGAGCGTTTGGGCGCGCAGCAGACCCATCCCGAAGGCCTGTTTTATCCTGATACGTACGTGTTCGTGCCGGGTACGGCAGATCTGGATATTTTGCGACGTGGCTTTCAGACCCAGCAGGAACTGCTGGAGCAGCTTTGGGCCGATCGCGATCCTGACCTGCCCCTGAAAACCCCTTACGAGGCCTTGATCCTGGCCTCTATCGTAGAACGCGAGACCGGCCACAGCCA
The DNA here is from genome assembly GCF_038237375.1 of Alcaligenes sp. SDU_A2. NCBI lineage: Bacteria > Pseudomonadati > Pseudomonadota > Betaproteobacteria > Burkholderiales > Alcaligenaceae > Alcaligenes > Alcaligenes sp. SDU_A2. The sequence continues at coordinate 2,040,519 of NZ_CP151273.1, read as the reverse complement.
GGACAGGGCGCGGGTGGCCGGGGTCTTTATCAATCGCCTGCGCGTGGGTATGCCCCTGCAAACCGATCCTACCGTGATCTATGGCATGGGCGATGCCTACGATGGCCGCATCCGCAAGCGCGATCTGACGACCGACACGCCCTGGAACACCTATACGCGCAATGGCCTGCCGCCTACCCCGATTGCCAGTCCGGGCAAGGCATCGTTGTTGGCCACCTTGCATCCTGAAAAGCACGATTTTTATTATTTCGTGTCACGCGGAGACGGCACCAGCGAGTTTTCCGCCAATTTGGCCGCGCATAATCGCGCGGTTGCCAAATACATACTGAATCGCTAGCAATTGGCCGGGACATAGTGCAAGGCTCGGGCCTGGGCATGCGATGGTCGGCTTGGCGCAGGACCGACACAATCGGCCGCGTTGCCTGTGCTGCGCTGCGGCCAGGGCGCTCTCAATAGAGCGTGTGGCGTTCAGTAAACGATTCCCATTGACGGGCCACCTGTGCGGCCAGCTCGTGCAGTCCGGCATTGTTCAAAATCAAGCGGTCTTCTGGCTGTCGGGCCACGCCCCATTCTGACGAGTGCTGGCTGATGACCGGATTGCCGGGCCGCTCGATGTGCCAAATCTCTCCTCCATGGCGGCGAATGAAATCGGCTTCGTTTTCGTAGCGTATGTCTTTGATCAGCAGACAGCGGGCCTGACTCATGTCGGGAAGGGTGTGTGACGGTGCGGCGATCGGCAGGCGAGCGCGGCGCTGTTCGTAATCCGGGTAGCTGTCCAGGACCTGGGCACGCAGATGCTGCTGCGCCTGTTGCGGGCTGAGGCCCCAGAATGGGTCGATCCGTTCAGCCAATGCGCCGTCGTCCAGGCTGCGTGGGTCCATGCCGTAGAGCGGGTGCAGAGCCAGTGCCCACACACTGCGATTAGCGGTGCTGCAGGGCGTGCCCGGGCCAAATTGCAACAGATGTTGGGCGCGGCGCAGCCAATGCTCGGGGTCGCGCCGGCGCATCCAGTCTGTGCCCAGCAATTGAAAGCACTGCCGTGGGGAGCGTTCCCACAGCGCAATGTTTTTTTCTTTTAGCGTATCGTCTGTCCAGGCCTGGGCCTGAGTCAGCCCGAATATCACTTCGCAGGCCATCTTGACCGGATCGGCCAGGGCGTAGGCCGCCAGCAAGGGGCTTTGGGCCAGCAGCATGCCGGCAACGGTGTCTTTGCCCGAACGGGCGCGGGCGGCCAGGCCTATCATCAAACTCACGTCGTCATCCTTGATGGGTGGGGCGGCATTTTAACCGTTCATATTACAATGGGATATGTCCCGCTCTGTCATTCAGGCCTGCACTTTGCGGTCCGAGACGGGACGTTCTGCATGTAAACCGAGGCAAGACTGGTGTCTGACTGGCTGACTTTCTATCCCTGGCAAACAATTGCCGCCCAATCTTGGCTGGGCCAGCGAGAGCGCTTTGCGCACGCCTGGCTGATTCATGGCCTGCCCGGCACAGGCAAGACGCATTTTGCGCGTGCTGCCGCCGCCAGCCTGCTGTGCGAACAGCCCAAGCAGGGTCTGGCCTGTGGGCAATGTCAGGCCTGCCAGTGGGTGCGAGGCGGTAATCACCCGGACTTGCGTTTGCTGCGGCCCGATGCGCTGGCGCTGGAAGAAGACGGTGCCGGCAACCCGGATGCCGAAGCCACCGACGCGGCTGCGCGCAAGAATCCATCGCGTGAAATCCGGGTGGAGCAGTTGCGCCAATTGCAGCACTGGTTCAATACGGCCACGCACCGGGGAGGCTGGCGGGTGGCGGTGCTGTATCCCGCCCAAGCCCTGAATTTGATTTCCGCCAATGCTTTGCTCAAGGTATTGGAAGAGCCGCCTGCCCACACGGTGTTTCTGCTGGTGGCCGATGCGCCCGACCGGCTCTTGCCGACTTTGCTGTCCCGTTGCCGACGCCTACCCTTGCCGGCACCTTCGGCCGTACAGGCGCGCGACTGGCTGGCCCAGCAGGGAGTCGAGCACGCCGATCAATGGCTGCATGCCTGGGGCGGGTCGCCCTTGCTGGCCTTACGTGCCAGTCAAGCGATGGAAGCGCCTTACCCGGACTGGCTGGCGCGTTGGCTCGATGGCGTATTGCAAGCGGGCCGTCAGGCGGACCTGTCATTGGCTGACGAGCTGGAAAAGTTGCCGCCTGTGCAGTGGATCGAATACTGGCAGCGTCTGTTCATTGATTTGCAACTGAGCGGTTTTGGACAGGGGGCGCGATATTACCCGTCTCTGCAGGGGCGTATCGATACCCTGGCGGCCCAGGCCGGCCCGGCGAGTGTCGCCGAAGCCATTAAATGGCTGGGACAGCAAAAGGCACTGGGTAGTCACCCACTGAATGCCAAGCTGTATATTCATCATGCGTTGGACAGGCTGCACCAAGCCTGTCGACGCGCTTCATAGTTGCATTCCTTATGTTTGTCGATTCACACTGCCATATCAATTTTCCTGAACTGGCCCAGAACCTGGACGAGGTTTTGTCCAAAATGCGTCAGAACCAGGTGGGACATGCGCTGGTAGTCAGCGTCAATATGGACGATTGGCCCGGCCTGATGGAGCTGGTGCGCCCGCATCCGCATTTGTTCGCCTCAGTGGGCGTGCATCCCGATTATCCCGACGTGCTCGAACCATCCGTGCAGGACTTGCTTGATCGCGCCGTCGATCCCAAGGTGGTCGCCATAGGGGAAACCGGGCTGGATTACTTTCGTTTGCAAGAGCCGCTGGACTGGCAGCGGGAGCGGTTTCGCATTCATATCCGCGCCAGCCGTCAGTCAGGTCTTCCCTTGATCATCCATACCCGCTCGGCCAGCAAAGATACCTTGGACATCATGGCCCAGGAGCATGCCGAGCATGCGGGGGGCGTCATGCATTGCTTTACCGAAAGCTGGGATGTGGCCCAGGCTGCGATGGCCATGAATTTCTATATTTCTTTTTCCGGCATCGTTACCTTCAAGAGCGCAAGCGATTTGCAGGAAGTGGCGCGCAAGGTGCCGCTAGAGCGTCTGCTGATCGAAACCGATTCGCCCTATCTGGCTCCTGTGCCGTACAGGGGAAAGCTGAATCACCCCGCCTTGGTCGTCCATGTGGCCGAAAAAATCGCCGAACTCAAGGGGCTGTCCGTCAAAGAAGTCGAAGAGGCCAGCACGGAAAACTTCTTCAATCTTTTCAGTAAGATAAAAAGATAAGTTAAGGTGGATAGTCAGTATTTTTTAAGTGCTTTGTGTACTATGCCGCCACGTCGTCTTTATTCCAGATATTGGTTTAATAAATGGATTTATATATATGATAAATAACAATAAATTAAATTTTAGGCTTTTCCCGAAATTGGCTTTGGTGTGCGCCTTGGCTTGGCCTGCCGCAAGTTGGGCTCAGCAGCCCGAGCTGGAGAGTCGCAATTGGTATTTAGCTCTGGAAAACGATAGGCCCAACGTCACGATTCAGGAGCTGGCGCAAGGTGCTGATCCCAATGCGCGCGACGACAAGGGCAATCCGTCCTTGATGCTGGCCATGCGCAGCGGGTCCTGGAAAGTTGTCGAGGTTTTGCTGGCCAACCGACGTACCGATGTCAATATCCAGAACGCCAGTCGCGAGACACCCATGATGTATCTGGCGCTGATGGGGCAGACCGACAGGCTGAAGGAATTGCAAAAGCGCGGTGGGCAGATTAATCATGTAGGCTGGACTCCACTGCATTACGCGGCTTCCAAGGGGCGCGAAGACACGGTACGCTACCTGTTGTCCCAGCAGGCCATCGTCAATGCGCCTGCGCCCGATGGCACCAGCCCGCTGATGATGGCCGCCTTGTCCGGCAATCGAACGGTTGTGGACATGCTGTTGCAAGCAGGTGCCGATCCGACCATGCAGAATGCGCAAAGCCTTAGCGCGGCATCCTGGGCGCGGTCGGCCAATCACGACAAGCTGGCCAACTATCTGGAGCAGGTCGCTGCCCGTCAGACTGCCCAGAACCGTTCGCCTGCCGCTGCGGCGCAGACCTTTGGTGTGCCCGAGACCGCACCCCAAGAAGACCCATCCCATGTCCATACCTTGATTCTGGACAAGGAAGCACCGGCCCCAGTAGCGCCCGAAGCGCCCAAGTCTAGCGGCAACAGCAGTTATTTTGACTTGGAGCGATTTGATCGTCCTGCGGAGCCTTAATGCCATGCGTGGCTTGGCATAAAAAATATCGCTTTTTTTGCCTTATCCGGCAAAGACATTAGGGCGCAGGCAGATACTCTGGCCGCAGCACCCCGCGCAACTGGGTATAGGGCAGTAGTAGCTCGGGCTGGCCAAAGGAATACGGGGCGATTTCGTAGGCGTTGTATTTGATCAGCAGCCCTTTGTCAGTCAGCGCGGCATTGCTTGCGGGTTGGAAGGGCCACATCCGATTCCACCCCGCAAGGTCTTGTTGGGCATCGGCCTGGCTTTGTACCCAGGCGGCATGGGCTTGTCGGACCAGCGCCTGGAAGTCGTCCTGGCGGCCGGAAGCCAGCAGGCGGTCCAAGGGAAGCGCCCTGTTCAGGCGATTGTCCCAGTTCAGGAAATGGCTGGCGGCAATGCCGTGGGCCGCGCCGGTCATATACAACCAGGAACCCAGTTCCACGACGGTCAAATCGCGGTTGCGGTAGCGGGTGCGCGCCGTTAGCTGCACCTTGTCCTTGCTGTTGGCCGTGGCCCAATAATAGTCCTCGAATTCTTTCAGACTGCGGTAGCCCGGTTGGCGGTCGCCCACAATAGTCATCTGGGCCAGGCTTTGGTCTACCAGCTTGGTCAGGGCAGGATTACCGGGGAAAATCAGCGACTTCACCTCCAGGCTAGGACATTCGCCGGTGCAGCCTGGTTTGATATGTTGATAGTTCAGCGGCTGGGTAAAGACACCGTCTTTTTGGGTCTGGTCTTCGGTTTGGGCGGGGATCAGCGAGATATCCGACTTGGGCGTGCTGGAGCAGGCGGACAGCGCCAGTACAGCCAGGGGCAGGGCGGCAAAACGGTAAAGGCGATTCAAAGTCATGGGAGATTCCGGTTTACTGGACAGTCTTGGCATCCTGACCAAACAAGATTTTTCGGGCCTGCTCATCGTGTGCGGCGTTCACTGGGTTGATGTCTTGCACCAGCGCATAGGCGCGCTGGGTGGCGGGGCGGGCGGCTATGCGCTCGAACCAGCGTTTTACGTTGGGGAAATCGTTCAGATCCTGGCCTTGGCGCTCATGCGGTACGATCCAGGGATAGCAGGCCATATCGGCAATAGAGTAATCGCCGGTGATAAAGTCACGCCCGCTCAGTTGTTTGTTCAGCACGCCATACAGGCGGGCCGTTTCACGCACATAGCGATCTATGGCATAGGCGATAGGTTCGGGCGCGTAGACATTGAAATGATGATTCTGTCCGGCCATAGGCCCCAGGCCACCCATCTGCCAATACAGCCATTGTAGTGTCTGGGTGCGCAAACGCAGGTCGCTGGACAGGAACAAGCCGGTTTTTTCCGCTAGGTACTGAAGAATGGCACCGGACTCGAACAGCGAAATGGGAGCGCCGCCATCCTTGGGGTGTTGATCCACGATGGCAGGAATACGGTTGTTGGGCGAAATGCGCAGAAAATCAGGCTGGAACTGTTCGCCCTTGCCGATATCGACCGGGTGTATGGTGTAGGGCAAGCCGGCTTCTTCCAGAAACAAGGTGATCTTGTGGCCGTTGGGCGTAGTCCAGTAGTACAGATCTATCATGCTGTGTCCTTGGGCATGGGTTTGCGACGGGGCATCTTGGCGTCCCGGCGGGCGCTGGGCTACTATAGCCTGCCTTGCGCAGCCCTATAGGAGCCCGGTTTGAACATGAGCAAAATTTATCATAACCCCCGATGCAGCACCTCCCGCAATGCTCTGGCTTTGATGCAGGAAAAAGGCCTGGACCCTCAGATTATCGAATATCTGAAAACACCACTGTCAAAGGACGAGCTGCAATCTTTGATCGCTGCCACCGGCTTGTCGGTGCGCCAGGCCATGCGCGCCAAAGAAGCCATCTATACCGAGTTGGGGCTGGATAATCCTGCGCTGTCTGATGATGAACTGCTGGCCGCCATTCAGGCGCATCCGATTTTGCTGAATCGGCCTATTGTGGTCACAGAAAAGGGGACGCGGCTGGCGCGTCCCCTGGAAGCCTTGAACGACATTTTGTAATGTCGTCGCCCGCCGTAGGGCGGGCAGCCCGTACCGCATTTACTGCTGGATAGCTTCCAGCGCGATGCTGATGGTGACGTCGTCGCCCACGTAGGGCACGTTAGCGCCCATATTGAAGTCCGAACGCTTGATCTGCGTCTGTGCATCGGCCCCTAGAGCAGGTTTGCCCAGCATGGGATGTTTGGGCATGCTCAGAAACGAGTCTATCGTCAGCGTCACTGGCTTGGTGATACCTTTAATGGTCAAGTCGCCTTTGGCGGCCACAGGCTTGTCGCCGTCGAACACAATATCCGAGGACGTAAACGTGGCGGTGGGGTACTTGGCCGTGTCGAAGTGGTCGGGGCGCTGGATGTGTTCGTCGAATACGGGAAAGCCCGTGTCCACGGAGCGAGTGTCCACGGTCATGTCGATTTTGCCGGTCTTGGCTTGTGGGTCCAGTACGACGGTGCCCTGGATCGTGTCAAAGCGGTGCAGCTGTGTGCTCAGCCCCAGGTGCTTGTAGGAAAAGCGCACGAAAGTATGGCTGGGCTCGACCTGGTAGGTCACGGGAGCGGCCTGGGCGGCGCTGCCCATAGCCAGGGCGGCGGACAAAGCAATAAAAGACATTTTGAACATGGTGTGTTTCCTGGTGGGCAAGAGAAATGAGCCGGCGCGTCAGTGCGCCTGAATCTGGAAATTGACGGTGATTTCGTTGGCCACGACATCGTAGCTGGACCAGGAGCCCTCGCCGATGGCGAAGTCGCCGCGCTTGATCTGAAATTGACCACTAAATACTGCGGCCTGGCCGTTCGGCTTCAGGGTGGCCAGAACCGTAGCCGCTTGTTCACGACCTTTGATTTGCAAGGTGCCGGTTACCTCATATTGCTGTGCGGCTACTTCGCGGATTGCCGTAGAGGTAAAGGTGGCCTGCGGGTGTGCGTCTATGTCGAACCAGCGTACATCTTGCAGTTCGTCGTCGGCTTCGGGCGAACCGGTGTCCACGCTGTTCAGCGCCACCTTCAGGACGACCTTGGACTTGTCCAGGGCGGCGGGATCGAAATTCAGATGCCCCTCGAACTGGCGGAATTGACCATCCAGTTTGACTCCCATCTGTGTGTATTCAAAGCCGATGCGGCTGTTGCCGGCATCCAGGCTTTGGTAGGCGGCAGCCTGCGCGGACAGGCCGGTCAATAGACTCAGGGCTCCGGATAAAAGGGCAGTGTGCAAGGGTTTGATCATGCGTTCTCCTTGGCGTTGGCGAAAGTCATACGGCGCAGCAGACCGTCGCCATCGATAAAGTGGTGTTTAAGGGCCGCCATGACGTGCAGGACGACCAGGGTAATCAAGGCATAGTTCAGCAGAATATGGGTCTGCACCAGGGTTTCGCCCAGCGCTTTGTTCTTGGCCACGAGATCTGGCAAAGGCAGGATGCCGAACCAGACGGTCTGAAAGCCTTTGGCCGAGCTCATCAGCCAGCCAGTAAAAGGAATGGCCGCCATCAATACATACAAAGCGGCGTGACCGGCGTGTGCCAGGCCGCGCATGGCGGGCGACATCGAAGCGGGCAGGGCAGGGGGGCGGTGGAGCAGCCGCCACAACAGGCGCAGCAAGACCAATATCAACAAGCTGATGCCTATCCATTTATGCCAGGAATAAACCTGTAGTTTCAGCGGCGAGAGGGGCAGTGTTTTCATGACATAGCCTACGACGACCATGCCGATCAGGCCCAAAGCCATCAACCAGTGCAACAGACGGGCCACCACGCCATAGCGCGCAGCCGCGTCGGGGGAAGAAGGGATACTCATTGATAATGCCTTTCATTTACGAAGCCCAAGCACTTTAACCTGTTTGTAAGCTGGGACAAAGACCTGGCGTTGCAACGCAGTATTGCAATGGTGAAGGTAATCCTTGCTTGCCACCCTTGTCACATGTGGCTACGGGGCGGGTTTGCTATGGCGGCTACACTGTATGCTGGTGTACGTTGCAGTCAAGGAAGTAGTATGAAAAAAGCGGGTTTCGCGGTGATGACGGTGCTGCTGTTGGCAGCCTGCCAGGATGTAAAACAGGCCAGCGAGGCCAATTTCAGCGCGGCCGTGCAGTCGTATCTGGACAGCAGACAAGGCATGTGCGTGGGCATTCCCGGACGACAGTATCCATATCAGGCCGAGCACGATTCGGCGTTGGTGGTTCAGGACAGGGCGCGTCTGGCGGCGTTGGCGACGGCAGGTTTGTTGCGTGATGTGGGAACTCCGGATGCGCCGCGCTACGAACTGACATCGGCCGCGCAGCCCTTTCTGGTTCGGGGCGATGCCCGACACCAGGGCTTGCGTGATGCGTTTTGTACGGGGCACCTGGTGCTCGATGGCATTACGTCATTTTCCGAGCCATCCGATACGGGGGGGCTGAATATCAGCCGGGTCAATTACACCTATCATGTGCGCGATGCGGCCCCTTGGCTGCGAGACCCGGCTGTGCAGCAGACCTACCCGGAGCTGGAGCCATTTTTGGCCCAGGCCGTGCCGGGGCAGGCTTTGCTGGTCCTGACCAGTCAGGGCTGGGTGCATCAAAATCTGTTCAGGTAAGTGCATTCCTTATGTGGCGTTCAACTAAAGACCTCAAATGATAGAAACAGAACGCCTCATCCCACGGCCGCCCAGTGCGGCGGACCGGTTTGCATGGAGCTGTTTTCTTCCTGATCCAGAAGTTACGAAATTGATGGGTAGGACGGGCAGAGGCGGTGCTCATCATCTATCCTGAAAAACAGCATCTATTGCTGGTGCCAATAGAATAGGAGCGACCTGGCGCGAATCTGCTGCAGTCAAAAAGAACCTGCTGCATGTCAGTAGCAGGGACTCTTTTAATACCTGGTTGCTTTTGTATTTGCACAGTATAAGAATGATAAAATGCAATTAACGGAAAAGATTTTACTGCCATGACAAAAAAGTCTACAAGAGCGGAAGGGCAGTTCGAGCTGCCGATTCTGGGCGAACAGGCCCAGGATATTCAAGCCGAAGCCCTGTTCGATACATGGTTGCAACATCAACGTCCGCCTATGCGCCCGGGAACACAACGTCTGTACCGTACTTTGTGGCGGCGCTTTCTGCAGGATCTAAGCACACGCAAAAAAAATTACACGCATCTACAGGCAAAGGACATCCGGGACTTCTTGAACAGCCTGGAACACGTTCGACGCCCACAACGCGAACGCTATCAACATGTCATTGCGCGCGCTTACGAGGAGCTGTGTCGCCAGGACGGACGCGCAGAAAACCCGGCCCTGGGGCCGGCTATTAACGACCCTTTAAAACAAGATTGGCGACAAGCTCCCGATAATCAGGCTACGCGTTTTTTATCCATGCTGCAGGCCCTGGAAACCATTCAAGCCTTACAGGTGCAATTGCGCATATTGACATTGGCCACCGACATGACTGTGGCGGCACGTTGGCGTGAATTTCGCGATATGGCCATTGTGGCACTCATGCTAGGTACGGGCTTGCGACCGGTCGAATTGGAAGTCTTGCCGCCATCGGCAATTCGTACGGCGACCTGTAGTGCGCAAGATTCAGAGGACATCCTGGGGTCCGACGCCCACTGGCGGGACAGTGCCTGGTTTCTGTCCATTCCCGGGGCGGCCAGCCGCGATGTAGCCATACCGCTATGGTGCGAAAGCATGCTGCGAGCCTGGTTGGCACACAGCGGGCTGAACGATGCAAGCCAATGGACATCAGATAGTCGTTTATTTCCCGGTAGCCGGCGAATCAGCGCCGCCCGGCCACAATCACAGATGAATCCGGCTACTTTGGCTCGCATCGTCAGCAAATGGGGACAAACCAAGTGCTCTACGCTGATGACGCCTCAGCGCCTGCGCAATACCTTTGGCGCAAGTTTGATCGAACGCGGTTACTCCTTGCCGGAAATAGAGCACATCATGGGCTACGCTCCTGGCGCAGCCAGTGCCTGGCGCTTGCAGGCAGCCTGGCTGTATTGGCAGCAGAGCCAAAAGCAGGAATCAACCTTAAAGCCCAATATGCCGACAGCATGAAGGGCTTGTACGCTGGCATGCCAAGGATTCAGACATAATCAATGCTTTGCCCAGCCCCACGCCCACTGGAGAGCCCGAAATCATGTCCGAACCCATTTTCCGCCGTGCCGAACAAGCCGATCTGCCCGCCATTGTCGCCATGCTGGCCGACGATATTCTAGGGCAGCAGCGAGAAGATACGCGCATGCCCCTGGCCACGAGCTATGTGCATGCATTTCAGGCAATTCAGGCCGATCCCAATCAGTTTCTGGCCGTTGTTGAACTCAATGGCGAGGTAATCGGAACATTACAGATCAGTTATATGCCTGGTTTGTCGCACCAAGGAGCCTGGCGCGGCGAAATTGAATCGGTACGCATCGCGCAAAGCGCGCGCGGCAGCGGGCTGGGCCGCAAAATGATTCTTTGGGCGGTAGAGCAATGCCGTGCCCGCCAGTGCCGCATCGTGCAACTGACTTCGGACCTGAAACGAGTCGATGCTCATCGCTTTTACGAACACATCGGATTCACCGGCAGCCATAAGGGCTACAAAATGATGTTGTAAGGCCTACGGTTTTCCGTATGTTGCGTACGCGCATTCTGCACATGGTCGGCGTGCCGCATTCGCATACATCCCACAATCTTCAATAACGTCAATCAATGACGTTAACTTATTATAAGGGGGCCACAATAATGTGGCCCCCTTATTTCGGCAGCCGATCTTGCGCAATTTTTTGCGAATAAATAACTAAAAACTGCTGAATATCCAAATTTAGTGCTGTCGCTATGTTCAAAAATTCGATGAAATCCAAGCGACGTTCTCCTCTTTCGTACTTGGAAACATAAGACTGCGGTTTTCCCAGCTTGTACGCTAAATCTGATTGCCGCAGATGAGCGGCATGACGAGCATCAACAATTAGCTCCCGAAATACCCGATAGGTTTGCGTATTGGGAGAAATGATCGTTTGCATCATATAAAACCTTTATTGGAATATCCCGTAACGGGTTTATTTATTTAAAAAATACAACGAATTAAGTTCTTTCCATAAGTGATCACTTCTTGCATGCCGAAAGCCGTTGACAAACAAAGTGTTAAGAATAACGATACACGCATGTATCCAATACGGGGCTGTACTATTCGGTGTAATTATATAACTCAATAGGAAGGAATCATGAGCGAGCAAGTTGTTGATGTTGTCATTATCGGTGGGTCAATGGCTGGTAGTTGTCTGGCCAGAAATTTGAAACTTAAAATTCCAAAATTAAAAATCACTGTTCTGGAAAAAAAGAAAAACTTCGATCATGGAATAGGAGAGTCCATGCTGGAAGTTTTTTGGGATTACGCATCGCGAGATCTCGGCCTGTCAAAATATTTGGAAGCAAACTATTTCTATAAACATGGTTTACGGTTCTTCTTTGAAAAAGAAGGCAAGAACACACCTGTTTCAGAAATGAGCGAAATGGGGAGAACGTGGTATCACGCCATCCCGGCGCACCAAATCAATCGCGCACAGTTCGACGAAGACATGGTCAAGCTCAATGAACAGATTGGAATCGACACCGAAAGGGGAGTGAGCGTAAGCCATATCGATGTGGGCGAAGGCGAGGAGCTGCATCGCGTAGTGACAGCGAACGGTGACGTATACCGCTGCAGATGGATGGTGGACGCCTCCGGCCTTTCCAGTGTCTTTGCCCAGAAATTTCGGGATGTTGAAAAGCTGGATGCACACCCAGTGTCGTCGGCCTGGATGCGCGTCAAAAATATGCGCGACCTTGACGAGTTAGGAGATAGCGCATGGCGTGAACGAGTCAGATTCACAAATAGATCGCTATCCACGAATCACTTTATGTACAGGGGCTACTGGGTATGGATGATTCCATTGGATGCCCAGACTGTCAGCATAGGCGTGGTCTGGCATCATGAAAAGTCACAAGTTTCTATAAAAAATCAGAAAGAGCTAGAAGCTTTCTTGTTGTCTCACACCTGGGGGAAAGAGCTGTTCGGCCATGATTATCAAATTGTTGATTTTGGCGCGCTCAAAAATATGGCGCGTGTGTCAAAAACAATATTCTCAACGCAGCGCTGGTTCCGAACAGGTATGGCGGCGGGATTTATCGATCCTTTATTTTCTTCAGGATCGGCATGGCTAACCGATCTAAATAGAATGATTAGCGATATTATTCAAACCGATATTGAAGGCGATCAACAGCAGGTGGCACGGAAGGTTGCTGGCTACGATGTATATGCCCATTGGTGGTTTAATAATTTCCTATTCCATATTACCGGTAATTATCATGGTAATTATGATCTGCATAAAGTTCTATTTAGGGCTTTGCTGATGGATTATTTTGGTATTGTTATGCCGGCCGGAGTTGGTGAATATTGGAAAAATTTTTCAAATTTAGATAGTGAAAGTTTGGAAAAACTAAAAACCATATTCCATGACGACTTACGATCAGGGGGGGCTGCATATGCACACAAAATAAAAGATGAATTGGCTGAGTTTCTTGATAAAACGGGCGATTCGCTAAGCAATAACATTGGAAATTTTCACGATGTGGAAATTCCAGGGGTGTATATGAAAAACTCTATGAATAGAGGGATTGGGTTGGATGACAATGCAATAAAAGAAATGCGATTCAGCATAGAAATGGAATCTATTATTGCGGCCAGTAAAGTGGTGGCGGAACATAAAAAAACCAAGTTATCAGAAAATGACATAGCAGTAATTGAAGAAAAATACAAAATGGGAGAAATAAATAATTTAGAAGACGCAATCAAAGCGGCCAGGTTGGATAGGGAAATTGAATTTTTTTAAAAACACATTATCGTCTTTAATGGGGAAGGAACATGTTTTTTGATGAAATGGTCGTTGAAGATAGCAAACTTGAAATTGCAGAAAATATAGTCAAACTGATTTTTGACAGAAGACGAATCCTGATGGATGAACAGGAGGCCGAGGATTTTAAAAAAGAAGCGGACATTCATTTTAAAAAAATTATTGATTTTATTGAAAAGGAAGAGCCGATAAGGATGATTTTACCGGCATTCCCGGCAAAATCGCCAAATAGAAAAAAAACGCTGGACGTATTGCCGGATAAAGGCGAGGAACTAGCATTTAAACAGCTGAATGACTTATGCGAAAAAATAAAAGAAATTTATCCACCAGGGGCCAACTTAACCATCTGTTCTGATGGCCGTGTTTTTGCCGATGTCGTTCAAATCCCGGATGATGCTATCAGTGCCTACAAAAAAGATTTGATAGAAAGAGTGGGCAAGCCCTATGCGCACCACATCGATTTTTTTGATTTGGATGACGTATACAACGACATTAATAACTACGATATTCTTCGGGAAGAATTGATGATCCATTACGGTGAATCGCTGCGTAATCTTAAGTTCAGGTGTAAAAATGAAAAACCAGCGGCAGCGATGTACAGGGGAATCTGCAAATTCTTAACTGAAGATTTCTCGGGCCTTGATGAGTTTAAGAATTGGTCGAAAAATCAAATTCTTGGGGTAGCAAGAATTAATGCATATCGGGTTATTCAGCGCAGCAATGCGTGGACAAATCTGCTGAAAGACAAATTTCCTAACGCTGTCAGACTAAGCATCCACCCGCAACCTCGGGTGTCCGAAAAAATAGGCATTTATTTAATGGATTCTGACGATATCTGGAGAACGCCTTGGCACTCGGTCGTCATAAAGAATAAAAATGGATTTTCACTTGTGCCGCGCCATGAAGCCGAAGCATCAAATGCGCACCTGGTGTTTGAAGATGGTCGACCAAGCTATTTCAACTGCTTAAGCAACATTAATTCAAACTAATATCCTTATTAATGAAGGGGTGTTTCCGATGATTAAGCTAACTGCTATTAATCCTTTCGGTGCCATGATATCGGCTCAAGACCAAACCGTGGACGCCATTACCGCTCTAGACCCGAAGCTGCTGGAAAAATTGTTGTTCGAGCATAAAATCCTTGTGTTTAGAGGGTTTTCGCCTAGCCCGGATGAAGAATATCTTGGATTTTGCAAAAAATTTGGTGATCTGATGCATTGGGAATTCGGGCCGCTTTTAAATGTGCGAATGGAGCAAGATCCAAAGAACCACATTTTTTCTAAAGGCCGGGTCGAGCTGCATTGGGATGGTGCCTTTGCGAATCAAACGCCACGCATTAATGCATTTCAATGCGTTCGATCCTCGATTGATGGCGTAGGCGGGGAAACATTGTTTGTGGATACAAGCAAAATTATCGCTAATGCCGAAAAAGAAGATTTGGAAAATTGGTCTGAAATAAGATTGAATTATTCCACAGAAAAAAAAGCACATTACGGTGGGGATGTGGAAGTGCGCTTTATAGAAAATCATCCGCATAGCCAGCACAAAATCATCCGATTTATTGAAATTAATAATGAAGATAATTTAGATGTTAACCCAGTGCGATTTGATGTTAGCGGGATAAACTCTAAATTTATAAACAAAGAAGATTTTTTCGATAAAATAACGGATAAATTGTATAGCCCTCAGTATATGTATCGTCATCGATGGCAGGCGGGCGATTATATGTTGATTGACAATAATTCAGTTTTGCATGGCAGGGCAAAAGTGGAAGGCAACGCAAGCCGTCATCTAAAGCGGGTGCATATTCTTTAATACGCTGATTCTTAGATACTTAAAACCAATACAAGGGGAGGATAGATGAGTGCAGCGGTATCTACGGTTTCAGGCGTAAGCGCATCAGCAGAAATATTGACAGTTCATTTTTTTATAGAACTGACAGTAATTATTCTGATCAGTCGATTAGTGGCATGGTTTGCCCAGGCCTACTTGGGCCAAACAAAGTCTGTCGGCGAAATTATGGCAGGATTGGCGCTTGGTCCTAGTGTTTTTGGTTTTCTGTTTCCAGAAACATTTTCGTCATTTTTTAATGATGATGTATCCACTGCATTCACTATTATTTCCCAGTTTGGTTTGCTTCTGCTCATGTTTCATATGGGATTGGAGTTTGATGTTTCTTTGGAGTTCAAAGAGCGAAAAAAGGCCGTCGTGTTAATCAGTGTCTTAGGCATTGCTTTCCCTTTTGGCTTAGGTGTGGCGACAGCATCCTGGTTTTGGGGGCTAATCGACAATCCAACCTCAGATTTATTGGAGTTTTCTCTTTTTATGGGAGTTGCCATGTCCATAACGGCCATACCTATATTGGGCCGCATATTCATGGAGCTGGGGTTAGAACATACGCGGATAGCGGCACTAACTATAGGAGCCGCCGCTATTGACGATATGATAGGCTGGATTCTGTTAGGTCTCGTGTCCGCCCTCGCATTGAGCAATCTGGACGGTGTTTCTTTTTTCATAAAAATTGCTCTTTTGCTATGCTACGTTTTTTTGATGTTGTCTGTGATAGGCCCATTCGCCAGAAAGAAAATTGATAGCCACATTCAATCCAGGGGAAAGATGGATATGTCGCTATTGTCTTTCTTAATTGTTGTTTTGATGATATCCGCACTGATTACCAGCAAATTAGGCGTTTTTGCCATTGCCGGAGGAATTATTGTTGGCATAGCTCTCCAAAAAAGCAGCTATATAAAGAATGAGTGGCAGGATAAGGTTGCGCCACTGGTATATACTGTCTTGCTGCCTGTTTTTTTTACATATACTGGTTTAAGAACCGATATTGGTTCTTTAAGCACAATGGCAGATGTTTGGGCGGCTGTTGTCTTGTGCATTATTGCATTCGGTGGCAAATTTTTAGGCGGCTATATTGCTGCACGAATTTCTGGCGAAGCCAATCGAGATGCAATAATAATTGGTGTTTGCATGAACACACGCGCGTTGATGGAGTTAATAGTAATTAATGTCGCTTATGATCTCGGGATATTGCCTAAGAAAATATTTACAATGCTTGTTTTCATGGCTTTGATCAGCACATTTATTACTACCCCTATCATAAAGATTCTATTAAAGAATCAGCTGAATAGATCAAAATCGGCGGCAGTACTGCAGGCCAAAGCATTGTGACGTCAGGTTCGTAATAATCTTGGGGGATTATGAAAGCAAAAAATCCATTTATAAGGCAGCAGCTTATTCATATTGCAACGGAAAAATTTTTAGAAAATGGGTACGAACGGACGTCGATGGCTCAAATATCGGCGACGTTCGGTGGATCAAAAACAACGCTATACACGCACTTCCCGAAAAAGGAAAAAATATTTCTTGCAGTAGTGGAAAAGCTAGCCCGGGAAAAAGTAGAAAATGCTTTTTCCGATCTAGCCTTAGAAGGAATGATCCGCGACGCCCTGATTGGATTTGGAGAAAAGTACCTTTCCGTCATTTGCAGCAAAGAAATACTTAGCATTTTTAAAATGGGTATCGAAGAAAGAGGTAGGTCACAAGTTGGCCACCTCTTGTATTCGTTTGGGCCTAAGATTTGCAGAAAAAGAATATCCAACTTCTTTAATGACAAAAAAAATAAGGGAATAATAAAGGAGTGCGACACAAACGTAGCCGCTATTCATTATATTCGTTTGATCGAATCTGATATTACCGAATTATTTCTGTTGGGTATAAAAGGAGAACCATCCGAAGACGAAATTAAAGAATCCGTCAGGCTAGGGGTGGATGTCTTTTTGAGTGCATACCTTAACTAATGGTGCACGGCGGGCTGGTCCATATGCGCTTGCCCATGCAAGCGGCAGAACGCCAGCGACGGCGATACCAGGCAGCGGGCAGACTCACCAAGGGCGAAACAAGGGGAAGTCCGGGCGGGCTGCTCCTTACAGGCCCGCGCCGGCATTCTCTTAACTTGGTAGTTCATCCTTCTTGATACGAAACCAAGCCGCATACAGCGCAGGTACGAAAAAGAGGGTTAGCACGGTTGCCACCGTCAAGCCACCCATGATTGAAATGGCCATCGGTCCCCACATCGGGGACAGTATGAGCGGAATCATGGCCAAAATCGCTGCCAAGGCGGTTAAGACGACGGGACGGGTACGCCGAATCGTGGCGTTGATGATGGCTTGTCGGCGGGGCTCGCCCGTCCGAATGTCCCGATCGATCTGATCCACCAGAATGACTGAGTTACGCATAATCATGCCTGCCAAAGCGATGACGCCCAGCGTCGCGATGAAACCAAACGGCACCTGGGTCAGCAGCAAAGCCATACTGACGCCAACCATGCCTAAAGGAGCCGTCAGCACCACCATGAGCATACGGCTGAAACTTTGCAGTTGAACCATCAGGAACAAGGCCCATAAAAGCAGCATGATGGGCATAATGGCCTCGATCGACGCATTGGCTTTGACGCTTTCCTCGATTGTGCCTCCGGTCTCGATCGTGTAGCCCACCGGCAAACTGTCCTTGATGTCCTGAAGCAGAGGTTCGATCTGCTGGGACACATCAGGGGCCTGGGCACCGTGGACATCGGCACGAACACTGAGCGTTGGCAAGCGTTTGCGCACCCATAGCCCGCCTTCTTCCAGAACAGGCTGAATAACGGCTACTTGTCGCAGCGGCACTGTGCGGCCGTTTTTTGTGTGCAAAGTCAGGTTTTCCAGTTGCTGCGCATCCAGACGCTCCGATGGTATGGCACGGGCCACCACATCAATCAGCTCGGTGCCTTCCCGGACTTGCGTGACGGTATAGCCACTGAGCAGCGTCTGTAAGGTGCGAGAAATTTCCTGCGTGTCCAGCCCCAGCGCGCGCGCACGGTCTTGATCGACCAGCAAGCGAAGCGCCTTGGTACGTTCATGCCATTGCAAATTGACGTCGCGCACATGGGGATGCTGCCGCAATCGGTCGCGTACGCGTGCAGCAATATCGCGCACGGTATCCGGATCGGCACCACGGACACGAAACTGAACCGGATAGCCCACCGTCGGTCCCAGTTCCAATCGATACACTCGGGTGCGCACATGGGGGAACAGCTCGGGCAGACGGCGGCGCAGGTCGGCGGTCAATTCCTTGGCTTGCTCGATGCTCGTGGGATAGACAATAAGTTGAGCGTAATTGATCTTGGGCGTTTCGGGGTCAAGGGATAAATAAAAACGGGGCGAGCCACTGCCTACATAGGCAGTAAAATCGCGCACGCGTCGATCTTGACTTAGGACGTGTTCGATTTTCTTTGTTTCCGCTAGCGTTCCTGCATAACTTGCGCCTTCTTCCAGATGAAGATCGATCAGGATTTCTTCACGAGGCGAATCGGGGAAAAATTGTTGCGGAACAAACTGAAACGCCCCCATCGACAACACAAAGGCAAGCGCGGTCGCGCTTAAGACCGTTTTGCGATGATCGACACACCATGCGATTTTGCCGCTGAACCAGTGATGAAAGCGGGCATGACGGTCGCCGTGGCCATGCCCGCTGCGGGCCGGTATCTCTGGCAGCAGTTTCACACCCAGATATGGCACAAACAATACCGCTACGACCCATGACACGAGCAACGCAATACTGACTACCCAAAAAATCGAACCCGTAAATTCGCCGGTAGAGGATTGCGCAAAGCCGACGGGAACAAAGCCTGCAGCGGTAATTAAAGTACCGGTCAACATTGGAAAAGCGGTGCTTGTCCAGGCAAAACCGGCGGCTTTGACGCGGTCCCAGCCTTCCTCCATTTTGACTTGCATCATTTCCACGGAGATGATGGCATCGTCGACTAGCAGACCCAGGGCAATGATCAGCGCCCCCAGCGAAATACGCTGCAAATTGATGCCCATGCGCCACATAATGAAAAAGGTAATTCCAAGAACCAGGGGAACCGACAAGGCCACCACGATGCCCGTACGAAAGCCCAAGGCCAGTAGGCTGACGCCCAGTACAATGCCAAGCGCAAACAGAAAGTGGATCAGAAATTCGTTGACTGAATGCATGACCAGCGTGGGTTGATCCACGATTTTTTCGATCCTGATACCGGCAGGCAAGGTCTGCTGTACTTGCCGGACCACCGCATCTAACTGTGGCCCCAACGTTAATATGTCGCCGCCATCAACCATAGAGACGGCAAGCCCAGTCACACGTTGACCATTGCGTCGCATCGACTGGTGCGGTGGATCTATATAGCCGCGCGTAACGCGTGCGACGTCACCTAGCCGAAATGTACGACCGCCGGCTTCGATAGACGTGTTCTCGATTTGCTCGACACTTTGCAGCGCCCCCTGCACACGGGTATAGATACGTTCGCGCTCACCTTCGATGACTCCTGCCGGCTCAACCATATTCTGACGTTGCAATGTGTCCAGCAACTGAGCCGGCGGTATCCCTAACTGTGCCAGTCGGACGTGGCTGAACTCAATAAAAAACCGTTGCTCTTGAACGCCCAGCATCAGGATCTTGGAGACATCAGGCACATCCAACATCCGTTCACGCGCGGCCAACAGCACTTGCTTCATCTGGGCATCGTCAAATCCGTCGGAATGGAAGGCATAGATAGAACCAAAGGTATCGCCAAAATCATCATTAAAAAACGGGCCGTGGATGCCCTCGGGCAATGTATGCAGGATATCGCCCACGCGCTTGCGGGCCTGATACCAGCTTTGATCGATTTGGGCCTTGCGCGTCGAATCCTGGAGCACCAGGAAAATGGTTGCTTGCCCCGGACGGACATAGCTTTGCACGTAGTCATAGTGCGGTACCTCTTGCAAGGTACGCTGAATTTTTTCTACGACCTGTTGCTCCAGGTCCCGTGTTGTGGCACCGGGCCAGGCAAGATCGATGGTCATGACTTTGATAGTCAGGCTAGGGTCCTCGGCCCGCCCTAATTTAAGGTACGCCAGGCTGCCCAGCAGCATGGACACCAGCATGGCGAACGTCAGCAATGTGCCGTGACGCAGCCCCCAGGCGGATAAGTTGAAGCGATCACTCATGGCAGGCGCTGATCCCATGCTTTGACATTCATCCCGGCATCCAGACGATGCACGCCGGCCGCCACGACACGTTCACCCGCACGCAACCCTGCCGCCACCGTAATCGTATGGGTGTTCATGGCCACCAAGGAAACTGGCCGTAATTCAAGTTGTTGCGCATCATCGGGCAGCACCCAGACGGCCGGTTGATCATTTTTCTGGAACAAAGCCGTCGTTGGTAGGCTGATGTGTGCGGCACCTGATGTAGCGGCAAACTGGACCGAGGCAGTCATGCCCAAACGGACTTGATCAGGTAGATCCCGCAACGCAATACGCACCCGATAGGTCCGTGTCACGGGGTCCGCGACGCGGGCGATTTCACGGATACGGCCCGTCAGTGTCAAACCGGGCAGACTCAATAGCTGCACCCGGCCCATTTGTTCCATAGTCAAATGGCTGACTAGATTTTCCGG
The DNA here is from genome assembly GCF_038237375.1 of Alcaligenes sp. SDU_A2. Taxonomy (NCBI): domain Bacteria; kingdom Pseudomonadati; phylum Pseudomonadota; class Betaproteobacteria; order Burkholderiales; family Alcaligenaceae; genus Alcaligenes; species Alcaligenes sp. SDU_A2. Next base: position 2,020,009 of record NZ_CP151273.1, on the reverse strand, counting down.
CACATCTGTTTGCACTTCAGTTTCTCCGGCGCGGGCCAAGCGCAACACGGGCGTACCCGCCGCGACCACCTGACCAGGTTCTGCCTGCACCACAGCGACAACGCCGTCATTGGGGGCCTGCAATCTCGTGTACCCTACGTCGTTTCGGGCTCTGTCCAGACGACTTTGCGCAGCACGCACTTGGGCCTGCGCGTTGTGCTGCAGGGTAGTCAAGGCATCCAGGTCAGCATTGGCAATCGCGCCGGCTTCGGCCAGCCGACGATTACGTTGCACATCGCGCTGCAAGCGGGCCAAGCTTGCCTGGGCCTGTGTCAAACCGGCCTGGGCCTCTTGCAGGGCCAGTTGATACGGACTGTCATCCAGGCGCGCCACGATGTCGCCTTGCTGTACGGTGCTGCCGGTATCAACCAGACGTTCGGTGATTCTGCCCGGCACCCGAAATGCAAGTTGGCTCTCTATCCGGGGAACAATCGTTCCTGACAGCAGGATGTCTTGGTATTGCCCGGCAGGCTGGGCCGCAACGAGATGAACCGGCGTGACATGTTCAGATGCTGTCATTTGTTTCTCGCAGCCGGCAGACAAAACCGCTGTCGCTAGGCAGAGCACACGCCATCGCGCTGACGGATAACGCAGGAAAGCCAATGGGGTAGGGCAGAGTGATGATCGCATAATCCTGTTTTTATATAGAAAACGTGAATAGCCAATGCCGTGTCTGGCATTCCTTAATTTTGTACCGTTTCGCAAACAAAGATTGAATTTTGTACTGCTTGGTATAAAATCGTCAAGAGCAAGTTCAGCAAGGGCACAGAATCATGAGCAAACCACGTGGACGGCCTCGGGCGTACGATCCCGAACAAGTGCTCGAACGCGCCCTGTGTGCGTTTTGGAAAGGGGGGTATTCGGGAACATCATTGGATACGCTGGCGACGGCGACCGGCTTGAATCGGCCTAGCCTGTATGCAGGCCTGGGCGACAAACGCACGATCTACCTTAAAGCGATGCGCCGCTTCCAGGAGCGGGCAAGGGTTCATTTCTGCGCGGCCTTGGCCCCTCAACCAGGTGATCAACGATTAACAGATGTCATTGCGCGCTATTTGCAGGCTGCCATCGACGTCGACGGGCCTCAAGAAGACATCGATGTCAGCGGATGCGCTGTGATTTCTACCGCCACGGCAGAAGCATTGACCGATCCCGCCATCAAGCAGGTTCTGGAGGATGTTCTGGAAGAAATGGACGAGCAACTGCGCAACTACTTAAAGAACGCGCAACGCAGCGGCGTATTGCGGCGCGATGCGGATGTCGATGCGCTGGCGTTCTTAATGTCCGCCACGGCCCATAGCATTGGCATTCGCGCGCGGGCAGGGCGCTCCAAAGCAGAGCTGGAGCGCATGCTGCAAGGGCTAGCCCAGGCCCTGTATCCATTCGATGCCGAGCCATCGGCATCGTCCAGCGCCCACCAACAGGACCGCGCATGAGCACGATCGCATTGCTTGACAGGCAGGCCCGGCAAGGTCGGCGACTACGTCTACTTGCCTTGCTGGAAGGGTGCAGTCTTTTGACACTGCTTTTCCTGGCCATGCCGCTTAAGCATCTGGCGGGTATTTCGTTTGCTTCGGCCCTGATAGGGCCGGTGCATGGCCTGTTGTTTATGTCCTATCTGTGGGCCGTGTTCTATTCAGCCGGTTTGTTTGGCTGGAGCCTACCTTATGCCGTACGCATCGCATGGCCAGCCTTGATTCCATTTGGCACCTTGTTGCTATGGCGCACCCTAAGGCAAAGCACCCGACCATGACGCTACTATCTATTAAAAGCCTTCATATTGTTCTAGCCATTCTGTGGGGGGCAGGTGTACTTGCTTTGTTGACGGCCCCCCAGGTCCCCGGTAAAACCAGCGAACAACTATTGCGTTGGACGGCGCGCGTGACCACACCTGCCATGCTCGGGGCACTGGCCTCCGGTCTTTGGTTGACAGTGGCATCCGGATGGTTTTTAAGCGGTATGTTCTGGATTTTTGCAAAAATCCTAATTGTTCTGGCCGTTCTGGCAACGCATGGATTCCAACATGGCGCATTGCTTAGGGCAAGCTTGAGCAAGACAGACCCAAGGTCAAGCACCGTGCGCAACCTAGGCATAGGCGCAGTGGCGTTCGCCAGCATAGTCGTGTTGGCGACGATGAAACCGTTTTGATACTAGGTTGAGATATAGGAATACACATACATCGCATAATGTATATTATGTAAAGTAGGATATTCAAATAACAACCAAGAGCACCGCTTATGGCTGACGGCTAATCCACAGAGGCATTCATTCCAGTCAGGTTTAGACCTGCTTGGTCATTCGGGTAGCTAGTGATATTCGCGGTCGACGTGGCTCCCAGACAAAAACGACAGAAGCTAATTATGTGTACGGGCGATCCACCCTTTCCAGCGTGGGTTCGCCCGTTTTTTGGATTGCTAAAGCTGTATCTGACGAAACCGGCATGTCACGAAGCGGCGCTTTGCGCTGCGATAGTCCCTACAGATTGGAATACAGGATTTTTGGGCGTTCAGGCCCAAACTGGTGCCGCCAATTTGCGCAGATAATCCCGGCAGTCGATCGGCCACTCTTGGCTCAATTCAAAAAAAACGTCCTTCTGCCTGGCATACAGGGCGCGGGCGGCTTCTTCGTAGTTGGGGGCATTGCCCAGCAACGCCCTCATGACAGCGTCGCAAGCTTGTTGGGCCTGTTTTTGCGCTTGTTGTTCTGCGCCTTGTTTACGCGCCTGATTGACCAGCTTTCGCAGGGTGACCGATGCCCCGCCCTGTTGCTGGGACAGCCATTCCCAATGCTGGGGCAACAACGTCACTTCCCGCGCCACCACGCCTAATTTAGGCCGGCCTACACTGCGCGGTTCTTGTTCATCGCTTGCCAGCGCAGGACTGGTTTCCTGCTGGGGCGGCATATTTTTTGGAGCATAACGGGTCTGGATATCCTGTTCACTGCCTCGCAGGTCCAGATCGATTTGCTGGCCGGTTGCATCGTCAAAAACCAGCACACTTCCTGCTGCATGTGGATGACGGGATAAAAATAAAGCGATCTGGCTAGGTAAACCATGATGCAGTTGTTCGGTGCCTGAAAACGCAGTCCATTGATTCATGTGTTTCTCCGTAAATCTTGCGGCCAATATTACCCGGGTATAAATAATGAATCAATATTACCCGGATAATATTTGCATCGCTTGTGCCTGATGTATGCACAAGACAACATGGCGGCGCGTGGGTATAGTGAGACCCTGTCCAGAAACGGAGTGATAGACCATGGCCCATGTATTCCAGTTTGCCGAGCGCGATCCTTCCATGACGGCTGAACAAGCCAAACAGCAATTGGACGAACTGCGGCATGGGCTGCTTCTAAGCCAGTATGAACGGCTGCAAAAAGCAGATCAGACTTTACTGATCGTAGTCGCCGGCATGGACGGTGTGGGTAAAGGCTCGGCCATCAATACCCTGAACACCTGGCTGGACCCGCGTCATGTACATACGCTGGCGTTCGGGGAACTGACCGAAGAACAAGCCATGCGCCCGGCCATGTGGAGGTACTGGAACGCCTTGCCCGCCAAAGGCCAGACGGGACTGGTATTTGGTTCTTGGTATGCCGCCCTGATGCATGAGCTGGAACGGAAGAAACCGGACCCGGCCAAGGTGGATCTATATACCCACTTGATTAATCGCTTCGAGGCGCATCTGGCCTATCAAGGTGTGCAAGTGCTGAAGCTGTGGTTTCATCTGTCCGCACAGGCGCAATCGACGCGTTGCGCCGCCCTGCTGGCCAATCCGGATACGGCTTGGCGTGTCAGCGATGCCGACTTGAAAGTACACAAGAAATTCAAGCGCTTGCGCAAGGCCGGACTGGAAACGATTGCACTGAGTCATAGACAGCATGCCCCTTGGGTCGTGATCCCCAGTGCCGACGAGCATTTGCGTGACGTGTCTGTGGCACGCGCCGTTCTGCAAGCCATGCGCCAGCCGATACTGCCCAGTCAGGTTGTCGAACCACAGCCTTTTCCGGTCAGCCTGCGCCAACCGCCCTCCTCGTTGCTCAAGCCGCCTCATTACGCTAAGGCCACGGACTATGACGCCGAACTTTTGCATTGGCAGGGGCGTCTGTCGCGGGCCGTACGCAGTAAAGCTTTTCGTAACCGCTCCATGGCACTGGTCTTTGAAGGCCAGGACGCCGCCGGCAAAGGCGGCACCATACGACGGCTGACAGCGGCGCTGGATGTGCGCAATTACGATATTCACCCGATTTCCGCACCCGACTCGGTAGAAAGGGCCCGGCCTTATCTGTGGCGCTTCTGGCGCAAACTGCCCCGCTATGGCGAGATCGCGATCTTTGACCGGTCCTGGTATGGTCGCGTATTGGTGGAACGGGTCGAGCGCCTGACTACCCCGGCGCACTGGCGGCGGGCCTATGACGAAATCAATGGATTCGAGGCGCAATTGGCCGCCAACGGCACCGTCGTGTTGAAGTTCTGGCTGTCGGTCAGCAAAGAGGAGCAGCTCAAGCGTTTCCAGGAACGAGAAAACTCGCCCTTCAAGGCCTACAAGATCACCGACGATGATTGGCGCAATCGCGCCAAATGGACCGCCTACCGCCGGGCGGCCCAGGATATGTTCGCCCAGACCGACACGGAAACCGCCCCTTGGCACATTGTGCCCAGCGACGATAAGAAAACGGCGCGGCTACACGTACTTAAAACAGTCGTGCAGGCTCTGGAAGCGTTAGACAAGACGACCTTGGAACTGGTGGAGCCGGCCTTGCAGCAGCAAGTGAACGATCAAGTCTGAATGGCTTGGCCATCAAAGATCCTGCTTGGCCGCCAAATGCAAGATTTTTAACCAGCGCCGTCGTTGACTTGACTGCTGAATGGGCAACACCCATTCTTGTTCGGGGTGCTGCAGGGCCAGCACAATACTCTTGCCCTGCTCGCAGGTTCCGGCAATATCCGCAAAAATAAAATGCCGTTCGCCCTGCCCTGCGCGGATACGGCCTTGTTTGCGTATCGCGTCGAGCTGAATGCATGTGTCTTGCAGCTCCAAGGAAACAATGCGCTGACCGTTGCGCTTGCGGCCATGCAGAGCAATATACTGCCGCCACCATAAAACAAAGGGGGCCGCCATGGCTGCCACCGCGATCAGCACAGCCACTATTGCGACCACGCTGCCCCATAAGGCGGCAACCAGCGCATACAGCTGCATGCCGCCATAGACCAATCCGCCCACAATGGCCAGAAAAAGTAGCAGGACAATAATGGGCATGGCGGTAGCGTGCGATCAGCGGGCCTTGACGGTGACCAGTCCGGCCGCCTTCAAGGCATTGGTCCGGGCGGTGTCCAGATCGGCATCCGCCGCTAAGGCGACACCCATACGACGTTTTTCAAAGCTTTCGGGTTTGCCGAACAAACGAATATCAGTCTGCGGAACACGCAGAGCCTGATCCACGTTCAAAAATTCGACCTCTGTGCTGTCCACGCCGCCATAGATGACGGCACTGGCACCGGGCACACGCAAAGCCGTATTGACGGGCAGGCCCAGAATGGCGCGGGCATGCAGCTCGAACTCGGACTGCCATTGGGTAATCATCGTGACCATACCTGTGTCGTGCGGACGCGGGCTGACCTCGCTGAACCAGACCTGGTCGCCTTTGACGAACAGTTCTACCCCAAACAAGCCCTGCCCGCTCAGATCACTGGTGACGGCGCGGGCGATGTCCTGCGCTGCTTCCAACGCCTTGGCGCTCATGGGCTGGGGCTGCCAGCTTTCCACGTAATCACCGTCGACCTGTTTGTGCCCGATGGGATCGCAGAAGCTGGTTTGTACCTGTCCGTCTGCCCCCAGAGAGCGCACCGTCAGCAAAGTGATTTCGTAGTCAAAATCGATAAAACCTTCCACGATGACGCGACACTGGCTGACTCGTCCGCCCGCCAAGGCATACTGCCAGGCCCGGGCGACATCGTCGGGGCCATTAATTTTGCTTTGACCTTTGCCCGAGCTGCTCATCAGCGGTTTGACCACGCAGGGGTAGCCGATCCCGCCATCGATAGCCGCTTGCAGGCTTTCCAAGGAATCGCAGAATTGATAGGGGCTGGTGGGCACACCTAGCGTTTCAGCCGCCAGGCGGCGTATGCCTTCGCGGTCCATGGTCAGGCGTGCGGCACGTGCGGTAGGAATCACGCGCACCTTGCCTTGTTCTTCCAGCTCTTCCAACACAGAAGTGGCGATGGCCTCGATCTCGGGCACGACCAAAGCGGGTTTTTCCTGGGTAATCAGGGCACGCAGTTGCTCCGGATCGCTCATGGTGATGGTGCGTGCCTGATGCGCGACCTGCTGGCCGGGCGCATTGTCATAGCGATCCACGGCAATGGTTTCCACCCCTAGCCGTTGCAGGGCAATCAGGACTTCCTTGCCCAGCTCGCCCGAGCCCAACAGCATGACTTTGTCCGACGAGGAAGTAAGAGGGGTGCCCAACAGGCTCATGACGCGCGCTCCGAAAGAAAAATAGACAAGCGCGTATTGTAATGCAGGCGGCAGCGCGTCGATGCAAGGCGCAGACACGAGCCCCTGCTCTGCCTGATTGATTCCCGCCGCCTCGTTTTCAACCAGCACCAGCCGCACGAAAAGCAGCGGCAGGTGCCAGAAGTGGGCTTACTCCACCATTAACTGGGCCATCATGCCCAGGTCCTCGTGCTCCAGAATATGGCAATGGAACATACGCAGACCCGGCACATCTTGGCGGAAAGCCAGCGTTACGGTTTCATTGGGGCGCAGATTGACCGTATCGCGCCATGCCCGGAATGGCTCGGGAGTCGTCTTGCCGCCCGTGGCACGGGAAAGCACTTGAAATTGCGTGCCGTGCAAATGAAACGGGTGATCCATGTGGGAATCGTTCACCACTTCCCAACGCTGCCACTGCCCGACCGGGCAGCGCAGATCGATGCGCTGCATATCGTAGATGCGGTCATTGACCCGGAACATATTGCGCATCGCTGCCATATCCGGCATACCCGACATGCTTGGCATGGAACCATGACTGCCATGATTCATGCCCTCTCCCATCATGGCGTGGTTCATGGGCATGACTTCGCTAAAAACCACACGTGCATCCACGTCACCCTGAGGTGCCGCAGCGATGTCGCGCAACCGTGGCGGCAAAGAAAACGGCTCTGTCCGCACATCGATCTGTGCCAAGGTCAGAGTATGCGGCTCTTCCTTCACCATCATTTTCTGCCTGTCGTAAAACAAGGCCTGCAACGTGCTGGGGCCTGACTGCTCGGTCAGCACAAACAACTCGGCCCGCTCGGCCGGTGCCAGAAACACCTCGTCGCTAGGTGCCAGCGGCACCTGCAACAGCCCACCATCCGTACCGATCTGCACCAAACGCGCGCCAGGAATATGCAATCGCAGATAACGGGCGGCACAGGCATTCCAGACGCGGATACGTTCGCCCGTGCTGACGCGCATACGGGGCTGGTGCTGCCCATTGATCAGCACGAACTGCCCTTCCCGCCCGTTCATCCAGTCCATCGGCGTATTGGCGGGGATCTGTCCGTCACTGTCCAGCCGCAGATCGCTGATGACCCAGTGCTGTTCGGGGACACCGGCCAGAGGATCGTCGGCGGCACGTACGATCAAGGCTCCGGCCAAGCCGTGTGCCACCTGTTCGCCTGTTTTGCCATGCGGGTGCGGATGGTACCAGTATGTTCCGGCACTTCCTTCTGGCAAGGTAAAACGATAATGGCGGCTTTGGCCGGGAGCAACCGGGTCCTGCGGATTACCGTCCTGCTCGGGCGGCACGGGCAAGCCATGCCAGTGTACAGTCGTGGCCTGATCGAGTTGGTTAACGAATTCAATATCAAGCTGATCGCCTTCCTTCAACTCGATCAGCGGTCCTGGCATCTGGCCGTTATAGAGCCAGACCTGGGTTTTTTTGCCGTCGGCCAGAATGACGGTATGCGCTGCCGCCGTCAGGCGAGCCTGAAAATGTCCAGGTTCGCTGGACGTATTGGTCAAGGGCAGCAAGGGGCGTAATGCCCGTCCGCCGGGCATGCGCTCCAAAGGCATCAAGGCATTGTGTTCCTGATGGCCCATCATGGGCATGGTCCCGTGGTGCATTTGCGCCCAGGCACGTCCTGGCAGACTGTGCAGCAAAGCGGCACCCAGCGCCAATTTGAAGATTTCGCGTCGTTTCATGGTGTTTCCTGATAATCATGTCGGATAGATCACGCGCTGGCGGCATGATCCAAGGTCTGTTTGCGGCTACGCCCAGACCGGGCAAGACAATAAAAATCAAGCGCGTCGTGGTGGCGGCTGCGTAGGCTCAACCAGGTGCGACAGAAAGTTCGAACGAACGGGCACAGGGGGAAACAAAGCACCGGAAACCCGGTGCTGCACAGTCGGTGCCGGAAATGGCAGACAGGGACAACAGATCGTATGGTTCAGACATGGCGCATCGGAAGAATGCGACTGAGCATGAGTTTGCGTATCCAGGTGATGTACAGGGCTGAAGTGGGCCATGCGTTCTTGCGACGCCTGGGCACCGGCGGACAACAGCCAACCCAGCAACACGATGCCGAGCGCCAGCACGCCAAATCGCACAATCCGGTCCAGAACCATGGGTCGCTTCAATCCACGTAGACAGACTGTAGATTAACACGGGATGCCGGCCTGATTGCTCAGACCTTCTCCAGCCACCCCTCCAGTTCGTTCAAAGCCAGATCGATGAACACCCTCAGCCTGGGTGGCATGAAACGCTGCTGAGGGTAGACAAGGTGGATGGGGTCTATTTTGGCGTGCCAGTCGGGCAGCACGCGCACCAACTTGTTATCCGCACAGGCTGTACGGCACAAATATAAGGGCAACAAGGCAACCCCGTCACCGGCCAGTGCCAGCTTCTGGATCAAGCTGATATCGTTGGCAACCACGTGCTGGCTCATGGGAATACGCATGCTGCCCTGCTCCGAATGCAGGGTCCAGCTTTCCTTACCCATCGAGGTGAACTGCAGGCAGCGGTGTCGACTTAGGGCCTGGGGGTCATGCAATGGAGCCGAATCGGACAGATAGCCGGGACTGGCAAACGCCACCCATCGGGCCACGCCGGCTGGACGGGCGATCAAGGTGGAATCGGGCAAGGGGCCGGTGCGTATCGCCACGTCCACCCCTTCAGCGACCAGATCCACATAGCGATTGGTCAGCAACAGTTCTACGTCAACCTGCGGGCACTGACTCCTCATCCGACGCACAATGGATGCCAGCATATCGTCACCAATATCAGCCGGAGTGGTCACGCGCAACACGCCGCTGGGCTCGGGTGCCGCGGCATGAATGGCCGATTCGGCTTCCAGCATGTGCTCTAACCCGCTCAAGGCATGCTCGAAATAGATCTGGCCGGCCTGGGTCAGTCTCAGACGACGTGTCGTACGCTGCAACAAGGTCTGCCCCAGGCGTTTTTCCAACATAGCAACCCGGTGGCTGACGGTCGATACGGGTAGATCCAGCAAGCGGGCGGCCGCGCTGAAGCTGCCTGCCTGCACGACTTTGACAAAAACAGCTATCTGGTTGAGATCCATTGTCCAATCCATTAGAAGGTATTTTCGTATTTAAGCACCTACCGTTGCGGCATGCCTATGTCTACGATGCAGTGTGTTCCCTTCCCTCTTTAACGCTAGGAGCATCACCATGAGCAAACCTTACGTCAAACTCGATAAGAACAATGTCGCCGTGCTGCTGGTTGATCACCAGGCCGGCTTGTCGTCGTTGGTGCGCGATATAGACCCGGACAAGTTCCGTAACAATGTGCTGGCCTTGGCCGATCTGGCCAAGTATTTCCAGTTGCCCACCATCTTGACCACCAGCTTTGAGGACGGCCCCAATGGCCCGCTGATGACCGAACTGAAAGAAACCTTTCCGGATGCGCCTTATATTGCACGCCCTGGTCAGATCAATGCCTGGGATAACGAGGACTTTGTCCAGGCCGTCAAAGCCACGGGAAAAAAGCAGTTGCTGATTGCCGGAATCGTGACCGAAGTGTGCGTGGCCTTTCCCACCCTGTCGGCGCTGGAAGAAGGCTACGAGGTCTTTGTGGTGACCGATGCGTCGGGCACCTTCAATGAACTGACTCGCCAAAGCGCCTGGGACCGCATGTCCAGCGCCGGAGCCCAGTTGATGACCTGGTTCGGTGTTGCCTGCGAATTGCACCGGGACTGGCGTAACGATGTAGCCGGTCTGGGTGCCCTGTTCGCCGCGCACATCCCTGACTACCGTAACCTGATCAACAGCGACACGACCTTGCGCAATAAAGGCTAAGCCTTTGTGATTAGGCTTGCCCCGGCAAGATCGCCGGTCATCCCGTTCGCTTTTGAGGCGATAAGGATGGCCGGCTTAACCACCGCACAGAAAATACCCACACAGAGTTGGCCATAGCCTTGGGGAAAGATAAATACCCAGCAGGCTCATGACGCTGCGCGTATTATCATGGCAGCCATGGCAATGGCTCCCTGCTGCCCTCGATCAGCGCCCCGTAAAGCGCGGTGGCCTACGCTCTACAAAATGCGCAACTCCTTCGGCAAAATCGTCGCTCTGAATACTGTCAAACATCTCGACATTAGCCATTTGCGTGGCTTGCGCAAGAGACTGGAACGGTTGTTCCGCCAATTGCCGCTTGATCACCTGCATGGAACGTGGCGATACGTGCTCAGCCAATTCATCAGCGTACGCAAGAGTCATTTCCATCAATGCATCCGCATCGACCAGTCTATCGATCAGGCCTATACGCAGTGCTTCGTCGGCCAAAACTTTACGTGCCGAGTAGAGCAAGTCGGCCGCATGGCCTGGGCCGACAATACGTGGTAACAGCCAAGCAATGCCATGCTCTGCAATCAGGCCGCGACGCGAGAATGCAGTACTGAATACTGCCTTCGTGCTTGCAAAGCGCATATCGCTATAAAGCGCGAATACCAATCCTAAACCAGCAGCAGCCCCGTTGATGGCTGCGATGACCGGCTTGTGCATAGCAGGGAAATAGCCATAACGAGTCTGATAGTCTGCGCGCCGATTCATGTCAAAGGGTCGCATCCACTGCTCGGCGCGAATATCCCCCGGTGGCAGCACTTCAAGTTCACTGATGTCCATACCAGCGCAAAACCCCTTACCTGCACCAGTCAACACGACTACGCGAATCTCTTCGTCGCGATTAAGGCTATCCATCGCATCGTGCAGCTCCGCTTCCATGACTTTGGTCAGCGCATTGAGTTTGTCGGGCCGGTTCAGGGTAACAAGACCGATCCGGTGATTGATTCCTGTTTTTGTAATGTTCAGTTGTTCGTACATGACAAGCTTCCCCTTTAATAAGCTGGCTCTGGAAGTTGAACAGACCTTGGTTCTAAAAATTCGTCCAGGCCATAATCGCCTCCCTCTCTCCCAAGGCCGGACAAACCGAAGCCGCCAAACGGTGCAGCTGGGTTAAAACGCGCTCCATTGATATCCACCTGACCTGCCCGTAAAGAGTTGGCAACCGTTTCGGCGGTATCCGTATCCGCGGCCCAGACAGCAGCCGCCAAGCCGTACTGGGTTCCATTGGCCAGCGCGATCGCTTCTTGCACGTTGTCATAGCACTGCACGGCCAGCACCGGTCCAAAGACCTCTTCCTGCGCAAGCCGGCTGTTAGCGGCCACATTTCCATAAATCGTTGGCGCAACAAAAAAGCCTGTTGCCGGAACCGGGGCGTCCATGCCGCCGGCAATAAGGTCCACACCGAGCTGTTCCGCCTCTGCCATATAGGCATGCACGCGCTCACGTTGCTTTGCGCAGAGCAAAGGGCCGACCCGAGTATTGCTATCTGCGGGATCACCTAGCGTCAGTGCATTTGCCGCTTGGGCCAGCAACTCCCGACAGAGCGCATAGTCTTGCCGGGCGACGATAAGTCGGGTTATGGCACTACAGGTCTGGCCTGAATTGAGGAAACAAGACCCCACTGTTGCCTTGATAGCCCGGGCAAGATCGGCACCCGGCAAGACCAGCGCTGCCGATTTTCCGCCCAACTCCATTGAGAGTCTTTTCATACGCTCCGCCGCTTTCGAGGCGACTTGGCAACCTACCGCTGTAGATCCGGTGAAAGACACCATCTGGACATTCGCATGGGTCACCAGCGCTTGGCCGACGGTAGCGTCACCCTGCACAATATTAAGCACGCCGGGCGGCAGCGAAGCCTGTTCGCAGGCGGCAATCAAGCGCTGTGTCACCGCAGGGGCGAGCTCTGAGGGCTTCAGCACCACCGTACACCCGGCTAGTAAGGCCGGTGCCAGTTTGGCGGTAATCTGGTGCAGTGGATAATTCCACGGTGTAATAGCAGCAACCACACCGACCGGCGTTAAGGTCACGCGGGAATTGCCAACGACACGGGTAAACTGAAATGTGTCAGCCAGTGTCGCCGTCGCGCGCCAGGCGGCGATCGGAGCATCGACCTGAATACGTCGGGACAGCTTGATCGGCATTCCTACTTCGCGTGAAACGTCGTGAGCAAGCTCGGCGGCGCAGATCTCGAGCGCGTCAGCTATTGCCAACAGATAAGGTGCGCGCTTGTCGGGCCCCAGTGCCTGCCAAGCCGGTTGCGCGCGCTCAGCGGCCTGCACAGCGGCATCAACATCGTCGCGATTTCCTAAAAATACTGTGGCCAATGGCGCTTCGGTCGTTGAATCGTAAATACAAACGGATTCACGCTCCAAGATGCGCTGACGCGCACCATTAATATAGTGTTCAGAAAACGATTGCACGTTGTTATTCCTTCATAGTGACGGATGGGCCCATTGAGCCCAAAGCTGAGCTGGCGAGCCCCTCAGGCGATGGAATTGTTAAAAGCGCCCAAAACATCATTGGTATGCTCACCCAGTCGCGGCGCGGGTGTGAGCGGACCAAGTGCCTGGCCGTTCCATTTAAAACCGATTGACGGCGCATAAAGACTGGCTCCTGAAACAGGGTCAAACACTGGCTGTTGAACACCCCTGCTCTGAATATGCGGTTCACTCAGGATTTCATGCAGTTCCCGAACACGTGCGACCGGAACATGTGCGGCCGACAGTCTCTGCTCCCACTCCTGGGCACTGGCTCCGGACAGATGTTCGACCAGTAAAGCTTGAAGTGCATTTACATGATGATGACGGGCCTGGGAGGTGGAAAAACGCTCATCATTCAATGCGTCGTGCAATCCCAATTCCTGCATGACTCGCTCAAACTGGCGATCATTATTGGCCGTCATGGCGAGCAAGCCGTCCGCAGTAGGAAAAATCCCGGACATAGGGCTGCCACTGGCTGCGGTATTGCCATTGGCTTGTGGCTGAATGCCACCGTTGTTCAGAACGGATACAGTCGAGGCCATTGCAACAATCGCTGTATCCAGCATGGCGACGTCTAAGTATTGGGCCTGTCCCGTCTGATCGCGCTCCCGCAATGCGGCCAGTACCGAAAACGCACCGTATATCCCAGCGAGATAGTCGACTATAGGCGGGCCTATTCGATTCGGTACGGTCGCGGAAGTGCCGGTCAGCATCGTAATTCCGCTAGCCGCCTGCACGACATGGTCATAGGCGGGCCGCGCGCTCATCGGACCATCTTGACCATATCCCGATATTGAGCAGTACACGATGTTCGGCTTTCTAGATTTCACCGCTTCAAATCCCAGCCCGAGACGCGCAGCGACTCCGGGGGCGAAATTTTCCACAAGCACATCGCATGTGTCGATCAGCTCCAAAACCTGACGCACTCCTTCTGGCGACTTCAGATTTACGGTAATGGAGCGCTTACCGGCATTTTGTGCCACAAATTGCGCAGATAAATCCGGGGCAGAAAGGGCCGGAGCGCCTTGTCTGGCCCAGTCTCCCTCTTCTGGCTTTTCCAGTTTGATGACATCAGCACCCAGTAAAGCCAATTGATAGGTGCTATATGGGCCTGCAAGCACGGTGGTCAGATCAAGCACCCGAATGCCACGCAACGGCGCAGGACGGTTACTGGGCGAACGGTCGACGTTAGAGGCAAGCATTTCAGTCCACCTTCAGATTGAGTTGTTCGGTAATGACGCGCAGTCGTTCGTAATCATTGCGCATCGTCGTGGCAAAGGCTTGTGACGTACCTCCGGCCAAACTTAATCCTTGTCTGGCCAGTTGCGCTTTGATATCGGATTTGGCCAAGATTTGGGTTACGTCATCATGAATCTTGTTTACGATTGCCTCGGGCGTGCCGTGGGGAGCCAAAATGCCTAGCCAAGGAATCACCGCTTCGTATCCAGGCAACAGCTCACTAAGCGCCGGCACACCAGGCAGCTCCGGATTACGGTTTGGAGCTGTTCCCAAGGGCACGAGCTTGCCGCTCTTGATATGCGGCATCAGTACTGCCGAAGTTTCCATCTGCAACTGCAAGCGCCCGCCCAAAAGATCCGTCAAGGCTGCCCCTGCCGCCCGGTACGGGACATGCAAGGCCTGCAAACCCGAATGCTGCTTAACAGCTTCCATGTTCAGATGAGGTACGGTTCCATTACCCGCTGTCCCATAATTCAGTTCGTTAGTGCCCTGTTTGCTAAGCGCGAGTAGGTCGGCCCATGTTTTGACGCCCAGACGAGGGTCCGCGGCCAACACATAGTCCGGATAGGCGACATTGACCACCGGCACGAAATCCTGCAAAGGGTCATAGCCTATGTTTTTGTAAATGTGGGGATTGACCGCCATTGCAGCCATCGCAGAAAACAACAGGGTGTATCCGTCGGGTGCCTCATGAGATGCCGTTTTGGCACCTAGACTTCCTCCTACCCCAGGTTTGTTTTCGACGGTAACGGGCTGCCCCCATTGGTTAGATAGCTCATTCGCTACCGTGCGGGCCAATAAATCAGTGACGTTGCCTGCGGCGTAACTGACGATCATCCGTACGGGACGGGATGGATAGTCGGCGACCTCGTTTGCTTGAGCTTGACCCGCTGACATCGCCCACATGGTCAAAGCAATGCATACGCCTGCAACGCCATATGTCCGCTTCCCGATTTGATTGCTGATTAGGGGACGGCTCTGAACCGTGTTTTTTGCTCTCATGATTTGTCTCCGTATGGAATGTCGCCTTTCTTGAGCGAAGGCGATTGGTTTTATTGTGCATAGGATTAACTTTCCTGTATATTATGGATTTTGAATGCAGCCATTCCATTTTGGAATTTATGGGTTTTTATGAGTGCTCTTCGCATCGACAGGCTGCGCGTTCGCCATCTCCGACTACTCGATCTCGTGGCCCGCCACGGTTCGCTCACGGCGGCCGCAGAGCATCTAGGGGTCAGCCAGCCATCGGCGACCAAATTACTCCAAGAAATGGAACAGGTGCTCTGTTGTACGCTAGTGGACAGAAACACCCGTGGAGGCGTGTTGACTGACAGTGGGCAGCGTGCTCTGGAACGGGTACGCCCGGCTATTAATGCCTTGGAGTTGGTGCCACAAGCCGTGCTTGAAACCCCCGGACAAGCGGTGATTCGATTAGGAGTTTTGCGCCTTGCGGGCATTTCTATGCTGCCGGAGCTGGTAAGTCGACTTCGGCGCGACAAGCAACTTCCTCGCTTGCATTTGCAAGAAGGGGCCGTGCCGACTCTGATGGAACAACTACGCGAAGGTCAGATCGACTGCATCATCGGACGCCTGGAGCCGACCTATCACAACGATCCCAATGTCCAATTGGATATTACCCAGCTCAATAATGATCCGTATGAACTCGCATGCGCAACTGGAAACCCTTGGGGGCAGTGCAGCCAGGTCGATCTATCAATGCTGGCCAATGAGCCATGGGTCTTAACGCCACGAACCACGAACACCCGCCAAGCGTTCGAGATGGCATTCATGAGTCAAGGGATTCCTGCCCCTGTGCCACTGGTCGAGTCCTATTCATTTCATGCCAGCTTCGCACTATTAGCGAAAAACACTGACTTTATTACAATGGCTCCAGGCAGCTCGGTTCGTTATTACGAAACACTGGGCATTGTCCGCCCTATAAAACTCAAAACGCCCTTTCCTTCTGATCGAATGGTGTTTGTCACCCGCAACGACCTGATTGGGATGCCGGCCATTCAAAACATCAAACGACACCTGATGGCCATGCTGCCCCACACTGCTTGAAACATATGTGGATCTTGCTTTAACAGGTAAAAACCGTTCAAGGCCTGCGACTGTCTATTCAAATTCTTTCGATCCACCAATGGGCTTGCGCCTGAGCCGGACAGACCTTGGACGTTCGGCCTGGA
Source organism: Alcaligenes sp. SDU_A2 (assembly GCF_038237375.1). NCBI lineage: Bacteria > Pseudomonadati > Pseudomonadota > Betaproteobacteria > Burkholderiales > Alcaligenaceae > Alcaligenes > Alcaligenes sp. SDU_A2. The sequence continues at coordinate 2,003,716 of NZ_CP151273.1, read as the reverse complement.
TCTGCTCCAGCTTATTGCGCAGCGCCACGATATGGTCGTGCAAATCTTCTTTTTCGCGTTCCAGCAAAGCAGTGCGGGTCCGGAGCAATTGCAGCTCGGTTTGCATTTCCCGGGACAGGCCGTGGCTGAAATCCAGGGCCGCCTGCATGGCGCGTTGTTCGCCTTGTGCCTGCCCCAGTTCCTGGCGCACGGCATGTACTTGTTCTTGTAGAACGCTTTGCGCGGCTTCGGCCTGTCGACGTTGTTCTTGCAATTCCTGCCCGGCTTGTTCCAGTTGCTGACGCAAGCGCGTTTGCGCCGAGCGTTCTTTGTCGATTTCCAGCAAAGCCCGTCGCTCGTTGGCTTGTGCGCGCTCTTCAGTCAGCTCTATGGCTTTTTGCAGCTTGCCCAGATCTTGGGTGAATTGATCGCCCTGGCGGCGCAACGCTTGCTGCAATTCCGACTTTTCTTGTTCCAAGACCTGTTCACGCGCGGTTGCATGACGCAGGGCCTGCCCCTGGGTGGCGATCTCTTCCCGTAGTGTCTGGATCTGCTCTTGCTGGCGGGCCACCGTCTGTTCGACCGTGCGCCGCATTTCCAGTTCGGTCTGACTTCGTTGTTCTGCATCCAGAGCCTGTTGTTGCGCCTGCTGCACACGCTGGTCCGCCTGAGCCTGGTAGGCCTGCAATTCCAATCGCCCTTGTTCCAGCGCTTGCCGCCAAAGCGTACCCAGCAACTCCCCGGTCTGCGCTTGCAGAGAATCCGGGATATCGGCCAGGTCTAGTCTGACCCGACTTTTTTCGCGCAATTCCTGCCAAAACGCCTGTAGCGCATCGGCTGGCGCGCTCATGCTGCCTTTCCGCACCAATTGGTACAGCTTATTGGCCGTCGGTGTAGTGCCGTAACGGAAAAACAGCAAAGCGGCGACTTCCCGATACAAAGTCTGGGTGTGACTGAAACGATCACGTAATTCGGCGACATCCAGCTGCAATTGCGCGTGGGAATCCAGGTTTTGCTCCATTTTTGGCCTCTAAGAAACTATTATGTTAATAATACAACGTATTACGTTATAAATACAATTATCAGTTTAATCTTATTTGACATTAGGCTTATAATGTCAAATATCTACCCATACAATCCATAATTTGCTGCCCTGGTTCGGCACAGACCCCGCTTAAAGGGATACTCGCCCATGACCCACGCTTTGCAACGACGCTCACTGTCATACAGCTATCTGCCATGAACCAGCCCGCTGCCCTGCCCGCTCCGCTGCACTCTGCAGCCATCGCCGATCTGCTGGCCCAGTTCGACGGACGCCAAGGGGGCAATCGTGCTCTGGGCGATCGGGCCCAGATTGCCGCCCAGACCGATATCGACGCCATCCGTGGCTGGCTGGCCCGCTATATAGACAGCCCGCGCACCTATGCCAATTACCGCAAAGAAGCCGAACGCCTGCTGTTGTGGGCGGTGGTGGAACGGCGCAAACCCTTGTCCTCGCTCAGCCACGAGGACATTCTGGCGTATCGTTATTTTCTGGCCGACCCTCAGCCTGCCGAGCGCTGGGTCGCTCCGGGTGGAGCCCGCCCGGCTCGTCATCAAGCATCGTGGCGACCGTTTGCCGGACCGTTATCACCGGCCAGTCGCAATCAAGCCATGCTGATTCTGAATGGCCTGTTTTCCTGGCTGGTGCAGGCCGGTTACCTGGCGGGCAATCCATTGGCCTTATCGCGCCAACGCAGCACCGAACGCCCGACCCGCCAACAAACACGCTATCTGGATGCGCGCCAATGGCGTTGGGTGCAAGACTGGATCTGCGCGCTACCGCAGAACGATGCCGCCGAGGCGCGCCACAAAGCCCGGATACGCTGGCTGTTTTCGATTCTGTATGGCGGGGCCTTGCGCATTTCCGAGCTGGTTCAAGCACGTATGGCCGATGTGGCCATGCGTCTGGATAGCCAAGGACACGAGCAATGGTGGCTGAACATCCACGGCAAAGGGGACAAAGCGCGTCGCATACCCATGACCCAGGAGCTGATGCGCGAACTGCTGCATTACCGCCAAGCCTTTGGCCTGCAAGGCTTGCCTCACGCCATGGAAACCCAGCCATTGCTGATGTCCGCCGGTGGCTCGGACAAGCACCTGAGCCGTGCAATGGCACATGTGCTGGTCAAATCAGTTTTTGCACAGGCAGCCCAGGCGCTACGCGAGCAGCACCCCGATCAGCACGCGCAGGCACAGGTCTTGGAACAGGCTTCGGCCCATTGGCTGCGGCACTCGGCCGGCTCCCATATGGCCAACCAGGGCGTGGATATACGCGTGATCCGTGACACGCTGGGGCACGAATCGATTGCCACCACCAATATTTATCTGCACGCCGAGGACGAACAGCGTCATCAGGCACTAGAACAATTTCATCGACTGGATTGGTAATAGGCCTTATGAGCGTGGGCGTCTGTTGCACATTCCTGCAACATGCTATGGTTAGCCGTGCTTGAATCGGCCGGGCCTCCTTTAGGATCTGCCCGGCTTTTCTTTATGGAGTGAAACATGAGCTTTTTGGTCTATCTGTCCGGGGAGATCCACACCGACTGGCGCGAACAAATCGCCGCAGGAGCCAAAGCGGCCGGACTGGATGTTACGTTTACGGCCCCTGTCACCGATCATGATGCCAGCGATGCCGCCGGCGACCACCTGGGCGCAGAGAGCGATGCGTTCTGGCGTGACCACAAATCATCCAAGATCAATGCCATTCGCACCAAAACACTGATCGAACAGGCCGATCTGGTGGTGGTGCGTTTCGGGGACAAGTACAAGCAGTGGAACGCCGCATTCGACGCCGGGTACTGTGCGGCGTTGGGCAAGCCATACATCACCCTGCATGCTCCCGATATCATCCACCCCCTGAAGGAAGTGGATGCCAGCGCCCAGGCCTGGGCCACCAGCCCCGAACAGGTCGTGGAAATCTTGCGCTATACCCTTAAAGCCTGAGTTGCAGCGGGACGCGCACAAGAAACAGGCCTTGGCGGGCTTGCGGGTGCCTATGCTCTTCTGACAGAGGGCCAATTCATCCCGGAAATCCGCGACAAACTTAAAAAAGGCGAACCGGAAACGGTTCGCCTTTGATCCGCAAGGCCGTGCTATCCACCGCCGCCCGCTCCCCCGTGCCTGCTAATCCAATCTGGCGCGCCGCAAACGCAGGGCATTGCTGACCACGAATACACTGGATAAGGCCATCGCCCCGGCCGCAAACACCGGGGACAGCAAGGGGCCGCCAAAGGGATACAACACCCCTGCCGCTACGGGAATCAAAGCTACGTTATAGGCAAAGGCCCAGAACAGATTTTGATGGATATTGCGCAAGGTCGCATGCGAGAGCGAAATCGCCGTGACCACGCCGCGCATATCGCCCGACATCAGCACCACATCAGCGGCCTCGATGGCAATGTCTGTGCCAGTTCCAATGGCAATACCCACATCAGCCACAGCAAGGGCGGGCGCATCGTTGATGCCGTCGCCTACATAGGCCAGATGCCGGTATTCTTGACGCAAAGCCTGCACCGCCTGGACTTTGCCTTCTGGCATGACTTCGGCCACCACATCGTCGATATTCAGCCGTCGCGCAATCGCGTGTGCCGTGTGGCGGTTGTCGCCAGTAATCATTACCACCTTGATGCCGCGCGCATGCAAGTGTTCGATCGCTTGTGGCGTACTGTCCTTGATGGGGTCGGCCACAGCCAGCAAAGCTACAACCTGATTGGCCCTGGCTGCATACATGGGCGTTTTGCCTTCTTGGGCCAGGGTTTGGGCCTGTGCGGCAAAAACCGACAGATCCGCGCCCAAACGATCCATCAGGCGATCGGCACCGACATGCCATGTCACTCCGTCTATCAGCGCCTGTACGCCCAAACCAGTCAAAGACTCGAACTGCTCTGCCCGAGGCAAGGACAGCCCTTTTTCCTGAGCGGCTGCGACAATGGCTTGCGCAATGGGATGCTCGGAGTGGTTCTCCAGCGCCGCCACGGCAGCCAGTACCGTGTGCTCGTCATCGCCAGGCAAGCCGACAAAATCGGTCAACTCCGGCGCACCTTTGGTCAGGGTGCCGGTTTTGTCTACCGCCACGACCCGAACATCGCGCAGCGCCTGCAGCGAATCCCCCTTGCGAAACAACACCCCGGCCTGCGCGGCGCGACCCGTCCCCACCATAATCGAGGTCGGCGTAGCCAGCCCCATCGCGCACGGGCAGGCAATGATCAGCACGGCCACGGCGTTGACCAGGGCAAAGCTTAAGGCGGGCGAAGGCCCGAATATCAGCCAAACCAGCGCCGTCAGCACTGCCAGGCCCATTACTGCCGGCACAAACCAAAGCGTGATTTTGTCCACCACGGCCTGAATCGGCAGTTTGGCCCCCTGCGCCTGCTCGACCATGGAAACAATATGGGCCAGCACCGTATCCTGGCCCACGGCCGTCGCCTCGAACTCCAATGAGCCTTTCTGATTGACTGTGCCGCCAATCAGCGTATCGCCTATTTGTTTGGCGACAGGCACGGACTCGCCGGTCACCATCGATTCGTCCACATAACTTTGCCCGGACACGATGCGACCATCCACAGGGATGCGCTCACCCGGCCGCACCAGCACACACTCGCCGGTTTGCAGCGATTCCAGCGGCACATCCACTTCCTGGCCGTCGCGCCGCACTCGCGCCGTGGGCGGCTGCAAACTAAGCAGACGCTGGATGGCCTCTGACGTACGGCCCTTGGCGCGCGCCTCCAGCAGCCGGCCCAGCAAGATCAGCGCCACGATCACGGCGGCGGCTTCGTAATACACATGCTGCGAAGCCTGCGGCAGCCATTGCGGGGCAAAGGTCGTGACCAAAGAGAAAAGATAGGCGGCCAGTGTCCCTACCGCCACCAGCGAGTTCATGTCCGGCGCACCGCGCAGCAGCGTGGGTATGCCTTTGGTGTAGAACTCACGGCCCGGAAAAACCAGCACCAGCGTAGTCAGAGCAAACTGCAGCAGCCAACTGTTCTGGGTGCCTATCGTCGCGCCGATCCAATGATGAAACGCCGGCACCATGTGCCCGCCCATCTCCAGGATAAACACGGGCAAGGCCAGCACAGCAGCCAGCCAAAAACGCCGGCGCGTGCTGTCGTAATGGTGTTGGGCGCGTTCGGTCTGGTCCTGTGCGGTAGTGACGCTGGCCTGGCTGGCCGGATAACCGACCTTGCCGACAGCAGCAATCAAATCGTCGACAGACACACCTTGCATGCTGCGCACATGGGCCTGACCGCTTGCCAGATTAACAGCAGCACTTTGCACGCCTGGCACCTTGAGCAGCGCTTTTTCAACCCGGCCTACGCAGGAAGCGCAGGTCATGTCCTGCACTTGCAGAATCTGCTCCTGGGATGGAACCTGATATCCGCCTTTTTCAACCGCCTGGACAATCTCCTGTATGGGCGGCACCCCATCCACTTCCACCGTTGCCTTCTGGGTAGCCAGGTTGACCTGCGCGCTGCGTACCCCCGGCACCTTGGCAATGATTTTTTCTACCCGGCTCACGCACGAGGCGCAGGTCATGCCTTCCACATCCAGCGTCAGGCGGGATGCTTGCTTGGCTGTGCTCGTTGTCATGGCAGTCACCTATCTATAGTCTTGATGACTGAACTGTAGGGCTTACCCCGGTGGCAAGGTCAAGCATTTGTCCGCATCGATCTGGCGCAGTCAGTGCGGGCTGCCATTAGCCTTACAAACAGTTTGTTCTAAACGGGGTCGTCTCAAAAAACGGAAAATAAAGCACGCCAAGCCTCTTTGGCGCGTATTTACGCCTTGAGGAATGACTAAATTGCACCCTGGCCAGAGCCAGAAAATTGCGAAAGCACGCTGACAATAAAGGGCTCTTTTGCGGCTGTGTAAGCTTCTCTATCGAGACGAAACTCCTGAGACAGACGCAATTTGAGCGCGGCGTACTCGGCAAAAAGTGCCCTATTTTGGCGGAGAGCATCTCGAAAAATTAGCTGTTCCTTCCACAGGGAACTATCGCGCGGCACCAAGTGCAAATGGTGGGTGCGCAAATGTGGCGATGGCTTGCAAAACCAGTGCATGACCTCTGACTTATACGGGTGGTAGACATAGCCCAAGATTTTTACTGCTTCAATCGCCGCGATGGATGTTTTGAGCTCGGCGACTGGGGCCATGATGTCGATGATGGGTTTTGCCACCAGTCCCGGTATTGCCGTACTGCCAACATGTTCTATGTCGCCAGTGAGCCAGGGGGCAAGTGCCGCTTGCAGCGATGCGCGTTCGGCTTCGAACATCGCGGGCCACGCTTTGTCGTATGGAACGATCTCCACCGCAGCATCGGCGACGTCAGGCAATATCTTGTTCATATTGAGTACAGCTAGGGATTGGGTCTGTTTGGACTATACCCTATCGTGATGCCAGCCTTACGCTAAGCTCGCTTGGCTGCAAGCCTGGCACATTCGCGACGAAACCTACGGGGCGGCACTGGGCTGGGAACACATCCATCTGACCTGCGATTACCTCTGGCGTAGCAGTGCCAAGATCGGCACCTGCAAGTTCAGACCGCTACGGCCACTACAACCGGCTTAAGGTGCTTTATTTTCCGTTTTCTGAAATGACCCCTAAACCGGCGTTGGCGACACATGCGCTCTACTTTGAAAAAAAGCGGCGCTCCAATCGGAGCGCCGCCAGGCATCGGAGGGGAGTCGATGCGGGGAAGAACGACGTACTTAGAAGGTGACGAAATCGCCGTGCATGCTGTTCCATTCCTGGGTGGAGGCAATGACTTGTTCACGGCTCAATTGGCTGGCCTGGGGCAACTGGGGGTAATCGTTCATGGCACCGGCCTGGATTTGGCCTTGAGCGCGTGCTTGGGCCAGTTCCTGAAGAACTTCTTGACGGCTCAGTGTCGAGGTTTCGGTGATGGCAGGTGGATAGTTCAGTTCGCCGATGCTTTGTTGGGCCTGCTGGATGCTGGCGGCGTTGGCAACGCCCATCAGGGTAGCGGCGCTCAGGGACAGACCTAGGATGGCAGTGCGTGCAATGCTTTTCATAATTAACTCCAGTACCAATTATTCGCTTAAGAAAGATTCGGCTTAGATGATTTCCGAATCGTTGGATGAAGTATGAACGCCCCTGAACCTGGGAAAAACCCTTAATATTGCAAACATATTTCCATTCATGGAACAATTTTAATGAGCACGTTAACTGCCGGACCCTTGCTGAACGACATCGCCATTTTTGTGGAGGTGGCCCGGGCGCGCCACTTTACCCGTGCTGCCGATGCCCTGGGCATGCCGGTATCCACCGTATCGCGGCGCATACGAGAACTGGAAAAAGAAGTGGGTGTCGCTCTGCTCAAGCGCAGCACCCGCAACGTGGATGTGACCGAAGCCGGCCAAGTGTACTTCGAGCGCTGCCTGGCGGTGGTAGAGCAGGCCCGCCTGGCGCATGAACAATTACTGGATGTAGCCCAATCGCCCAAAGGGCGCTTGCGGGTATCGATCCCAGCCAGTTTCAGCATTGTTTTCATGCCGGCTGTCGTGCATGGATTTCGTCAGGCCTATCCCGATATAGAGCTGGACTGCGATCTGAATATCCGCCATATCGATTTGCAGTCGGACAATTACGACTGCGTCATACGGGTAGGCCCTCAGCCTGACTCTAATACGGTGGCCACTGTGTTGGGGCAGATTCGGTTGGGCCTGTATGCGTCGAGCGCTTATCTGGACAAGCATGGCCGCCCGAAACACCCGTCCGAACTGTCCAGCCACACCTGCATCTGCGCCAGTCACGATGAAAGCGACCGGACCTGGGTGCTGCGTGGGCCGGACAAGCAACCGTACGAAGCCCGGGTCAGCGGCCCGGTCACCATTAATAACGCCATCATGATGCGCAAGCTGGCAGTGCGCGACATGGGCATCGCGGCCTCCTCGCTGGTCGAACGCTATCTGGACACCGACGGAGCACGCCTGGAACGCGTATTGCCGGACTGGGAATTTACCCCCTTCCCCATCATGGCCCTGCTGCCCTCGCGCATGATGCCGCAAAAAACCCGGGTTTTTGTGGATTTTCTGCGCCAAGAACTAGACCGTCTGATCCAGAATCCGGAGCTGGACCGGGACACACGCGCTTATCTAGTGTGATAGGCGGAATTTGCTTTTACATATCAAGGCAGACATCCGACTGTGCTATTAATGGAACGATATGTTTTTGCCCTGCCTGACCGCCCTAGGAGCCTTCGATGTTTTCCCTTTCTGCCCGTTTCTTCTGGACGACTGCGCTGACCCTGGCCTTGGGCAACGGAACCGCCTGGGCGCAAACCAGCCTGCTGGAAGCCGTCGAACAAGGTGATAGCGCCAAAGTACGTGAATTGTTGTCGCAAACGCAAGGACGTCAAAGCGTCAATGTGCCGGACCAGCAAGGACAAAGCCCCCTATTGCGAGCCACATGGCTGAACGCCATTGATATTGCCGAACTGTTGGTGCAAGCCGGAGCCGACGTTAATCAGGTAGATGCCATTGCCGACACACCTTATCTGGTGGCTGGGGCGCAAGGCCGGTTGGAAATTCTGCGTTTGACCTTGCAACATGGTGCCGACCTGCGCAGTGTTAACCGATACCGGGGCACTGCGCTGATTCCTGCCGCCGAGCACGGCTATGTTCAGGTGGTGCAAGAACTGCTCAGGGCGGGCGTAGACCCTAACCATGTCAACCGTCTGGGCTGGACGGCTTTGCACGAAGCCATTGTGCTGTCCGATGGCGGCCCAGATCACCAGCAAGTGGTGCGGGATTTGATTGCAGGCGGTGCCGATGTGAATCTGCCCGATGGTCAGGGCGTGCGACCGTTAACACTGGCGCGCCAACGCAATCAGCACGAAACAGCGGCAATTTTGGAACAGGCAGGTGCCAAGCCTTAAACAGGAAAGGGTGTAAAGTATTATCTTTATTCAGCCCACTGAACAAATCCGCATGAATGATCCTGCTGTAACCGACCATCCTCGGGCCTCCCGTTTACATCGCGGCCAGGGGCTCTGGTTGGCGTTCGTCATACTGGTCGGCCTGAACTTGCGCCCTTTCCTGACCTCTAGCGGCACCTTGGCGCGCGCTGTCTCCGATGGCCTGGACATGGCCTTGGCCAATATGGCCTGGTTGACTCTGTTGCCGATGATGGTTATGGGTTTGGGGGCTTTTTACATGCCCTCGATCCGAAAGACCCTGTCGATACGCCAGGTAGTCATGGTGTCGCTGCTGATACTGTGTTTAGGCTGTGCGCTGCGCTGGGCCGTGCCCAACGGAGCCAGCCTGATCGCCACGGCCTTGCTATGCGGTGCCGGCGTGGCGATGCTGCAAGCCGTCATGCCCGGTATTATCAAAGCGCAGTTTCCAGCCCACACCGCGCAAGTGACAGGTGTGTATTCGGCGACCCTGATGGGCGGTGGTGCCTTGGGTGCGCAAATTACCCCACTGATCAGCGAAATGGCGGACAGTTGGCGTATAGCCTTGGCCTTTTGGGCGCTGCCCATCGGCATTGCCATGTGGATCGCCTGGAAAGTCGTACCGCGTAGCGGTCGTGGTGTGACCGGCTCCCTGCCTTCGCTGGATCTGTTGCGCCGCCCACGGACATGGACTTTGATGCTGTGTTTTGGCTTGATCAACGGCGGCTATGCCTCGTTGGTGACTTGGCTGGCTACGTTTTACCAAGGCCACGGCTGGACCACGGCAGCCAGCGGCGCACTGGTGGCCTTGCTGTCGGTAGCGCAGGCGGTGGCCGCTTTTTTGATGCCCACTCTGGCCGCGCGCAACAAGGATAGACGCCCCTGGATCTGGCTGGCGCTCGCGTTTCAGTTGGCTGGATTTGCCGCTTTTGCATACTTACCTGATACGGCCCCTTATCTCTGGGGGGTTATTATCGGCATCGGTCTGGGTGGTTGTTTTTCGCTGGTGCTGCTGGTGGCCCTGGATCACTTTCCAGATGCAGCCCGCGCTGGCACGCTCAGCGCCCTGATGCAAGGCGGTGGCTTTCCGATTGCCGCCCTGTTTCCCATGATCAGCGCCTGGTTGTTCGAAATCAGCGGCGATTTCAATGCGGCCTGGCTGTTGCACGGTGGTTTGGTTGTGTGTGTGGCCTTGCTTGCCTGGCGTTTCAAGCCGTCGGACTACCCGCGTGTCATGCGTGCCGGCGCTGCGCGGGCAGATGCAGACCTGCCCGCTTAAAACAGTGGAGCCACAAAAAAAGGTTCTTCAACGAATCCCGAAAGCCAATTGCCCCGGTCGATGAGAAACTGGGTGTTTGAAGACACCATTCAAGGCGCAGCAGGTTCGGACAGGGCTGATGACTTGAGCAACTCAAAACACCGATGACATAGCCCCGGCTATGCGCCTTCATGCCAGACAGAACATTCAGCGGATGGTTGATCCTTTGTACGGCGTACGCAAACGTTCCGCCGTTTGGACCAAGCACTCTGCGAGTTCACGCCCCGTCCGCCCCGGTATCCTGACCAGTACACCTTCCGTAGATTTATAAACGTACTGCAAGGAAGCTTTACAACCATTAGGCCTTTTTATTGCGCAGACCATAAAGGAAATTCGGCTATGGCTCACATAGCGGAAAATTAATTTTATCTAAACAATATGCAAGCTGACGCGGTCAGCCGGAAAACACGATTGCACGAAATTTGTTGGCACAAAAAAACGGACACCAGGCGGTGTCCGTTCGGGTATCTGGGGGGCGCTTACTGTTTAGCGCCGGCCATGATCCAGGCAACGACTTTTTGAATGTCGTCGTCCGAAATGCCGGGGTTGGGCGGCATGGGCATAGGGCCGTAGACATCTTTGCTGCCCTGACGGATATGCTGGGCAATCAGGGCGGCATTGGCAGGGTCGCCTTTGCGTTTTTCGGCGACTTCCTGGTAGGCTGGGCCGACCACTTTTTTATCCACTGCGTGACAGGCCAGACAGGCATTCTTGGTCAGCACGTCCTTGACCGAGTCAAATGTGGGTTCGGCCGCTTGCGCGCCGAATCCGACGGCCGCAAGCGAGGTACAGGCCAACAGGTGTTTCAATTTCATTGGGTACTCCCTTGTAAAACAGGCGCAGGACCGAAACAATGTCCGTGTGAATGCTGCACCTGCGTCATTCTCCACATAAAGCGTGTTCATGTGGCATTCACTGAGTGATCATACGGGTATGATAGAACAGCTTTACGTAAATAACTGTATGCCTTGATGTCGATCAAGCATATCCGTTTGCTTATTCGGTACTGTTCATACAAGAACAAAGTGCTTCAGACTTCAATAGCCAAACACCAATCAAGAGGTATCTATGCTGAATGTTCTCGTCCCCGTCGATGGCTCCGACGCCTCCACCCGTGCCGTGCAGGCCGCCGCCGCCATGATCGCGCACAACCCGGACGCCACCTTGCATCTGCTGGCCGCGCCTACGCCAGTCGTGTCGGGCAACGTCAAGCGCTTTTTCTCTGACGACGTGCTGCAAGCCTACTATCAGGACGAAGGTAACAATGCCCTGATCCCAGCTCGTTCCGTTCTGGCCGACAAATCCTTGCGCGTCAAAGAAAACATCATTGCCGGCAATGCCGCTCAAACCATCAAAGAATATGCCGAGCGCAATAATGTGGACCACATCGTCATGGGTACCCGAGGCCTGAGCGCCCTGCCCGGCTTGGTGCTCGGTTCGGTCACCACCAAAGTACTTAGCCTGGTGCATGTGCCTGTTACGCTGATTAAATAAACAGCCTGCTTCGGCCCTAAACCGGCCCAGACATCACACGATGTCTGGGCCGGTTTTTTTTGCTTGTGCTTAGGGCAGCACCCGCTTGCATCGCCCCTGGTGTCGTGGCCCATAACGCCCGCGCCTTCCAGGCTTGCTGTATCAGGATAGTTACTCGATATAATAGTTATGATATAACATAACATTTTTGGCATAAAAACCGCGTTACGCTCTGTCCCCTTATCCCACAGGGGGACACTACGCCGCCTTAATAAATACGTGCTTACACGTATCCGCCCCGTCGTGTGCTAACTGCGCACGACGGGGTATTCTCTAGAAAGGTTGTCTCTTGAATCGCCCTGCTATCGGCTATCTTTTTTCCGGCAGTCTACTTTTTACTGTTCCCGGCTCCCTTACCGCACAGGAGCACAGCGTCCAACACTTAGAGGCTGTTACCATCAGCGGTGTCCGCGAACGGGTGTATCGCGATGCGCTGGCCCCAAGCGCCAATAAAACAGACACGCTCAGTAAAGAGACACCGTTTACCGTCCAAACCGTAACCCGTGAATTAATCGAGGATCGCGGCGTCACGACCTTGGGTGAAGCCGTGCGGACCGTACCGGGCCTGACGCCACAAGTGGGCTGGGGGGGCAGCAACGACCGCTTCAGACTGCGCGGCTTTGTCACCTCGGCCAATTTAAAAAATGGCTTTCGCCGCAGCGTGTTTATCCCCGTCGATGAACTGGTCAATATCGAACAGATCGAAGTGCTTAAAGGGCCGGTCTCCACGCTGTATGGCCGGTTCGAGCCCGGTGGAGTCGTCAATCTGGTCACGAAAAAACCGCTGGAACAGCAAGAAACGCAGATCGAGCTGACGGCCGGCAGCCACGATTTTTACCGGACAACCTTTGACATGTCCGGCCCCCTGAATGAAACACTTGGCTATCGCATCACCGGATCGACACAGCGCACACAGAGCTTTCGCGATTTTGTGCATGGCGATTCTTTATTTGTCTCTCCGGTGCTGCAATGGAACTTATCGCCACAAACGCGCTTGACCTTTGAAGCGGAACTCGGCCGTAAGAAATCGTCGTTTGACCGTGGTTTCGGCAACAGCCCGCTTTTTCTGGACGTACCGATCGAGAACAACTATGCGGAACGCGACGCACGCCTGTTGACCGAAAGCGCCCTGGTTTCCTTGGTGCTTGATCATCAGTTTGAGAATGGCTGGCAATTACATTCTGGCATCCTGGCGTCCTGGGCCAAGTCGGACGCACACTGGTATCCCTATGGTTTTCGTCCGATTAGTGGCGCAAACATGGCCGACCCCCAGGTTAACCGTCGCAAGCAGCATAGCCGCGACAAGCAAACTGATACGACCATCATGGCCGAAGTGTCGCGACGCATCCAGACCGGCTCAGTCGGCCACCGGATATTGATCGGTGCCGATGTGAATCAGGACGAATGGGATTACACCGCCGATGCGTACGCCAATCAGTCCGGCTTCCCCGTCAACCTGCCTATCAGTTTGTACAATCCGCGCCATGGGATCGCAACAGGTCCGCTCACACCGTATGACGCCTCGCGCTACCGCAGCACGAGTTTCGGCTTGTATCTGCAAAATGAAATTGAGCTTAACAAGCAATGGCGTGTCTTGCTGGGGGGACGTTACGACCAGTCCCGCAGCAAGGCCCTGTCGCAGTATTTGCCTGTCCAGTCGGAACTGGCACGCACCGATCGGGCATTCTCGCCGCGTATTGGCTTGACCTGGACACCCCATGAGACAGTTTCCCTTTATAGCAGTTGGGCCCGTTCCTTCCTGACCGAGCCCTCCACGGGCATGTTGCGCAACGGCGGTTTGCCCAAACCATCGCGCGGCGAACAAATGGAACTGGGTGCCAAATTCAGCCTGCTGGACGGACGTCTAGAGCCCACAATCGCCCTGTTTGATATTCGTCGAACCAACGGTGTCGTTGCCGACCCCCAGGATTTTAGCTATGTCATTCAGGTAGGCGAACAGCGCAGCCGTGGCTGGGAAATTGATGTCCCTTTCTCCATCAGCGCCCAATGGCGTTTGTTGGCCAGCTATTCGCACATGAATGCCCAGATCACCCAAGACAGCGATCCGGCGATGGTCGGCAAACAACTGACCAATGCCCCCCGGCGCAGCGCCAGTTTCTGGAGCAGTTACGACCTGGCCGGTGCCGCCAGTGGCTGGAGCCTGGGGCTAGGGGCAACCTATGTAGACGCACGCCAAGCCGATACCGCCAATAGCTTTGAACTGCCTTCGTTTATACGCTGGGATGCGAACGCGATTTACCGCTTTGGCCCCGCCCGCCGCCACAAATTCCAATTGATGGTCCAAAATTTAAGCAATCGCCGATACTACGAGTCAGGTGGTGCCTTTGTACCCAGCTATCCGGGCGCGCCGCGCAGCATCTATGCCACTCTGGGCTTAGCATTCCAATGAGTCTTAGCGCACACGAGCTCGTCGCCGGATACGCGGGCCGCCCCTTGTTGGGGCCTGTCAGTATCGATCTGCAGCCAGGGGATTTTGTGTGTTTGATTGGCGCAAATGGGGTCGGAAAATCCACACTGATCCGTACACTCTGCGGCATGCAAGAGACTCTTTCCGGTAAGGTTTGCCTGGGTTGCCAGACCATCACGGCCTTATCCGCCGTGGAACGGGCGCAACGCTTGGCCGTTGTCTTGACAGAAAAGATGACGGCATCGCCAATGAGCGGGCGCGAACTGGTTCAACTGGGCCGCTACCCACACATAGGATGGAGCGCAAAACTGCATGCAACGGATCAGGCCCATGTTCAACACGCATTGGAACAGACCGGAGCCCTTGCGCTGGCTGAACGACGCATATCGCACATGTCGGACGGCGAACGCCAACGGATCATGATCGCCCGCGCGCTTGCGCAACACACCGACGTCTTAGTCTTGGACGAGGCCACGGCATTTCTGGACCTGCCGCGCCGCATCGAAATCATGCAGTTACTCCTGGACTTGTCACGTCGACGCCAACTGGCCATTCTCTTGTCGACACACGACCTGGAATTGGCGCTGCGCTATGCGGATACACTTTGGCTGATCGATGGCCAGCGCACCATGCACGTCGGCGCGCCCGAAGACCTGGCCTTGCATGGTCAATTAGCCAGCGCGTTCGCTTCTGAAGGACTGGCTTTTGACCTGGAAAGCGGCCAATTGCGTATGGGGCGCGAGGGTGGCCCGCCAATTCGCCTGGAAGGCGAGGGCATGGCATGGGTATGGGCGCGGCGCGCATTGCAGCGGGCGGGCTATCGCATCAGCCACGATGCCGATACCGCTGTACGCGTCCAGGATGCCGGGTATGTCGTCCACGCTCCGAACCTTCCTACGGTTCAATTTCATACGTTAGGCCCTCTGGTGGACTATCTGCGTCATCGCCCGGCCGCTCATCACAACGTCGCCGTGCCATCATGAAAGCACGCTACGCCGTATTTGCAATCGGGCTGATGCTGTGCATGGCCGGATGCATGCCGATTGCGCCAGAGGCGAAAATACCGTGGCCAGCGCGCGCGCTGGGCGGCCAGCCACCGGCACGGAACTTGGACTCCGCTTGCGTGGCCGACTATCGGCCGGACGTGGACTATTTCCCCGAAAAAACCCAATTCCGGCACTCCACTCAATTGCAGATCGAGTATGGCCTGCACTATAAGCGGGTTCGATTCACCCCCAGCGTCGCCAAGGGCGAGGTTCTGGAATACCTATTCGTCCAGTGCGGAACTCCCATACCCAAACATCGACCCCATACGCCGGTAGTGCTGGTCCCGATTCAGCGGTTGGTCACGGGCAATTCTGCCATGCTGGGCGCGCTGGATGAACTCGGGCTGGTGGATCGTCTGTACGGAGCCGAAAACACACGCAGCATATCGGTCGCTTCGATTCGCGAACGGGTGGCCCTGGGACTGGTGCATGACATGTGGGGGCATGGCCACGCCACAATTGAACAAGTCATGGCCGTACGGCCGGATGTGTACCTCAGCTTTTATTCGGCGTATCCGGCGGGCAACCTGCACCCCCGGCTATGGGAATTAGGAGTTCGCGCCATTGCACAGGCGGACCATCACGAAACGCATCCATTAGGGCGGGCGGAATGGATCAAGCTGCTGGCCGTCATGGCCAACCGCGAGGCGGTGGCCGAGCAGAAATTTGAACAGATCGAACAACAGTACCGCCAATGGCAGGCTTTGGTGAGCAATGTCGAGCACCGCCCCTCTGTCATGACCGGTTTTGCCGCTGGACGGGACGTGTTTGAAACCCACGGCTCACATAACCACAGCGCCCAATTGATTCATGATGCCGGCGGACACTATGTCCTGGCCGATGGTCAAACCAGCAGCCTGATCTACCTGCCCATTGAAAAAGTCTACGCACATGCCGCGCAAGCGAATCGTTGGTTAGGCACATTGGGCGGGCAACGCAGCGTGCAATCTTTGATTGCCTCCAACGCCTTGCACGGCGCATTCCAGCCCGCCATAACACGGCAGGTCTACGCCTGGGATCGTGGCTATTCGGGTGCCTGGGTCTATCCCTTTCACGACCAGTCTATGACCACACCCCATATACAGTTGGCAGAAGCCATCTCGGCCCTGCACCCTGAACGGCTCGCCCTAAAGGACGACGAATTGCGATTTATCCGGAAGCTGCCATGACCCCCGTTGCATCCCCTATGCCCAAGCTTGCCCGCGCCCCACTGCGGCACATCGTGCTCTTTGGGGCACTCGTATCCGCTATTGCCATTTTACTGATGGCCGAATTGTCAATCGGGGCGATCGCCATCCCCCTGCCCGCTGTCTGGCAATCTCTGATCGGCGGTGTTCCCGTGGACAATCCCGCCTGGGCCGACATCGTCGTAGGTTTTCGCATGCCTCGCACACTCAATGCGCTGTTTTCTGGAGCCGCCCTAGGCGTTGCGGGGCTGATCCTGCAGACCTTGTTTCGTAATCCTTTGGCAGATCCGTTCGTACTGAGTATTGTGCATGGCGCTCGCCTGGGCACCGCCCTGCTCGTTACCTTCGCGGCGGTTGCAGGAAATACCGTACTGCTGCGTCTGGGCGTATTCGGGGACATCGGCGCTGCTATCGCGGCCATTGCCGGGTCGGCCCTGGTCTTGTCCGTGCTCGCGTTATTGTCACGCCGCATCGGCGTGGTCACCCTGTTGATTGTAGGGCTGATGCTGGGCTACCTTGCTGTGGGGCTGATCAGCGTGCTGATGCATTTTATTGATGAAACCCAGGCACGGGCCTTCAAAGTATGGGACGACGCCAGTTTTGCGGGGGCCACTCGGCAGCAGTTGATGATTCTGATACCCGGTCTTGCGGCAGGACTGCTGGGCAGCGTGGTGCTGATTAAGCCACTGAATGCCTTACTGCTGGGTGAACGTTATGCTGGCTCTCTGGGAGTCAACGTCACCCTGGCCAAGCGGGGTGGTCTATTTGCGGCAGCATGGCTCTGCGGCCTGGTATCGGCCTTTTGCGGACCGGTTGCCTTTTTAGGACTGGTCAGCGCCCAACTGGCACGTGCCGCAGTGCGCTCTGCCAACCATCGTGTCTTGCTGCCTGCGGCCGGGCTCATTGGTGCGGCTTTAGGGTTAGCCGCCGACCTGGTGGTTCATCTGCCCTGGAGCCGCCACGTCCTGCACCTTAACGCTGTCATTGGACTGGTGGGAGCTCCGATCGCCTTGTATGTACTATTGCGCTCCGACCACCGCGTGGATGCAGATTAAGAACACCACGCTCCGGACAGCCTTAACGTGATCGGGCCCGCACACGCAACAATTGCCCTTGCGGCTCATCGGTCAGGACATACAGAAATCCATCTGGACCCACGCGCACATCACGAATACGTGCGCCCAGATTGTGCAGCAGGCGCTCTTCTCCCAGCACATGGCCGTCCTCCTCGTCCAGTTGCAAACGGATCAAGGCCTGTTCTTTCAGCGCGCCGACAAAAACACTGTGTCGCCAGGCCGGCACCTGATCATGGTCGTAGAACGCCAGTCCGCTGATGGCCGGGGACACGGGCCAGTAATGAAAAGGTTCGGTCAAGCCGGCCATTGCGCTGGCCTGCGCCTCTGGGATGGGCTGCCCATTGTAATTGATGCCATGTGTGGCCAGAGGCCAGCCATAATTGGCACCGCGCTGGATACGGTTGAGCTCGTCCCCGCCCTGCGGGCCATGTTCGGCCACCCATAATTCTTGAGTCCAGGGATTCCAGGCCATGCCTTGCGGATTACGATGGCCATAGCTCCAGATTTCGGCCCTGGCCTGACGATTGCTGCGCAAAGGATTGTCTCTGGGGACCGAGCCGTCGGGCCGCAGCCGCACCACTTTGCCTTGCAGATGGTCCAGTTGCTGGGCCGCCAGACGCTGATTATTTTCGCCTAGCGCGATGTACAGGTCACGTCCGCCCGGGTCAAAAGCCATGCGCGCGCCATAATGCAAGCCTGTAGACAACGCCGGCTCCTGGCGAAAGATAGGCCGGAAAGCGTCGATGCGCGTCCGATCAGACGAGAGCACGCCATAGCCTACCGTCGTTGCGGACACCTGCTTGTCGCGCCGCTCCGCATAGGCCAAATAAATACGCCGGCTGCGGAAAAAATCGGGGGCCAGCAGCACATCCAACAAGCCCCCCTGCCCTACAGCGTGTACCTTGGGTAGGCCTGCAATCGGTTCAGACAAACCTTTGTCAGCGGTCCACAGGCGCAGACGGCCCGGGCGTTCGGTAATCAGAATGCCCGCATTGCGCGGCAAAAAGGCCAGGGACCAAGGATGTTCCAGGCCCGAAGCCAGCACCTCGGTCGATACAGCGGGGCCGACGACGGCTGGCACCGCTTGCGCCAGGGCACTGACCGGCACCAGCTGAGACAAGCCCAGCAGCAAACCGGTCAGCGCACATTTAATACTGAAATTTCTTCTTGTAATCATAAAACTAGGAAGGATTAATCGGAGGGTCCAGGTCTTGCGGATGGCGTGCATCGGCCCGGGAACTGGGTTCTTGCATGCCCATCAAGCCTTTGAGCAAGTCCACCGGCAACGGAAAGACGATGGTGTTGCTTTTATCGCCTGCAATCTGCGTCAGGGTTTGCAGATAGCGCAATTGCATGGCGCTAGGCTGGGTGGACAACACATGCGCGGCCTCGCGCAAGGCTTCAGCCGCCTGCCGCTCGCCGTCGGCATGGATGACCTTGGCGCGTCGTTCGCGTTCGGCCTCGGCCTGGCGGGCAATGGCGCGTACCATTGTGTCGTTCAGATCGATATGCTTGATTTCGACATTGGTGACTTTAATGCCCCAGGAGTCGGTCTGCTCGTCCAGAATACGCTGTATGTCCAGATTCAGCTTTTCCCGCTCGGACAGCATATCGTCCAGTTCGTGCTTGCCCAGCACGGCACGCAAGGTAGTCTGCGCCAACTGGCTGGTGGCGTTCAGATAGTTTTCAACCTGAATAATCGCCTTTTCCGGCGCAACCACCTTAAAGTACAGCACAGCATTGACCTTCACGGAAATGTTATCGCGCGAGATCACGTCCTGCGCCGGCACATCCATGGTGACCACGCGCAAATCCACCCGCACGATCTGCTGCAGGAAAGGAATGACCAAAATCAGGCCGGGGCCGCGCACAGCCGTAAAACGGCCCAGCGTAAATACCACGGCGCGTTGGTATTCGCGCAACACGCGCACCGATTTGATCAGCACCACAAAGACCAGGAACAGGATCAGGATATAGCCCAGATTGGCATCGTAATAAAACATACGGTTCTCCTTGCAGGCTCAGGGGCGCAGGCGTTGGACTTTAAGGGTCAGACCCTGCACGGCAATGACTTCCACACGCTGGCCCGGTTGCAGCGCGTCGTTGCTTTCAAAATGCCAGCGTTCGCCCTGTATCAGGGCGTATCCTTGCCCAAGCCGGTCCACGGCCAGAACTTCGCCAACGGAACCCAGCAATGCCGCCCGGCCCGTTACAGAACGGCGTCGCAACAAGCGCCAGGCCAGCCACACGGTCAGCACCAGCAACAGCAACAAGGCCGCCACTAAAACCATAAAAGCGGTCGAGCTGTAGGTGAGCAATTCGGTATTGTCCACCCACAGCAGCGCAATACCGTTGAACCCGGCCAAAGCGGCAACAATGCTTAACGCGCCGGTGCCGCCCAGGCTGACTTCGGCCAACAGAGCCGCCAGGGCCAGAGCGAAGGATAAATAGGCCAGCCATTGATAGTCCATGGCGTCCTCCTTGGTCTGCGGCCCTGAGGATCAGGCGATCAGCCTGGGTGTGTCATATCCAGCGGAACAATCCATTGATCGTATTGCTCGGCGCTAAGATGACCCGACTGCAGGGCCGATTCGCGCAGAGTCAGCCCTTCGTGGTGGGCTTTTTTGGCGATGGCGGCCGCTTTGTCGTAACCGATATGCCGGTTCAGGGCGGTGACCAGCATAAGGTTTTGATCCAGATTGTGCTGGATTCGTTCCATAACAGGCTCCAAGCCGCGCGCGCAATGCTCGTCGAAAGCCAGGCAGGCATCGCTGATCAGCGCGATGCTCTCGAGCACATTATGCACCATGACCGGCTTGTAGACATTGAGCTGGAAATTTCCCTGGCTGCCGGCAAAGGCCACGGCAGCATCGTTGCCGTAAACCTGCACCGCGACCATGGTCATGGCCTCGCACTGCGTAGGGTTGACCTTGCCCGGCATAATTGACGAACCGGGCTCGTTTTCCGGAATCTGCAGTTCACCAATGCCGCAACGCGGACCGCTGGCCAGCCAGCGCACATCGTTGGCCATTTTCATCAGGGCACCGGCCAGCGTGCGCAGCGCCGCCGACAGATTGACCAGGGCATCGTGCGCCGACAAGGCAAAGAACTTATTGGCGGCCGACTCGAACGGCAGTCCCGTCTGTTGGGCAATATGTGCCGCCGCGCGCGCACCGAACTGCGGATGGGCATTCAGACCCGTGCCAACCGCCGTGCCGCCTATGGCAAGCTGGTAAATGCCTTGCAGCGCCGTATCCACGGTATCCAGGGCAAAGTCGATCTGCGCCACCCAGGCACCGATTTCCTGCCCCAGGGTAATGGGCGTGGCATCCTGCAAATGGGTGCGACCGGTCTTGACGATAATGTCGAACTGCTCAGCCTTCAGATCCAGCGTATCGCGCAACTGGCGCACATCGGGCAGCAGGCGACGACGGCATTCCAGCGCCACGGCAATATACATGGCGGTGGGAAAGGTATCGTTGGAGGACTGGCCACGATTGACGTGATCGTTGGGGTGCACGGGGCGCTTGCTGCCCAGTTCGCCGCCGGCCAGCTCGATGGCGCGGTTGGCGATGACCTCGTTGGCATTCATATTGCTTTGCGTGCCCGAGCCGGTCTGGAACACGACCAGGGGGAATTCGCTGTCCCAGCGCCCGGCAATGACCTCGTCGGCCGCCGCCACGATGAAGGCAGCCAGTTCGTCCGGCAACTCGCCCAGTTCCTGATTGGCCAGGGCGGCGGATTTTTTCAGGATGCCCAGCGCCTCTATCATGCTGCGACCCCACTGGAAACGGTCGCGCCCAATAGGGAAATTCTGGATGGAGCGCTGGGTCTGCGCGCCCCAGTAATGCTGGGCGGGTACATCGATGGGGCCCATGGAATCGTGCTCAACGCGTATCGTGCTCATAACGTGTTCCTTGTAAGTAAACGACACCACCCCAGGGTAACAAGGGGCGGTTCAGGCCTCGCGCACAAAGCGCGAGGCCCACACACAGGCAATATCCAGAAGTCGGTTGGAAAATCCCCATTCATTGTCGAACCACACCAGCATATTGACCAGACCATCGCCATTAGTGCGTGTCTGGGTGCCGTCGACAATCCCGGAATGCGGATTGTGGTTGAAGTCTATCGAGGCGTGCGGCTGTTCGGAATAATCCAGTATGCCGGGCCAGCGCTGCGCGGCGCGACGGAACACATCGTTGATTTCCTGCTGACTGGTGTCGCGCTGCAGATTGACCATCAGATCAATCGCGGACACATTCAGGATGGGCACGCGTATGGATTTGGCCTGAACCTTGCCTGCCAGTTGCGGCAGCAGGCGTTCCACGCCCTGGGCCAGGCCGGTGGAGACGGGAATCATGGATTGCAGCGCCGAACGGGTACGGCGCAGATCGTGGCTGTGGTAGCCATCGATCATGGGCTGGTCATTCATGACCGAATGCAAGGTACTTAAAAAGGCGTGCCGTATGCCAAAGACCTCGTCCAGTTGGGCCAGGACCGGAATAATGGCGTTGGTCGTGCAGGACGCGTTCGAGATGATGCGCTCCGACCCCAGCAATTGATCGTCATTAATGCCCAGCACGGCGGTAAAGTCCACATCGTGAGCACTGTGGGCCGGATTGGATACCAGCACACGCGGGCAGCCTGCGTCCAGAAAAGTCTGCAACTGCGCCCGGTCGCCGTAGGCCCCACTGCATTCGATCAACATATCCAGCTTGAGCCCCGCCCAGTCCACGGCATCAGGCCGGGTCTGGTGCAAGACACGAATAGGTCTGCCGGCCACGATCAGGTGCTCCGCGTCATGTTCGACCGTGCCCGGAAAGACGCCATGGGTGGAATCGAACCGGGTCAGATAGGCCATTGCCGCGATATCGGCCGGCTCGTTGATGGCGACAAGCTCGAAATCCGCGCGGCGCGGCGATTCGTGGATGGCGCGCAGCACGCAGCGGCCAATGCGACCATAACCATTGATGGCGATACGGATGGGACGGGACAAAGACATGCAGGCGGGCATCAGAAAGTAATAGAGAAACCACCGTCCACGACCACGATGTGGCCATTGACGTAGGAGGCGGCCGGCGAGGCCAGAAAAACCGCGGCGGCCCGGATTTCGTCCGGACGCGCCCAACGGGCCAGCGGATTGCGGCCCACCACCAAAGGGCCTTTTACCGGGTCTTGAGCCAGCGCGGCGTTGCTTTCGGTGGCGAAGGTTCCAGGGGCAATGCCATTGCTGGTAATGCCTTGTCCGCCAAACTCCACGGCCAACGAACGCACCAGGCCGGAGAGCCCCTGCTTGGCGACCGGATAAATCGCATCGCCCGGCCGGGCCAGCGGGCCGGCGATAGAAGTCAGGGTAATGATGCGCCCGGCTTGGGTCTGCGCGGCCAGCATGGCCTGGGCAGCTAACTTGGACAGTTTAAGCGTAGCCAGCAAATCCACGTGCAACAACTGTTCAATCTGGTCCCACGCCGCATCCTGCAGTCGGCTGCGCAAGCGTATGCCTACGTTGTTGACCAAAATATCAGGCGTGCCCACCCGCTTGCACAGCGCGTCATAAGACGCATCCAAAGCGGGCAGATCGCCCAGATCCTGCGGCCATAGATCGACCTGCGCGCCCTGGGAGCGCAAGGATTCGGCCAGAAGCTGAAGTTTTTGCGCATCGCGGCCATTCAGAATGATGCGGGCACCGTGGGCCGCATAGGCGCGGGCGATTTCCAGCCCCAGACCGGCGGAGGAGCCGGTGATCAGGGCGCAGCGCCCCGCCAGGGAGAAGTCGGCTTGATACGTAGCTAAAGACGACATGGTTTACAGCACGTTACGCGGAGAACCGCCTTGAAAGGCGACGATATTGTCGATCAACTGATCGGCCAAGGTCTGCATGGCCTGTTCGCTGGCCCAGGCAATGTGCGGGGTCAGAATGTAGTTGGGCAAGTCCAGCAGGCGCATCAGAATGTGATCGGCCGGGGGAGGTTCAGGGGTGCAGACATCAATACCCGCTCCACCCAGCCAGCCCTTGCGCAGAGCCTGTTCCAAGGCCTGATTGTCGATCAGGCCGCCACGGGCGGTATTGATCAGCAAGGGACGGCGCGCCGCCATGCGCTGAAATTGTTCCAGGCCCAGCAGATTCTGCGTGTCCGGGGTCAAGGGGCAATGCAAGGACAGCACATCGGCCTGTTCCAGCACCTGCTCGAACGGCAGGCGATCCGGGTCATCGTTTGTGCCGCTCTGGCCGCGCCGCTGGGCAAAGATCACCTTCATGCCCAGCGCCCTGCCCAGGCGGGCCACGGCCTGACCCAGCGACCCGGAACCGATCAAGCCCAAGGTAGAGCCGGCCAGATCGCGGATGGGATAGTCAAAATAGCAAAACTGATCGGCCTGTTGCCAGCGCCCTTGCTGGACGGACTGCCGATACGCCGTGATATTGCGGCGCAGCGCGAAGATCAGGGCAAATACATGCTCGGGCACGCTATTGATCGCGTAATTCCGAATATTGCTGACCGTCACGCCATATTCGCGTGCCGCCGTCAGATCGACATTGTCGCTGCCGGTGGCTGCCAGCGCGATCAACTTCAGATTCGGAGCCTGTTGCAGGTGTTCGCGCCGCAGCGCCACCTTGTTGCTGATCACAATGTCTGCCGCGGCGATGCGTTCGCTGACTTGTTCCGGTCGGGTGCGGTCGTACACCTGTAGCTGATGCGCAAAAGGCAAGGGCTTGAGCGCGACGCTGTCCGCCAGCGTGTCGCGGTCAAGAAAAACAAGGCGAGTCGGTGTGATCATGAACATCCTTGGTCGGGCAGAGCCGGCGCATGCTGCTGGCTCAATGGCACAATGTGCGCTCACGTATTTTGCGTGGGCCGTATCGTCATCCGATATAGTAATGTGATTGAGCGGGCCTTGTCCGTCGTCTTGCCCAGAACCACCTGCTTTCAAAAGGGTATTTGTCCATGCTTTTGTCCTTACTGTTCTCGATGAGCGCGCAGGCCATCGTGCCCGATACCGCCGCTGCCACTGAAGCCGTGCCGCGTCACTATGACATCCGGGATTTTTTCCAGAATCCCAAGCGTAGCGGTTTTCGCCTGTCGGATCATGGCCGTCTGATCGGTTTCATGGAGCCGGCACAGATCGATGGCCAGCCGGCACGCCAGAATATTTTTGTCCAAGCGCTCAAGGGCAGCGAACCGGTCGGCGAACCGCGCCGGATTACATCGGAAAGCCAGCGCGATATCGCCCAGTACTTCTGGAAAGGCGACGATACGGTTCTGTACGCCAAAGACGTGAACGGCGACGAAAACTACCACGTGATCGCCGTCAACGTCAGCACCGGCAAAGCCACCGACCTGACGCCGCTGGCCGGTGTGCGGGCCGATGTGCAGGACGATCTGCCCGATGATCCGGACCACGTGCTGATCGCGCACAATGGCCGCAACCCCGAAGTTTTCGATATCTATAAGGTCAATGTCCATACGGGCCACAGCGCCTTGGCGGCGCAAAACCCCGGCGATGTGCTGGGCTGGAGTACCGACCACCAGGGCCAGGTGCGTCTGGCCACGGCATCGGTAGGCGTGGATACCGAGCTGCGCTACCGCGCCAGCGCGGACGAGCCTTTCCGCAGCCTGATCCGGACCGATTTCCGCACCGAAGTCTCGCCACTGTTCTTTCATGCGGACAATCGCCGTTTCTACGCCCTGAGCAATCGCGGTCGCGACACCCAGGCGCTGGTGCTGATCGACCCCGACACCCCCGACCTGGAAGAACGCATCTACGAATTACCCGAGCACGATTTGATGGGGGCCGGCTTCTCCCGCCTGCGTAAAGTGCTGACATCAGCCGATTTCCACACCGACAAGCCCGGCCATCATTTCTTCGACCCGGTCAGCGCCAAGATCCACGAGGCCATTGCGCGCCAACTGCCTGGCTACGAAGTCACCTGGCAGGACATCACCCGCGACGAAAAAAAGTTCATCGTCGCCAGCTATAACGATCGCACATCCGGGTCACGCTATCTGTACGATGCCGACAGCAACACCTTGCACAAGCTGGCCGATATCAATACCGCCCTGCCCGAAAGCGATATGGCCCCCATGCAGCCCATTCAGTTCAAGGCCCGCGACGGACTGACCATACACGGTTACCTGACCTTGCCACAGGGCCGTCCGGCCCAGAACTTGCCTGTGGTAATCAACCCGCATGGCGGACCCTGGGCACGCGATTACTGGGGCTTCAATCCTGAAGTGCAGTTTCTGGCCAACCGCGGCTATGCCGTGCTGCAAATCAATTTCCGCAGCTCCACCGGCTACGGCAGACACTTCTGGGAAGCCGGTTTCGGTCAATGGGGCCTGGCCATGCAAGACGATATTACCGACGGCGTGCATTGGCTGATCGACCAAAAAATAGCCGACCCCAAACGTGTCGCCATTTATGGTGCCAGCTATGGTGGCTATGCGACGCTGGCCGGTATCGTCAAGACCCCGCAACTGTATGCCGCTGCGGTGGATTATGTGGGCGTATCCAATTTGCTGACCTTCATGAACACCATTCCTCCTTATTGGAAACCGTTCTTGCTCAAGATGCATGCCATGGTGGGCGATCCGGTCAAGGACAAGGCCAGACTGGAGGCTAACTCCCCTGCCCTGCATGCCGACAAGATCGTCACTCCGCTGTTTATTGCCCAAGGCGCGCACGACCCACGCGTCAACAAAGCCGAAAGCGACCAAATGGTGCAGGCCCTTCAAGAGCGCGGTGTTCAAGTCCAATACATGGTCAAGGACAACGAAGGCCACGGTTTTCTGAACGACGAAAACAAATTCGAGTTCTACGAACAGATGGAGCAGTTTCTGGCCCAGCACCTGAAACCCTCACTTCCTTAGTCTTGAATGGCGCAGTGCGCTGCGCCATCCTTTACCCACGTATCGTCAACGAGGAATCCGATGAAACTGTACTACCTGCCCGGCGCTTGCCCTCTGGCCTGCCACATTGCCCTGGAATGGATAGGCAAGCCCTACGACATCCACGCTGTCAGCCGAGACGAACTTAAACAGCCGGCCTTTCTGGCCATGAATCCGCTGGGTGCCGTGCCCGTTCTGCAAGACGAGGGCATGACGCTGACCCAGAGTTCGGCCATCCTGGAATATCTGGCAGAAAAGAACCCTGAAGCCAATCTGCTGGGCAAGACTTTGCAAGAACGTGCCCAAACCCGCCGATGGCTGGCCTTTGTCAACGCCGACATCCATCGCAACTTCGGTGTCATGTTCGGCGTACAGCGTTATGCCGACCAAGAAGCCACCCAGGCCGAAGTACGCGCCAAGACCGGGGAAATCATCCAGAAGCTTTTCAGCCTGGCCGACCAGCAACTGGCCGACAGGCCCTGGCTGACCGGAACCCGTTCGGTTGCCGATGCCTACCTGTACGTGGTGATGCGCTGGGCACACATCATGAAAATAGACCTGTCCGGCCAAACGCACCTGAACGCTTTTTTCACGCGCATGGAACAGGACCCCGCCGTGCAGGCGGCGCTGCGGGCCGAAGGCTTGAGCAAGGAGTAAGCCGCTGGGATAAGGAAACAGCCTCCCCAGGCCAACGGCAGGCACACACACCGCGGTGTCTGCCGAATCTGTCCCGATAGCCACTATCCATAAAAAAACCAGAGCGGACATACACGTCCGCTCTGGTTAAATGGTGCACGACCTACACAACGACTGGTCTGCCTGAATACACAGGACAGGCAAGCAGACTTTCGGCTTTATGCGCCTAAATAGGCCTTTCGGATATCCGGATTGGCCAACAGATTCGCACCGGTGTCCTGCATGACCACACGCCCGGTTTCCAGCACGTAGCCCCGGTCGGCCACTTGCAAGGCTTTGTTGGCGTTTTGCTCGACCAGGAAAACAGTGACGCCGTCCTCGCGGATGGTGCGGATAATATCGAAGATCTGCGCGATGATCAGCGGTGCCAGACCCAGAGTAGGCTCGTCCAGCAACAGCAGCGAAGGCCGCGTCATCAGCGCCCGGCCTATAGCCAGCATCTGCTGTTCGCCGCCGGACATGGTGCCGGCGCGCTGGGCAGCACGCTCTTTCAAGCGCGGAAACAGTTCGTAGACATGGGCTTCCCCTTCTTCGATCTGGCTGCGATTCAGAAAAAAACCGCCCATTTTCAGGTTTTCGGACACCGTCAGGTCAGAAAACACGCGCCGCCCTTCGGGTGAGATGGCAATGCCCTTGCGCATGATGCGGTGCGTGTCGGCCTGTGTGATGTCCTCGCCGTTGAATGTAATAGTGCCGCTGCTGGCACGCGGCGAACCGCACACCGTCATCAGCAATGTTGTCTTGCCGGCACCATTGGCACCGATCAGAGTAACGATCTCGCCCTTGTTGACTTCCACACTGACCTGATCCAAGGCCTGGATGGCACCGTAGTGGGTAGATACAGAATCCAGCTTCAGCACTTATTCTTCCCCCAGATAGGCTTTGATGACGCGCGGATCGTTGCGCACCTCGTCCGGCTTGCCGGTGGCGATGGGCTTGCCGTATTCCATGACCAGAATGCGGTCCGACACGCCCATGACAAGACTCATGTCATGCTCGATCAGCAGCACGGCGACATCGAACTCGCGGCGCAACTGGTCGATCAAGTGCTGCAGATCCTGTTTTTCCTGGGGATTCAAGCCGGCGGCCGGCTCGTCCAACATCAACAGGCGCGGCTGAGTAATCATGCAGCGGGCAATTTCCAGACGTCGCTGGTGACCATAGGCCAGATTGCCCGCTTCGCGATTGGCCATATCGGACAGACCCATGAAATCGAGCCAATGCGCAGCACGCTCCTTGGCCTGTTTTTCCGAGCGGCGATATTTGCCCAGATTGAGCAGACCCGACAGAAAACCGGCGTTAAGCTGCTGATGCTGGGCGACCAGCAGGTTTTCCAGCACAGTCAGTTTCTTGAACAAGCGCACATTCTGGAACGTACGCACCAGGCCTTTCTGAGCCACCTTGTGGCTGGCCAGGCCATGGATGGGCTGACCATTCAACAACACAGTGCCTGCGGATGGTTTATAAAAACCGCCGACACAGTTAAATACAGTTGTCTTGCCCGCGCCGTTAGGGCCAATGATGGCAAAGACTTCGTCCTTGCCCACCTCGAAACCGACATTATCCACGGCCAGCAGGCCGCCAAAGCGCATGCACAGCCCCGAAACACTCAACAATGAACTCATGCGCGCAACTCCACGTGAGGCCGTTTCACGGGCAGCAGCCCTTGCGGACGCCACACCATCATGACCACCATCACGATGCCAAATATCAACATGCGGTACTCCGCAAACTCGCGGGCCAGCTCGGGCACCACCGTCAGCACGATGGCCGCCAGGATGACGCCGATCTGCGAGCCCATGCCACCCAGCACCACAATAGCCAGGATCAGAGCCGACTCGATAAAGGTAAAGGACTCGGGGTTGACCAAACCCTGGCGGGCGGCGAAAAAGGCACCGCCAAAACCAGCAAACATGGCCCCCATCGTAAAGGCGGACAGTTTGATCGTAGTGGGATTCAGACCTAGGGATCGACAAGCTATTTCGTCCTCGCGCAAGGCCTCCCAGGCTCGGCCTATGGGCATGCGTACAACGCGGCTGGATACAAACAAAGTCACCAGCGCCAGGGCCAGAGCCATCAGGTACAAATAGACCACCACATCCTGATTGCTGAATGACCAGCCCATCAGATCATGGAACGTAGTCTGCCCTTCCGGTGCGCGGCGCGCCATGGGGAAACCGAATACCGTAGGCTTGGGGATACCGGAGATACCGTCGGGGCCGCCGGTGACGGTATACAGATTGATGAGCAACAGGCGGATGATCTCGCCAAAACCCAAGGTCACAATGGCCAGGTAATCGCCACGCAGGCGCAGTACCGGAAACCCAAGCAAAAAACCAAACAGTGCCGCCATGCCGCCGGCCAGCGGCAAGGCTTCCCAGAAACCCCAGCCTGCATAGTGATACAGCAAGGCGTAGGTATATGCGCCCACGGCGTAAAAACCCACAAAACCCAGATCCAGCAGACCGGCAAAACCCACGACAATGTTCAGCCCCAGGCCCAACATGACGTAAATCAGCACCAAGGTGGCAATGTCCACCTGGGCGCGGCCGCTGAAAAAAGGCCAGACCACGGCACCGGCCACCACCAGATACAGAATGATTTTCTTGGATTGGGTACTAAGCTGGGGTAATGTCCAGCGGCTTTCCCGGCTTTTGCCGATTTTCAGGCTGGGCCGCACCAGCTGGGCCAGAAACACGATACCCATGCCAATCAGAATCATGTGCCAGTCCGATTCCAGATGGGTATCCATCCCTGCCCGCACGATCTGGAAGCCGAAAATCGGCGCGACGATGATGCCCGCCAGAACGGCGGCAATAAAAGCGTTGCTGAAACGATGGACCATCAGACTTTCTCCACCTCGGGTTTGCCCAGCAGGCCCGTTGGACGGAACAGCAGGATGAATACCAGCAGCAAAAAGGCCACGATGTCCTTGTACTGCGACGAAATGAAGGCGGCGGCAAAAGTTTCGGCCAAGCCCAGCAGCACCCCGCCCAGCATGGCTCCGGGAATGCTGCCTATGCCGCCCAGCACCGCAGCGGTAAAGGCCTTGATGCCGGCAATAAAGCCAATGAACGGGTTCAGCTTGCCGATGGCGGTCGCAATCAGCACCCCGCCCACGGCAGCCAGCATGGCACCGATGATGAAGGTAAAAGAAATGATCTTATTGGTGTCGATGCCCAACAGATTGGCCATGCGCAGATCCTGCGAACAGGCCCGCGACGCACGCCCCAGACGCGAATACTTGATGTAGACGCTGAGCATGATCATAAGCACGACGGTGACCACAATAATCATCACGCGCGAATACGGCGCGGTAATCGTAAAACCATCCGAGCCCAGCGTGAACTGGAACGAGCCGGTCAGCAGCGTAGGCACGGCCATATCGCGCGCGCCCTGTCCCAGGGCCACCCAGTTCTGCAGGAAAATGGACATACCGATGGCCGAAATCAGCGGCACCAGACGCGGGCTGCCGCGCAGCGGCGCATAAGCCACTTTCTCGATGGCATATCCATACACCGCCGTCACCAGCATGGCAACCAGCAACATGATCAGGATAATGAGCCAGATCGGCAGTCCCGAGCCCACGCCGATGGCGGTCAAGGTAACCAGGCCCACATAGGCGCCGATCATATAAATTTCGCCATGCGCGAAATTGATCATACCGATAATGCCATAGACCATTGTGTAGCCGATGGCGATCAATGCATAAATAGCGCCCAACGATAATCCGTTGAACAGCTGCTGCACGATCTGAGGGAGTAAGTCAGACATGCTATTTTGCTTCCGTTGAGTCCGTCGTTATTGTTTTCACACTTTATGGGCACCCAATAGCAATGCCCCCGTCCTGGTGTCGAGCGGGGGCATCGCAATCCGGATTTACCTGTTGATCAACTCGAAATTACCGTCCTTGTCCCACTTGAAGACGGCAAACTCGAAATGTTTCAAGTCGCCCTTGGCGTCGTATTCTACCTTGCCAATGGCGGTGTCGAACGAATTAGCATGCATATAATCGGCTGCTTTGGCCGAATCTTCACCGACGGTATCGATGGTTTTGGCGATGATCTGCACAGCAGCATAGGCCGGGAAAGTAAAGGCTCCGTTCGGATTGCGCTTATAGGTCTTGAAATTCTCCATCACTTTTTCGTTGCCGGGCATTTTGGTGAAATCGGTAGGCAAGGTCACCAGCAAACCCTCGACGGCCGGACCGGCAATGGCCACCAGATCGCGGTTGGCAACGCCTTCAGGCCCCATGAACTGATTCTTCATCCCTTGTTCGCGCGCCTGACGCAGCAGCAAGCCCAGCTCGGCATGGTAGCCGCCGAAATAAATCAGATCGGGGTTTTCGCCCTTGAGCTTGGTGATGACGGCGGAATAATCGCTATCGCCCACGTTAATGCCCTCGAACATTACGATATTCATCCCTTTTTTCTGCAGGGCATCTCGTACCTGAGTCGCCACGCCGGAGCCATAAGTTTGCTTATCGTGCAAGACGGCAATGGTCTTGGGCTTGAGGACATTAGCAATATAGTCGGCGGCAAACGGCCCTTGCTGGTCGTCACGACCTATGGTTCGGAAAAAATAATGTGGCTTGATCGTATCGGTGACCAGCGGGGATGTTGCGCCGGGAGTAATGGCCACTATACCTTCTTGTTCATAGACGTTGACAGCAGGTACGGTCGTGCCCGAGCAGGCATGAGCCACGGCAAACTTAGCACCTGAATTGACCACGCGGTTGGCCGCAGGCACGGCCTGCTTGGGCTCGCAGGCATCATCGATCAGCAAGGCTTCCAGCTTTTTGCCTTTGACACCGCCCGCTGCATTGATGGCGTCGATCGCGGTCAGGGCCCCCGCCTGGATCTGGTCACCGTATTGGGTGGCCGGTCCTGTCATGGGCTGCGGAATGCCGATCTTGATCGTTTCTGCGGCGGAGGCAGTGCCCATGGCCAGGATGGTGGCCAGGGCAGCAAGGCCGGGGGTAAGGCGTAGAGTGAGTTTCATACCTGCTGTCTCCCGAAGCCGGTTGCGCACCGGCAGTCACGTTGAACAATAAGGGCGCTGATTCCAGGATTTTCCGATCCTGTGCGTCAGGCGCAATCATTGTGGCGGAGTGCAACAAATGCTGTCACTTCGGATAAGCCCTACTGCGCTAGGGCTATAACGCCCAGGGAGAAAACCGCCATAGTCTGCGCACGCTTTGAATTTCCCTGGCAATGCGTCGATTTTTACCAGCCCACTAACTTTGAGCCGGCAGATTGAGGCAAAAATCGGGTTTTTCGAAGAATTCCGAGCGCCTCTTTACCTGGTTGATGAGGAACTGATTTTTTGAAGACGCCATTCAAGGCGCGGCATGCTCGGACAGGGCTGATGCCTTGCCGGCGCTACGCGCCGGTACCCTGGTCGGGGCGCAGCGCCGGGCGCGTCGTTAACTCCGGCGGGTTACTTGTCCGCCGGACAAGTAACAAGCGCCGCCGTCAAACAGAACGACGCTTGCACCCCGTCCCCACGCCCCGCCTAAGGCAAGCCATCCGACCCGCCCCGCCCGAGCATGCCGCGCCTTGAACGGCTCGAAACACCGACGGCATAGCCCCAGCTATACGTATTCATGCCAAACAGAACATTCAGCGGATAGCGGATATGTTGGACAGCGTACGCGGACGTCCCGCCGTTTGGGCCAAGCACATCGGTGTAATTCTCGCCAAGCCGACCCGCTGTGGCCGGCCTGGCGAGAACCCGAGATTCTCTGCGCTTGGCCCAAACGGCCCGCCCAATACGAAGGAATCCCCGACCTTTCTCGAAGAAGCAAAAAAATGCCAGTCGGCATTTAGCAGACTGGCATTGCGGCTCAAGACCGGGCCTATTTTATTGGGAGCAAACGGCTCAGGAAAATTCGCGAGCCAGTTCGGCGGCGCGCTCTCGGGCAGCGGCCACGGCTTTTTGCACCAACGCCGGAAAATCGCCCTGCCCCAGTACGTTCAAGGCAGCGGCTGTCGTGCCGCCCTTGGAGGTGACCCGTTCGCGCAGGACAGATGGGGGCTCGGGAGACAAGGTTGCCAACTGAGTCGCCCCGTTCAGCGTCGCCAGGGCAAGCTGACGCGACTGCTCGGGGGACAAGCCTTGCTGTATTCCGCCCTGGATCAAGGCTTCCAGGAACAGAAATACATATGCCGGGCCGCTGCCCGACAAGGCGGTAACAGCGTCGATAGCAGCATCGTCCTGAACCCAGATAACCTCGCCCACCGATCCCAGCAACTGCTTGGCAATCGCCTTGTCGGCCTCGTCCACCTGATCCAGGGCCATCAATCCTGTAATACCGCAGCCGATAAAGGCCGGCGTATTAGGCATACAACGTATGACCCGGGTGAACGGCGCGCCGGGCTGGCCCAGCCATTCGGAAATGGCCGTCGCCGGAATGCCTGCCGCTACACTGATGACCAGCGTATCGTCTTGCAGATAGGGCTTGCAGGCCAGCACGGTTTCTTTCATGACCTGCGGCTTGACTGCGAACACCCAGATGCGCTGGCCAGCAAGTGCCGGACCGGGCTCAGTGGCCGTGTGTACGCCTTGCTGCGCCCAGGATTGCAGAGCAGGCGGGTGTATATCTATAGCCAGAACGTCCGGGCCGCCGCAGCGTTTGCCGATCAGGCCGGCCGCCAGCGCGCTGGCCATATTGCCGGCACCGATAAACGCCAGCTTGAAGGGGGTTTCATGTGGATTCATCATTTCTCCATTATAGGCACCGGTCGCCCTGCTGCCGAGCGCGGTTGCGGGTAAGTCGTCATTGACCCTCACACATCCAGTAGGTACATTCACGCGATTGTCATATACAAGTCATAAACTTGGCCCCCGATGACTGCTACATACTAGCGGTACCTTTTATACAGGAGAATGTTCGATGCGAACGAAACTATTTGCGCTGTCCCTGGCCGGGCTGATCGCTTCCATTGGCACGGCGCAGGCCGCCACGGAAATTCAGTTCTGGCATTCCATGGAAGGGGCGCTGGGTGAACGCGTCAACGCGCTGGTCGACGATTTCAACAAATCGCAATCCGACTATCAAGTCAAACCATCCTACAAAGGTGCATATGGCGAATCCATGAACGCTGGCATTGCCGCGTTCCGTGCCGGCAACGCCCCGGATATTCTGCAAGTGTTTGAAGTGGGCACAGCTACCATGATGGCGGCCAAGGGTGCCATCCAGCCCGTGCAGGAAATGTCCGAAAAAGCAGGCGACCCTATTAACCCCAAGGACTTTCTGGGTGCCGTCGCCGGCTACTACTCGTCCAACGAAGGCAAGCTGATTTCCATGCCGTTCAACAGCTCCACGCCGGTGCTGTACTACAACAAAGATGCCTTCCAGAAAGCCGGCCTGGACCCCGAATCCCCACCCAAGACATGGCAAGACGTCCAAGCCGCCGCTAAAAAACTGCGTGCAGCCGGCCTGGAATGCGGCTATACCTCGTCCTGGCCATCGTGGATTTTGCTGGAGAACTTCGCCGCCTGGCACAACATTCCCTACGCCAGCCAGAACAACGGCTTTGGCGGTCCCAGCGCCCGTCTGCAGCTGGACAACCCACTGTTCGCTAAGCACATGACCTTCCTGGCCGACATGGCCAAGGACGGCACCTTTACCTACGGCGGGCGTGGCGATACGGCCAATGCCCTGTTCACCTCGGGCAAATGTGGCATGTTCACCGGTTCCAGCGGCAACCGCGCCAATATCATCAAAACCGGGGAATTTCAGTTCGGCACCAGCAGCCTGCCCTACTACAGCGATGTGCAGGGCGCACCGCAGAACTCGATCATCGGCGGCGCTTCGCTGTGGGTATTTGCCAAAAAGTCTGACGAGACCTACAAAGGCATCACCCAGTTCTTCAAGTTCATCTCCAGCCCCGAACAGGCCGCCGCCTGGCACCAGAACACCGGTTATGTGCCTGTAACCACGGCCGGCTTTGCCAAGACCAAAGAATCGGGCTATTACGACAAGAACGTCGGTGCCGATGTGGCCGTCAAGCAGCTTGATGCTGCGACCACGGACAACTCGCGCGGTATCCGTCTGGGCTCCCTGCCCCAGATCCGCGATATCGAAGATGGCCTGATGGAGCAGATCTTTGCCGGCAAAGTCACGCCCGAAGAAGGCCTGAAAGCCATGCAAAGCCGTGGCAACGAGTTGCTGGAGCGCTTTGAAAAGAGCGTGAAGTAAGCCTCCCCGCCTCGGCGGGTGGTTTACAATCGAGCGCATGAACCCACAGCCCGGGCCTGTTTTCTTGCGGCAAGCAAGACAGACGCCCAGCGACAGGCTTTCGGTTCGTGCGCTTTTCTGTTTTCTGTTTCCGGCCCGCCCGCTTTGCGTGCAGACCACCCCACTGCCCTGATATCTCATGGAAAAACGTGTCGTCTTTCGTCACAAGACGCTTCCCTATCTGCTGCTGGCCCCGCAACTGATCATTACGGTGATCTTCTTTTTTCTGCCGGCCAGCCAAGCGCTTTGGCAAGCTTTTCATCTTGAAGATCCTTTTGGCCTGTCCTCGCAATTCGTGGGCCTGGATAATTTCTACGAGTTATTTGGCAACGAACAATATCTGGCCTCGTTCAAGACCACGACCATTTTTTCCATTGCAGTAGCCGTCGTGGGCCTGGCCGTATCGCTGCTGCTGGCCGTGCTGGCCAATCGGGTCGTGCGCGGCGCGCTGGCCTACCGCACCTTGCTGATCTGGCCGTACGCCGTTGCCACCGCCGTGGCCGGAGTCCTGTGGCTGTTCATGTTCTCGCCCTCGGTCGGCATCGTGGCTGTGTTTCTGGTCGAAATGGGTTTTGCCTGGAATCCACGGCTGGACGGCAACGATGCCATGTTGCTGGTGGTCATGGCGTCGGTCTGGAAACAGATTTCCTATAACTTCCTGTTTTTCCTGGCCGGCTTGCAAGCCATTCCGCGCTCACTGATCGAAGCGGCCGCCATCGACGGAGCCAGCCCTGCGCGACGTTTCTGGAGCATTGTCTTTCCGCTGCTCTCGCCCACCACCTTCTTTCTGCTGGTGGTCAACGTCATCTACGCCTTCTTTGACACCTTCGCCATCATCGACATCATGACCCAGGGCGGACCGGGCGAGGCCACCTCCATCTTGGTCTACCGCGTATTCAATACCGGCTTCCGGGCCCTGGACATCGGTTCTTCGGCTGCCCAATCCGTGGTGCTCATGGCGATCGTCATCGTTCTGACCGTCGTTCAGTTCCGCTACATCGACCGCAAGGTCAATTACTCCTGACGAGCGCCAAGGAAAACCGTCATGATTGAACGTCGCCCCATTCTCGATTTCATCACGCACCTGGTCCTGATCCTGGGCGTGATCATCATTGCCCTGCCTCTGTACATTACCTTTGTGGCTTCCACCCAGACCACGGCGGAAGTGGCGCGCGCGCCCATGTCGCTGCTGCCCGGTTCGCACTTCATCGAAAACTACACCGCAGTGCTGAGCGGCGGAGCCATCAATACGCCCGCCGTGGGCCGCATGCTGATCGTCAGCACCGTCATGGCGCTGGGCATCGCTCTGGGCAAGATCGCCATTTCCATGCTGTCGGCCTTTGCCGTGGTGTACTTCCGCTTTCCGTTTCGCATGCTGTTTTTCTGGATGATTTTCATCACCCTGATGCTGCCGGTGGAAGTACGCATCATGCCTACCTACAAGGTCGTGGCCGACCTGAACCTGCTGGACAGCTACAGCGGCCTGATCCTGCCCCTGATCGCATCGGCCACAGCCACGTTCTTGTTCCGCCAGTTTTTCCTGACCGTGCCTGATGAACTGATCGAGGCCGCCCGTATCGACGGAGCCGGTCCCATGCGCTTTTTCAAGGATGTTCTGCTGCCGCTGTCCAAGACCAGTATTGCTGCCTTGTTCGTCATCCAGTTCATCTACGGTTGGAACCAATACCTATGGCCGCTGATCATTACTACCCACGAAGACATGTACCCCATCGTAGTGGGCATCAAACGCATGATCTCGGGCGGGGACAGCGTCACGCAATGGAATCTGGTCATGGCCACTGCCCTGCTGGCCATGCTGCCCCCTGCTTTTGTCGTCATGCTGATGCAAAAGTGGTTCGTCAAAGGTCTGATCGACTCCGAAAAGTAAATCTCAAGGTTCAACTGAATGGCTACCTTACGTTTTCAAGACGTCAAGAAAACCTACCCTAACGGCGTCGCCGTTATCCACGGCATCTCGATGGATATACAAGATGGCGAATTTGTCGTGATCGTCGGCCCGTCAGGCTGCGGCAAGTCTACACTGATGCGCATGGTCGCCGGTCTGGAGTCCGTCACCGACGGTCAAATTCAGATCGACGGCAAAGTCGTGAACGAGCTGGAACCGGCCGAACGCGACATCGCCATGGTTTTTCAAAATTACGCCCTATATCCCCATATGTCGGTGTTCGACAATATGGCCTATGGTCTGAAGATCCGGAAATTCTCCAAAGCCGAGATCAAGCAGCGCGTCGATGCCGCTGCCGCCATTCTGGAACTGGGTCCGTTGCTGGAGCGGCGTCCCGCCCAGTTGTCGGGCGGCCAGCGCCAACGCGTGGCCATGGGCCGAGCCATCGTGCGCGAACCCAAGGTGTTTTTGTTCGACGAGCCCCTGTCCAATCTGGATGCCAAGCTGCGCGTGCAAATGCGACTGGAAATCCAGAAGCTGCACCAACGCCTGCGCACCACCAGCCTATACGTAACGCACGATCAGGTCGAGGCCATGACACTGGCCCAGCGCATGATCGTCATGAATCAGGGCGTTCCCGAGCAGATCGGCACACCCGCCGAAGTCTTTGACAAACCAGCCTCGGTATTTGTAGCCAGCTTCATCGGCTCCCCACCCATGAATCTGCTGCCCGTCCATGTCACCCAGCAAGGCCAGATTCTGGACGACGACAATCAGCCCCTGCAGTTTGGCACTGAACTGGTGCCGCCCGGCGTGCGAGGCCGCAAGGTGTTTCTGGGCATACGGCCAGAGCACATCCGCCTGCATGCGCCCGGCCTGACCACACAGGTAGAAATGGTGGAAATTCTAGGCTCCGAGCAATTGCTGCACCTGGTCCACGGCGACTACCATCTGGTGGTGCGCTGCCCGGTCGAACAGACTCGTCAATACCCTATCCAACTGGGTGAAACCATACAGATCGGCCACCAGCCGCCTCATCCGCTGCACTGGTTCGACCGCGATACGGGAAGGCGCATTCAGGACTGATACACCCCGCATGCGCCTTGCGAAAGGCTTGTGTCTGCCTGCGTAGTACCCGCAAGCATAGATCCGTCCACCCCCCCCCGATCATCCAGCAAACGCTCAAAAAAAAACCGGCCAGTTCGCACTGAGCCGGTTTTTTTCAGCGGAACGAATCCGTACAGCGTCTTTTACTTGCTACCGTAGACCGATTTGCTGCCGTCGGCGTGCCAGGTAAAGACATCAAACTTGAACTCGTTCAAGTCGCCCTGCTTGTTCCAGCTGATGGTACCGATAGGCGTCTTGACGCTGTTGGCATGCAAGTATTCGGCCACCTTGACCGGATCGTCTGCGCCGGCACCCTTGATGCCTTCGGCAATGGCTTGCGTGGCGGCATAAGCGGTCAACTGGAAGGCACCGCTGGCATCGCGCTTTTTGTCCTTGAACGCCTTGACCACGGCCTGGTTGTCCGGGTCCTGGGTGAAGTCGGCTGGCAAAGTCAGCAACATACCTTCGACGGCCTTGCCGGCAATGGCGTTAATATCGGGGTTGCCCGAGCCTTCAGGGCCCATAAACTTGGCGGTCAAGCCTTGCTCGGCTGCCTGACGCAGCAGCAGGCCCATTTCAGGGTGGTAGCCACCGAAATAGACAAAATCCGCGCCGGAGGACTTCAGCTTGGTGATGACGGCGGAGTAATCGCTGTCACCAGCATTAATGCCCTCGAAAATCGATACATTGGTGCCGGCCTTCTGCAATTCCGAGCGCACGGACGAGGCAATGCCCTGACCGTAGGACTGCTTGTCATGCAAAATGGCGACGTTCTTGGGTTTGATCTGTTCCAGAATGAACTTGGCGGCAGCCGGACCTTGCTGGTCGTCACGGCCGATGGTGCGCAGGATCATCTCGTAGTTTTTGCCGTCGGTAACCGCAGGCGCGGTAGCCGAAGGGGTAACCATCAATACGCCTTCGTTATTGTAAATATCGGTGGCGGCAATGGTTGCGCCGGAGCACACGTGGCCCACGACGTAGTGAATTTTGTCATTGACGATACGGTTAGCCACCACAGGGCCTTGCTTGGGTTCGCAGGCATCGTCCACGGTAACGGCTTCGAGCTGTTTGCCCAGCACGCCACCGGCGGCATTGATCTGTTCGATGGCGGTATCCACGCCTTGCTTGACCATTTCGCCGTATTGGGTGACTGCGCCCGTGAATGGACCGGCAATCGCAATGCGGATGGTATCGGCATGGGCGGCACCGGACAAGAGCAGACCCGTTGCCAGGCTCATGGCCGCTGCAACAGGAGTAAAACGAATTTTCATAGAAAACACCTCCGTGAATGTGCAAGAGAGCATACACCGATAACTGCGGCGCATGCCCTCCTGTATCCGTCAAATCAGGGTTTTCTATAGGATGCCCGCGATAGCAGGCATCCTATTAGCCACCTGCATTACTGCAGCAGGCTGCGCAGCATCCAGGCGTTTTTCTCATGAACGTCCAAACGCTGGGTCAGCAGATCAGCCGTGGGCTGATCATCGGCCTTGTCGGCGCGATCAAAGGCGGCACGGGCGGTGCGGGCCAGTGCTTCGTTGCCTTTGACCAGCAATTCGATCATGGTCGTGGCGTTGGGTACGGAGGTCGGCTCGGCGATGGAGGACAGCTTCTGGAATTCGGCGTAGGTGCCGGGCGCATAATGGCCGACAGCGCGAATGCGTTCAGCAATATCGTCCAGCGCCTGCCACAGTTCGGTGTACTGGGTCATGAACAGTTCATGCAGCGTCTTGAACATGGGGCCTGTGACGTTCCAGTGGAAATTGTGCGTCATCAGATAGACCGTGTACGAATCGGCCAATACCTTGGACAGTTCCTGGGCGACGGCGGCACGGTCGTTGGACGAAATGCCGATATCGATGTTCAGGACGCTGCTGCCGGCCGCTGGCTTGGCCAGCTTGACGGCGGCTTTGGCTGGTGCCTTGGCGGGTGCTTTAGCCGCCTTTTTGGCAGGAGCCTTTTTAACGGGTGCCTTAGCCACGACGGGCTTGGCTTCAGCCGGGGCTGCAGCTGTATTGGTTTCGGTGGTCTTGGCCTCGGCGGCCTTGGACGCCTTGACGGATTTACTCACTGTTTTCACGGCTTTTGCCATAATGGACTCCTGTTGAACAGAGGGCTAAATAATACCTGGGCAGAATAACATGCACTGCATGCCGTTCACGCTAATTCGGGGTAAGGAAAACTGCCGCTGTACTCGACCTTCAGATAGTTCACACCGGCCAGGCCACTTTCCATGATGCCACGGGTCAATGCATCGATGGCCGAGGTGCGGGGAAAACTCTTACGCCAGATCAGAGCCACGCGCCGATCCGGTACAGGTTTACGAAACGGCACATAGGCCAGCAGATCGGTCGCCTGCCCCGGCGAGGACAGGGAACTGGCCGGCAACACCGTCACGCCTATGCCGGTTGCCACCATATGCCGTATGGTTTCTAGCGAAGACCCTTCAAAGGTACGCTGGATGCCTTCACTGGAGGCTGAAAACCGCGACAGCTCCGGGCACACGCCCAAGACCTGATCACGAAAGCAATGGCCAGCCCCCAGCAACAGCATGGTTTGCTCTTTCAGTTCCTCGGGATCTATGTCCTTACGCGTGCGCCAGGGATGGTCGTGCGGCACGGCCACGACAAACGGCTCGTCGTACAACTCGCGTATCATCAAGCCCGTTTCGGGCAAGGGCAAGGCCACGATGGCGCAATCAATTTCACCCTGACGCAGCAGCTCCAGCAAGCGCACGGTAAAGTTTTCCTGCAACAGCAAGGGCATCTGCGGCGTCAATTCAATTTGTTTGGGCACCAGGCGCGGCAGCAGATACGGTGCCACAGTATAGATAATGCCTACGCGCAAGGGACCGGCCAAGGGGTCATGGCCCTGGCGGGCGATTTCGCGCAGATTGGCCCCCTCCTCCAACACTTTCTGGGCCTGCGCAACGATGCGCAGACCTATGGGCGTAATGCCTACTTCGGTCCCACCACGCTCGAAAATGACTACGCCCAGCTCGTCTTCCAGCTTCTTGATCGCCACCGACAAAGTCGGCTGGCTGACGAAGCAGGCTTCGGCGGCGCGGCCGAAGTGGCGCTCGCGCGCGACGGCCACGATGTACTTCAGCTCGGTCAATGTCATGGCAATTCCTTGTTCAAACAATGTGTGGGCAGCATCAGCTGCGCAGCAATTCTTCGCGGCCCTTCATCCAGCGTTGCATATGGGCCTGCGCGTGATCGGGATAGCGGCGGCTGAAATCGGCGGCCAGCTCCTGAGCCCGTTCTATCAATTCCTCGTCCGACTCCAAGCTGGCAAAACGCAGCACCGCCTGGCCGGACTGGCGCATGCCCATGAATTCGCCCGGTCCCCGTTGCTCCAGATCACGGCGGGCGATCTCAAAGCCGTCATTGGTTTCGTACATGGCGCGCAGACGCTGGCGCGCCACCGCCGACAGCGGTGTCTGATACAACAGCACGCAAACCGACTGCACCTGGCCACGCCCTACCCGTCCGCGCAACTGATGCAGCTGGGCCAATCCAAAACGCTCGGCATGCTCGATGACCATCAGCGAGGCATTGGGCACATCCACCCCTACCTCGATGACGGTGGTGGCTACCAGGACATCCAGCTCACCGCCACGAAATGCGTCCATGACCTGAGCCTTGTCGACTGACGGCAGGCGGCCATGAATCAGGCCCACTCTCAGCGGAGCCAGGGCTTGAACCAGCGCGGCATGGGTATCGACAGCGGTTTGCAGTTGCAAGGCTTCGCTTTCTTCGACCAAAGGACACACCCAATACGCCTGCCTGCCCTGGGCGAC
Organism: Alcaligenes sp. SDU_A2; assembly: GCF_038237375.1. Taxonomy (NCBI): domain Bacteria; kingdom Pseudomonadati; phylum Pseudomonadota; class Betaproteobacteria; order Burkholderiales; family Alcaligenaceae; genus Alcaligenes; species Alcaligenes sp. SDU_A2. The sequence continues at coordinate 1,961,555 of NZ_CP151273.1, read as the reverse complement.
TTCGGCCCGGACACGGGCCATGATTTCATCGCGCCGCCCGTCGGCGGCCAGTTTGGTGATGACAGGACTGCGCCCCGGCGGCAGCTCATCGATAGCCGATACATCCAGATCAGCAAAAAAAGCCATGGCCAGCGTGCGCGGAATGGGGGTGGCGCTCATATTGAGCTGATGAGGGATATAGGCGCGGCCCTGCTCATCCACCGTGTCGCCCTTGCGATTCAACTCCAGACGCTGACCCACGCCAAAACGGTGTTGCTCATCCAGAATGACCAGGCCCAGACGCTTAAAGCCGACCTGATCTTGAATCAACGCTTGCGTGCCGACGACCAACGCGGCCTGCCCCGACGCAATCGATTCGTAAGCCTGACGCCGCGCTTTCACGCCTAAACTGCCGGTCAACCAGGCCAACTGCACGCCCAATGGCTCCAGCCAACCGCGCATTTTTAGATAATGTTGTTCGGCCAGAATTTCGGTGGGTGCCATCAGGGCCACCTGAAAACCGCTGGCGATGGCCTGGACCGCTGCCAAAGCAGCCACAATCGTCTTGCCGCTGCCCACATCCCCCTGCAACAGACGATGCATGGGGTAAGAGCGCGTCATATCCTGAGCGATCTGGGCCACGGCACGCTGTTGTGCTCCAGTCAGGGCAAACGGCAGACCAGCCAGCAATGCCTGTGCCAGCTCCGAATCGTGCTGTCGCAAAGGTGCGGCGCGCTGTGCTCGGCGGGCTGCGCGCGCCTGTGCCAGCGACAACTGTTGCGCCAGCAATTCATCGAATTTAATGCGGTTCCAGGCCGGATGGCCGCGCTCGAACAGATCGTCGTAGCTCAATTCAGGCGGCGGATAATGCAGCAAGCGTATCGCCTGCGCAAAAGGCATCAATTGCTGCTGGTCTAGTACATCTTGGGGCAAGGTGTCATGCAGATCGGCATGATCCAGCGCATGGGCAATCGCCTTGCGCAGTTGGGCCTGGGTCAGCCCATCTGTGGTGGGATACACCGGCGTCAAGGCCCGCGCCAGCGGCGCTCCGGCAGCCGACACTTTGGGATGCACCATTTCCAGGCCATGAAAGCCCTGACGCACTTCGCCGCGCACCCGCAATGGCTTGCCGGCCTGCAACTGCTTGAGCTGGCTGGGATAAAAATTCAACCAGCGCAATGCCAACTGTCCGCTATCGTCGGCAATACGGGCGTGCAACTGGGCGCGGGGACGGGCCTGCACGTCTGTACTAAGAATGTGGCCTTCGATCTGGGCCATCTTGCCGGGATACAGATGGGCAATCGGTTCGACCTGGGTTTCGTCTTCGTAGCGTATCGGCAAATGCACTACGAAATCGGCCGGCTCGCGCAGTCCCAGCTTGGCGAACTTTTGCTCCACGGAGACGGCCTTGCGGGGCGAAGGCCGCTTGGCCTGCTTGGCAGGCCGATCTGCGATCATGAGCGCCGGGCCATCAGAGGTGCAAAATGGCCTCGACCTCGAACTGCGCACCCTTGGGCAGACTGGCTACGCCTATGGTGGAGCGTGCCGGAAACGGCTGGGGGATCAATTCGGCCATAATGCCGTTGGCGCTGGCGAATTTGCTCAGGTCGGTCAGGAAAAGCGTCAACTTGACGATGTCGCTCAGGGAGCCGCCGGCTTCCTGTACAACGGCTTCCAGATTGGCAAACGCTTGACGCACCTGCCCTTCGAAATTTTCCGACACCAATTCGCCCGTGGCCGGCTCCAGGCCGATCTGACCAGACAGATAGACTGTCTTGCCGCCGGAGGCAATGATAGCCTGGGAATACGGGCCTACGGCGGCGGGAGCGGCATCGGTAAAGACGACTTGCTTGCTCATGATAAGAACCTCTGATGAGTGGTTTACTATCAGAGTTTAAGCGGCTATAGCTAAAATTAACAGCCGCCGTTCCAATTATTTTTCGACAAACGCACGCTCGATCACATAGTCGCCGGGCTGGCCCACGCCGGGCGACACCGTAAAACCGCGGCTATCGAGCATGGCGCTGATATCGGCCAGCATAGCGGGGCTGCCGCACAGCATGGCCCTATCGTGCGCGGGGTCCAAGGCCTCGATTCCCAGATCCTGACACAGCTTGCCCGATTCGATCAGTTCGGTGATACGGCCCGTATTGCGGAAAGCTTCGCGCGTGACCGTGGGGTAGTACAGCAATTTCTCGCGCACGATCTCGCCAAAATATTCGTTGTTTGGCAATTCGTTCTGAATGAAATCCGAATAGGCCAGTTCGCTGACAAAGCGCACACCATGTACCAAAACCACTTTTTCGAAGCGCTCGTAAGTATCGGGGTCCTTGATGATGCTCATGAAGGGAGCCAGGCCGGTGCCGGTGCCGAACAAAAACAGATTGCGGCCTTGGCGCAGATCGTCGATGACCAGCGTGCCAACGGGTTTGCGGCTAACCAGGATGCTGTCGCCTTCTTTCAGGTGCTGCAGCCGGGAAGTCAGCGGGCCGTCCTGCACCTTGATGCTGAGAAATTCCAGGTTTTCCTCGTAATTGGCGCTGGCGATGCTGTAGGCTCGCATCAAAGGCTTGCCTTCCACTTCCAGACCTATCATGACGAAATGGCCATTATGAAAGCGCAACGCGGCGTCACGGGTCGTGGTGAAAGAAAACAGCGTGTCGTTCCAGTGATGGACGCTTAGCACTCGTTCGGTATTGAAAGCTGCCATGGTAGTGTCGGTATTAAAGACCGGGATATCCCGAGAAATGGTGCGAAACCTTTGCATTGTACTCAGATCGCCAGGCAAATTCATGCCCGGTCAAACAAAGGCCTTGATCGCAATCAGGATTTACCATCATTTTCCCCACCCCCAAGGAGCCGCCTGTTTTCGACCCGGCTGCCCCTATTTTGCCTGACTCGCAATTTGCGTTTTTCCATCATTTCTCTATTGTGAGTTGGCTAAGAAACTGCTACCTTTGCGTATCTGTTTGATAATCATTCCCATTCGTGCTGTTTCACCGATTTACCCAGAACTCCGGAGTTCTTATCATGATGCGTTTCAAGCCATCCACCCGTTCCCTGATCCACGCTTTGGTGTTGTCCGGTCTGGGGGGCATGTCCATGGCAGCCGTGGCCTCTGGCGAGGTCAATCTGTACACCACCCGCGAACCCGGCTTGATTACTCCCCTGCTGGAAACCTTCAGCAAGGACACCGGCGTCAAGGTCAATACAGTGTTCGTCAAGGATGGCCTGATCGAACGCGTCAAGACCGAAGGCGGCAAATCGCCCGCCGATGTGCTGATGACCGTGGATATCGGCAACTTGCTGGATCTGGTCGAAGCCGGCGTTACCCAGCCTGTCCAGTCCGAAGCCTTGACCAGCGCCATCCCGGCCAACCTGCGCGGTACGGACAACCAGTGGTTCTCGCTGTCGCTGCGTGATCGCGTGGCCTACGTCGCCAAAGACGTCGATATCAAAAGCATTACCTACGAAAACCTGGCCGATCCAAAATGGAAAGGCAAAGTCTGCATTCGCTCGGGCCAGCACCCCTACAATACCGCTCTGGTCGCGGCCATGATTGCGCACGACGGTGCCGAAGCGACCGAAAAATGGCTGCGCGGCGTCAAAGATAACCTGGGTCGCAAGGCCGCCGGCGGCGACCGCGATGTCGCGCGCGACATCCTTGGCGGCATCTGCGATATCGGCATTGCCAACGCTTACTACGTAGGCCGCATGAAAAATGCCGAGCCTGGCTCGGACGCCCACAAATGGGGCGAAGCCATCAAGGTGATTCGTCCTACCTTCGCCAGCGAGAAAAGCCAGGGCACGCACGTGAACATCTCCGGTGCCGCCGTGGCCAAGCATGCGCCCAACAAGGACAATGCGGTCAAGCTGCTCGAATATCTGGTCTCCGACAAGGCGCAAAGCCTGTACGCCAAGGCCAACTACGAATACCCGGTGCGCGCCGGCGTCGAGCTGGACCCTGTCGTGGCCAGTTTCGGCCCCTTGAAGGTAGACCCGCTGCCTCTGGCCGAAATCGCCAAGCATCGCAAGCAAGCCAGCGAGTTGGTTGATAAAGTTGGCTTCGACAACTAACTCTACTTCCGGTTCTTTTTCCGCGACCGCCGGCCTCGATATTTCGGGGCGGCGGTCGCCGCGCATTCAGGCGCCTGAAATCCAGCAGCTTTCCATCATGTCTTTTTTTCGCCGACTGCCCCTCTGGCAAGTGGCCGCTGTGCTGGTCGCCCTCGTGGCGGCCGCTCCAGTCATTACCTTGTTTGCCCATGCCCTGGGTGGCAACACCGGGCATTGGTCTCACCTGCTCCAGTTTGTTTTGCCCGGCGCACTGCGCAATACAATCCTGCTTCTTCTGGGCGTGGGCGTGCTGGTCAGCTGCCTGGGCGTAGGCTCGGCCTGGCTGATCACCGCCTACGAATTCCCCGGCCGACGCGTGCTGCAATGGGCCTTGCTCCTGCCCCTGGCTGTGCCCACGTATATCGTGGCCTTTGCCTACCTGGATCTGCTCCATCCCATCGGTCCGATACAGTCGCTGATCCGTGATCTCTTGGGCTACAGCAGTCCACGCGAATTTCGCCTGCCCGATCTGCGCTCCTTGGGCGGTGCTATTTTTTTGTTGGGCTTTGTGCTGTATCCGTATGTGTATCTCAGCACGCGCGCCATGTTCGCCACCCAATCGGCCAGCCTGCTCGAAGCCGCCCGCATCATGGGTGAATCGGGCCGCAGCGTATTTTTCCGTGTCGTGCTGCCGATGGCCCGGCCCGCCATCGCCGTGGGCGTCAGCCTGGCCTTGCTGGAAACACTCAACGATATCGGCGCATCCGAATTTTTGGGTGTGCAAACCCTGACCGTCTCCATTTACACGACTTGGGTGACGCGCTCCGATCTTGCAGGTGCGGCGCAGATTGCCGTCTCCATGCTGGTCATCGTCGCTACGCTGATCACCATCGAACGCTACGGCCGCCGCCGGCAAGCCTACGCCGGCAATCAGCGCTCCGAATCCATACGTCCGACCCGCCTGCGCGGGCCAGCCTGTTGGCTGGCGCTATCCCTGGGGGTAGCGCCGGTCCTGATTGGCTTTATAGCGCCTTCGCTGTACCTCTTGAACGAAACCATCACCCATCTGGCGCAGGCCGGAGCCGTATCCGAACAATTACTGGCCAGCGCCTGGAATACCGTACACATTGCCGCTCTGGCGACCGTCGCCACCTTGCTGTGCGGATTGGTGGTGGCCTGGTCGGCGCGTGCGGTGCGCCACGGCCATAAACCCCGCATGGCACGAATACTAGCCGGCATCAGCAGCCTGGGCTATGCCATTCCCGGCACGGTGCTGGCCATCGGTTTGTTGACACCGCTGGTTCTGTTCGACTCTTTTTACAATCGCGTCCAGTCCTGGCTGGGCCTGGACACCGGCGGATTGGTGCTGATGGGTTCTACTTTGGCCTTGGTACTAGCCTATACCCTGCGTTTTCTGGCCATTTCCGTAGGCGGTCTGGATGCCGGCCTGGCCCGTATTCCCGCATCATTGGAACAGGCATCGCGCCTGTTGGGCGAAAGCCCAGCCGGCACCCTGCGCCGCGTACACCTGCCTTTGCTGCGACCCGCTATGGGCGCGGCCGCGCTGCTGATCTTCGTGGATGCCATGAAAGAGTTGCCTGCCACATTGCTGCTGCGTCCCATGAATTTCGATACCCTGGCCACCTGGCTGTATGCTGAAGCCGCGCGTGGCACCTATGAAGAAGGTGCTGTCGCTGCCTTGGCCATTGTGCTGGCCGGACTGATTCCCGTTATCCTGCTGGCGCGCACCCAACTGACGGCGCAAAGCCGACGCTGATCATGACTACTGCTTTTCTGGACTTGCAGGCCATTACTCTGGCCTACGACACTTCCGAAGGATTCCGCCCTGTGGTGGATCACCTGAACCTGCAACTGCCTCAAGGCGAAATCGGCTGCTTGCTAGGAGCCTCCGGCTGCGGCAAGACCACGGTTCTGCGGGCTATAGCCGGCTTCGAACCTTTGCGTGAAGGCCGGATTCTACTGGATCAACAACTACTCTCCAGCCCCCACCAGCAGGTTGCGCCCGAACATCGCCGGGTCGGCATGATGTTTCAGGACTATGCCCTTTTCCCTCACCTGACGGTCGAAAAGAACGTGGCGTTCGGACTGCGCAAATGGGACAAAACCGAACGCCAGGCGCGAGTGCTCGACATGCTGGAACTGGTAGACCTGGAGCGCTTGGCCCAACGCTATCCGCACGAACTTTCTGGCGGCCAGCAACAGCGCGTGGCCTTGGCGCGGGCACTGGCTCCTAAGCCCTCCTTGCTGCTATTGGACGAACCGTTTTCCAATCTGGATGTCGACACACGCGAACGCCTGGCTTTTGAAGTGCGCGATATCCTGAGAGCAACCGGCATTACCGCCATCCTGGTCACTCACAATCAGGCCGAGGCTTTTGCCATTGCCGATCGGATCGGTGTCATGCAGTCGGGCAAAATCATCCAGTGGGACACGCCCTACGGTCTACACCACCATCCGGTTAACGAGTTCGTGGCCGACTTCATACGCCGCGAAGCCATTATGGCCCAACGCGCCCAGGCCTTTCTGCGCGGCGGCCAAACAACCGAACCGGTCTTGCATCATTAAAGACCCACGCCGGATTGGCCATTTTTTCGCCCACGAAGGTTAGCGATGCAATAAAAAAGTTCTTCGAGAAATTTCGGGGATTCCTTCGTATTGCTTGGGCCGTTTAGGCCAAGCAGAGAGAACCTCGGGTTCTCGCCAGGCCAGCCATAGCAGACCGGCCTGGCTGGGTCCTTCGCCCGCGCTGTGCGCGGGTTCCCTGGTCGGGATACCGGGGCGGGCGGAGCGTGAACTCGCAGGGTGATTCGTCCACGGGACGAATCACACGCGTCCTGCTCGAACAGCACGCCCCTTGCCTCCCGCCCCGGCATCCCGCCTGCGGCGAAGGCCCTGACTCGCCCGCCGGCCCGCTATGGCTGGCCTGGCGAGAACAGCACCGATGTGTTTGGCCCACATGACAGGACGTCCACGTACACCGCACAAGATTTCAGCTATACGCTCAATGGTCTGTTGGGTATTGCTATGTATAGCCGGGGCGATGTCATCGGTGTTTTGAGCCGTTCAAGGCGCAGTACGCTCGGACGGGGCGGGTCGGATGGCTTGCCGCAGGCGGGGCGTGGGGACGGGGGGCAAGCGTCGTTCTGTTTGACGGCGGCGCTTGTTGCTTGTCCGGCGGACAAGCAACCCGCCGGAGTTAACGACGCGCCCGGCCATGCGCCCCGACCAGGGCACCGGCGCGCAGCGCCGGCAAGCCATCAGCCCTGTCCGAGCGTACTGCGCCTTGAATGGCGTCTTAAAAAAACCAGTTCCTCATCGACTGAGTAAACTGGCTCTCGGAATTCTTCGAAGAAGCTAAAAAAAAGCGGCCGTGAAGCCGCTTTTTTTCAGGACCGCGTCGACAACAAGTCGGCGCAAAACCTGTTTTACAGACTGTAGTACATGTCGAACTCAACCGGATGCGGCACCATGCGCAGACGGGTGATTTCGGCTTGTTTCAGTTCGATGAAGGCATCGAGCATTTCGTTGCTGAACACACCGCCACGGGTCAGGAACTCGCGGTCCTTATCCAAGGCCTCCACCGCTTGTTCCAGCGAGGCGCAAACGGTTGGGATCTTTGCGTCTTCTTCGGGCGGCAGATCGTACAGATTCTTGTCGGCAGCGTCGCCAGGGTGAATCTTGTTCTGCACACCGTCCAGACCCGCCATCATCAAAGCCGAGAACGCCAGATATGGATTGGCCATTGGATCGGGGAAGCGGGCTTCCACACGGCGGGCTTTGGGATTGCTGACGTACGGAATGCGAATCGAGGCCGAACGGTTGCGGGCCGAATAAGCCAGCTTGACCGGGGCTTCAAAGTGTGGAACCAGACGCTTGTACGAGTTGGTCGTGGGGTTGGTAATGGCGTTCAATGCACGGGCGTGCTTGATGATGCCGCCGATATAGAACAGTGCAAACTCTGACAGACCGGCATATTCATTGCCTGCGAACAAGTTTTGGCCGTCCTTCCAGATAGACTGGTGCACGTGCATGCCCGAACCGTTGTCGCCGACTACGGGCTTGGGCATGAATGTCGCCGTCTTGCCGTACACATGGGCCACGTTGTGGATGGTGTACTTCATGATCTGGTTCCAGTCGGCTCGTTCGACCAGGGTCGAGAAGCGCGTACCGATTTCCAACTGACCAGGAGCGGCCACTTCGTGGTGGTGGATTTCCACTGGAACGCCCTGCTGCTCCAGCAGCAAACACATTTCCGAGCGCAGATCCGAGAACGAATCCACAGGCGAAACAGGCACGTAACCACCCTTGATGCCAGGGCGATGGCCCAAATTGTTGCCGTTGATGTCCACACCACGCGACCAAGGCGCTTCTTCGGAACGGATCTTCACGAAGCTGCCCGACATGTCGTCGTTCCAGGTAATGCCGTCGAACACAAAAAACTCGGGCTCGGGACCGAAGTACGCGGTGTCGCCCAGACCGCTGGAGCGCAGATACGCTTCGGCGCGTTTGGCCAGGGAACGAGGGTCGCGGTCGTAGCCTTTCAGGTCGGAAGGCTCGACTACATCACACGTCAAAATCAGCGTGGGCTCTTCGCGGAACGGGTCCATGCGAGCCGTCTTGGCGTCCGGAATGAGCAACATGTCCGATGCTTCGATGCCTTTCCAGCCGGGCAGCGAGGAGCCATCGAAAGCCACGCCGGACTCGAAACGGTCTTCGTCAACTGCGTGGGCAGGCGTGGTCAGGTGGTGTTCGCGGCCTAGGGTATCCGTAAAACGGAAGTCCACAAACGCAATGTCGCGTTCAGCTATGATCTTCAGAACATCTTCAGGGGTGGACATGTTGACTCCAGCGTCAATGACGTTAACAAAAGGTGTGGGGGTTCACGGCGGGTCGTGGTCTGACCCGCTGTGGTAAATCCGGTGTACGCATCCCCGGCAGGCCCCGCCCTTCTTTGTGTGGTCCACTCGGATATGAGAATTGTGACACTGGCTTTACCTGAAATTAATTGTAGAGCAATTGTGCAACTGCACAATAAAAAAATGACCTTAACTGAGTATTTCTTGTCTAAAGCGTCAACTCGTAGTTTACCGTCAATTTGTCACAGAACAAAACAGAATTTGTTGTTTTCCTGCCCAGACGACGATCAAACAGCCAACCGCCGTTAAGCCAGCTCGTCTGGCAGAAATGCCTCTTGAAGATCATTCAGGAAACGCCATCCCAGATCGCTGGCGCGGATACGCACAGGATCTGCCGCCAGCAAACCTTTGTCGATGCTGCGCCGCAAAACAGGCAGTATCCGGGCCAGCGGCACGCCAGTGCGTTCCTGAAAATAATTAGCTGGCACACCATCCTTTAACCGTAAGGCATTAAGCATGAATTCGAAGGGCAAATCCGCAGCGCTGACGCGTTCGTGCCGGGCATAATGGCTGCCATCGCGACGGGGTGCCGCTTCCATCCAGGAAACCGGATTGCGCACCGTAGCCGTGCGTATGATGCGATCATGAAAAGACAGCTTGCCGTGCGCGCCCGGCCCTATGCCCAAGTAATCGCCAAATTCCCAATAATTCAGATTGTGGCGACTATGGCCGCCACGCTTGGCATAGGCGGAAATCTCGTACTGATGCCAGCCTTGGGCGGCGGTCAGCTCGATCAGCCTGTCCTGCATGGCAGCGCTGTCGTCATCGTCGGGCAGGACGGGAGGGTATTTGGCAAAGACGGTGTTGGGCTCTAGGGTCAGATGGTAAAGCGACAGATGTTCGGTGCCAAAGGACATGGCCTGCAGTATGTCCTGCTCGGATTGTGTCGGACTTTGGCCCGGCAAGGCGTACATCAGATCCAGATTCACACGGTCCACGGCTTTCATGGCCATGTCTATGGCCTGACGCGCCTGTTGCCCGTCGTGAACGCGGCCCAAGGCCTTCAGTGCCTGGTCATCAAAACTTTGCACTCCCAGCGAGATCCGGTTGATCCCGCTACGCGCATAGTCCAAAAAACGCTGTGCCTCCGCCGTACCGGGATTGGCTTCCAACGTAATTTCGGCATCGGGCAATAGATTCAAGTACGCCCGCAACAAGGCCAACATGCGATCCAAGGCCGATGCAGACAACAGGCTGGGTGTGCCTCCGCCTATGAAGACAGAAATGACCTGTCGTCCCCATATCAGGGGCAAATTCTGTTCGAGATCGGCTTGCAAGGCGCTTAGATAGTCTTCTTCCGGCAGTTGCGCAGGGGCGGCGTGAGAGTTGAAGTCGCAATACGGGCATTTGCGCACGCACCACGGCACATGCACATAGACCGACAGCGGCGGCAGACTGGGCAGCAATGTGGCCGGCCCGGCTCCTGGCCGGATGCGCACAGAAGGCGATAGATCTTGCAAGGTACTCATGCCTGTTCGAGCTTGCGCAGCAGGCTTTGCAGGGCGCGACCCCGGTGGCTGTGCTGATTCTTGATTTCAGGTGCCAGTTGCGCTGCCGTTTGCTGAAACTGTGGGATATAAAAATGCGGATCGTAACCGAAGCCATGTTCGCCCTGCGGTTGATCCACGATTTCGCCCTCCCAGACCCCTTCCGCAATAATGGGGCGCGGGTCATCGGCATGGCGCACGTACACCAAGACAGCAACATAACAGGCACGCCGGTCGCTCTGGCCCTGCAGACGGCGGACCAGCAAGGCATTATTGGCGCTATCCGATTTCTCGCCACCCTGCTCCATGGCCGCGAAACGGGCCGAATACACGCCCGGCGCACCGTCCAACACGCGCACGCATAAACCCGAATCGTCGGCCAGCGCAGGCAGGCCGCTCAAGCGGCTGGCGTGACGGGCCTTGGCCAGGGCATTTTCCACGAAGGTGCCGAATGGCTCTTGGGCCTCAGGAATGTCCAACTGTCCCTGCGGCACCATAGTCAGACCGGCGCTAGCCAGAATGGCGGAAAACTCCTTGAGCTTGCCTGCATTGTTGGAAGCCAGGACTACGTTTTTGTGTTCTGCATTCATGGTGTATCCATGGGCAGCATGGTGCCCGGAATCGAAAAAATGGATTACAGGCCCAGTGCCTGGCGCTGAGCGGACATCAATTGACGCAGCCCGTTTTCAGCCAAGTCCAGCAGATTGTTCAGCGCGGCTCGATCAAACGTCTGTCCTTCGGCTGTACCCTGCACCTCCACCAACTGACCACTGCCGGTCATAACGATATTCATATCGACGCCGCAGGCCGAATCTTCTTCGTAATCCAGATCCAGCACGGGCGTGCCATTGCTTAAACCGACGGACACGGCGGCCAACTGGTCGCGGATGGGACTGCCCTGCAGCAAGCCCTGCTGCTGCAAGGTGCGCACTGCCAGACTGGCCGCCACCCAGGCACCGGTAATGCTGGCGCAGCGGGTGCCGCCGTCGGCCTGAATAACATCGCAATCGATCTGCAAGGTACGTTCACCTAATGCAGTCAGGTCAAAGACGGCGCGCAGGCTGCGCCCGATCAGACGCTGGATTTCCTGCGTGCGCCCGCTCTGCTTGCCACGTGCCGCTTCGCGGTCCGAGCGTGTATGAGTAGAGCGCGGCAACATGCCGTATTCGGCGGTTACCCAGCCCTGCCCCTTGCCTTTCAGGAACGGGGGGACTTTGTCCAGCACGCTGGCATTGCACAGGACATGCGTATCGCCCATGCGAATCAGCACCGAACCTTCGGCATGGCGGGTGAATCCGGTCAGAAATTCCACAGGACGGCACTGATCGGCGCGGCGACCGCTCTGACGTGCAACGGGGACGGACTGAGACAAGGCAAGGCTCCAGACGATAAATCGAAAGCGCTATTGTACGCCCTGCGGCACCGGACGCAGCGGCACGCCCATGTCCAGCCATTTGTCCGCCTGACAGGTAAACAGCAAAATCTGATGCCGCTGGGCGGCATCGTTGATGATGCGTTTCATGGCCTGCAGACGCTCCGGATCGCTATGCACCAACACGTCGTCCAGCATCAATAAGGTGGGCCGGCCAGCCTGCTGCAACAGATCAGCATACGCCAGCCGAGCGATCAGGCCGATCTGCTCGCGCGCGCCAAAGCTTAAACCATCGATATCGTCGGCTGCCAACTCGCTGCCATCGCGCTGCAACCAACGCGGCGTCAGATACTCGTCCAGTTCGACCGACGCCTTGCCCAGCAGCAGGCGCAAATAGTGGTTAATGTGCTTTTGCAACGGCTTATGCAATTGCTCGGTCAAGGCACGGCGCTGTTCGCGCAGCACCTGTACCAGCAAACGCAAGGCGGCTACGCGCCGTTCGTAGCCCGCGCAACGTCGTTCGCTGTCCGTCAAACGTACTTTTGCATCGGCAATCTGCTCTTCCAGGCCCTGCGCGCCCTGGGTTTCCAGCTTGGTCTGCACCAACTGCACCGCAACCCGCGCCTGGGCGTAAGCCTGTTCCTGTTGCTGCGCGCTGCGCTCAAAGCGGTCTACATCCTGCTCCAGGATAGTGACTGATAAGTTTTCCAATTGGGCACTTAGCACCTGCTGATCGTGTTGCAATTGCCCGCGTTGGTTTCGCAGAAGGTTCCATTGTTGCTCTCGTTCCTGCTGAGCGCTGCGGCGCTGTGGATCGCTCCATTGGCGCTCGATGCGCTGGGCTTCGGCTTGCGCCTGTTCATACTTGGCCGTCAAGGTCGCCAAGTCCTCCCGGGCTTGACGCCATTGCGCATCCAATGCCTGCCATTGCTGCTCGGCCAGGTCAGCTTCACGTATCTGTTGATCCAAGTCCAGCCCCTGCGGAGCCTGGCCTTGCGGCTGCGCCGGCGGGCTGCTTTGCTGCGCCGAGGTCAACAGCCCCTGTAAGTGCGCCCGCCCCTTGGGGGCCAGCGCCCGCATCGCGGCTCGCAACACATTCTCGCGGTGCTCATACTGGCGGCTTTGTTCGCGGCGCTGCTCCAGCTCGTCCAGGCTACCGGCTCCTTGCTCTTGCAAGGCGTTGCGCAAGTCGCGCTGCGCCTGCTCCAGTTTTTGCGCCAGCCCGTTTAGGTCCTTGCCGCCAGGCACGATGCGCAACATACCCATGCCGGGCAACATGACCTGGGTGGCTTCGCTCAGGTGCAGATGAGCCTGTCCGGAAATCTCGGTGCCTTCGACCTGTATACGTGCATCCGGCACAAGATCGATATGCAACTCCGTGGCCACGGCATCGAGCTGATGCTGCAGGCGCTGTACCTGCTGACTGCTTTGGCGCAAGGCCGCCAGCACCGGATCGTTGATACGCAATTGCAGCACGGCGGCGCTGCATTGGGCCAATTCGGCCTCGTGTCGGGTCAGTTCATCCAACTGGTCCTGATACTGACGCACCTGTTGTTGAGCCGTGGCATGCGCGGCCTGTTCGCGTTCCCACTGCAACCAGGCGCGGGCATGCTCTTGTTCGCGCTGAAGCAGTTCTTTCTGACGGCGAACCTGCTGTAGCGTCGCCTCCAGCGTCACCAAACCTTGACGGGCCTGCTCCAATTGCCCGGACAAAGATTGCGCCTGCGCCAGGCGTTCGATGCGCTGTGTATCCAGGAGTCCATCTTGTTCTGCCGCTTGCTGATACAGACGCTCGCGCTCGTGCAACATGTCCAGTTGTCGCACCAGCTCCAAAGAGCGGGCCTGAAGATCGCGCGCCTGTTGCAACTGGGTCTGGGCGGCACGCATCTGCCCACGCAAACGCTCCCAGGGCTTTTCACGCTCGCTGTCCGCCACCTGGCGGCGCGCCTGCGCCAGTTGGTCTACCCATTGCTGGTACTGCTGCAGCTCGGACTGCAGACGGGTCAGTTCGGCCTGAATGTCTTCGTGCTCACGTCTAGCAGCCAGCCAGACCCCACGCGGCTCTCCTTTAGCCTGCGTCACATACTGATCCAGTTGTTGCTGGGCCTGATCGAGCACATAATCGCCGTCGGCGCTGGTCAAATCAGCCATATCGGCCCCAAGGGCTTGTTGCAGTGTATTGCCTGCGTGCTGCACCGCCGTCCGCAATTCCTGCCCCTGCCCTTGCTCTATCCACAACAAGCCAGGCACACCCCAATTGCGCGCCTGACTGCCGCCGCGCGTCGCATAATCAAAACCCATGTGCTCGGCCAGATACTGCTCGGCCTCGTCGTTGTCCAACTGCGTACGTCCTATTTGCAGGTCGCAACGCTTGCGTTTGAAAAAACGCTTGCTCAACCGCATATCCTGGTCGTTCATGCAAAACTCCACCTCGATCTCCGGCGCTGCGGACGAATCGCCCCAGGGCAAGATCTCGTTCAGGCTGCTGGTGGAGTAACGCTCGAAAAACACCGTGCGCAAGGCCTGTGCCAGTGTGCTTTTGCCCGACTCGTTGGGCGCGCTGATGATATTCAAACCGGTCTTGAGCTTGTCCAGCAAGACCGGCTGCCGGAATCGCTTGAACTGTTCGACCCGCAACGACTTAATGTGCATGGCGGTCTCCCTTGTCGCGCAGCAAAGATGCCAGGATCAGCAGTGCGTCCTGCGCCGCCGGGTCCTGCGTATCTGTTCGCAACTTCTGCAATTGCTCGACGGCAGCCCGCAAATAGCCATCGGCCTGCAGCGCCTGTAAATCGGCCTCGGTAGGCGCAAGGCGCAGATTATCCTGCTGACAACTCCAGGCCCGGCAACGCGCTTCCGCCTGGCCCAGCACGGTGTTCAGACGCTCAAAACCGGACAGACTCAATTGCCCGTCCAGCACCAATTCCACCACGCTTTGTTCGGGCACGTTCGCCAGCGCCTGTTCCAGCACATCCAGATCCATATCGTCGGACAACTCATGCGCTAGGCTGAACCAGGCATGGCGGGCCGTGGGCACGATACGCAGCACCGGCAAGGCACCAGGGCCGTCAAGCTCGACCAGTACGACCTGACCGGAATCGTTGTTCCTAAATCGGTCAGGCTCGGGGGTACCACTGTAATAGCAGCGATCGTTCACTTTCAGGGTGCCGTGCCAGTCGCCCAGCGCCAGGTAATCCAGGCGGGCATGGGTCGCACGGTCCTGGTCTATCTGATTATGGCTGTCGATATGCTCCAGCAAACCGCTGATGCTGCCGTGCGCCAGCCCCACACGTACATGGTCGGCCGGACTGGATGCCTGATCGAACCAGGCCGTCAGGTCGTGATAGGTCTGCCGCTGGGTCAGCGGCGCAGGCAAAATAGTCAAACGCAGCGATGCCAGCTCCAGGGGATCGGGCTTATCCACGATATGCACTTGCTCGGGGACGCAGCCCAGCCGCCGCGCGCGCGTCCAGACGCTTTCACTCAGGGCGGCATCGTGATTGCCGGGCAACAGGACCCAGGGCCCGGTAAAACCGGCCATGGCATTGAAGGCGCGCCGCAGACTGCGATCACTGAGGGTCTGCGAATCGAACACATCGCCTGCCACCACAATGACATCGGCCTGTTCCTGAACCGCTAATTGCGCAATCGTCTCAATCGCCAGAAAACGCGCATCGGCCAGCGCCGCTGCGTCCTCCAGCGCAAAACGCGCGTAGTTCCGCCCAATCTGCCAGTCCGCCGTGTGCAAGAGTCTGATCATGCCGTGCTTCCTAAAAACCGCCTCGTCTTTAAACCAAGCAGTGTATCGAAGTTTGATGACGCTAGTGGGCACGACCGGGCACGGCTGGGGAGTACAATGCCCTGTTTCTTCTATTTCGCAAAGTGGCCGAACAATGATCCGTAGCATGACTGCATTTGGCAGTGCCAAAGCCGAGTCCGAAGCAGGCTCCATCAGCATTGAAATGCGCAGTGTCAACAACCGTTTTCTGGATGTGAGCCTGCGCCTGCCCGACGAATTGCGTTTTGCCGAGAACCTGCTGCGCGAGCAGCTTGCCCAGGGCGTGCAGCGCGGCAAGCTGGATGTACGGGTCAACTTTGCACGAGCCGGTCTCGAACAGCAACGCAGCCTGGACATGGACGCCGTATTGCGCGCGGCCCAAATGCTGCAGACCGCCCGCGCCCACATCCCGGATCTGCCGGCCCCCGAGCTGCATACCCTGCTCAGCAACCAGAACGGCAACGCCTCGGACATGGACCCCGCGCTATGGCTGCCCATGATCCAGCAAGCCTGCGAGGCGGCCCTGGTGGACTTGCGCGCCACCCGCGAGCGCGAAGGACAGCGCCTGGCTCAGGTCATGCAGGCCATTAGCCAGGACATGGCCGCCCTGGTGGAGCAAGTTCATGCACACATGCCCGACATCCTGGCCGAACAACAAAACAAGATAGCCACTCGCTTGCGCGATGCCCTGCAACAAGCCAGCCCCGACGGTTTTGCCCTGATCTCCGGCGCAGAACTGTCGGCGCGCATCGCCCAGGAAGCCTCCACCTTCTCGCTGCGCATCGACGTGGCCGAAGAACTGGCCCGCCTGCGCTCGCACCTGAGCGAGCTGCAATTGATCCTGTCCGGCCAAGTCGGCGATGACAAGCGCAAAGGCGCCCGCCAAGGCAGCACCGGCAAACGCCTGGACTTCCTGTTCCAGGAAATGAACCGCGAAGCCAACACCCTGGGCTCCAAAGCCGGCAGCGTAGACGTCACCCGTGCGTCTATCGACCTGAAACTGCTGATCGAGCAACTGCGGGAACAAACGCAGAATATCGAGTGATCGCGATCCCTACCCATCGCACTTGTTGGGTAGAGCGAACACAAGGCGCGTAGGCAGATATGCTATGTTTTGCATAGTTAGGGTTCACGCACCTGACTGACATACTCCGGTATATCCCACGCGCCGCCCGCGCGAATCGCCATGCAGCGCCCGGTATCACCCCGCGCGCTTTCGACAAATTCGGCTCCGTTCCATACCCATTCCTGATGGCTCCAGCAGTCTCCCAGACCGCGCCCCTTCATAGCGGATGAAATTTTCCCGTTCTCGTAATCATTACCGCTGTCACTGACTAGCACCGGCGCAGACCGCATATGTTTATTAATGACAAAATAGGCACTCCCGCCGTTATACGCAGCCAACCAGCAAGGCGCGCTGACCAGCAGCGTATTGTCATTAAGCTGCGCGACTTCCCAAGGCTCTGCCAGTCTGTCCTCGGTGCACACTTGATCTTGATCAGCCGCCAGCACCCGTAGAATCGGCGCTCTTAGCACGGCCGCCTCTTGTGTCGTCATCGGCCGCAAGGCTTTATCCGTTACGGCAGCGCGATGAATGACCGGCGCGGCAACCGGCATTTTTACCGAGGACTCCTTGTTAGCGCCTTTACGCAGAATGGCTCCGGGCGTGTTCACCCGCCCCTGCACATCATCCATTTTCAACAGTACGGCGCTGGAGCCTGCCCCGGACACCGAAAAATCGCTACCATTTTCACGGAAAGAAACCGGCGCGTCTTTTTTCAGTGCGGCAAGAAACCGGGCCGCTTGAGCATCATTCATCTGCCAGGAGTCATCCCCCGCGAAAGCCAAAGGGCCGGCGGTACGGCCGGCAATAAGCAGATCCGGAGGAGACGCTCTCTGCCCTGCTCCGTCATCGTAATGAGCCAGCATGACGCGATTCATCACCGGCGTATCCCTGCCCGCCTGGCGCGTCAGCAACACCGTTGCGCCCTTATCCACTCCGTCCTTGGCATAGCCTGCCGCACGGCAGGTCAGTGTGTTGTCGCAGATCAGGTCCCAGTCCTTATGGGAAAATGTCGCCGCAGCACTTTGCGCCGCCGCACTTCCCATCGACATCGCCAGCAACACACAGCTTGCCGGGACTGACAAGAACGTGCTGCAAGATCGTTTCTGTCGTTTCATATGCGCTCTGCTTCCTATTGTTATTTATGGCTTACGGCTTATTTGTCAGTATTTTAGCCAGGCTAACTGCAATCGCATAAGACAACAAATTGATTAACATGTTAAGTTAATGCTAAGATGATCTTCATCACGGCCAAAAGAAGCAGTCGGCTTCTATGCATTCTATTTTTCAGAACATAGCCGTGATCGCCAACCGGAATTGCCCTTACCCAAAAGGAAGATGCCGGGTTATGGATACAACAACACAAAATGAGGAGCACCATTTAATGAAAACCACAGAAAAATCATTCCTGCTTTCACTCGCAGCCGCCTTTACATTCGGCATAGTCTCCACCACACCCGCCAATGCAACTGAAAACTGGCCCAACAAGCCAATCACTTACGTCGTGCCCTTCTCCCCGGGCGGTTCAACAGACATTGTGGGCCGCACCTATGCGCAAGCCATCGGCGCAGATCTGGGCGTGCCTGTGGTCGTAGAAAACAAGCCCGGCATGGGCGGAAGTTTAGGCGCAGCTTATGCATCCCGGGCCAAACCGGACGGATATACATTGTTGGGCGGCTCAATCAGCTCCCAAGCCGTCAACGTCAGTCTCTGACCCTAATATCGGCTACGACCCCTTGACCTCGTTCATGCCTGTCATCATGACGGCGTCGGTTCCAAATGTGCTATTGGTGCGTGCAGACAGCACGATCAAATCGGTAGACGACTTGATCGCTAAAGCACGGGAAAAGCAGGATGGCGTCACGTACGGGTCTGCCGGTGTTGGTTCATCCCACCATCTGGCAGGAGCCCTTTTCACGGATACCATCGGCAGCCAGATGCTGCATATCCCTTACAAAGGCAGTGCGCCGGCGCTACAAGCCTTAGTGGCCGGCGACATAGACATCCTGTTCGATAACCTGACCTCTGCTGTCCCCTTGGTCGAATCGGGACGCTTGCGCGCCTTGGCCATTACCTCCAGCACGCCTTCCGAGGCGCTTCCAAATATCAAACCACTGAAAGACCTTGGACTGAAAGACTACGAAGTCGTATCGTGGCAGGCTGTCTATGTGCCGGCTGGAACGCCCCAAGCTATCGTTGATAAGCTGTACACGGTCTTGCACGCCGCCATGCAAAAACCCGCTGCCCAAGATCGCCTCAAGGGTATGGGCATGACCATCTCCGGGGCAGGCCCCGAAGAGCTGGCCACCTTCCAAAAGGCCAAGATCGCCAAATGGGCTGCGCTTATTCGCAAAGCGAATATCAAGGTAAATAACTAGACAGCCTTGCATGAACGCTAACAGTCCGCCACCCGGCCTGTTGCCTTACGTCAATCGCTCCCAATTACCCTTGCGAGTTTTTACATGGGCTCGTGTATGTGCAGCAGCCCACGGTGCTGCGCATACTACCTTCGCCTGTACCGGCGTCCGTTCATCCGGACAATCGCTGCGAGTCGATTCATCCGTCTCACCTACTTGCGCAGTCTTGGTGACCTGCCCAGAGGCTGGCGCGGCAGCACTTGGTTATGGTGAACCTGGCTGTGCGGGCGCATGTACTGCTTCAATTTACAGGCCTCACGCACATTGCTTGCGAGGGAACAGTAAAAAATGGATCTCATCGTGACTTACTCAAAGCCGTCTCGTCTACTAAAAAAAATTTACTCGTTAAACGATTTTGAGCGGCTGGCTCGTAAAAAACTGCCGCGCCAATTATTTAGCTATATTTATAACGGAGCGGAGGATGAGGTTTCACTGACGCACAATCGCGCCGCATTCAATGAGTACATGATTGTGCCTCGCATGCTGGCAGGTGTTTCACAGCGCACACAAACCATCGAACTGTTTGGCCAGACATTTGATTCCCCGTTCGGTATCTCGCCCGTTGGCCTTTGTGCCATGTGGGCCTATCGAGGAGACATCTTGCTGGCCCGCGCGGCAGCACAGGCCAATATTCCAGCCATTATGAGTGGTGCATCACTCATTCCGATGGAGGACGTGGCTCGCGCGGCTCCACAAACCTGGTTTCAGGCGTATATGCCTGGCGACACTGCCCGTGTTGATGCGCTCATGGCACGCATCAGCGCAGCAGGCTTCAAGACCCTGGTGCTGACTGTTGACCTTCCGGTCAAAGTTAACCCCGAAGCCTATTTGCGCAATGGTTTCAGTTCCCCGCTGCGACCCAGCGCGCGTCTGGCCTGGGACGGCATCAGCCACCCTCGCTGGCTCTTAGGCACATTTGCGCGCACCGTGCTGCGCCACGGCATGCCGCATTTCGAGAATTGGCGTGCCGAACGTGGTAATGCCATTCTGTCGTCTACGGCAGAACGTGATTTCCAGGCCCAAGATCATTTTGACTGGAGCCATGTCCGGCAGGTCCGAGACATCTGGAAAGGCACGCTGATTGTTAAAGGATTGATGCGTTGGCAAGATGCGGTCCTGGCTCGTGATGCAGGAGTTGACGGCATCATCGTCCAACCACGGAGGCCGTCAGATCGACGGCTCCGCATCACCCCTGCAGGTCTTACCCGAGATCGTCAAGGCCGTGCCTGACCTTGTTGTCATGATGGATAGCGGCATTCGCCGAGGCAGCGATGTATTGAAGGCCTTATCGCTAGGGGCAAAATGCGTATTCGCGGGCCGCCCCTTCAATTACGCGGCCGCCGCCGATGGCGCGTCCGGCGTCAATCACGCCATTCGGATCTTGCAAACGGAGATACATCGGAACATGGCACTGCTGGGAATCAACCGACTGGATGAGTTGGACGATACCCTGGTGCGGCATGTTTCAAATTTACGGGCTGCATGAAACCGGCATGGCGGACAACTGGCTCATTACAAATACGTCAACAGACAGGTCGGTCACAAAAACAAAGTCATGGCGACAACCGCGCCTTTCGGCGCGGTTTCCACAAACAAACACCCATCAACGGATTTCCAGCTTTTTAGCGCCGGCACCGCCTTTCTTCTTGGGCAGAGTCAGCTCCAGCACGCCGTTTTCACACTTGGCCTGGGCTTGGGCATCGTCGATGTCATGCGCCAGACTGAAGCTGCGCGTTTGCACGCCGTAGTAGCGTTCACTGCGCAGCACGGTTTCACCCTGCTTTTCTTCGTGTTTGCGCCGCGTCTCTACACGGATGGATACGACGTTACCATCCACCGTGACATGCACATCTTCCTTGTCAACGCCGGGTATATCGGCCGTGACCTGATAGGCCTGGTCATCTTCGTGCACATCCAAGCGAATACTTTGCGCGCCTTGCCCGGCCAGTGATCCGACGACCGGCATGCGCCGGAACATATCTTCAAAATCACGAAACGCGTCCAATCCTGCCAGCTCGCCAAACGGATTGAAGCGGGTCAGATTATTTGCCATTGCTCATCTCCTATTTGCCATTGATGCCAAGCCCTGAGTTCAGACAGTGAAAGCGTCGGGCTCTATCCGCCTCCAGAAAAGCATATGACGCCCAAGCAGAATATTTCAAGACAATCCCGATACATCAAGGGCTTGCCCTATATGGACAGGTCCTGGGCGTATCGTTTGGCGATGCCGGCCAAGTCGGAAACTCGCCCACAGCCCCCATGCGCGGCGGCGCTACGGTCTGGTCCAGGTTGATCGGGATTGCCGGCCCGCAGATGGTTGAACAGAAGGTTCAGGGCAATCAGGATCAGGCCGCCGAAAGTCACCACACAACGGCTTTTAAGCCGGGTACGGCAGATTGGGCCCCAGGCTCAGATTTTCGTATTCAGGGCGCGGCGCAGGTGCGCGGCCCGCAGTTTGAGCGTGGGTTACGGTAATGTCTCCGAACAGTGAATATGCGAATTTTCATATGCAGACCCTAAGCTCTAATGTTGCTGAAAAAACAGGAATCGACTTGGGATTTATCCTCTGGACAAAGGTTTTATTCTGATTTTTATTTTTTTACTTAGCTTATAAACCATTGGCCCATAAAGGAATTGATAATTTCCAAATTATTAATACTTAAACCAAGCGTCATCGCTTTATTTTGACCCTCCACAAGGCCTCGTGTAACGTGTTTTGCAACGTCAATACGACGTGATCGTGCAGCTAGACCCAGCAACAATAATCAGGAGAACACATGCAGCACATCAAAATCAAACCGGGCGCGCCTCTGGCCGAACAGGCCGAAATCGGCCACAACCGCTGGCACCCCGATATCCCCGACCTGACCAGCGTAAAACCTGGCGAGGAAATGATCCTGGAATGTCTGGACTTTCTGGATGCGCAGATCAAGAACACCGACAGCGCCAATGATGTGCGCGATGTGGACCTGACACGCGCCCACCCGCTGACCGGTCCCATTCATGTCGAGGGTGCCGAACCAGGCGATATTCTGGTGGTGGACCTGCTGGACATTCGCTGTATTACCCCGGTCGGGTTTTCGGGTATTTTTGCCAAGGAAAACGGCGGTGGATTTCTGGCCGAGCATTTTCCAGAGGCCGACAAAGCCATTTGGGACCTGCATGGCGTGTACGCCACCTCGCGCCATATTCCGGGCGTGCGTATTGCTGGCATGATGCACCCTGGCCTGATCGGCACCCTGCCTTCGCACGATCTGCTGCGCGAATGGAACCGCCGCGAAGCATTGCTGGTTCCCAAAGGCCATGCCAACCCGCCCGACGCCCGGACCGCCGTACTGCGCGGCGTACAAGGCCCCGAGTTTGATCGCATGGCCGCCGAAGCCGCCCGCACCGTCCCGCCGCGCGAACACGGCGGCAACCTGGACATCAAGAACCTGACTATCGGTTCACGCATCTATTTCCCGGTCTATGTAAAAGGCGCAGGCCTGTCCATGGGGGATCTGCACTTCTCGCAAGGCGATGGCGAAATCTCGTTTTGCGGTGCTATCGAGATGGATGGCGCGGCGCACCTGGGTTTTGATCTGATCAAGGGCGGCATGGCCAAATACAATCTGACCGCCCCTATTTACGTGCCCGGCCGTCACGATCCACGTTACGACCAATGGCTACACTTTACCGGCATCAGCGTCGAGGACAGTGTCAACTACTATCTGGACTCCACTGTTGCGTATCGTCAGGCTTGTCTGGCGGCCATTGACTACATCACGCGGGTCACAGAATTGTCCCGCGCCCAGGCCTATATGCTGCTGACGGCCGCGCCAGTCGAAGGCCGTTACGGTGGCGTGGTGGATCTGCCCAACAGCTCGGCCTCGTTAGCCCTGCCTACCGGCATCTTCGACACGGACATCCTGCCGCAGGGCGCGCTCAATCAAGCCGCTCAGTTCGGTCGTCCCGGCACGCGCTGCACATTGTCCTAAACGCAACAAGGCCGGACTACCCGGCCCTGTTGCCTGTTTCATCCGGATTGTCTTATGCCTTTGTACGACTACCTTTGCAATCATTGCCTGACACGCAGCAGCCAATTGCGCAGCATCGCCGCCCGCAACCAGGAACAGCCCTGCCCGTCCTGCCAGAAAGGCACCTTGCTGCTGCAACTGAGCGCACCCCGCCGCCTGTTCAGCAAAGATGGACCTGCGCGCGCCTTGACGCCCCAGCAAGCGCTGGCCGGCACCCGCGTCACCGGCCCTGGCACACGCTCCAGCAGTCGCAATTCTGTCTTGCATACCTGTATGGGACCAGGCTGTAGCGTCTGCGCCTAACACCGCTCGTCGGATTGCCTGCGATCAACCCGATGGCATCCAGGCATCCAGGCATCCAGGCATCCAGTTTGTCGGGTATTGATCCTCGGGTCAAAATGCCCGCCCTCAAGAAACAAAATGAAAAAACCCTGTTTATAATCGAGAATCAATCTCATTATTAACAAGGTGGTTTCATGTCGTCTTTCTTGCTGTATGCTGCAGCGCGATTCAAGCCTAACCGTCTGTCTCTCCTGACACGCGGCGCTGCAGCCCTCTGGTTAGCCTCTGGAGCACCGCTACATGCCCAGAATGTAGACGAGCTGGACCGCATTGTGGTCAAAGCTGAACAAGAGCTGAAACAAACCCTTGGCTCATCGCTGATCACCCAGGACGATTTGCAAAAATCGCCGCCCGCCAACGATATTTCCGACGTGCTGCGCACCATGCCCGGGGTCAATCTGACCGGCAACTCGGCTAGCGGCCAGCGCGGCAATAACCGCCAGATCGATATTCGTGGCATGGGTCCGGAAAACACCTTGATCCTGATCGACGGCAAGCCGGTCAGTTCGCGTTCTGCGGTACGCTTTGGCTGGCGCGGCGAACGTGACTCGCGCGGCGACACCAACTGGGTCCCGGCAGAACAGATCGAACGCATCGAGGTGCTGCGCGGCCCCGCAGCGGCCCGCTACGGCAATGGTGCCGCCGGCGGCGTAGTCAATATCATCACCAAACCCAGCACAGATACGTTTCAAGGTACGGTATCCCTGTATGGCAACCTGCCCCAGCACAGCAAGGAAGGCGCGTCGCGTCGCATCAACTTCGGTCTGAGCGGCCCGGTTTCCGATAGCGTGTCTTTCCGACTGTACGGCAATCTGAACAAGACAGAGGCCGACGATTACGACATCAATAAAGACCATGCCTCCGGACGCGGGGGAGCCAATAAAGGCACTTTTGCAGCCGGGCGCGAAGGCGTGCGCAACAAAGATGTCAACGGCCTGCTGGCCTGGCGGCTCAACAGCCGCCACACGATAGAGCTAGAAGCCGCCTATGGACGCCAGGGCAATATTTATGCGGGCGATACACAAAACACCAATACCAACGACGAAGTCCAGCGCCGACTTGGAGACGAAACCAACACGCTATATCGTCAAAGTTATTCCCTAACCCACCGCGGCGACTGGAACGACAAGACCGATTCCTTGGCCTACATCCAGTACGAAAAGACCCGCAACTACCGGATTCTGGAAGGCCTGGCAGGCGGCACCGAAGGCGCATTCAACGATCCGGCCCGCGCCCGGGACGGTGGATGGGGCATCATAGACCTGACTACCTTGACAGCGCACGCCCAGGCCAGCCACCAGTTCAACACCGCCGGTATAGAACAATATGCCACTCTGGGCCTGGAATGGGTAGGACAGGAGCTGAACGATCAGTCGTCGGAACTGGCCCTGCGCAATCGTTCGCGCATTCCCGGCGCGCCCAGCGCCTACAAAGCGAAATCACGCGCCAATATTTATTCGGTGTTTGTCGAGGACAACATCTACGCAAGCGACAAGACCACTGTTACGCCGGGTCTGCGCCTTGATTATCACGACAAGCACGGCAGCAACTGGAGCCCGTCGCTGAACCTGTCGCACGCAGTCACAGACAACTGGTTGCTCAAAGCCGGCATCGCACGCGCCTACAAAGCACCCAATCTGTACCAAAGCAACGCTGGCTATACCTTGTACAGCCTGGGCAACGGCTGCTGGGGCAACAGCGGCGGTGCCAGCGACGCGGGCTGCTTCTTGCAGGGCAATGCGGACCTGAAGGCCGAAACCAGCATCAACAAAGAACTGGGCATCGAGTTCGTGGGCAACGAAGGCATGGGAGCCAGCCTGACCTACTTTCACAACGACTATCGCAACAAAGTAGAAGCCGGTCGTGCCGCCGTGGACAGTTTCCGTGCCATGAACAACCGCCAACTGGTGCTGCAATGGGAAAACATTCCCAAGGCGGTCGTGTCCGGCCTGGAAGGCAATCTGACCTTACCGCTGGCCCAGGACTGGTTGTGGCAGACTAACTTTACTTACATGATCGAGTCCAAGAACAAGAACACCGGCGAAGCGCTCGCCACGATTCCCAAATACACCATCAACAGTACGTTGGACTGGACCGTGAATGCCGATTGGTCGCTACGCGCCAAGGCCACCTTTTATGGCGAGCAAAAACCGCCTAAATTTGATTACTACGGCAAACCGCTGGAAGGGTCGGCCACCGATAAGGTGTCGCCCTACGCCTTGTTTGGCCTGAGCACGCAGTACCGGGTAAACAAACACCTGCGCGTCAATGCCGGCGTGGACAATCTGTTCGACAAGCGTCTGTTCCGGCGCGGTAACGCCATCGGCGTCAATGTAGGCACGCCCAACTACATCTATGGTGCTGGGGCCCACACCTATAACCAGCCTGGCCGCACCTTTTTCTTGGGCCTGACCGGTTCGTTTTAAGGTGCGATGGCAGCAGCATAGCCTTTAACAGAAACACCTCCGATCCAATACGCCCGACCGCCTGCAGCGCATCGCTACAGGCGGTCGGGCGTATGCCCCGCCTTGAAAGCCATGCCCTCCCAGGCACAACCCACACCAGAAAAAAACAATCAATTCAATCAACCATCATAAATAAATAATAAGGCTATTTATTATATAGAATAAAAAAACAAAAAGATCATTAAAAAGAAAATAAACAATTGATTTTATTGTAATTTTTATCAAAGAAAGATTAAGAAATTTAAATTTAAATAAAAATCAACAAAAGGCAATAACAACAATCACTCAAAATCTTACATTTACAAAAATAATATTCATTACCAATACAAAGCCACATCACTTATACTGAAAAAGTCGCCCTACTTTCGCGCATAAAAAAACTGGCATTTCTATCGAAAACCATCCTGGCTGTCACATTACGCAACATCGATAGAAAGGTAAAACCCGTGTCTTTCTTTAAAAGCCATCGATCATTTACCCACACAGGCTTTTTTGGCCTCCCCCTGTCGCCGTATCGTATGAATCGGAGTCGTGCCGGCTGCACCCACAGGACGACACACTGACGGTGCGGGACGACACCACGCCCATGGCCCGCATCGAATGCTGAAGTACCGCGGAGCCAGCCAATGAATTGCAGAAGAAAATCGGGAGAAGAAACAGCATGGCAGATAACGTAATTGCGCAGGCCAGCGCCTTGACGATGGCGAACCGCCCTGGCCTGTGTCCGGTGCAGATCCCGGCAGACCTGCCGGGTATTGTCATCTTCATTCACGGGGTGAACGATAACGGGGCCAACTATGGCACGGTCGAGCAGGGTCTGTGCCAGGGGCTGAACGAGCGCCTGGGACGTACGGATATGCAGCCAGGCCTGTATGGGCGGCAGTATCGGCAGGCGCAGATGGATGGAAAACGCGATGAGAGAATTCTTAACGATCCAGACACCTATCTTTATCAGCGCGAGCCAGGGAAAACAGGCCCCAGCGTGGTCTTGCCGTTCTACTGGGGCTTGCGGCCGGATAACCAGGACATTGCTACTTTGGATAATCCCGGGGTCATTACCAGCCGGCACGCCGACGAACATGGCCGGCTGATGACGCGCGGCCAGTATCAGGATGTGCATGGCAATCGCCTGGACGCGAACTTTGCCAAGGGCGGTGGGTTCTTTGCCAATGCCACCAACAACATCCCGCAAATGTATGAACCGGGTTTTTTGCTTGGGGGTATCGAAAAGTTTGCTATGCACAACGCCTTGGGCGGCAAGGCCGTGTATGCCGGCACGGCCCCCGATCGACGCTATTTTGTGCTGGCTGCTACTCGCCTGGCACATCTGATCAAGACGATTCGCCAGGCCAAGCTGGAACTGCGCTCGGGCCAAAGCCCCCACAACGAAACCATCACCATCATGGGCCACAGCCAGGGCAGCATCATTACCTTGTTGGCCCAGGCTTTGCTCAAGAGTTGGGGCGAGCGCTGCGTCGATTGCATCATCATGGTGGATACGCCCTACAGCCTGCATGCTACGGACGGCGATGGTCATCTGACGGGTCGCAGCAAACTCAAGACATTGGTGCGCATTGTCAATGCGGTTACCGCTAGTCCCCACGATGTGCCCGCCTTGGCCGATCTGATGCTGTCCTCGGGACGGTCCTGCGGGCGCTCCGGGCCGCGCTGGAGTGCGAGTCAGGGCGAACGCCTGGACAAGAGCGGCCAGGAATGGATTACCTTCAAGGAGCGTGACAACCGCGGCAAGGTCTATCTGTACTTTTGCCCCGAGGATACGGTCACCGGCATGAGAAAAATACAGGGCATCGGCACTTTTGGGGTGCCCGACACGGTGCAGAATGAAACGGACGAGCAGTTGGAGGCCATGTCGGTGCTCGAAAAAAGACGATTTTTCCAACGGATGTGGACGCGTTTGCGGCGTTGGGACTGGGATGTCAATGCGGGCCAGGATCATACCGTGCAGGTTGGTCTGACTCCGGGCCGGATTCAGGCACGTAATCGGTATCAACGTCGCACACCCGGCCCTGAAACAGACGGCACGATATGGGGCCCCTTGACTGAAAGTATCAAGGCCGCATATTTGCAGACCTCGTTCGAGCAGAACAGCGAACGCCACATCAATGCCGAGGCCTTGACGCCGCCGCACGAACCCGAGCTGCATGGGGGTGAAGTGGTGCGCGGCGGGCAGCGTCCCGGGCTTGCCGACGTGGCCGGCCAGTTGCGGCTGGACGAGGTAGGTCAGAACGTGGCGCTGGGCAATCAGTATGCCTCGTTTGAGTGGCTGTTCGTTCAGAGAGTCAGTGACTACCCTTGGGATCTGACGTCGTACAAAACCGCCTTCAACGAAGGCAAAGCTCGGGACGATCAGGCGCACAACTGGCGTTTTACGCCACGGCCCACCGGCGGCATGATCGAGCGAGAGGAAACGCCTAACGAAGCACGTTTACGCCTGGCGCAGGACCCGGATGAATTGGAGACCAATAACTACCATTCCGCCATCTTGCGCAGCCCTGAAAACCACCGCTGGGTCACGGCGATGGATGTGGCCTTGGGGCAGGCGATCACGATGGATGACGAGAATTGGCGAAAACTGCTGTATTTAATGGCGGATTGGCGAGTTAAGGATCAGAGGGATTTTAGTAAAAATCCATATTTTAAGCACTTGTCGCCTGACACAAGGGCGTTAATGGAAGCCTGCGTGTTGTACTACCAAGAGGGCGTTTTCCCTGACGAGACCCTTGTGGCCGTTTCGCCACCGCCCTTGGTGGATTACGAACTGACGGCGCATGGTCAAGCCTTGCAAGCGCAAGCAGGCGTCCCTACACAGGGCGGCCAGCCATGAGGCCACGCTTACGGCTGTATGTACTTTTTTTTATCCTGGCGTGTCTGACTTGGGCCATCGGGGTATGGATATGGACGGAATTATTCAGGCACGAGGAGCTGACGCAGATGGGAGCACAGATACGTAACGGAGCCTTGGTAATAGTGGCCATCGGCCTGCTGGGCTATGGCCTGCACGGTCTTAGTTCATCAAGCCCGTCCGCCCCAACACAGGTCGCCCCATCCGTGCCGACCGAACCCAAAAACTTTAACGGCTCTCCCACCATGCTTGCACGGACCGGTGCCGACTATGTACTGGAAGTGCGTGGGATGGGGGTGGTAACAGGAACGACCACCAATCACGAGACCTGGCGGGATATCGAAGCCAAGGCGGACAATTTCGCCACCTATATATCGCAAAATATTGATGATTATTTTGAAACTGATATGCGTCGTCTCTCAGAATTGAGGGTATCAGAAGGCACCAGCTTTGAAGAGGGTGCCAAACACGCCGTCAGCCATTGGCCCGTACCGGTGCTGATCTGGGAGCCGCCTAAACACGTGGATACAGAGCGGCCTGCTGCTCGCTTGGCCAGCTTGCGGCAGGGAGCCAGCCTGGGCGTGCATTTGCTGTTGTGGGAAGAGGACGCTAATACCGAAGACGGGGTGCTGATGCTGGAGCGAGTGTTTGCGTTTTTTGATGCGCATCCCGACGTGCCCGAGGCCTTGCTGGTCAGCTTGGACGGCTCTATGGCGCGTTCCTTGATGCGCACCCCTGGGCATACGAGTCTGCCGGATGAGGGCAAAGTCATCCCGCCCATGCCCGACAGCATTGCTACCTTATTGGTGGCGCGCTCGGACCGGGTGGATGCGCGTATCCGACCCTACGCATTCGAGCAGAGCGGACCGGTCAATCGCAACACCACAGACCTGGACATTACGCGCTTATGGAACTTCTTTTGGGAAAACAATAAAGATCGGGGGCCAGGCAGCTTCAAGGCATACTCCAAAGCCCAAGCCGCGGCGACAGGTGCCGATATGCCGCAGGCCGCCAGCTTTATGTCCTCCGAATGGTGGCACGGCATCCTGCCCCGCTTGTGGGCGACCCTGAGCAACGACGGCCCAGGCGAATTTACGCCCTCGCCCTACATCCCCGTGCGCTGGACCACCTGGCAGGTGCGCCAATTCGACCGGGCACCCTTGCTGGGCTATCTGCATCGACCCGTGACCGTATCCTTGAGTAAAGACGATGGCCAACCGCTGCCTCAGGCGGATCAGGCCGCCGCGATCAAGGCCGGCTGGGAGCAAGCGGTAGCGGCCCTGCCATCGAGGCAGGAGCCGGCGCGGGTGTTTTACGACACTACAGGCGATGCGCGTTCGGTCATCCCCCTGAATCAGGCGCTGGCCCAGATCGGCCCGCAGGCACCGGATCTAAACCATGTAAAAGAAGGCTACGACATAGGCCGACGCATCGGCAATACAGGCATCAGTTCCCCCCTGGTGCAGATCGGGCTGGGGCTGGTGGCCAGCTACCAGCAAGGCGGAGTCAGCGCGACGGTACACCGCCGCCCGGACGGCACCGCCACCCTCATTATGGTCAGCCCACCTGAAGACGAAATCAAAGCCGCTTGGGCGGCCAAGACGAACAACAGCAATCCGTTCCGATAAGTATGGGTGTTCACGGAGCTATTCAGGCACGAGGAGCTGACGCAGATGGGAGCACAGATACGTAACGGAGCCTTGGTAATAGTGGCCATCGGCCTGCTGGGCTATGGCCTGCACGGTCTTAGTTCATCAAGCCCGCCCGCCCCAACACAGGTCGCCCCATCCGTGCCGACCGAACCCAAAAACTTTAACGGCTCTTCCGCCATGTTGGCACGGACCGGTGCCGACTATGTACTGGAAGTGCGTGGGATGGGGATGTAACAGGAACGACCACTTCTCTACCACCTAAAACCCGACTGAATTAATCGGGATTGAATATTTCAACCTTTAAGCGATCAACTTTGACTTTCATCAAAGAGTCATCGGGTATTCCTTAATATGCTTATAACTATAGATAATTTAAACGGGTTTTACCCAGGCATAACGAGGTATAAACATGCTCCCCCCCGCCGTGCCCCAAAAAGGCAAGCGCCGTTTCCTGAAAGAGCTGCTGGGCCTAAGCGCCAGCGCCACCATCATCCCTATCAAGCCAGTTCAGGCTGCCATGAACAGCCAGCCCGAACGCCGTCCGGGTGGCCCCGAAGGGGCCCGCTACGGTATGTTTGTTGACCTGCGCAAATGCATCGGCTGCCAAGCCTGTACGGTCAGTTGTTCCATCGAAAATGCGCCGCCTATCGGCCAATTCCGAACCACCGTCTTGCAATACGAAGTACTGGACGGCCAGCAGCAAGCCGCCATGCTGAGCCTGCCGCGCCTGTGCAACCACTGCGACAACCCGCCCTGTGTGCCGGTCTGCCCGGTACAGGCCACCTTCCAGCGCGAGGACGGTGTTGTCCTGGTGGATAACGAACGCTGCGTAGGCTGCGCCTATTGCGTCCAGGCCTGTCCCTACGATGCCCGTTTCATCAATCACGAAACTCAGACCGCCGACAAATGCACCTTCTGCGAACATCGTCTGGAGGCAGGCCTGTTGCCGGCCTGTGTGGAAAGCTGTGTCGGAGGGGCCCGCATCATCGGTGATCTGAACGACGAGAACAGCACCATCTCGCGCTTGATGGACGAACACAAAGACGAAATCCGGGTCCTGAAGCCCGCCATGAATACCAATCCCCATGTGTTCTATCTCGGTCTGCCCGACGAGTTTGTCGATGGCGTGGATGGCCAGGCCAGCGTGCGCCTGACCACGCAATTCTAGGAGCCCCCCATGACCATCATCGAATTGCTGACCCCCGCTTACGACGTCGCCTGGCTACCCTGGGCGGTACAGTATTTCTTTCTGGTCGGCCTGGCGGCCACCAGTACCATTTGGGTCTGGCGCTGCGCCTGGTCCAAGGACGCCTCGCTACGCGCTCTGGAACCGGCCCTGATGATCGTGCTGCTGTGCAGCAGCGTGGCCGCGCCTATTTCGCTGCTGGCCGACCTGCACCAGCCCGGTCGTTTCTGGCATTTTTATGCCCACTTCACCCCCTGGTCCTGGATGTCGCTAGGTGCCGTCCTGCTGCCGGTTTTTGTCGGCCTGTCCCTGGCCAATGTCCTGGCCTGGTGGCTGGATCGCCGCACGCTGTGGCGCTGGCTGAGCCTGGCCTTGCTGGCATCGGCCGTCTCGGTTCTGGTCTATAGCGGTGCCGAAGTCCTGGTGCTGCGCTCCCGCCCTTTATGGAACACGGTATTCCTGCCCATTAACTTTGCATTGACAGCCGCCTTGGCCAGCCTGGGTGCCATCCTGCTGACAGCCCGCTGGCTACCCGGTGGCATGGCTGCCTTGCCCGTTGCTGCGCTACGCCGCTGGTCCTTGGGCACCGTGCTGGCGCTCATGATCTGTGCGCTGCTATGGGTTGCCACCGGACTGCTGGGCCACAGCCGCTCCTTCCAAGCCGCAGCCGAACTGTTTCAGATTTATCCCGTCTGGCGTCTGAGCTTTCTGGGTTCGATGGTCTTTGGCCTGCTAATCCTGTTCTTGCTTAGCCGACCGGCCAAAACACTGCACGGCAAGTCCTACAGCCTGCTATGCGCCGTGTTGATGCTGGGTTCGGCCTGGGTGTTTCGCTGGATCATTTTCATGGCTGTTCAAGGTGTGCCTAAGTACGGGGCCGGCTTGTATCTGTACACCATGCCTCTGGGCAGCGATGGCCTGTTGGGCATGTTGGGTGTGCTGGGCCTGTGCGTGGCCTTGCTGATGTTGAGCACCACCCTGCTCTCTTACTTCCCGGCCCGCCGTCACGCTGTTGCGGCTTAAGTTCGCACCGATCTTTTTGAATTCAGGTTTGAGCCATGAGCAAGAAAAACGAAACTCCTAATCTATCCCGTCGGCAAGTTCTGGCCCGAGGCGGCGTCGCCGTCGGCGGTCTGGCTGCTTTTGCGGCAGGCTACAGCGATACGGTCGTCAAAGCAGTCCAAGGCCTTGGCCAGGGAACGGCGGGCGTGCCCACCGCCCATGCGACACGCGGCAATTCTTTGCAAGCCGAGTTCCGCATCGATCCCATGACCGGCCTGCTCGATACCCAGCCCGGCCAGGTCGTCAGCCCCTCCAGCTGTCTGGGCTGCTGGACCCAATGCGGCGTGCGGGTGCGCATCGATACCGAAAACAATACGATTTTGCGCATTGCCGGCAACCCTTATCATCCTTTGGCAACGACGCAACCGGCTGCCATGGATCAGCCCGTGCGCGAGGTGTATGCCATGCTGGGCGGAGAAAACGGCCTGGAAGGCCGAGCCAGCGCCTGCGCGCGGGGCGCATCCATGCTGGCTCAGCATGCCAGCCCCTACCGTGTCCTGGCCCCGCTCAAGCGAGTGGGACCACGCGGTTCAGGCCAATGGCAACGCATCAGTTTTGAACAATTGATCGCCGAAGTCTGTGACGGCGGCGATCTGTTCGGCGAAGGCCAGGTGGACGGCTTGCGCGCCATCTGGGATCACAACACACCGATTGACCCCCAAAACCCCGAGTTCGGTCCCCTGGCTAACCAGTTACTATTCACGGACGCCGCCAACGAAGGACGCACGCCGTTGGTCAAGCGTTTTGCCGAACAGGCGTTTGGGACCGTCAACGTCAGCAACCACGGCTCGTACTGCGGCCAAAGCTTTCGTGTGGGCACCGGTGCGGCCCTGGGCGATTTGAAAGGCATGCCGCACGGCAAACCGGACTGGAAAAATGCGCGTTTCGGCCTGTTCATCGGTGCCGCGCCAGCCCAGTCCGGCAACCCATTCCAGCGTCAGGGTCGCGAACTGGCCGAGGCGCGCGCGCGCAAAGAAAACACCTTCCGCTATGTGGTCGTCTCCCCGATTCTGCCTACCTCGTCCAGCCTGGCCTCGGGCAGCGGCAATCGCTGGCAACCCGTATTGCCCGGCAGCGACCTGTCGCTGGTCATGGGCATGCTGCGCTGGATTCTGGAGCAGGAACGCTTTGACCGGCAGTACCTGGCCCGTCCGCACGCACCCGGCGATGCAGACGAACAGACCGCATCCTGGACCAATGCCACGCACCTGTTGATTGCCGATCCCAAACATCCGGGATTTGGCCGCTATCTACGCGCTACTGATCTGGGCTGGGAAGTGCCGCAGGGAAGCGACGCTGCCTTTATCGTCATGGACGAGCAAGGAGAACTGCGGGCGCATACCGATCTGGAACAGGCCGAACTGTTTGTGGAACGCAAGGTTCTGCTGGACGACCAGGAGGTCCAAGTCTGCACGGCGTTGCATATGCTGCGCGAACGCACGCAAGAACACAGCCTGGAGCATTACGCGCAGCGTTGTGGCTTGCAAGAAGAAGAACTAATCGAACTGGCGCGAGAATTTACCAGCCACGGCCGTCAAGCCGTTGCCGATGCCCACGGCGGGACCATGAATGGCTCGGGCTTTTATACCGCCTATGCCATTGCCATGCTCAATACACTGGTCGGCAACCTGAATGTGAAAGGCGGTCTGGTTCTGGATGCTGGCCCTTTTGGCCCTTTCGGCCCCGGCCCACGCTACAATTTTGCCCAGTTTCCGGGCAAAGTCGCCGCCAAGGGCGTCGCCCTGTCCCGCCACCGTTTTGCCTACGAGAAATCCAGCGAATACCAGCGCCGCAAGGAAAAAGGCGAAGCCTTGTACCCTGCGCCGGCTCCCTGGTATCCCGCGGTAGGCGGCCTGAGCAGCGAGATGATCGCCTCCGGCCTGAATGGCTATCCGTACTCCTGCAAAGTGTGGATTAATCACATGAGCAATCCGGTATATGCTATTGCCGGTTTCAAGAACGCGATGTTGGATAAGCTGAAAGACCCGACAGTTTTGCCGCTGTCTATTTCCATCAATCCATTCATCAACGAGACCAACGCCTACGCGGACTACATCGTTCCGGACACGGTCACCTACGAAAGCTGGGGCGTATCAGCCCCTTGGGCAGACGTCATTGCCAAGTCCTCCACGCTGCGCTGGCCCGTGGTGCAGCCACGCGTCGAGCGTACCGCCGACGGCCAGCCGATTAATCTGGAAAGTTTTTTGTTTGCTGTGGCTCTGCGCCTGGCGCTGCCCGGATTCGGCAAAGGCGTGCTCAAGGACAAGAGCGGCCAAGCCCACGATCTGCTGTGCGCTGAAGATTTTTACCTGCGCGGCATGGCCAATATCGCGTTTGGTGCCGGTCGTCCGGTCGGCAACGCCTCGGACGACGATATGCGCATGACAGGCGTAGATCGCCTGTATCCGGAGCTGCAGGCACGTCTGCACCCGGAAGAACAACGCAAAGTCGCCATGCTGCTGTCACGCGGCGGCCGTTTTGATCGTGTCGACAACGCCTGGAAAGGCGATCAGCTTAAAAAACGCCACGACATCGCTCTGCAGGTCTGGAACGAAGATCTGGCCCGCATGCGCCATTCGATGACCGGTGAGCGTCTGAGCGGCTGCCCCAGCTGGTACCCCACCCGTTTGGCCGACGGCAGCGACATGCGCGAGCATTTCAACGAGCAGGATTGGCCTTTCTTGATGAGCTCCTACAAGTCCAACCTGATGAGCTCCATGTCCATCGGCATGGACAGGTTGCGCCAAGTCCATCCGCACAATCCGATTTCATTGAATCAGGACGATGCCGGCAAGCTGGGCATACGCAATGGCGACCCTATCCGTGTCAGCACGCCCGGCGGTTCGGTCGATGGCGTGGCCTTGGTGCGCGGTGGCATCATGCGCGGGGCCATTGCCATTGAACACGGCTTTGGCCACACCGAGCTGGGTGCCCGTTCGCATACCATCGATGGCCAGCCCATGCCCCATCAGCCTGCCTTTGCCGCCGGCGTCAATCTGAACGAACTGGGTTTTGCAGACCCGACTCGCGCCCCCGGTCAGGACAATGTATGGATTGATTGGGTATCGGGCGCAGCCGTGCGTCAAGGCCTGCCCGCCCGGATAGAAAAGCGTCAGGTCTGATCGCTTCGTGCCACACCCGCCCGTTTGCCGATGCGCAGCGGCGGGCTATTTCCCCCCGCGCCGCCTTCGCCCAAGGCAGCGCACCCTCTCCGCCGATAGTCAGTGTCGCCTGACTGTCGGCGGACGTATTTTTGGCTCGCATCGGTCATGGCTTGGCCCAAAGCCTATCCGGCAATGCCCTTCTTTGTCTGTAGACGGATTTTTTCAAGTTCTAAAAATCATTTCCGTTAATTGCATTTTTATTCTGAGTAGATCCACCCAAGACAAAAAACTCACAGACACCCCAGAAATCCTCGGGAAACCGGCATCCTTATCGTCTGCCCTGACATGTTCCTGCATCCAATGGCATCCATCCCAGTTTGCTGATCGGCATCGGGCACCCATGGGAATCCCAAGATATCCCAGCCCCCCCAAGATTTCCTTAAGACCCTGAAGCAAGGCCGACGCCCGGCGCAACGACCCTGCCCCGAACTGCCAAGCGACTCTTCTGACATCCCGGCCGCAAAAATGGGCGCATTCAGCGCCCATCCCATCATAGTCCCATCAAGGCCCTATCGTTTACGCGCTGCGATGCACGCTCAATCCGGCAAAACTTTGCGCCACCGGCATGATTTCGATGTAATTCACATTCATGTGCGCGGGCGCATTCATGATCCAGGCAATGGTGCCCGCCACATCGTCGGGCGTCAGTGCCTGCACGTTCTGGTACAAAGCTGCTGCTTTTTCATCGCTGCCCAGACGCACTTTGGAAAAATCCGTGCCCGAGCACAAACCCGGAGCCACGGTGGATACCCGCACCGCCGTCCCCGCCAGATCGGCGCGCAGATTCTTGCTGAAATGATGCACAAAGGCCTTGCTGGCACCATAGACATTGCCCCCGGCATAGGCGTAGGCCCCCGCCGTAGAACCCAGATTAATAATATGCCCCTGGTTGCGCTGCACCATGCCGGGCAAGAGCGCATGGGTCATGTGCAGCAAGGCGCTGATATTAGTCGCAACCGTTGTATCCCAGTCTGCCAATTGCGCCTGCTGCGCCGGCGCGACTCCCAAGGCCAGACCGGCGTTATTGACCAGCACATCAATAACTGGAAAACGCCGCAAGATATCGCCCAGCGCACGGTCTACGGCAGTACGATCGGTCAGATCCACGCTGACCGGCACAAAACGCTCGCCCAACTCGTCGGCCAAGGCCTGCAATTTGTCCTGACGCCGGGCCAGACCAATAACAGTATGCCCTTGGGCCACCAATTGACGGGCAATGGCGGCCCCGAATCCAGACGATGCACCCGTAACGACTGCGGTTTTCATGTTGCTTTGTTCCTATGCTGCAGGCTGATGTCTGTCCTTTCGGCAGACAGAGAAAGCACACAGAATAGCAAAAAAGCCGTCACCGGTCAGAGGCTGGCCGGACGCTCCAAGCCCAAATGCCCACGCAAGGTTGTATGCTCATAATCGCGGCGGAATAAGCCACGCTTTTGCAGCACCGGAATCACCTGTTCGACAAAGTCGCGCACACCATTGGGCAGAGATGGCGGCATCAGGTTAAAGCCGTCCGCACCCTCGCTGCGCCACCAATGCTCGATCTGATCCGCAATGGATTCGGGCGTACCCACCATCGTGCAGTGCCCGCCCCCGGCCGCCAGGCGCCCCAACAGTTCGCGCACCGTAGGTTGTTCGGTTTGAATGATGCGCAGCACCGTGGCATAGCGCCCTTTCGGGCCCTTGAAACTTTCCAGAGGCGGCAAGGCAGGTACAGGCGCATCCAGCTCCCAATCCATGCAGTCCTGGCCGATAAAGGTGCCCAACTGGCGCAACGAGGTTTGCGCCGGCAACAATTCGTCCAGTTCCCGCTGCTTGCGACGCGCCTCGTCCATCGTCGAACCCACGTACGTGACCAGGCCCGGCATGATGGGCAGTGGCACGCCACGTCCGGTCGCCTGCACGCGGCGTTTCATATCGCGATAGTAGGCCTGCGCAGACGGCAAATCGTAAGCTACCGCGTAAATGGCCTCGGCCTTGCGGGCCGCCAAATCACGACCCGGCTCGGATGCGCCTGCCTGAAACAGCACAGGCTGCCCTTGCGGCGAACGCGGCAGGGTCAAGGGGCCGTCCACCAGAAAGTGTTCGCCCTCGTGGTGAATGGGGCGCACCTTGTCCACCCGCGCATAATCGCCCTGACGATCCAAGCTCAAAGCATCGTCGGTCCAGGAGTCGAACAGTTTCAGGGCCGTGTCCACAAACTCTTCGGCGCGCGCATAGCGCCAGGCATGATCGGGCATGGCGGCATAACCGTGATTGCGCGCTTCCACATCGAACATGGATGTAACCACATTCCAGCCCATGCGCCCCCGAGACACATGATCGAGCGAACACAACATGCGCGCCGCGACAAACGGCGTATAGAACGTACTGGAAACCGTGCTGATCAGGCCGATGCGCTCGGTCGCCCGCGCTAGAGCGGACATCAGCGTCAAGGGCTCCAGGAACCAGCGTGGACCATCGGCCACATTGTCCGTGGACTGTCCGTCGGCAAAGAAGATCGCGTCCAGCTTGCCCCGCTCGGCGATCTGGGTCAGTTCTTCGTAATAGCGGGGATCACCCAGTCGCTCGACCTGCGAGTCGGGATGACGCCAAGCGGCGCGGTGATGACCGCAGCCCATGATAAATAGATTGAAATGCAGCTGTCTCATCCGTTTTTCACCAATCCGCCGTCCACAACCAGATTTTGCCCCGTCACGGCACGCGCCCACGGCCCGGCAAAAAACAGAGCCGCGTCCGCGAACTCCTCGGGGGTGGTCACCCGACGCAGCGGCGTGCTGGCGGCGATCAGATCGAATACCGCCTGCGGGGTGGCGGCTGACGCATCAGTAGTGCGCAGCAGCCCGCCCGAGATCATATTGACCGTAATCTGCTGCGGTCCCAGATCCTGCGACAAGGTGCGCGTCAAGGACAGCAGTGCCGCCTTGGCCGCCGTGTAGTCGTGATACGGCACGACCGGATTCTGGAACAGATTGGTGCCTATATTGATGATGCGACCAAAACCAGCCTGCTGCATGCCGGCCAAGGCCGCTTGCGTGGTGTTCAGAGCTCCGCCCACCACCCCTTCCAATTGCTGGTTCAGATCGGCCCAGCTCAGGGTGTCGGCATGCGGACGCGCATCGCCATTGAAACTGAACGCCGGCAAGGCGTTATTGACAACAGTGGTGACCGGCGCATTGAAATGATCCTGCGCCAAGGCAAACAAAGCACGAACGGCCTGCGCGTCGGTCACGTCTGCCTGCACAGGCAGGCACTGATCCGGAAACTCGGCCGCCAGATCGTGGGCGGCTTGCGCGCTGTTCAAATAGTTGATGACTACTCGTGCGCCCTGGCGCGCGAACGCGCGCACCAGACAAGCGCCCAGCCCCCGCGCACCGCCGGTGACAAGAACGACTTGTTGTGACAATTCCGAAGCGTTTTCCAGGGACATGACATTCCTTAAATAAATTCGGCGAGGATGTCGGCCCTGTTCGGACAGTAAAGGCATGTCGGACATCCCTTCGCCAGTATGAGCTGGATCAGGTTCGACGGGTTTTATCTCAGCCCTTGCCAAAAAGGACACCCCGTGCCGCAAGGGCAGACCATATCACAGAACCTGCGACAGCGTCTTTATTGACTTTCGGTCGACGCTCTCCTAAGCTTTGCGCAGTTCCTGGGGGAGTCCTGGGTGCCTATTGGTTTATGTATAAACAAATACGCGCCCACCGGGCTGAGACTCCGCTGCCATGCGGTAACCCTTAGAACCTGATCCGGATCATGCCGGCGAAGGGAAGGAAACGCGGCTCTCTGCCTGCACGGCGCAAGGCAGCGCTCTACACAACAAAGCCCATTTCAATCCCTCCATTCGATAGTGTCCGCCCACAGCCCAAGAAGGCATAGACGGCGGATTATGCCTGCGCCCGCAGGCTTGGGGAGAAACCATGCTGGACCAGACCGCCACGCTGCTGTGGCTGATTGCTTTTTCAACCGTGTTCGCCGTGGCCGGCGTGCTGTATGCACGCCGCCAGAACAGTTCCCTGGAAGACTTTGTCGTAGCGCGTAATAGCCAAAGCGCAACAGCCACCATCCTGACTCTGCTGGCCTCGTCGCTGGGCGCATGGATTCTGTTTTCCCCTGCCCAGGCCGCTACCTGGGGCGGCCTGTCGGCTGTCATCGGCTACGCGCTGGGCTCTATGTCGCCCCGTCTGGCCATGATTCCACTGGGCAAACGCATGCGCGAGCTGCTGCCGCGCGGCCACAGCCTGAGCGAATTTGTCATTGCCCGTTATGGCCGGCCCATGTATGCCTTGACCCTGCTGATCATCCTGTTCTATATGTTCATCGCCATGACAGCAGAGATCACCGCCATGGCCAAGATGATCACCCTGATCGCCCCCATTCCGCTTTGGGTGACTGCCAGTGTGGTGCTGCTGGCGACCCTGATCTACACCTCGTATGGCGGCCTGCGCGCCTCCATCTTTACCGACAAGGTACAGATGCTGGTCATCATACCGATGCTAGGCCTGATCGTCTGGTTCGGCTGGCAGGCCGTCGGCGGCCCGGCACACATGCTGGACACCGTTCAATTGCAGGCACCGCGCCTGATCGATCTGGGCGATCCGGTCGGCATCAAGGCCGGCATCACTTTTTTTGTGGCCATCTTGCTGACCGGCCTGTTTCATCAAGGCAACTGGCAGCGCATCTACGCGGCCCAAAGCGACAAAGCCATGCGCAACGGCTTTCTGCTGGGCGGCTTGTTCGTGGCTCCCTTTATATTCCTGATGGGCCTGTTCGGTCTGGCCTTTGTCGGCCTGGGCGGCCAGGGCGATAGCTCCGTGGCTCTGTTCAATGTGATCCTGCCACAGGTGCCGGTTTGGTTCCTGGTCTTGCTGATCCCGTTGGGCCTGTCCCTGGTCATGAGCAGCGCGGACACCGTCATCAGTGCCGTCTCCAGCATGGTCGCCGTGGATCTGGGCCGGCTTATGCCGCAACGCAATTCCGCCCAGATGATGCGTCTGGCCCGCTGGCTGGTCTGGCTGTGCGCCATCCCGGTGCTGATCGCCTCCTCGCAAGGCTACAGCGTGCTGTACCTGTTCCTGCTGGCCGATCTGCTGTGCTCGGCAGCCGCGTTTCCAGTATTCTTCGGTCTGTACAGCCGCCGCTATGATGGCTTTACGGCCACGCTCAGCACCGTGGCTGGTCTGATTGCCGGACTGGCTATTTTCCCGCGCCCTGACGGCCCACTGGATTATCTGCTGGAATCATTCCTGCTGGCCGCCGTTGTACCCGTCGTGGTGACGGTGCTGGTCATGCCGCTGCGTCGTCGCCTGCCCCATTTCGATCTGGGTTCGCTGGCCCGGTCCACACGCGTGCTGGATAAAAACTAAATTAAACCCAGGCCCGGACACACGCATCCTGTCCAGGCGGATACGCCAGGACCAGCGCCTGCCAGCGATTTACGCAACAAGGGGCACCGCCAGGTGCCCCTTGTCATTGACAGTTGCCGCGCCGCTCAAGGCTGGGGCTGGGGCTGGGGCTGCGCCCCCTGTTCCTTCGGAGGCGTCAACAGAATCAACTCCACACGACGGTTGCTGGCCCGCCCTTCGGACGTGCCGTTGTCGCCCAACGGTCGTGTATCGGCGTAGCCGACTGCGCTCAGGCGCTGGCTCAGCACGCCATTGGACTCCAGATAGCGCACCACGCTGCCCGCCCGTGCCCCGGACAGTTCCCAGTTCGAGGGATAACGGTAACTGCGTATCGGCACCGAATCGGTATGGCCTTCAATCACAATCTGATGAGGAGATGTATTGAGCACGGCCACCAGTTTGCGCAACACGGCCAAACCTTCCAAGCCCAGATCCGCCCCCCCGGACGAAAACAGGATTTCGCTATTGATGCGAAAGCTGATGGACTGATCATTGACCACGACATCGATATCGTCACCCAAGCCATCCAGTTGCAATCCGTGGTCCTGTCCCCCCTGCCCCACTGCCTTGCCGCTTTCCGGCAGCAGGCCCGCGCCGGCAGGCATCAAGCCGGCTCCGGCTCCGGCCGCCCCTGCCTGGGCAACAGTCGTGGCCCCCCCCTGCGCGGTACCGGCATCGGACTGCGCCCGCTTACCGGCAAAGGACAACATGACGATCATGAGCACCAGCAGCAAGGTCATCATGTCCAGATACGTGGTCAGCCAGGACTCTTCTTCTTCCGCTGCCGCCAATACCGGTTGATCCCAGCGCCGACTGCGGCGCGAACCCAGATTGCTGGCCAGTTGCTGCTCGGCCATGCCGCGCCGCGCCTCTTCCAGTTCTTTCTGGACCGCCTTCTGGCGATCCGCCAACTCACCCAGTGTCACATCCTGATCGATGCGGGCCATGTCGCTCACCCTCGCTCGGGTGCCGGATCGGAATCATCATCGCGTCCGCCCCGGTCGTTGATTTCGTCTTGATACTGCGCCATGAAAGAGTTCAATGTTTCGCGCATCAAAGCAGGGCCCCGGCGTTGGCTCATCATGGATACGCCCTGCATGATCATATTCATCAGCACCACGCGCTGTTCGGTGCGGCGCTCCAGTTTCACGGCCACGGGTTTGAACAATAGATTAGACAGCAGCACGCCATAGAACGTGGTCATCAGCGCCAGTGCCATCTGCTGACCGATCGACGTAATATCGCCATCGCCCAGCAAAAACATCAAGTTGACCAGGCCGATCAGCGTACCCACCATGCCAAATGCGGGCGCAAAGCTGGCCATCACGCGAAACA
Organism: Alcaligenes sp. SDU_A2; assembly: GCF_038237375.1. Taxonomy (NCBI): domain Bacteria; kingdom Pseudomonadati; phylum Pseudomonadota; class Betaproteobacteria; order Burkholderiales; family Alcaligenaceae; genus Alcaligenes; species Alcaligenes sp. SDU_A2. Next base: position 1,918,979 of record NZ_CP151273.1, on the reverse strand, counting down.
ATTGAGCTTCGGCATGCTCGCGAGCCCGCAAACGGTTGATGCGCCATTGCAGCAAGTCCTGAATGTCCTCTTCCGAGGCCCGGTCAATCACCAACTGCACGCCGGTTTTCAGGAACGGATTAGCCACTTTTTCCAGCGCATTTTCCACGGCGCGAATATCGCCCATCATCCACAGCCGCGAGATATTGATCAGCTCGTCCATATCCTGCTGGGTATACAGGCGCTCATTGCGCAGCACCGTGCCGATCAGCCCAAATATCCGTACCACCTCGCTCAAGGGGTAACTGATGAACGTCGCCGCCAAGGTACCGACCAACACTACAGCCAGGCTGGGCAAGTCCACAAAAAGGGCGGGGTTTTCGGCGGTAAAAAATAAAATGACGGCAAACAGCAGCACGCTGGCCACGATGCCGATCAGGGTAGAGGGGTTCATGCACAAGTCCTGGTTACGGGCCCGATGGCCATCAAAACTACATATCGGCAGAACTCAGGCTTTCTTTAGGCCAAAGACTTGATTCAGATCAAAGACAAGTGGCAATTCCGTCTATACCTCGATCTCCACCCCGCCGCCCTCAGGGCTGCTCGTACCACACTTGCAGATGCGCCTGCACATAGACCGGCAAAACGCTGCCTGCCCAGCTCCAGACCTCGTGCTGCAGGACAAAGCCGCGCCGGGCATCCTGACCGGCAAACGCATCCGTATTCAGGACAGCACCGTTCATGTCCACGCAAGGACCGCCCCCCTGCAGGCACAAGCGGCTTTTGAGCACGGCTCTGCCGCCATGCCGATAACTGATATGCACCCGGCCCAGCGTCGCCGACCGATGCGAGTCGATCAGCGTCTGCGGCGGCGTAAAGACCTGGACCGTGCGTGCTGAAGCCGTGGTAATGGCGGCACTTGACTGTTGGGCATTCCAAGACAAAGAAGCCGCCTGAACCGAAGGCATCAACATGCATGCAAGAAGCCCGGCTTTTAAAAAACTGTTTAAAAAACCAGCAATATTCTTTTTCACAGCATTTCCGGATTTATTTCACTGTATTTTTATACAGAAAAAGTTAGCGCCTTAATGAAAAAGCCGCGTAACTTAAATATTTTTTCAACTTACACACGTAAGGGCCTAATATAACTGAACATTTTTCTGGTAGGATTAGCACATAAATTCGATCACAGACTCTGTTTCTCGTTCCCGGAAACTGAAGATGCAACCGCACAGAAAAACAAATTTTATACGCGCCGCTCTGGGCGCACTGCTTTTACTTCCATTTTCGGCGACGAGCCTGGCGCAAACGGTCGCTTTGGCGGTCGAATCCATCGCTGTCGAGCCGGCATCGGCCGTCAGCTACAACACGCCGCACTTGGTGTACAAAAGCAATCTGCAACCCATTACCTATACCGAAAACGACACCCAACGGGCATTGAACAGCCTCAAGCATGACGCCTTGATCCAGAACGCTGCCCTGCGTTCGGAAATCGCCTTTGTGCAAGACCTGGAATCGGCCACGGTGCTGTACCAAAAAAACAGCGATGCCGTGCGCCCCATCGCTTCGATCACCAAACTGATGACTGCCTTGGTCGTGGCCGAATCAGGCCAGCCCATGCACGAAATGCTGGAAATCATCGATGCGGATGTGGACCGCGTCAAACACTCCAGTTCACGCTTGAGCGTAGGCTCCACCTTAAGCCGCGCCGATATGATGCACCTGGCCCTGATGTCCTCGGAAAACCGCGCGGCCCACGCTCTGGGCCGCAACTACCCGGGCGGACTGACCGCGTTTGTGCGCGCCATGAACGACAAAGCCCGCGCCCTGGGTATGCGCAATACCCGTTTTGTCGAGCCCACGGGTCTGTCCAGCGACAATGTATCCAGCCCCCGTGACCTGGTCAAACTGCTGGCCGCCACCAGCAAACAGCCGCGCATCCAGCAATACACCACCAACGACCAGTACTCGGTGCAACTTGCCCGTGGTCGCCAACTGACGTTTAACAACACCAACCGTCTGGTCAAGAATGCCAATTGGGATATCCAGGTCTCCAAAACCGGCTTTATCAACGAAGCCGGCGAATGCCTGGTCATGCTGACCAAAATCGAAGACCGCGAAGTGGCTATCGTCCTGCTGAACTCCTCCGGGCGCTATTCGCGCATCGGCGATGCCGTGCGGATTCGGAACCTGGTCGAAAAATCCAATGGCCTGGCGATGCTGTAGACAGCAGCGCCGTCCAGTCGCACGACATGCCCCGAAAACACCTCGCTTTGGCGGGGTGTTTTTTTGTTTCACGATGACATGTGCTGATGACGGCCAGCTACTGGGAGATTGGGCGACAAAAAGGGCTGTCTATTTCTTGAGCTTTTTATTTGTTCTACCTGGAACGGGAGAAAACTGCTGTTGCAAAAATTCCATGAAGACCTGTAAACGAACCGGCACCTGCCGTCCGTACGCATGAACAGCATGCATTTCCAAGCTGGGCATAGGTAGATCGGGCAAGACGACAAGCAGCGCTCCCGACTCGATCTCTGCGGCTACAGCCACTTCCGACAGTTGCGCAATACCCGCATCGCTTAGCGCCGCATATTTCAGAACGGAGCCGTCATTGGTATCAAAAGGGCCATCAGGGACCAGGCGGGTGCCGTCCGCCCATGTCCAGGGATACGGGCCACGTGGTGTGACATAGCGTAGGCAGGCATGCTGGCGAAGATCGTTGATGTGCGCTGGCATGCCATGCTCACTCAGATAAGCAGGTGAGGCGACAAGTACCGTGCGCAGATTGGCCAGCTTACGAGCGGTCAGCCGGTTGTCCTGTAAGTCGCCTATACGAATTGCAAGGTCATAGCCTTCCCGGATGAGATCGACGTAGCGGTCGTCGATGCCCAGTTCCAGCTTCAGTCCCGGATATCTGGCGGAAAAATCCCGCACCCAACCCGCGAACAAGGTCCTACCCAGATCGCCCGGTGCCGTCACACGAAGCAATCCTGTCACGTCATCAGTGGCATGCAAAGCCTGTTCTGCATCTTCAATGCCTTGAAGTAGTGGCGCGACACGATCGAAGTACACCGCCCCTTCCTCCGTCAGGTTTAACGCGCGTGTAGAACGCTGGATCAGCTTCATGCCCAGCCGCTGTTCCAGGCGTGCCACGCTTTTGGAGACCGCGGATGGACTGACACCCAGCAAGCGGCCTGCTTGGCTGAATGATCCGGTTTCGGCGGTGCGCACAAAGGCAAGCAGGCCCGATGTTTTTTCCAGAATGGCTGTCATTCAAGAATTATAGGAAAAAATGAAGTGAACAAAAACCATCTAATCATACAAATAATCTTGAATTAAGCTTATCAATAACGAACATTTTCAGAGGCAGGCATGAACACATTGGCTGGAAAAGCGGCAGTCGTCACAGGTGCATCGATCGCAAAGCAGCTTGCCGCAGAGGAAACTGCTGTGGTCGTGAACGACGCAAGCGGCAAACAAGATGCCGACGATGTAGTGGAGGCGATCATGCGCGAAGGGGGACAGGCCATCGCCGTGCAAGTGGATATTGCCAACATAGCGGTTTTGCATGAATGCATGGAAGAACCTATGTCCGTGAAAACCATGAAACAGTGGCGCCTGACAGCACCTGGTCGCCAGAATCTTGAGCTTGTCAACGTGCCCATACCGACAGCAAAGGCAGGCGAAGTTCTCGTCAAGGTCAATGCTGTCTCTCTCAACTACCGCGACAAAATGGCCATCGAGGATGGCGCAGGTTTGCCATCGGCGCTTCCCATCATCCCCGCATCGGATCTTGCAGGCGAGGTCATCGCCGTCGGCGAGGGTGTGCAGAAGTTTCACGTCGGCCAGCGCGTGATTTCAAACTTTGAAGCCGAGTGGCTGGATGGCAGGCCCATGGGTACTGCGCGCAATCCCCCTTATCGAACGCTGGGCGGCGCGCTGCCTGGCGTGCTGACCGAGTATGTCGCCTTTCCTCAGGATTGGTTCGTGTCTGCGCCAGATAGCCTGGATGATACATTGGCAAGCACGCTACCGGTCGCGGGACTGACGGCGTGGAGCGCCTTGATCGACAATGGACGCTTGCATGCCGGTCAGACCGTGCTGGTACAGGGCACAGGCGGCGTGTCGCTGTTTGCCTTGCAGATTGCCGTGGCGCATGGGGCCACGGTCATCGTCACCTCTTCCAGCGACGAAAAACTGGAGCGCGCCAAGCAGTTGGGCGCAAGGCATGCCATCAATCGCATGAACGAAGATTGGGTGGAAGCGGTCTATCGGATTACGCATGATCGCGGTGTGGATCATGTGCTGGAGATGGCTGGCGGGGCCAACCTCGGGCGCTCGGTGCAGGCCGTTGCCGTCCAAGGTCGCATCTCCGTCATCGGCGTATTCGAAGGATTTGCTTTCTCTGGGCCGACAGGCCCCTTGTTGCGAAAGCAAGTTTCACTGCAAGGCATAGGCGTAGGGCATCGTCGTGGATTGGAAGCGCTCGTGCGCGCCATCGACAGCATGGGCATCAAGCCTGTCGTGGATAGCCGTTACGGGTTCGGCGATCTGCATGCGGCATTGGATCGCTTGGGCTGCGGCCCCTTTGGGAAAGTCGTTATCGAATTCGGTTCCAGCAGTGCGTAAGAGTTTCCTCAAAACTGGCTAGGAGACCCAGCGGCATTGGCAATTTCTGCTTTGGAGCGGGATGGGGTTCAGTAATTTCCGTGATCGATAAGTCATTGCCCTGTATCGATTTTCAAATCTTGTGTGACTGGCACGAAAGACTTAACACCAGCCCCTTTTTGCCCAGTTTCAGTACAATTCTTCTATGTGCATCGCTTACATCGCCCTAGGGGTCAATACGGACTGGCCTTTGATCGTCGCGGCCAACCGAGACGAATTTCATGCCCGCCCGGCGCTGGCGGCACGGCCCTGGCCCAACGAGCCCGCTATTTTGGCCGGTCTGGATGTACGGGCGGGGGGCACGTGGCTGGGCCTGGAGCGCGAACATGGCCGGCTGGCCTTGTTGACCAATTACCGCGAACCGCTGGCCGCCCCCGAACCGGGGCGACGTTCGCGTGGCGAACTGATCCCGCAATTTCTGCGCGAACGGCGGCCACCGGCCGCTTTCTTGCAGGAGCTGCACGCGCAAGACCAGCACTACGCCGGTTTCAACCTGTTCGTGCTGCAATGGCCGACGGCATCAAGCCCGATGCTGGCCGGCTACTACAGCAACCGGCATCCACAAGGCCACCCCATGCAACTGGATGCCGGCACACGGGTCTTGAGCAATGAATGGCTGGACAGCCCCTGGCCCAAAAGCCAATACCTGAAAAACACGCTGGATGCATCACGCTTCGATGGTTCGGATCAAGCAGTAGAAGCGCTGTTCGATGCATTGCGACACGACCGCCCCGCCCCCGATGCCCAGTTGCCACGCACCGGACTGAGCCTGGAGCGTGAGCGCCTGCTGAGCAGCCCCTTCATTATCAGTCCGGAATACGGCACACGCTGTTCCACCGTGATTGTTGTGGACAAACATGGCCGCGGCCTGCTGCGCGAACGCAGCTTCGCCCCCGATGCCACCCTGACCCGGCAACACGATTGGTATTTCCAATGGCCGGCCACGCCAACAGAGGCAAACTGGAGCGGCGCGTCATCCATCGTCACGACAGGGATCGCACCAAAGCCCGACCCTGTCCGCAAGCCATCCTCCATCCGCAAGGAAACCTTATGAGCTCTCGTCTTTCTTTGGCCATCGCAAGTCTGACACTGGCGCTGCTGGCTGCTCCGTCCATCCAGGCGCAGGCTCTGCCCGCCAGCCAATACTACGGTTCTACGGAATACATCAGCGGCGGCATTGGCAGCGATGAAGCGGCGCTGTTTCGCCTGGCCCGCAAGACCTATCCGCTGTCGATCAATTTTTCGGCCAATGTGGGCGAGCGTGCCGGCTACGTATCGGATGTGCAATTGGTCATCCGCAACAGCCAGGACCAAACCGTACTGAACAACCTGATCGATGGGCCTTATTGCCTGATACGCCTGCAGCCTGGCGCATACAAAGTATTCGCTACCTACCAGGGCAAGACACAAGAGCGCAGCGCGCAGATCGTGGATGGCCAAGCGCTCGAAATCAATTTCATGTGGCAGTAGGGTAATTACGCAGGTAGGTCTGCGGCCCCATCGCCTGGATCTGTTCGTCGATCAAGTGCTCGAAAGGCCGCAGCAAAGGGCTGAAATCCTGCTGCGGAGCCAGAATCTGTAAAACACGCGCAATCGCCTCCAGCGTGGATACCGCCTGCGGATCGGGCGCTTTGCGCAAACGGTAGCGCGATGGCGGCCCGGGCGGCAGAACCCAGCGCGGCAGAGCCTGCAAGATAGGGTTGACCATCAAGATGCGTCGCGCCTTGCGCCAGGTGCCGTCCGGCACCACGATCAGGTCAGGGCTGCCGGTCTGCATGTTTAGCGCAGGCTTATGCCTTGCGCTCGTGCGTTCAGAATAGGCATCACTGCACGCAGACCACGAACCCGCAGCAACAGGCAAACCTGCCTGCACAGCGTCTGGCCCTGGAAAAAGCAGCACCGGGCGATGCGCTTGCGCCAGACGCATCGGCAAGGACTCGAAACTTTCGCCCACCCATAATTCGGTTTCCTGCAGGCCCAAATGCGCCAGACGCGCCGTATTAAGCGCATGGCTCGCTTCCGAGCTGTGCTGCAGGATCAGCACGGGACATGGCTGCGGCAAAGACGGTATCAAAGGACACAAACAACGCGACAAAGGTCGTTGGCAGCGGGAGCAGCGTCGAGAAGAAGAACTCATGCCGGCACAAAAAAGAAAAGACCCGCGCATTATAAAAGCCTTATCACTGGCCCGTTCCGCGATTGCGCGCCACAGCGCCCTGTTACTGCAAACGACACAGCCACGGTAGCGAATTTTTTTATTCGCATGCTTGGTGAATCCCCATGAATACTGTATATTTATACAGCAAAAGGAGATTGACCATGAACGCGACTCTGCGCCCTCTTTTGGACCTGCACCCTTCACTGTGGACAGCCCAGCACTGGTCGCGGCCCGGCAGCGCCTGCCTGCCCAGCGGCTTTCCCGTCCTGGATGCCGAACTGCCGGACGGAGGTTGGCCAACCGGCCATCTGATCGAACTGCTATGCAGTGCCGATTGCAGCCCGTTGTCTCTGCTGCTGCCGGCCATCAATACCATCGATGCCCAGCGCCTACGCGTACTGATCGCCCCCCCTTATCAACCCGTCCACAGCCTCTGGCAAGCTCCGAACAGCACAATGGGCGCAGGCGCATCCCCGGATGGCATGCCTCCTTCCCAGTCCCCTGCTCCGCTGCTCTGGATACGTTGCCAACACGCCAGCGATACGGTCTGGGCGTGCGCACAAGCGCTACGCCACGGTCATTGCGCCGCCATCCTGGCCTGGTTGCCAACCAAGGTTCCACCCGCAGCGCTACGCCAGCTACAACTGCTGGCCAGCCAAAGCGACAGCCTGTTTGTCTGTCTGCGGCCACTGGCTGCCCAACATGCACCCAGCCCTGCCTTGCTGCGCCTTCAGCTGGACACCCGCCAGGACGCACAAGGCCAAGCCTGGCTGGATGTACATATACGCAAACGGCGCGGTCCGCCTTGCCTCCAGCCCATCGCTCTACGCCCGCCACACCGTCTTGCCGCCTCTACCCCCGACGCACACCGCCATGCTTCTTTACCTGTGTCTGCTCCTGCCCGATCACGACAAGCAGCCTGATGCCTGTAAGCAGCAAGCCCAAACCCTCTTGCCCCTGCTGCTGAGCTACAGCCCGCAACTGGCGCAGCCATGCCCCGGCGTGCTGTTGCTCAACCTCGGTGCCAGCCTGATGCTGTTCGGTGGTCTGCGCCCACTCTACCGCCGCTTGCATCACGATCTGCAAGCATTGCTGCCTACAGCACACCTGGCGCTGGCACCCACGGCCCGTGCTGCCTGGCTGCTGGCACTGTCAGGCAATCGGCAGCGCCGTTGCCTGCGCCGCCTGCCTACTCTTCTGGACACCTTGCCCCTTGAACTGCTGAACCCCTTGCCGGATCAATTACGCTGGCTGCACAGCCTGGGTTGCCTTAGCCTGGGGGCATTAAGACAACTACCGCGCGACGGTCTGGCACAGCGCGGCCTGCGCGATCTGCTGCTGCGCCTGGATCAGGCCTATGGCGAACAGGCCTTGGTTCTGGAGTGGCTGCCAGCGCCTCTCAGTTACCAGCACAGTCTGGAACTGGATACACCGTCCCGCGCCAGCGGCCCCTTGCTGCATGGTCTACGCATCTTGTTAAGCAAACTAGAGCACTGGCTGGAACAAGGTCAATTAGCCTGCGGCCAGATACTGGTTGTGCTGCATGCCGACAGCCCCCGTCGCCCCGCCCCTCCTGCCAGCCTGAACATTCAAATGGCACGCCCCTGCTGGCGCTGCGCCGATTTTCTGCTCTTGATACAAGAACGTCTGCAATCCCTGTCGCTGCCCGCCCCTATCCTGCGCCTGGACATGCATGCGCTGCAATTGCATCCCCGCCAAAGCCAACCCAGCAGCCTGTTCCCCGATGCCCGGCACTGGCAGGATCAAGACCTGCGCCTGCTCGAGCGCCTGCAGGCACGCCTGGGAACAGCATACGTCCTGCGTCCGGCTCCGCAGGCCAGCTACCTGCCTGAACAGGCCAATCAATGGCAGCCCGCTCTGGTGCCCACCTCCACCGCGCCCGTCCAGACACCGCCCTTACAGCGTCCGGCCTGGCTGCTTGAACATGCCCGCCCCTTAAAACACGATTCACAGCGTCTGTGGCTGGATGGCCGCCGTCTGCGCCTGCTGCAAGGCCCCGAACGCATTCAAAGCGGTTGGTGGGCAGATACAGGACATCAGCAACGTGACTATTTCGTGGCACAAGACAGGCACGGACAGCGCTACTGGGTCTACCGCGACCTGACCCAGGAACACGCCTGGTATCTGCACGGAGTCTTTGGATGAAACCCGCCGCCAGTGGCATCACCCCCGATACCGGCCTGCTCTACTCCGAGTTGGACTGCATGTCCAACTACAGCTTTCTGACTGGAGCCTCGCACCCCGAAGAGTTGGTCACTCGTGCGGCCGAACTGGGCTACCAGGCCCTGGCCTTGTGCGATTATGCCTCCATGGCCGGCGTCGTGCGCGCCTATGCACAAGCCCAGCAACACCCCCACTTACGCTTGCTGGTAGGCAGCCGCTTTCGCTTTGTCACCCCCTGGGACGCCAGCCCGCCCACCAGCGCCCGAGAAGCCGGGACAGCGCATGAACTGCTGGTGCTGCCGCGCAACCAGCACGGCTACGGCAATCTGTGTCAGTTCATCTCCGTACTGCGCCAATCGCTGGACCTGAACTCGCACGCCGACATTCCCGGCATTTGGCTGCAACGCGCCCGCTTCGGATCGGACACCGAACTGTTGCAAGACTGCCTGATTATCTATAAACCGGCCTACGGCCTGCCCGCGCAAGACATCGTCCCCCTGGCGCGCCGCCTGCAGGCCTGGTTTCCTGCCCGGCTGTTCCTGGGCATCAGTCTGCATCGCCGCGACCAGGACGCCCTGCACTTGCAGCAGTTGCGCCAGGCTTCGCAGCAGGCGGGCCTGCGCTGCGCCGCACTGGGAGGTGCGCAGATGCATGTGCGTTCACGTCAGGCCCTGCACGATGCCCTGACGGCCATACGACTCAAAACCCCTATCCAGGACTGCGGCTGGGCGCTGGCCGCTAATGCCGAACAGCATCTGCGCACACGCCTGCAACTGGCCAACATCTACCCGGCCGACCTGCGCGAAACCACAGACCAGATACAGCGGCTGTGTCAGTTTTCACTCAGCCAGATCCGTTACGAATACCCTGTGGAAATCGTGCCGGCGGGCCTAAATGCCACGCAATACCTGCGCCAGGAAACCGAACGCGGCATACAGCGCCGTTATCCGCAAGGCATAGACGCCGCACTGCGCCAGCGCCTGGACGAGGAACTGGCCTTGATCCAGGACCTGGGCTACGAAGCCTATTTCCTGACCCTCTACGACATCGTGGACTATGCCCGCCGCCAGGGCATTTTGTGCCAGGGACGCGGTTCGGCCGCCAATTCGGCTGTCTGCTACTGCCTGGGCATTACCGAAGTAGATCCGGCCAGCAGCCATACCTTGTTCGCGCGCTTTATCAGCCGTGAACGGGCCGAACCGCCCGATATCGACGTGGACTTCGAACACCTGCGCCGCGAAGAAGTCATCCAGTACATATACCGTAAATACGGCCGCGACCGCGCCGCCCTGACCGCCGTGCTGATTACGTACCGCAGGCGCAGCGCACTGCGCGACACAGGCAAAGCCCTGGGCATTGCGCCGCCCCTGATCGACGCCCTGATCCAGTGCGACCGCAGCTGGCTTAAAGACAAGCGCGTGCAGCAAGACATTCTGGCGCGCTTTCCGCAATGTCCGCCCAGGCTGGCGCAGCAGTGGCTGTCGCTGACTCGTCAACTCATCGGCTTTCCCCGTCATCTGTCCCAACATCCAGGCGGTTTTGTCATTTCCCAAGCGCCCCTGCTGCGGTTGGTGCCCATCGAGAACGCCGCAATGCCGGGCCGCAGCGTCGTACAATGGGACAAGGACGACCTGGACGCCTTGGGGCTGCTCAAGGTGGATATTCTGGCTCTGGGCATGCTCAGCGCGCTGCGCCGCTGCCTGGACAGCATCAGCCACGCGCGCGGCACACCGTATGCCTTGCAGGACATCCCCCGGGATTGCCCCGACACATTCCGCATGATCCAGCAAGCCGATACCATAGGCGTTTTCCAGATCGAATCACGCGCCCAGATGAGCATGCTGCCGCGCTTAAAGCCAGCTTGCTTCTACGATCTGGTGGTGCAGGTCGCTATCGTGCGCCCAGGCCCCATCCAGGGCGGCATGGTACACCCCTATCTGGAACGACGCCGCGATCCGAGCAAAGTAGACTACCCCGCCCCTGAAATCGCACATGTGCTCGAACGCACCTTGGGCGTGCCTATTTTCCAGGAACAGGCGATGGAGCTGGCGATGGAAGCAGCCGGTTTTTCTGCCGACCAGGCCGACCAGTTGCGCCGCGCCATGGCGGCCTGGCGGCGGCGCGGCGGCCTGGGCCCCTTTGAAGATCAGCTAAAAGCAGGCATGCAAAAGAAAGGCTATTGTCCGGAGTTTGCCCAACGTCTGTTCGACCAGATCAGCGGTTTTGGCGAGTACGGTTTCCCCGAAAGCCACTCGGCCAGCTTTGCCAAGCTGGCCTGGTTCAGCGCCTATCTGAAATGCACCTACCCGAATCACTTTCTGGCGGCCATGCTCAATGCCCAGCCTATGGGTTTCTACGGTCCCAGCCAATTGGTACAGGATGCGCGTCGCCACGGCGTGCAAGTGCTGCCGGCAGACATCATGCACAGCGAAGTGGACAGCACGGCCGGCCACACTCCCGACGGAACCCGGGCGGTACGCCTGGGCCTGCACATGATCAAAGGATTGAGCCTGACCAGCGCCCGGGCCATTGTGGCGTATCGACACGCGCATCCACAGCAAGCACTGGACCTGGCCGTGCTGCGCCAAACACTAGGACTGTCGCCTCACGAGCAGCAAGCACTGGCACAGGCCCACGCGCTGCGCAGCCACTATAGAGAACGCCGCGAAGGGCTGTGGGAAGCCCGCCGCCCGGCCCAACCCGGCCTGCTCAGCCAGGCAGAAACGCCTAATATCAAACCCGAACTGCCAACGGCAACGGCCGGCCAGGAAACCCTGAGCGATTATCAATCCCTGGGACTGACGCTGGGCCCGCACCCTCTTGCCTTGCTGCGCACCCAGCTCGCGGAGCTGAAATTTGTTCCGGCCTGCGAGCTCAATGCCGACTACCCCGATCGCCGTCTGGCGCGCGCTTGCGGATTAGTCACTACGCGCCAACGGCCTGGCACAGCCAAAGGCACGATCTTTGTCACTCTGGAAGACGAAACCGGCAGTGTCAATGTCATCGTGCGCGACGAATTGGCCCAGCAGCAATCTTCGATTCTGTTGCAGTCACGCTTACTGGGCGTATACGGCATCTGGCAGCGCGAAGGCCAGGTCTGCCACCTGATCGCGCGCCGCCTGGTCAAACTGAACCACCTGGTGGGCGAACTGGCGGCCCGCAGCCGGGACTTTCAGTAAACATTCCAGGCTGAGTTAAAATACCGGCTTTGCCCGTTCAACCAGGAATCACCATGAGTCAAACACTCAAGACCCGTTTAGCCGACGACATCAAGACCGCAATGCGCGCTCGCGATAGCGAACGCCTGGGCACCTTGCGCTTTTTGCAGGCGGCCGTTAAACAGCGCGAAGTCGATGAACGCACCGAACTGGGCGATGCCGAAATCACCGCCATCATCGAAAAACAGGTCAAGCAGCGCCGCGAATCCATCCAGGCCTTCGAGCAGGCCGGTCGCACCGAAAGCGCCGACAAAGAAAAAGCCGAACTGCTTGTGCTGCAGCAGTATCTCCCCCAGCAAGCCCAGGCCGCCGAAATCGACGCCATCATCACTGCGGCCATCGCCCAGGCACAGGCCGATGGCACCCAGGGACCAGCCCTGATGGGCAAAGTCATGGGACAGGTCAAAGCGCAACTGGCCGGCCGCGCCGACATGTCCGCCGTCTCGGCCCAGGTCAAGCAAATGCTGAACCCATGACGGATTTGCAGGTTGATTTGCCGCTGCGCCAGCACGACTTTTTCGGCACCCACATTCCCTTGATGCAGCACCTGGGCCTGCAAACAATGTCCAGCAGTCCGCAAGGGGTGCAGACCTTTCTGCCCTGGCAGGCCTGCAACGCCAATGCACGCGACGATGTGCATGGCGGCACCCTAATGGCAGTGCTGGATTTCACGCTCAGTGCCGCTGCCCGTGCCTGTCGCAGCGGCAGCGGCATGGCGACCATAGACATGAACACCCAGTTCCTGCTGCCAGCGCGCAGCGATGTCTGGTTCCGCGCCCAGTGCCTGTTTCTGGAAGGCGACACTGCCTACTGCGAGGGCGGCGGCTACGACGATAAAGATCGCTTGCTGGTCAAGGCTGCGGCCACCTTCAGAATCGTGCGTGGCAGCTAAGACGGGAACTGACTGATCTGCCGCCATTCCTATGCAAAAGGCCCGCTTTTGGCGGGCCTTTTGCATAGGAATGGCGGCAACACACTATCAGTGCGACGGCAGCGTGACGCCCGATTGCTGCTCACATTCGGGAGCCGTCTCCAGAAACGGATAGTCGGTATACCCTTTGGGGCCTTGCGTATAAAAGGTGGCGCTGTCCCAAGCATTGAGTGGCGCACGCATCTGCAAGCGCAAGGGCAAATCGGGATTGGCCAGAAAAGCCTTACCGAACGACACGGCATGGGCCATGCCCTTGGATAAAGTGGTCTGTGCCGTGGGCAAATCAAAGTGCTCGTTGGCAATAATGGCTCCGTCGAACTGGCATTTGATCATGGGCAACAGACTATCCGAAGCCGGGCTTTCGCGCAGAAAAATAAAGGCGATATCGCGCCGATCCAGTTCGCGCGCCACATAGGAAAACAGGCGCTGCGGATCGGAGTCGCTCATGCTGTGCAAGCCACCGCGCGGCGACAGATGCACGCCTACCCGTCCGGCCCCCCAGATGGCCACACAGGCATCGACCACTTCCAGCAAAAACCGCGAACGATTCTCGATTGAGCCACCGTAGGCATCCGTACGCACATTGGAGCCGTCGTGCAGGAATTGATCGATCAGATAGCCATTGCCGGCATGGATTTCCACGCCATCGAAACCGGCGCTCAGCGCATTCTGCGCCGCCACGGCAAAGTCGTCCACGACATCGGCGATTTCTTCGGTATGCAAGGCACGCGGCACGACAAAAGCACGCTCGGGCTCGACATGGCTGACCTTGCCCTGGCACGCAATGGCGCTGGGCGCGACCGGCATTTGCCCATTCAGGAACTCGGGATCGGACACGCGCCCCACATGCCAGAGCTGCAGTACGATGCGCCCGCCCTTATCGTGCACCGCCTCGGTAATATGACGCCAGGCCTCGACCTGGGCGCTGCTCCAGATGCCTGGCGTATGCGCATAGCCCACACCCTGGGGCGAGACCGAGGTGGCTTCGGCTACAATCAATCCGGCACTGGCGCGCTGGCAATAATAGATACGCATCAGGTCGTTGGGCATGCGCCCTTCGGAAGCGCGGGCACGGGTCATCGGCGCCATAATGACGCGATTGCGAAGCTCGATATCACCCAGCTTGATAGGGTCAAACAAACTAACCATTGTTTTACACTGTCCACTCTTGATGTTTCCGCAAGGCCTGCGCCACGCGCGCCAAGGGATTACCCGATAAGGGTTTTTACCAGATTTTCCTTTATACCACCAATGCTTAATTTGACTCACACGTCTTTCAAGCCTCAATCGGATCACTAAGCGATGGCACAGTTTGCAGTCATTGGGCTAGGCCGCTTCGGGTCGGCAGCCGCCCTGGAATTGATAAAGATGGGGCACTCCGTCCTGGGCGTCGACACCAACCCGAAGCTGGTAGACAAGTACGCCGACCAACTCAGCCGTGCCGTCATCGCCGACGTGACCGACCGCCAGGCTCTGGAAGAACTGGGGCTGGACAACTACGATGTGGTGCTGGTGGCCATAGGCGCGGACATCGAAGCCAGTCTGGTCTGTGTGGTACACCTGAAAAGCTTTGGCGTGCCCACCATCTGGGCCAAAGCCATCTCCCACGCCCAGCATCTGATTCTGGCCAAGATCGGGGTCAACCGCATCATCCACCCCGAAGAAGAAATGGGCATACGCGTGGCGCAGATGCTCAGCTATCCCATGGTCAACGATTACATCACCCTGGGTAACGGCGACTATCTGGTCGAAGTAACTGTCAGCGAGAGCCTGAACGGCCAGACCATACGCGATGTCCTGCGCGAACAGATGCGGGACGTGCAAGTGCTGCTGGTCAAGCGGCGCGGCGAAACCATTCTGCAACCCGATGCCGACTACGCCCTGCACGCCAAGGATCTGCTGATCCTGTTCGGCCAGTTGCAGGCCTTGCGCACGGCAGCCCCCAAGCTGGTCTGAGCATGCGCAACTGGCTGCCCACCCTGATCCCCCGCCTGCCGGGGACCGTGCAACGCAATCGTACTCTCAGTGCCAGCCCGCCATTGGTGCTGGCACTGGGCTTTCTGGTCCTGATTTTTATCGGTGCCCTGGTCTTGAGCCTGCCGCAGGCCGCGTTCGAGCCCATGAGCTTTTTCGAGGCCTTGTTCATGGCGACCTCGGCCGTCACGGTCACCGGCCTGACCGTGGTGGACCCGGCCTCTGAACTGACCCATTTCGGCCAGATCACGCTGGCAGTACTGGTGCAGATAGGCGGCATGGGCTTTGTAACTTTCGCCGTCATTGCCGCCATCACCATGCGCAAGCGCATCAGTGTCAACCAGCAAGCCCTGGCCCTGGAAGCCTTTAACCAGACCAGCGTGTCGCGCATTCGCAGCACCGCCCTGCATGTCTTTAAAATCGCCGCCCTGATCGAACTGAGCGCCGCCTTGATCCTGTTTTTGTGCTGGCTGAACGAAATGCCCTGGACCACGGCGCTGTACCGTGCCCTGTTTCATGCGGTCACCGCTTTCAACAATGCCGGCTACTCCCTGTTCCACGATTCGCTATTGCCTATCTCGGGCGATTTCACCGTGGTCATGACGCTGTCTGGCCTGATCATTCTGGGCGGCATCGGTTTTTCGGTGCTGGCCGATGTGGGCCAGAAAAAACGCTGGCACACGCTGCTGGCCTATACCAAGCTGATTCTGATCGGCACGCTAGTGCTGAACCTGATCGGCTTTGCCGCCCTGTGGATACTGGAGGCCAACAATACCAAGACGCTGGGCATGCTAGGGCTGGGCGATCAGGCTCTGGCCGCCTGGATGCAAAGCGCAGCCACCCGCACCGCCGGGTTCACCACAATGGATGTTCAATACCTGCGCGACCCCACCCAACTGATACTGATCCTGCTCATGCTGATCGGCGGCGGTTCGCTCAGTACAGCCTCGGGAATCAAGATCGGCACCTTGATCGTGCTGCTGGCCGCCGTACGCTCTTATATACGGCAACGCCAGGAAGTCGTGCTCATGGAACGTACCGTCGCCCCTGAAACCGTGCAAAAAGCATTGGCTTTGTTTCTGATTACCGGCGCACTGTATTTTGCTGGAGTGCTGGCGCTGACACTGCTCGAAGACTTGCCGCTGGTCAGCATTCTGTTCGAGGTAGCTTCGGCCCTGAGCACCACCGGCATGAGCCACGGCATCACCGACAAGCTATCCATGCCGGGCCAATTCCTGATCATGGTCCTGATGTTCACAGGGCGGCTGGGTCCCCTGACACTGGTCTACACCCTGGCCACCCGCAAACGCAGCCGTATCCGCTACCCGGAAGGTAACTTTCAGGTCGGCTAAAGACCCAACAATCCTATTTCGACAAGAAAGGTAAATAAAAAATACAGCTGTCATCGAATTTTGGTATGGTTAAAGGATGTAGTCCACGATCAACCAACAATCAGGACGCAGGCGTATGGATCACAGGAAGATGGCCACGTTGACCAAGCGCGCCGGCACCGGGCTGAGCGCCTTGTGTCGCGAGCTGACCAGCCGTGGCATGAGCTACCACCCGCTAGTCGAAATGTACCAAAGCCAGATGAGCCTTATCGGCCAACTCAATGACGAAGTCCTGGCCCTGCGTAAAGAACTCGACGACCTCAAGAAAACAACACGCAAGTAAACGGCCTTTGGGCCGTTTTTTTAAATCCGACGGCCACCTGCGTGCCGGATTCTTGAACCTGCCTATCCAGCACCTGGCAAACACCGCCACCAGGACAGGCACGGATCATCATGTACTGAACGATTATTTGACGTCACGGGGAACAAGCTGCGCACTACGCATATCTTGTAAAGGCCCCTCTCCATGCAGCTGCATTCGTTCAGCATCCAGGATCAACAATTGACCGTTCACCTGAGCGCCGGCCCGCAATTGCGCCTGCTGGCGGTACTGCCCGCTCCAGCTGGCGAGCCCGACACCTGGACCATTGCACAAATACGGCAATCAGCCATCGAATTTTGCCTGGGCCATCTGCGTCAGGCCTGCCCGGAATCCGAGCTATTCATCTAAACACCGAATAAGACGGCTGCGGCCCGACCGGTCAGTGCAAATCCCCTACAATACAGCCTGCGTCCCGCCTTCAGGCCGGATACGGACTACAGGAATTGCACGTGCGTCACACTCCCCTTTGGATGAGCGGATCTATACTGGCAGCAACAGCGCTGGTATTGGCCGTCTTTTACGGCCTACCGGACAAGCCGCAGGCATCGCCGGAACTGATACGTGTGGAAGGTGGCTCTTTCCTGGCCGGCAACTTCCAAGTGGCCTGGCGCGCCCCGGACGGCCAGATCAGCACAGCATGGACAGGCACCCAAGCCCTGGATACCCTGCCGCCTTATCCTGTCACCGTCAGCGCCTTTGCCATCATGAAAACCGAAGCAAGCAACCGTCTGTACGACCGCTTTCTGGCGCAGACCCAGCGCGCGCCACGCTGGCAACCCCAAAAAAACGATGCCCTGCACCCGGCCGACATGCCCTATCACGAAGCGCAGGCATTTTGTATCTGGTTGGGGCAGCAGCAGGGACTGGCCATGCGCCTGCCCACCGAAGCAGAATGGGAATATGCGGCCCGCAGTCGGGGCCTGGCAACGCCTTGGGCGACCGACAACGGACAATGGCAACCTGGGCGCAACCTTCCCGAACAAGGAGTCGCCAGCTCAGGCCAGCTCCGGCACGAGATCGCCTCTTTCCCGCCTAATCCGCTGGGCATCCAGGATATGGCCAACGGTCTGTACGAATGGGTGATTGCCGACCCCGAACGCGATCCGACCAACGAACGGATTTTCAAAGGAGGCAGCGACACCAGTCACTCCCCCTTCGAGACCATCCCGACCCGGGGCAGCACACCCGCCTTGTCCGAAGAGCTGATCCAAACCCTGCCGCACCTGGAGCGGCTGCGTAAACAAGCCCAGGGTGCCGTCTATATGGCCAACGCCACCGCGCGCTGCGTGGCCACCGCCAAAACCGGCGATGGCATCGGAACGCCACCCAGGCCCATGCCCGCCCTGCCTGTGGCTTTCGACCAAGCCTCTGTGCAGTCGGCGGCTACCCCTGATACGCCAGATGACACGCCCTAGCCCCAGCCCCCGCGTTTTTTCTCTGCGTCATATCGGCCTCGGCATAGCCCTGATCGCGCTGCTGGCCGCCGCACTGTGGCTTGTGCCGGCCAAAAACACGCCTGTATTGCTGCACAGCGAACCCTCCCGGTTCGGCACGCTGCTGGTTTTCGAGGAGCAGGACGAACGGTGCATGAATTTCAACTCGATCAATGACCTGGGCCGCCAGACGTGCATGAGTCTCACCCACCCCGAGCAACTGGTCTTTGACTACACGCAGATGATGATGACGGCGTTGTACGTGAACCCGGAGCCAAAGCACATTCTAATCATCGGCCTGGGCGGAGCCAGTCTGCAAAACGCACTGGCCAAAGCTCTGCCGGACGCCATCATCGACTCGGTCGAAATCGACCCCGCCGTAGGCACCGTCGCCCAACGCTATTTCGGCTACCGGCCCGGTCCCCGACAACGCCTTTTTCTGGAAGACGGACGCAATTACGTAGAGCGCGCAGCACGGGAAGGCACTCGATACGATATGGTGATGCTGGACGCCTTTGATGTGGACTACGTGCCCAAACACCTGATGACGCTCGAATTTCTGCAGCATGTACGCGCCATTCTTGCCCCCGGTGCCGTAGTCGTGGCCAATACCTTCACAAACAGCGAACTGTATGAACACGAATCCGCTACCTACGCAGCGGTATTTGGTGATTTTTTCAACCTGGAATCCGGTAACCGGGTCATTATCGCAAGCAATAAAACCCTACCCGAAACTGCCGTCCTGACCAACAACGCCCGAACCTGGCAATCGCATCTGGCGCGCCTGGGTATCGATTCGGACCAGGCCCTGGCCCGTTTCTCATCGATCAAAAAGCCAGCAAACGGCGCAAATGTGCTGCGTGATTAACGCGGTGTTCTGAGCCCTGCGACCAGAACCGCCGCCGATACCTGCGAGCAGCCGGTTTACCCGCCTAAGTCGACCAAGCTGCCTCGCATCAGGCGTAATGCTCGATGGGCGAATGATCCTCCAGCCTGAGCACCCGGCCATCAATGACCAACGAAGGCAGGCGTGTAATGCCCAAGGCCTTTGCGTCGGCTCCTCGTTCCGATTGCAGCGCCAGATTGACCGATTCGTAGTGATGCAAGGGCGTGGCAAATACCGCTGCCATACTGGACTCGATGCCCAGGCAGATGCTACAGCCATCGTGGAATAAAGTAACCTGAATCATGGGGTATTCCTGTTGCGTTATTGAGTCCACGCCATGATAGAGAGTCGCAACGCTCATAAGAGGGATTGTCGTCCGCAAAAGTTACCCTGACGTCCACCATACCCTGGACAGCGGCTGCGCACACCCTTGTGTTTGAATTCATGATTTGAAACACATGATCCCAGACGAAGGCATCATTTCGATGCACTCGTATACAGTGAACGGATTCTTGAAGGCAAAAACAATGGATCAACGCCTTATGGATCGGTTTGCCCTTCATGAACAATGCGTAGCTGCGCCAATAAATGGCAATCGCAACTAAAAACACACCAATCGTAACGCCTGTACCCAGCTCGTCGCCAAATGGCCTAGTCCGATGGCTTAGGCCAAAAAGGCGGCACAAAAAACAAAAAAGCCTTCAGCAAATCGCTGAAGGCTTTTTTGATAATTTGGTCGGAACGGAAGGATTTGAACCTTCGACCCCTTGCACCCCATGCAAGTGCGCTACCAAGCTGCGCTACGCCCCGAAAGAATTAAACTATAACCCTGTTTTTTTTGTTGTGCAAGCTTTTTTTTAAAAAGCGTTTTGCTTAGGCCAAGTGGCTTACTACAAAAAACCAGATGGTTTACATCAAAAGGCCAATTACTGGCAAAGACCCAGGCTCCTAGGATACCCCTCAAGACCCTTCTGACCGCTCAGTAACAAACAGTGGGCAGGAGTATATACAAATAACCAGGGGATGAGAAGTGTCCAGGCGATCAATAAAAAGGCGTGTCACATCAAACGTCAGCCGCTTTCCAGCCAGAACCTCGTTTCTGCGCCGGTTCTGGCTGGATTCCTTCACCCTACTGGTCCTGACCGCGTGCAGCACCAGCTTGCATGCCGCCTCCTACGAGGATTGGATCAAGCAGGCCCGCCAAGGCCAGTACCAATCCGCCATCGCGGGTTTGCAGCAGTACCGGCAAGAACATCCGCAAGATACGCGCGTCCAGCTTGATCTGATGCGCATTCACGCCTGGGCAGGCCAACCGCAAGAGGTCATCCGTCTGTACGAAAGCTGGCCGACCAGCCAGCCTTTGCCGGCCGATGTCTTGCTGCTGACGGCACGCGCCCACAAAGATGCGCGCCAATGGATACCGGCCCAAAACCTGTATCGGGAAGGAATGCGGCGCTTTCCGCAGCAAGCTGCCTTTACGATGGGCCTGTGCATGAGCCTGGCCGATGCCGGACTGACCGCCCAGGCCTTGAGCTGCGCTCAGCAACTGCAACCGGCCACGCGCCAGAACACCAATTACCTACTGACGCGCAGCTACATCTACCGCGCTGCCGGCCAGAACTATGAAGCCTTGCGCGTCAGCCAGGACGCCCTGGCCGCCCAGCCAGACAAAACCGATGTCATCCGGGACTATGACCAGTCCCTGCATGCCGCCGGTCTGCACCGCCAGGCGATGGAATGGCAAACGCAACATCCCGGCATCTTCTCAAACGCAGACCAGGCCGACCGTCAAGCCGACTATGCCGCTGAACTGACCCGGCTGTCTCCCCAGCCCACACGCACGCTGCCCGAACGTTTTCTGGTCGCCAACCGGGCCATTGCGCTGCAAGACAAGCTGGCCGACAGCGCCAGCTTTCTGGGCAACCCGGCTTTCGCCCGCCGCATCCGCGGGGACCGCCTGATCGCAGTAGACGCTCGCGAGGACGCCCCCTCTACGGTAGACACCGCCCCCGAACGCGCTGCCCAGTACCCAGGCTATGCCTACGCCTCACTAGGGGCCCTGCAACTGCGCGCCCGTCATCCCGATCAAGCTGTATCCAGCTACGAGCAGGCGCTGGCCGAACCGTCGCTGGACGAAAAAACACGCACACGCTATCAAACCGGATTGGCCTTTTCCTTGCTGGAGTCTGGCCATGAGGATCAGGCACTGGCACTGGCCGAGCGCATGGAAAAGGACACACCCGCCACCCGTCGGCTGCGCGGCAATCCGATACCGCAGCCCAACCCAGGGTATACCGACGCCCTGATCTTGAAAAATTCGCTCTACACCTATACGGGCCTGCTCAAGGACGCGCGCGAAAATCTGGCCAAGGCCAGCGCACAGGCTCCGGGCAACGTGAACCTGCGTGTGCCGCTGGCCGATGCCCTGCGCATGTCGGACATGCCAAGGGCGGCCGAACACAATCTGAAGATTGCCGAAACCTACGCGCCACGCCAAGAAGACGTCATCATCAGTCAGGCCCAGACCGCTCTGGAATTGCGCGAATACCGCCAGGCAGAAGAGCTATTGGCGTATGCCAAAGAGCACTACCCCACCAATATGCGGGTCGCGGAACTGGAAAAAGACTGGCAGTCCTACCGCAAGAACGAACTGATCCTGCGCAGCGGCTTTGAAACAAGCAACGGCGGAGATGTCTCGGGCAATGACGGCATCCGCACCGAGGCGCAATGGTACAGCGCCCCCATCGACTACAACTGGCGCGTCACCGCATTGGCCGGACATCTGGATACCAGCGACGAACTTGGACACAACGTGAACTGGCAGGGAGCCGGCCTGGAATACCGCGGTCGCGACTGGCAATCGCTGTTGACGATCAACAACCAGAACTGGGGTCAGGGCAACAAGATGGGAGCTAGCCTGCAGGTCGATCACGAGCTGAGCGATCACTGGAGCATCGGCGGCACCCTGGACTATCGCACCCTGGATATCCCGAATCGCGCCCTGGCCGCCGGCATCACGGCCAACCAGGGACAAGTGCGGCTGCGCTGGCAAAACGGCCCCGAGCAGTGGGTGCAAGCCGCCTACACCGCGACAAAGTTTTCTGACGACAACGTACGCCAGAGCCTGCAGATCACCGGCAACCAACGCATCTACACCAGCCCGCGCATCAAGGCCGACGCCCAGCTGGAACTCTGGGCTTCCGGCAACAAAGACGAAGACAGACCTTACTACAGCCCACGGCGCGAATACATGGCGGTGCCGGCCCTGCGCCTGGAACACCTGATCTACCAGCACTACGACGAGCGTCTGACCCAGGCGCTGACGCTAGGCGTGGGCATACACCACCAAAGCGGCTACGGCAGTGGTGCCGTCGGCGCGGCCACCTACGAACTGAATTACCAGCACGATCGCAACCTGGAAGTGGGCCTGCGCCTGCAAGCGCTGTCCCGCCCCTATGACGGCCAACGCGAACAGCAGTACAGCGGCATGGTTGAACTCAAGATCAAATTCTAAGCGGCCACGACAATGATCACTCGAATCCTGACCCTTCTGATGCTGGCCTTCAGCACTCTTTTATCCGCCTGCAGCGTCAGCCCGCCGGCCCGGTACGTGCCGCCCGAGCAGCGCCGTATCGAACAACAGGAACAAGCCTGGCGCAACGATGAACTGCTCATCATCGCCTATCACGACGTCGAAGACCGCGACCCCAACCAGGCCTATCTCAGCGTCAGCACCGAACATCTGCGCCAGCAGTTTTCCTGGCTGCAGGAAAACAACTATGTGCCGGTCAGCGTAGAACAGATCCTGCGTGCCCGCCAGGGCCTGGAGCCCTTGCCCGAAAAAGCAGTGCTGCTGTCTTTTGACGACGGCTACCAAAGCTTCTATACCCGTGTCTTCCCGCTGCTCAAAGCCTATAACTGGCATGCCTTGCTGGCTCCGGTCGGCAAATGGCTGGACACCCCGGACAATCAGAAAGTGGACTTTGGCGGTCTGCTCACTGAACGCAACCGCTTTCTGCACTGGACGCAAGTCGAAGAAATGGCCCGCTCCGGCCTGGTGGAAGTTGGTGCGCACACACAAAACATGCACTACGGTGCCATTGCCAATCCACAAGGCAATATCCAGCCGGTCGCCGCCGCCCATCGCTACCTGACCGATCAGAAACGCTACGAAACCGATGCCGAGTACACCGCCCGCTTTCGCGAGGATGTGCGCGCCATCAGTGCCCGGGTCAAACAACATGCCGGCAAAACGCCGCGCGTCTGGGTCTGGCCCTATGGCCGGATCAGCGGTCTGGGTCTGAAGATCCTGGAAGAAGAAGGCTACCAGATGGCCCTGACACTGACCGACGGCGTGGCCAATGTCCACGACCTGATGAACATGCCGCGCTATCTGGTGGATAACGATCCGGACATCAGCACCTTTGCAGGCTTTATCACCGCCCGTGAAGACCGTGAGGCCGAACGCGTGGTGCATGTGGATCTGGACTATGTGTACGACCCCGATCCGGCACAGATGGAGCGTAACTTGAGCGCCCTGGTGCAACGCATCGCAGACCTGAAACCACGTAGTGTCTATCTGCAAGCCTTCGCCGACCCCACAGGCGATGGCCTGGTGCGCTCGGTCTACTTCCCCAACCGCCACCTGCCCATGCGCGCCGACCTGTTCAACCGCACGGCCTGGCAATTAAGTTCGCGCGCCCACGTCAATGTCTTTGCATGGATGCCCGTGCTTGCCATCGACACGTCCGAGCCGGCGCAACGCGTGCTGCAATGGCATGCCGACGGCAGCGCGCCTTCCCTGCCCACGCAAGGCTACCGCCGCCTGTCCCCCTTTGACCCGCGCACCCGCCAGATCATGGGCGATCTGTACGAAGACCTGGGACGCAGCGCCATCTTCTTTGGTGTCGTGTTCCATGACGATGCCACCCTGACCGACTTTGAAGATGCCTCGCCCGCCGCCTTGGACGCCTACGAAAAAGCCGGTTTTGGCAGGGACATAGGGGCCATACGCGCCAATCCCGAGCAGCTTGAGCGCTGGACGCGCTTTAAGTCACAAGCCCTGATCGACCTGACCCGGGAGCTGGCGGATCGCGTGCGCAAGCAGCGCGGCCCACAGATCAGCACAGCCCGCAATATGTATGCCCTGCCGGTTCTGCAGCCCCAGAGCGAACAGTGGTTCGCCCAGAACCTGAACGATTTCCTGCAAGCCTACGACTGGACTGCCGTGATGGCCATGCCCCGCATGGAAGACATCCACGATCAGCATGCCGTGACCTGGCTGAACGAGCTGGTCGATACGGTGGCCAGCCACCCAGAAGGCCTGCGCCGCACCGTGTTCGAAGTGCAATCCGTAGATTGGCCCGGCCAGGGTCAGCCATCCCGTCCGCTGGACTCCCGCCTGGTGGCCGGCTGGCTCAATGCACTGACGGCAAGAGGGGCGCGACATGTCGGCTATTACCCAGACGACTTTGTCAACAATCAGCCCAAGATGAACGTGATTCGTCCGGAAATCACGATTGACTGGTATCCAACAAAAAAATGATTGAACGACTGATCGCCCTATTGGCCCTGTGCCTGATCGTCGGTATTCCTCTGGGAATCACCGTCGCCCTGACCAGCCACCTGCTGCTCTACTTCATCTTCATGTACCCGCTGTTCATGTCGGGCATATGGATAGGCGGGGGTCTGATCTTCTGGTTTCAGCATGAACGCCGCTGGACCTATAAACCACACGCGCCACCCGAACTGGAAGGCATGCCGCTGGTCAGCATCCTGATCCCCTGCTTTAACGAACAGGCCAACGCCCGCCATACCATCCTGTCCGCGCTGAACCAGGTCTATCCCAACATTGAAGTCATCGCCATCAACGACGGCTCCAGCGACCGCACCGCCCAAGTGCTCAATGAACTGAGCGAGGAGCACGACAAGCTGCGCGTCATCCACCTGGCCCAGAACCAGGGCAAGGCGCTGGCCCTGCGCATGGGAGCCATGAGCGCCAGCGGCGATTACTTCGTGTGCATAGACGGGGATGCTTACCTGGACCCGGAGGGCGTGAATTATCTGATCGCCCCCATGCTGCGCAACCCGGAGGTTGGTGCCATTACCGGCAACCCGCGCATCCGCACGCGCTCCACCCTGATCGGCCGCATCCAGGTAGGCGAGTTCTCTTCGATCATCGGGCTGATCAAGCGCACGCAGCGCGTCTACGGAAAGATCTTCACGATTTCCGGCGTGATCGCAGGCTTTCGTCGCCAGGCCCTGGACGAGGTGGACTACTGGAGTCTGGACATGATCACCGAGGACATCGATGTGACCTGGAAGTTGCAACTGGCCGGCTGGCAGGTGTTCTATGAGCCGCGTGCCCTGTGCTGGGTGCTGATGCCCGAAACACTGAAAGGCCTGTTCAAGCAGCGTTTGCGCTGGGCTCAGGGCGGTGCGGAAACCTTCCTGAAATACACCCCGCAGGTGCTGCGCTGGGAAAACCGCGGCATGTGGCCCCTGACCCTGGAATACCTGTGCTCGACCTTATGGAGTTTCGCCCTGGGCGTGGCGGTGCTGGTCTGGTTGCTTGGACAAGTACTCCACTTGCCCGCTGCCACCCAGATCGACGGCCTGTTCCCACCCTCGTTCACCGGTATGGTGCTGGCCGGCATGTGCCTGTTGCAGTTCGCCGTCAGCATCTGGATAGACCGTCGCTACGAGCCTGATCTGCCCCTGTCGATGTTCTGGATCATCTGGTACCCATTTGTCTACTGGCTGATCAATTTTTTAACCACTCTGTGGAGTTTCCCCATGGTCATGCTGCGCCTGCGTCGCAAACGCGCCCGCTGGAGCAGTCCTGACCGGGGTATCAAGGAGCTGTCATGATCATCACGACCCAACGCCATCCCGTCACCCGCTGGATAGACCGCCTACTGACCATCGCTGGCTGGTTCGCCTTCAGTTACCTGATCGCCAAAGGCTTGCTCCTATTGATCGATCACACCATGGACAAAGCCGGCTACGAACAGATAGACCCGATCTTCCCAACCCTGACCACCTTTCTGTTCTACGGGGCGGTACTGCTGACCAACGGCTTGCTGCTGCTGGCCTGGTCACGCTGGCGGCGACACCAGCGCCAGCAGCGTCACCTGCGCCAGGCCCTGTACCGCCAACGCAGCCGCTCGCATCGCGCCAAGCAGACAACCCTGCCGCACTTTGACCACGAGCAGATCGATACCGTGCGCCATAGCCGCATCGTCGTGCTCTACAACGCCCAGGACGGCGCGGTACAGCATGTGGAAGCCGCCGATCCGCTGCCCATGCGGCAAGCAACCGGCACCCACGACGCAAAACCACTGGCACCGCTGATCTTTCATCCGCGCGCCTACCCCAAACAGCCTACGCCGAATCAGTAGTACCGACGCAAAACAGCCCTGCACAAGGGTAAACAGCCTAGGGAATGCGGCTCATGTAAATGCAGATGGCCGTCTCTACCATAGTCAGTAACGCCGATGTATCAAGCCGTAAGGCGAGGGAACAACAGGTGCTGCAATGACAAAACCATACCAACAAGGGGCCGTGCTGCTGGCGATGCTGTGTGTCATGGGCAGCGCCGCCGCACAACCGGGCAGAGACACCGGCAAGCCCAAACCGGCCAACTTCATGGAAGCCATCCGACAGGCTGAAGTGGTTCGCAAGAACCTGTTTGACGATCCGCTCTCGGGCATCGTCATCAACCGCACCGTCACGGTGCAAGGACAAGACTTTTACCGCTACTTCAGCAATCGCTGGCGCGAGCTGAGCGGGGCCAGCCCCTTCACCCTGACGGTGGTGGAGCGCCCGTCGGCCCGCTGGGGCAGCGAAATCTGGGTCGAATACCGCCGCCAGCGCATGTATCACGCTTTTCTCACGCCCGCGCGCTCCGGCACAAAGAAGGCCAGTGAGCGGGCCGTGGATCTGGTTCTGGAAAACGTCAATAAAAGCGAAATCGAACGCGTACTCACCAACAACCCGGACCTGGCTCCGGACGAACTTTAATAAGAGAGACATAACGTGAAGACTTTCCTGCCCCTTGCCTCCGCTCTGCTGGCCGGTGCGCTATTTGCCCCCGTCCATGCGACCGAACTGATATATACCCCCGTCAATCCGAACTTCGGCGGCAGCCCGCTCAATGGGCAGTGGCTGCTGAACTCGGCCCAGGTCACCAACAAACACACGGACCCCGAAGCCGAAGACCTGGGCTCGTCCTTTGAGCAGCGCACGCCCTTCCAGGACTTCAACGATCAGCTGGAACGCTCAGTACTCAGCCGCCTGGCCTCGGCCGCGTCCTCGCAGTTCGTGGACAGCAACGGCAAATTCGTACCCGGCACCTTCGAGACCGGCAGCTTTACGGTCAGCGTCGTCGATGTCGGCGGAGGGGCACTGACGATCACCACCACGGACCGGATCACCGGCGCTTCCACTACTTTCCGGGTGATGCAACCATGATGAGCACATTGACCATCCTGAACGCGCGCCCAACGCGCCTGCTGAGCGTGCTGGCCCTGACCTCGGCCCTGGCTGCCTGCGCCATGCCCTCCACTCCGGCCGATGTCAAAAGCTCGGCCTACCTGACGCCCGCCTCGCCGGCCACGCACGATCTTCTCGAGCTGCCCGCGCCCGCCCAGCGCCTGACTGTGGCGGTTTATGGGTTCCGGGATCAGACCGGGCAGTACAAACCCAATCCGGACAGCTCTTTTTCCACCTCGGTCACCCAAGGAGCCGCCGCCCTGCTGGTCAAAGCCTTGCGCGATTCGCGCTGGTTCACCCCGGTCGAGCGCGAAAGCCTGCAGGAACTGCTGACCGAGCGGCGCATTGTGCGTGCCCTGGACGGATCGCAGGAAAACGGCCAGCGCACCTCCATCAACATCCCGCCGCTTGCCCCGGCTGAAATCATGATGGACGGAGGCATCATCTCCTATGAAAGCAATGTACGCACGGGTGGCGCGGGCGCGCGCTTTCTGGGCGTAGGTCTGTCTACCCAGTATCGGGTCGACCAGGTCACGGTCAACCTGCGAGCCATCGATGTGCGCACCGGCAATATTTTGCAAAGCGTGTCCACCACCAAAACCATCTTTTCCTACGAAGTACGGCCCAGCGTCTACAAGTTCGTGAACTTCAAAGACCTGCTGGAAATCGAGGCCGGCGTGACCAACAACGAGCCGGCCCAGCTATCGGTCAAGGAGGCCATTGAGTCGGCGGTGGTGCATCTGATCGTGCAAGGCATGAAGGAAGGCCAATGGCGACTGCAAAACGAGGCTGACCGTAACAACCCCATTGTGCAGAACTACATGAAGCAAAACGAAACCTACCGCAGCCTTCGTACCCAGGCCGCTGTGGCTGATCCTGAGGCCACGCAAGCCAATGAAGCCACAAGCGACGAGGTGCAGACCGCACCGGTCACTGGCAGTTGAACACGAGCAGACAGCGCGGTGGTTCCGAGAAGACCGGCCGCCGCTCTCTTTCCTAACAACGGTCTTCGACATGCACTGAGGAGAAGTATATGAACGGCAAACTGTCCACATTGGCTATTGCCCTGGGCGCCGCGCTGGCCCTGCCCACACTGGCGCTGGCTGACAACGCCACCGTGACGCAGACCGGCAGCTTCAACAAAGGCGTAGTTCTTCAAAACCACAACACCAACGCCAACGCTACCATCGACGTGAAGGGAGACCGCAACGACGATTACATCGATCAGTGGGATAACGGTACGGTTCGCGCCACCGTGAAGGTCATCAACGGCAACGACAACAAAGCCGTGGTGGAACAAAGTCGCAGCGGCGGCAACTCCACGATCAACATCACCCAGTCGCGCAACCGCAACGACGCCTTTGCCAGTCAGTACCGCGCCGACGGATCGCAAATCAACATCAAGCAATTACGTTCGGACAATAAGGCAGTGGTTGAGCAGGTTCACAGCACGGGCGACCAGGCCACAGTGAACCAAATGGGCCAAAATGGCGACGCCTATGTGAATCAATACCGAACCCGTGACGCACTGGCTGTCATCAACGACAGCGGCGAGCGCAACGACTCGGTCATCGAGCAGAACAACAGCAGCCATGTCAACGCCTTCATTACCCAATCGGGGTACAAAGGAGATGCATACATCAATCAATACAAAAGCACGGGCTCGACCGCCAGCATCACCGACAGCGGCAAGTACGACAAGGGCGTGATCGATCAGTGGAATGTCTCCAACTCGAACGCCTCCATCGTCCAGGGTGGCGGTCACAAGAATGATGCCACCATCAGCCAAACCGGCACGTGGTGGGGCAATTCGGATCGCCTGCACGCCAGTATTGTCCAGAGCGGCTCGCATAACAAAGCCGTTACGGAACAGACCGGCTACAGCAACGACAGCAACATCATCCAAAGCGGCCTGGGCAACGACGCCTACAACTCCCAAGCAGGTATCGGCAACGATTCCTACATCAGCCAGGGCGGCGGCTATAACAAGGCCGTGGTCACCCAGGTCGGTTTCAACCTGGATTCGTCGGTCACGCAGAACGGTTGGGGCAACCGCGCCCAAGTGGTGCAAAGCGGCCTGAACCACAACAGCACCGTCACCCAGACGGGTAATTTCAACAATGCGTATGTCAACCAACATTAACCGGCTAATTTAAGCCATATGTCAGCGGTGTCATGCTATATAGTAGGCGCCGCTGACAATCTCCAAGTTATTGATAAATAAACGCTTTAAGGGTTATGGAGCGTAGGAGTAACCCGAGTTTATAAGGCTTGTCCAGATACCAAATCAGTAGTTTGCGGCACAGTATGACGTTTCAAACATCAAGTTTTAACAAATGCAAATGATCGGTTAACAATTTCAAATAATTCGTCAGCCCTGAATGCAGCTCACCGCCGGATAATGAGGCCGCATGGCTGGGAGGACGAAGCGAAAACACAATAGCTGCCAAAGACAATGACAAACACCAACAAGCAACAAAAAGGCTTAGTGCCCGTAATGACATAGAGCCCATATAACGCAGCGAGGGAGACCTAAAATGACAACAATCATCGTCGTGGAACCACACACCTTATTCAGGTTGGGCATTGTACGGCTGCTGGCAGACACCCTGCCCAGTGCGGAATTGCTCAGCATGGACTACGAGTCACTGGAAACAGGTCTGCAGACACGACGTTGTGAGCTGCTGCTATTGTCGGTACCATCCGCCGAGGCCTGTCTGAAGCTGCTGGCAGATGCGCACCGCAGCCTGCAACCCAGCGCCGTACTCCTGATGGCCGAATCCCATTACGCCTTACCTGCGCTGCAGGACATGCCTGCCGGCGTCATGGGACATTTGCTCAAGACCGCCACACCGGAATTGATGGCGGCTTCCATCAATCTGGTGTTGGCCGGCGGCTCCTGTTTTCCATCGCCTGCGCCCCAGCGCCAAACGACGACAATGGCCACGCCTGCCACCCAGCCATCGAGTCCATTGCCATTTCAGGCGCAACCCGACAGGCTGATTACATCCTACGAGCCCGTACGCTGGCCGCCCGCCAATCGAGACACCGATCATCTTGACGAAGCGCGGCTACTGGGCCTGACGCCGCGTCAATACGAAGTGCTGGTGCTATTGGCGCGCGGCATGACCATCAAGGGCGTGGCCCGGCAGTTGAATATTTCGTCGGCCACGGCCAAGGCGCATGCCGAAACCCTGTATATGCGAATGAACGTACACAACCGCAACGAGGCCGTCTACCACGCGGTCTCCAAAGGGGCCAGGCTAGGGATGCCCAACACCCACATCGAAAAAGCCTGCTGATCGCAGGCTTTTTCAGGATTACAACATACCCAGTTGCAGGCGTGCCGATTCGCTCATGCGTTCCCGGCTCCATGGCGGGTCCCAGACCAGATCGACCACGGCCTCTTCCACGCCTTGTATGGTCAGCAGCTTGTAACGGGCCTCGTCAGCAATCATGGTGCCCATGCCGCAGCCCGGCGCGGTCAGCGTCATGTTCATGGTGATGGAAAACGCGTCAGGGCCTGTCTGGGTAACATGGCAGTCGTACACCAAGCCCAGGTTGACGATGTCCACGGGGATTTCCGGATCATAAACACTGGCCAACACAATCCAGGCCGCATCCTGAACCGTTTTCTCGCTCAGGGGAAGTTCGGGGACGAACTCTTCCGGCTTATCCTGGGCCTCGAAACCCAAAGCATCGGCGTCCACCCCTTCGATACGGTACAGATTGCCTTCCACCATGACGGTGTAGCTGCCACCCAACTTCTGGGTAATGGTGGCCGTACACCCTTTTTCGATCGTGACGGGCGCGCCGTAGGGGATGCTGACGGCGGGGCAATCCCGGCTGACCAGCACATCTTGTCGTTCAAAGTAGCTCATGCCTTGCGCCTTTATTCGGTTTGCGCGGTTTCCCTGGCCTGATGGATAGCGTTATGCAGGGTATGCCAGGCCAGGGTGGCACATTTGACGCGCGCCGGAAACTCGCGCACCCCCGACAACACTTCAAGCTTGCCCAGATCGCGGTCGGGATGAGCCTCGGTCAGCATGGCATGCATGTCTGCAAACAAAGACTCGAATTCGGCCAGGGTCAGGCCCTTGACGGCTTCGGTCATCAGCGAAGCCGATGCCTTGGAAATCGCACAGCCGTGGCCAATAAAACTGACCCGCTGCACGATACCGTCTTGCACCACTGCATACACCGCCAGTTGGTCCCCGCACAGCGGGTTGTGTCCATTGGCGTGATGGGTAGCGTCCTCAATCACTTCAAAATTGCGAGGACTGCGGTTGTGATCAAAAATGACCTCTTGATAGAGGTCACGCAGCCCGTTGAAATCCTGGCTCATTCAGCCAACTCCAAATAATTTTTGTGCCTTGCGCAAACTGGCCACCAAAGCGTCGATATCGGCAAAGTCGTTGTACAAGGCAAACGAGGCCCGGGCGGTGCCGGGGATGCCGAATCGGGTCATCAGCGGCATGGCGCAATGATGCCCGGCGCGAACGGCCACACCGTCCATGTCCAGAATGGTGCCCAGATCGTGCGGATGAATGCCATCGACCAGAAAAGAGACGATGCCGGCTTTATGACGGGCGGTGCCCACGATACGCACGCCTGACATGGACAGCAAGGCTTCGGTGGCATAGTCCAGCAAGACGGCTTCGTGGGCGGCAATGCGTTCCATGCCGATGGCCGTCAGGTAATCGATAGCCGCCGCCATGACGATGGCACCGGCGATATTGGGCGTACCCGCCTCGAAACGCTGCGGTACCGGCGCATACTGGCTGCGCTCGAAGCTGACCGTGGTGATCATGTCGCCGCCACCCATCCAGGGGGACATGCGATCCAGAATGTCGTAGCGCACATACAGTGCGCCCATGCCCGTGGGACCATACAGCTTGTGGGCGGAAAAAGTGTAGAAGTCGCAGTCCAATGCCTGCACGTCCACGACACCGTGCGGCGCGGACTGAGCACCATCGAGCAGCACCTTGGCACCGTACTGATGCGCCAGATGTGTCATCTCGGTGACCGGATTGATGGTACCCAAAGCATTGGACACATGCACCAGCCCCACCAAGCGGGTCTTGTCGCCCAGCAACTGGCGGTACGCGTCCAGATCCAGTTCGCCGTTATCCAGCACCGGCACCACGCGAATGACCGCGCCCGTGCGCTGGGCGACCAACTGCCAGGGCACGATATTGGAATGGTGTTCCAAGCCGGTCAGCAGGATCTCGTCACCCGCCTTCAGATTGTCCATACCCCAGCTGTAGGCCACCAGATTGATGGACTCCGTGGTACCGCGCGTAAAGACGATTTCCTCGTCACGCGCGGCATTCAGGAATGCCCGTACCGTGCTTCTGGCCTTGTCGTACAGATCCGTGGCCTGCTGGGACAACCAGTGTACGCCGCGATGGATATTCGCATTGGACTGTTCGTAGAAACGCGCCTCGGCTTCGATGACAGAGCGTGGCTTTTGCGTGGTGGCACCATTGTCCAGGTAAGACAGGCGCTGACCGCGCACAGGCCTGGCCAGGATAGGGAAATCGGCGCGATGATCCAACAAGGCAGATTCAGCTACGGGCATAGGGGCATTCATGCAAGCTCTCCAAGGGCAAGACCGCCGGGCAGCAAAGCGCTGATGCCCGCCGTGGCACGACGGCGCAAGCCGTCCGATGCAATGCGTTCCAGCGACTGTGCAGCAAAGGCATAGATCAGCATATTGCGCGCGTCTTCCTGAGTCATGCCGCGCGAACGCAGATAGAACAGGCTGTCTGCATCCAACTGACCGACCGTAGCGCCGTGAGCGCATTTGACGTCGTCGGCATAGATTTCCAGTTCGGGACGGGAATCGGCACGGGCCAGTTTGGACAGCAGCAGGCTATCCGAGCGCTGCACCGCATCAGTGCCGTCGGCACCCTCGCCCACCAGCACGCGGCCACAAAACACACCACGTGCCGTATCAGCCAAAATGCCACGGTAGTACTCGCGGCTCTGGCAGTTGGGCTGAGCATGGTTGATGACCGTGTTGTGATCCACATGACGACGGCCATCGACGAAATACAGGCCGTTGAACAAGGTTTCGCAACGCTGGCCGTTAAAGACGGTGGCAATGTCGTTGCGTGCCAGTCGCGCGCCAAATGACAAGGAATGCGAATTAAAGACCGAACCCTGACCTTGTTGCACATCGATACTGGCCAGGTGAAAGTCCTGCGGTGCTTCCTGTTGCAGTTTCAGGTGGGTCAGGTTGGCATCGCGGGCGACATTCAGGCGCGTGACCGCGTTGCTGAGCGAGGCCTGTTCGGCATGGCGGCCTACATAATGCTCCACCACGGTTGCACTAGCACCAGATTCCAGCACCACCAGATTACGGGTGAAACTGGCAGTGCCGCCCTGCGTGCTGACAAATACCAGATGCACAGGCTGATCCAGCTGCGTGCCGGCAGGCACACTAAGCACGGCACCATCCGAGGCCAGCGCCAAGTTCAGGGCAGCGGTCGCGGCGCCCAGCGTTTCATCGCCGTATTGGCTCTGTACCCAATCAGCGTCCTGCTCGATGCAGGCGCTGAGCGCCCCCAAACGTGCGCCGGCCGGCAAAGCCCCGACGGTCGACAAAGCGGCGTCGTAGCGACCATCGACAAATGCCAGAAAATGGCCGTCTTCCTGTTGGCGCACCGTATTGACCAGATCCGCCGCCTCGCTTTGAGCGGCCGGCGCAAAATTTTGCTGTTCCAACAGTGCCAGCGAGGTATGGTGCCAGGCTTCGATACGCGTGGTCGGCCAGCCTTCCTGCGCGAAACGGTCCAGCGCCCGCTGCCGCAAGGCACTTAGCCAAGGCAGCGCAGCACCGGGCCGCTGAGCGGCCTGGGTGGCGAAATCAGTGACCCAATCCGGCAGGCTCATACCGCAGCTCCTTTGGCGGCCTGTTCGGCAGCAGCCTGCTCCAAGACCCAGCCGTAACCGCGCTCTTCCAGTTCCAGGGCCAGTTCGCGACCGCCCGAACGGATGATGCGTCCGCCGGCCAACACATGCACGAAATCTGGCACGATATAGTCCAACAGACGCTGGTAGTGGGTGATGACCAGCAAGGAACGCTCGGGCGAACGCAAGCGGTTGACGCCGTCGGCCACGACACGCAGGGCATCGATATCCAGCCCCGAATCGGTTTCGTCCAGAATGGCCAGCTTGGGTTCGAGCAGACTCATCTGCAGGACTTCGTTGCGTTTCTTTTCGCCGCCGGAAAAGCCTTCGTTCACGGAACGGTACAGAAACTCTTCACGCATCCCAACAATCTTCATTTCCTCTTTCACGCGCTTGAGGAAATCCATGGCGTCCAGTTCGGGCAGCCCCTGGTGACGACGCACGGCATTGACCGACGCGCGCAGGAAATAGGCATTAGAAACACCGGGGATCTCGATGGGGTACTGGAAGGCCAGAAACAGCCCCGAGCGAGCGCGATCCTCGATCTTCATGTCTAGCAGGTCCTGGCCCAGCCACTGCACCGAGCCGCTTTCGATGGTGTAGTCTTCGCGACCGGCCAACACTTGGGACAAGGTGCTTTTACCCGAACCGTTCGGACCCATGATGGCGTGTACCTCGCCGGGGTTGATCTGTAGATTCAACCCTTTCAGAATGGGCTTGTCTTCAACCGAGGCGTGCAAATCTTTAATCGTCAGCATTTTCATATTCTCCTTAACCGACACTGCCTTCCAAGCTGACGCCGAGCAGATTCTGTGCCTCGACTGCAAACTCCATGGGCAATTCTTTGATCACTTCTTTACAAAAACCGTTCACGATCATGGAAACGGCATCTTCAGCGCTCAGACCGCGTTGCATGGCATAAAACAACTGGTCTTCGCCGATGCGCGACGCCGTTGCTTCGTGTTCGACGCTGGCCGTGGGATTTTGCACTTCCACCGTCGGGAAGGTGTGGGCCGCGCACTTTTTGCCGATCAGCAAGGAGTCGCACTGGGTATAGTTACGGGCGTTTTCGGCCTTGGGCGTGATGCGCACCAGTCCCCGGTAGGAGTTGATGCCGTGACCGGCCGAAATACCCTTGGAGATGATGGTGCTGCTGGTATTGCGGCCCATATGGATCATTTTGGTGCCGGTATCGGCCTGCTGACGGTGATTGCTAAGGGCCACGGAGTAAAACTCGCCCTGAGAATCGTCGCCGCGCAACACCACGCTGGGGTACTTCCAGGTAATGGCCGAGCCGGTTTCCACCTGAGTCCAGGAGATATGCGAACGGGCACCGCGACACTCGCCGCGCTTGGTCACGAAGTTATAGATGCCGCCCTTGCCGTCCTTGTCGCCGGGATACCAGTTTTGCACGGTCGAATACTTGATTTTGGCATCGTCCAATGCGACCAGCTCCACGACCGCCGCATGCAGCTGGTTTTCGTCCCGCATTGGGGCCGTACAGCCTTCCAGATAGCTGACCGAGGCACCTTCTTCGGCAACGATCAAGGTGCGCTCGAACTGGCCGGTATCACGGGCATTGATGCGGAAATAGGTGGACAGCTCCATGGGGCAACGCACCCCCTTTGGAATGAACACAAACGAGCCGTCGGAGAAAACCGCGGAGTTAAGCGCGGCATAGAAGTTGTCGCTGGGCGGCACGACGGTACCCAGATACTTTTTGACCAGCTCGGGGTGTTCGCGCACCGCTTCCGAAAAAGAACAGAATATGACGCCGACTTCTTCGAGTTGCTTGCGAAACGTGGTGGCCACCGATACGGAATCGAACACCGCATCCACGGCAACGCCGGCCAGACGGGCGCGCTCGTGCAGTGGCACGCCCAGCTTTTCGTAGGTGCGCAGCAGCTCGGGGTCGACCTCGTCCAGGCTTTTCGGGCCATCGGCCTTGCTTTTGGGCGCGGAGTAATAGCTGATGTCCTGGAAGTCGATAGAGGGATATTTCACGATGGACCAGGTTGGCTCTTTCATGGTGAGCCACTGCCGATAGGCGGCCAGACGCCATTCCAGCATAAATTCCGGTTCGCGCTTCTTGGCGGACAGGAAGCGGATGACGTCTTCGTTGAGGCCTTTCGGGATGGTTTCGGATTCGATCTCTGTGACAAAACCTGCCTCGTACTCGCGATCGAGGAAGGTGTCCAGGTGTTCGTTGACGGTACTCATTCGGTTAACTCCACGTTGGAGGTGCTCGCCTTGTTTCTGGTTTTCATTTCAGGGCCCGGCTTGTGGGTCAGGGGAAATTCGGTGACCGCGGGACGTATCATGTCTGCAACACTGACTTCTTCCAGTGTGCGCCGGACAATATCGTTGATCCGCTGCCAATTACTACGTATATGGCAGTCGGACTCCACAGAACAGGCACCGGGACTGGCTACGCATTCGGTCAGGCCGAAAGGCTGTTCTTCCAGTGCGTCGATGATCTGCGCTACACTTATTTGTTTGGCGGGGCGACCCAGCGCATACCCTCCGCGCGCGCCGCGACTGCTGATGACCAGTTCGTGCTGGCCCAGCAACTTGAGCACCTTGCTGACCGTAGGCTGGCCCAGGCCCAAAATGGCGGCCAGATCGGAAGCACTGAACACACGGTCCGGTTCCCCGGCCATGTGTGTCAGCACCAAGGTGCCGTAATCAATGATCTTGCTGATCCGCAGCATGCACTCTCTCTGAACTGGTCATGTAGGGATATAGTACCGCTTTGGTACTATATGGTCAAATTATCCCCTAAAGACTTTGCTGGATATGCCACATGCGCGCGTAAGTGCCTTGCCGCTCCAGCAACTGGGCATGCGTGCCCTGCTCCACGATGCGGCCCTGCTCCAGCACCAAGATGCGATCTGCGTCGGTAATCGTGGACAGGCGATGCGCAATAATCAAGGTGGTACGGTCACGCGCAATCGCGCTTAACTGCGCCTGAATCGCCCGTTCGGTGCGGGTATCCAGTGCGCTGGTGGCTTCGTCGAAAATAAGGATGGGCGGATTTTTAAGCAGTGTGCGAGCAATGGCCACACGCTGTTTTTCGCCGCCGGACAGTTTCAGGCCACGCTCGCCCACGACCGTTTCGTAACCGTCAGGCAGACTTTCAATAAAGTCATGGATGCTGGCAGCGCGGGCAGCGGCCACAATGTCGTCACGACTCGCCTGCGGCAGCCCATAGGCGATATTGTGCAAAATAGTATCGTTGAACAGCACCGTATCCTGCGGCACGATCCCGATATGGCGGCGCAGGCTCTCCTGGCTCCAGGCGCGTATATCCACACCGTTGACCAGAATGCGGCCGGCCGTCACATCGTAAAAACGGAACAGCAGGCGCGACAAGGTGGATTTACCCGCCCCCGACGAGCCCACCACCGCCACTGTCTTGCCTGCCGGAATGTCAAAGCTGAGATGCTCGATGACCGTGCGGCGTGCGTCGTAGGCAAAGCTGACATCCTCGAAACGCACGCTGGCCTGGGCACAGGCAAGTTCGTGGGCCTGGGGCGCATCCCGCACTTCCTGGTCGCGGCGCAGCAAGGCGAACATACGCTCCATATCGGCCAGCGAGTTCTTGATTTCGCGGTACACAAAGCCCAGAAAATTAAGCGGCGCGTACAGTTGCGTCAGAAACGCCGATACCAGCACGACATCGCCCACCGTCATGGTGCCCGCCAGCACCCCCTGGGCCGACATGAACAGCAAGGCGGTCACCCCCACGCTGATGATGGCGGCCTGCCCCATATTGAGCATATTCAGCGATACCTGATTGCGCACGGCCGCATCGACCCACTGCCCCATGTGCTGGTCGTAGCGGTCTTTTTCGTACTGTTCGTTGCCAAAATACTTGACCGTCTCGTAGTTCAGCAACGCATCGATGGCCCGCGAATTGGCGCGGCTGTCCAACTCGTTCATGGCGCGTCGGTAGCGCATGCGCCATTCGGTCACCAGCAGCGTAAAAACGATATAACAAACAATAGTGCCCAGCGTCACCAGAGCAAAATCCCAATCGTAGCGCCACAGCAAAATACCGCAGACCAGCGTGATCTCCAGCAAGGTGGGCAGGATGTTGAAAACCAGGAAATTGAGCAGGAAACTGATGCCCTTGGTGCCGCGCTCGATATCGCGGCTAAGTCCGCCCGTCTGGCGTTCGGTATGAAAACGCAGCGACAGAGCCAGCAGATGTTGAAACACGTGATTGGCGATCAAGCGCACCGAACCTTGCGTAACGCGCGCAAATAAAGCGTCGCGCAATTCGCCCAGGGCGCTGGAGGCCAGCCGCACCGCGCCATAGCCCAGCAGCGCCGCCACCGGCAATATCAATGCGGTGGCCGGCAGGCTCAAGGCATCGATCACCTGTTTCAGGTAGATCGGCATCATGACGGTGGCCACTTTGGCCAGCACCAGACAGGCCAGGGCCAGCAAGACCCGTTTTTTAAAACGCCAGACGTAGGGAAACAGAGACTTCAGGGTGCCGAAATTACCGGGGGCACCATCCGGCGAAGGAGGTCGAGGAGGCACGATTACAAGGCCGGCGGCGGGCGTAGTCTGACTACCCGGCCACCGGACAATTCAAGATCAGGTTACAGCGGCGCGCTGCGGGTCGAGGTCGAAGTCACGCTGTGTGAGCAGTTCGCGCAAAATACGCACGGCCTGCCAGACATCCTCGAAACGGGTATACAAAGGCGTAAAGCCGAAACGAAGTATATCCGGTTCCCGGTAATCGCCCACCACGCCGCGCTGGATCAAGGCCTGCATCAGGCCATAGCCATGCGGATGCGCGTAGCAGACCTGACTGCCGCGCAAGGCATGGTCGCGTGGGCTGACCAGCGCCAGTTCCACGCCGCACTCCTGCTCGACCAGCGCCATGAACAGATCCGTCAGCGCCAAGGACTTGCGTCGCACAGCCGCCATGCCCGCCCGCGCAAACATATCCACGCCGACTTCCACCAGCGCCAGCGACACCATAGGCTGCGTGCCGCACAAGGCTGCCCGCACCCCCGGACTGGCCTGGAAACCCGGTTCCATGGCAAAGGGACGGGCGTGCCCCCACCAGCCGGTCAATGGGCTTTGGAAGGCGGCCTGATGCCGCTTGGGCACCCACAGAAAGGCCGGCGCGCCAGGCCCCGCATTGAAATACTTATACGTGCAGCCCACCGCAAAGTCGGCCTGGCAGGCGTTCAGATCCACTGGCACGGCACCGGCCGAATGCGCCAGATCCCAGATGGCCAGAACGCCTGCCTCGTGGGCGCGACGGGTCAGCGCCTGCATGTCCAGCAAACGTCCCGTACGATAGTTCACATGGGTCAGCATCATGACCGCCACATCCGGCGTTAGCGCGGCAGCGATATCATCCGGATCGTCGATCAGACGCACCTC
This sequence comes from Alcaligenes sp. SDU_A2, assembly GCF_038237375.1. Classification (NCBI taxonomy): domain Bacteria; kingdom Pseudomonadati; phylum Pseudomonadota; class Betaproteobacteria; order Burkholderiales; family Alcaligenaceae; genus Alcaligenes; species Alcaligenes sp. SDU_A2. The sequence continues at coordinate 1,879,021 of NZ_CP151273.1, read as the reverse complement.
GTACCCCTGCTCCAGCCAACGGGCCAGACCCTGGGCAATATAGATGTCGGTGGGGAAATTGCTGCGCTCGGTCAGAATGACGCGCCGCTCGGCTTGGGCCGACTGCATGTGCAAGGCTGCCGCCAGCACTTTGAACAGGTTAATGGAGGTGGAATCGGTGACCGCCACTTCGCCGGGAGCCGCGCCGATCAAGGGCGCGATCCTGTCTCCCAGGCGTAAAGGCAGCTCGAACCAGCCGGCCGTATTCCAGCTGCGCACCTGATCCCGTCCCCATTCCTGCTCAACCACCTGGGCGGCGCGCTGGGCGGCGGCCTTGGGCTGGGCCCCCAGGGAATTACCTACCAAATAAATCTGCCCTTCATTTAACTGAAACTCGTCACGGAAGGCCGCCAACTCGTCCTGGCCGTCCAACTGGCGACAATATTCTAGGTCTATCACACGCTCTCTCCTGGGTAGTTCGGTTGCCCGTACCGTTTCTGCACTTTGTTACCTTCGGGCTTCAAACGAAAAGCATACAATACGTTCTTGTCCCCAAGGGGGCTTTCCCCCTTGCCGACACACGCAAACACGCCAGCCCGGACCTGTCGCGAAGGCCAGTGTCCGGCCCACGGCCACCCTTATCCAGCAGAACCCATACATGCCGTCTTCCACGTTTTCCTATTCTTCTTCCTTAACCCAGCTTGCCGCTCAGGACGCGCTGGCTCTGGACTTGCTCTATGACCAGGAAGCACCGCCCATGCTGGCCCTGGGGCAGACGGTGCTGGGCCGACGCATCGATGCCGAAGAAGTGCTGCGCGACACCTTTGTGCTGCTTTGGAAAAATGCGGCCAGCTACGACCCCGATCTGGGTCCGGCACGCGCCTGGATCTACAGCATTCTGCGTTTTCGCCTGATTGCCCGTCTACGCCAGCGCAGCAACCGACAAGAGGCTGCCACCGCCCTGCCCGCCATACAGCCGCGCGCGGGACAAGTTTTTATTCCCGCCATGGGTCAGTTGGACGGCACCACCCAACGCGCCATGATCTGCGCGTATCTGCACGGCAACCATTACGAGCAGCTCGGAGCGAGTTTGAATCGCTCCCCCGCCCAACTGCGCGCTCTGGTTCAGCAGGGACTGCAGCAGCTCAGCCCGTTTCTGGGCGTAGACGGCGCGCTGGACCCGCGTCATGCTCTGCTGATCGGGGAATACACGCTGGGATTGCTCAGCCAGCACGAACTGGCCCAGGCACACACCTTGATGCAGGAAAACGATGATGCCGCCCGCCTGACTTTGGCCTGGGAACAGGCCTGGCTGGAATTGGTCGATTGCCTGACACCCGTATCGCCCGCCCCTACCAGCCTGGCCCATATCCACCAGACCCTGGGCCTGCCGCCGCCTGCACCGCGACGCCCCGCCGGTCAAGCAGATCTGTCCAATACAACCACTGCTGCTAAAGCGACGTCCTTAAACGCCACGCCGGCGGCAAGCCGACAGGAGCCGTCCATCGCGCAGAAGCCATCCGCGCAAGCCACACCGGCCCCCGCTCCTAAAGAGCGGGCCGAGCCGCGCTGGGATGGCGCGGCGAAGGCGCAGCTCCCTGCCGTGGACACCCCCCCGTTCCCCACCTTGCTGCGCGCCGACCCCGAGCCCCAACCTTCCGCGACCCAGCCGTCTTCGGACAAACCCGGCAAACCGGATGCTCCCACGGTCAGCCAAGCTACGGTCGACAAACGCGCATACGACACCAACCGCAAGGCCGCGCCGCAAGCCACGAACGGCTCCAACACGCAGCCGGCCGCCCAACAAGAACCGGTTCGCCGGCGCTCCCGCCTTTCCTTACCCGTCATGGTGGCCTGCGCTGCTCTGTTGGTGGCCATCGGTCTGGGCATTGCCTTGGCGTTCGCCTACAACGCCGAACCGCCTGTCACCGTCATCGAGATGAAACCACGCCAGGCCGCGATTCTTCAGGCACCTGGCCAGTCATCCACCCCGGCCTGGATCGTCACGGTAGATCCGCAAGGCAATATGCTGCTGATCCCCAAGGTACGAACCGAAGTTAAACAAGGTCAGGCCGTTCAACTGTGGACCCACTCCCCACGTGCCGCACAGATCCGCTCCCTTGGCCTGATCGACCCCAACCGCCCCATTACCGTACCGGCGAGCCTGATCGGCACACTGGAGGACGAACAGATTCTGGAGATGACACTGGAGTCGGACGGCGGATCGGACAGCGGCAGCCCTGAAGGCCCCGTGCTGTATATAGGCAGTGTCGTCAGCTTCGGACAGCTCGATTCTTTGCCGACTCAGCAGGACGCTAGACCTGCCGCCCATTCCTGAACATGGCGTCCAGCCGCTCCAGCTCGTCGATCTCGGCCTCGGTAAAGCCCGCCTTCAGGCGGGCCGGGCGATTGAACGGGCCGCGCAGGCGCGGCGCGCGGTACTGCCGGGCCAGGACACCATAGGTATCAAAATCCGATAGGCTCTGTTCGCGACACAACTGCCTGTACCAATAATTGCCCAACGCCACGTGGCCGACTTCGTCGCGCAAAATAATATCGATGATAGCGACAGCCCGGGCATCGCCCGCCTCGTCCAGCTTGCGGCGCACAATGGGGCAAGCATCCAGTCCGCGCGCCTCCAGCGTGCGCGGCACCAGTGCCAAACGCGCCAGCAAGTCCGAACGGGTGCGCTCGGCCATTTCCCACAGGCCATCGTGCACTGGCAAATCGCCGTACTGCAGGCCCAGCGTAGCCAGATACTCGTTCAGCAGCTCGAAATGCAAGGCTTCTTCCACGGCGACTTGCAACCAGCCTGCATAAAACGCATCGGGCAAGCCGGGATAGCGCCACACAACATCCAACGCCAAATTAATGGCATTAAATTCGATATGAGCCAAAGAATGCAGCAAGGCGGCCCGCCCCTGCGCCGACTTGACCGAACGCTTGGGAACGTCCTGGGGCGGCACAAAGCGCAGGCTGGCAGGCCTGCCCGGAATGCCTGGCGGTTCGGCAAGAATCTGCTGCGCGCCTACAGGCAAAGCATGGCCAATCGCGCGCACGGCCGCCACTTTAGCGGCTGGTTCTTGCAGCAGCAGTGCCTGCAAGGCCTGACTACGTAAGTTCACGTTTTATATCCCGCATGAAAAAGGCCGGCGCATCGGCCGGCCTGATCGCCCTACCCACGGCATCTGCTTACGCAGCAGAATCCGGAGCGGTCATCTCCAGGGCCTTGTCCAGCATGGACTGAAGCTGCCCAAGCTCGGCGCGCAAGGCCTGTAGTTCCTGCCCTGTCAGACGTACGGCGGCATCCTGATCGAATGGCACATCGGGGCCATCGCCCAGGCGATTACGCGCCCCGCTGATGGTAAAGCCTTCGTCGTACAACAGACCGCGTATGCGGCGAATCAGCAGCACTTCGTGATGCTGATAATAACGTCGATTGCCGCGACGCTTGACTGGCTTGAGCTGGGTAAATTCCTGTTCCCAATAACGCAGCACGTGCGGCTTGACCAGACACAGCTCGCTGACTTCGCCAATGGTGAAGTAACGCTTGGCGGGAATCGGAGGAAGGGAAACCGTCTTTTCGTTCGTGCTCATGGTCACTGATGCTCGTCAACAATAGGAGTGATTTTACACGTTCAAGCAGGGGAAACTGTACGTAAACGTACCAGCATCAGTCCTGCTCGTCCTCGGGAGCGACAGGCACCCCTTCGACCACGCTCTTGAGCTTTTGGCTGGCATGAAAAGTAACCACGCGGCGCGCCGAAATGGGGATGACCTCGCCGGTCTTGGGATTGCGGCCCGGACGCGGCGGTTTGTCCCGCACCTGGAAGTTGCCAAAGCCCGAAAGCTTCACTTCAACGCCATCGGCCAGGGAATCCCGGATTTCGGCAAAGAAAGTATCGACAATATCTTTGGCTTCGCGCTTGTTCAAACCCACGCGCTCGAACAGCAGTTCGGCCAGGTCCGCCTTGGTCAGTGTGCGTTCTACGTTCATGCTGTCTCCTTATGCACGCGCCCGCGCACCATGCGCGGACACCAATGCCTCCAGCAGTGTCTGCATGCACTGCTCGACTCGGGACTCATCCAGCGTGGCGGCGCTGTCCTGCAGCCAGAAGCGGATGGCCAGGCTCTTTTCGGCCGAGTCGTTTTTGTCGCGCCAGACATCGAACAGCTGGATGTCTTTAACAATCGCAGCCTGCGGCGCGCACCGGCGCACCGTATTCAAGGTATCCATCACGGACTGGTAACTGACCTCGTTACCCACCCAAACGGCCAGGTCGCGTTGCACCACGGGCTGTTTGGACACTTCCACGGCCTGCACCAGCGCCTCGCTGGAGATGGCCTCTAAATCCAGCTCGAATACGACCGGCGCTTTGCTCAGCCCGAAAGTGGGCAGCCATTGGGGGTGCAATTCACCGATCCAGCCTATGGGCTGGCCGTCGAGCACCACGCAGGCACTGCGCCCTGGATGCAAAGCAGGATGGGCCTGCGCCTGGAACCGAGCGTCGGCACTGCGACGGCCCAACAAGGTTTCCAAGTCGCGCTTGACGTCGAAAAAGTCCACGTCACGGTCGGCCTGCCCCCACTGCTCGGCCACGGCCGAACCCCATGCTGCGGCGGCAATTCGATTAGGCTGGTGAATGCCGGCCACCGTCAAGGCACCGTTTTCCTGGGCGGCATCGCGCATGAACACGCGGCCCAGCTCAAACACGCGCACGCGCGACTGTCGACGGTTGGCGTTATGTTCGATATTGGCCAACAAGCCGGGAATCAGGCTGGAGCGCATGACGGCCAACTGGCTGGCGATGGGGTTGAGCAAGCGTATGGGGTCGGCCTGACCATTGATCTCTTTTTCCCAAGACTCTTGTACAAAGGAAAAATTGATGACTTCCTGGTAGTCTTGCGCGGCCAGCACGGCACGCAAGGCATGCGGGCCACGCAGTGCCTCGGGCGAGACGCGCATCTGCGCCGGGGCCACCGGCGGCAGATCGGGAATGTTCTCAAAGCCGTAAATGCGTGCCACCTCTTCGATCAGATCCTCTTCCAGGTTCAGGTCAAAGCGAAAGCTGGGCGGCGTCACCGTAAAGACGTCATCGGCCACGGTAAATTCCAGCCCCAAACGATGAAAGATCTCTTGCACCTGCGCTTGTTCCAGCGCAATACCCAATACGCGGCGGCAGCGATCAAGACGCAGCTTGACGGGGTTACGCTTGGGCAGCGCGATGACCTGATCATCCAGCGGACCGGCCTGACCGCCGCAGATGTCCAGAATCAGCGCCGTCGTGCGCTCCAGGTGTTCCGGGATAGTGGCAAAATCCACGCCGCGCTCGAAGCGATGGCTGGCGTCGGACGAAAACTTGTAGCGGCGGGCACGGCCCATGATGGCCTCGGGCCACCAGAACGCCGCTTCCAGATAGATATCGGTGGTATCCAGGGTGACGGCGCTGTGTTCGCCGCCCATGATGCCGGCCATACTCTGGGGCACATCGTTGACGGCGACCACGCCTACGTCCGTATCCAACTCTACGTTCAAGCCACTGAGCAGCTCGAGCTGCTCGCCTTTACGCGCCCAACGGACATCCAGGCCGGACTGCACATGCTGCAGATCAAACACGTGCGTAGGGCGACCCAGTTCCAGCATGACGTAATTGGAAATATCGACCAAAGCGGAAATTGAGCGCTGACCACTGCGTTCCAGGCGCATCTTCATCCAGTCCGGCGTCTTGGCACGGGCATTGACGCCACGGATGACGCGCCCACCGAAACGACCACACAGATCGGCGTCGTGCACCGTAACAGGCACCCGGTCCTGTATGGTGACAGGCGCAACATCAAAGGTCGGCAATGTCAGCGCCTGACCGGTCAAGGCGGATACTTCGCGGGCCACGCCCAACACCGACAGGCAGTCGGCGCGGTTGGGCGTTAATTTCAGTTCGATGATCTGGTCGTCCAGATCCAGCAGTTCGCGCAGGCACTGCCCCACCGGCGCATCGGCATCGAGCACCAGCAGGCCGTCGTGGTCCTGGGACAGGCCCAGTTCGCGCCCAGAGCACAACATGCCGCCGGACTGCACACCACGCATCTTGACCGGCCCGATTTTCATGCCGCCCGGCAGTTGCGCGCCGATGCGCGCGACCGGCACCTTGATTCCCTGGGCGGCGTTGGGGGCACCGCAGACAATCTGTAGCAACTGACCAGAGCCGTCGTCCACCTGGCACACGCGCAGGCGATCGGCGTCCGGATGAGGTTCGATAGCGGCAATCAGGCCCACCACCACATGGTCAAAAGCAGGGGCGGCCGCCTGGATATCTTCGACTTCCAGGCCGGCCATGGTGAGTTGGTGGCCCAATTCTTCGGTGCCCAGTTGGGGATTCACAAAGCGGCGCAGCCACGATTCGGAAAATAGCATGATGCAGAAAGGGAAAGATGAAACGGCGTATACCAGAGCCGCCGAACGCCTTGCGTACGGGCGGCGCGAATGAGGAATCAGCGATTGAACTGCTTGAGAAAGCGCAGATCGCCTTCAAAGAACTGGCGCAGATCATTGACACCATAGCGCAACATAGTCAGACGCTCCAGCCCCGAGCCGAAGGCAAAGCCGATGTAGCGTTCTGGGTCCAGACCAAAATTGCGTACTACTTCAGGATGAACCTGCCCGGAGCCGGAGATCTCCAGCCAACGTCCCTTGTTCGGGCCGGAGGTGAACATCATGTCGATTTCGGCCGAAGGTTCGGTGAACGGGAAGAAAGAAGGACGGAAGCGCACGACCAGATCGTCGCTTTCGAAGAAGGCACGCAGAAAATTGGTATAAACGCCTTTCAGATCGGCAAAGGAGATGTCCTCGGCAATCCACAGGCCTTCGACCTGATGAAACATGGGCGAATGGGTGGCATCGCTGTCCACCCGATAGGTACGACCGGGCGCAATGACCTTGATGGGGGCCTGGTTCATGCGGGCATAGCGCACCTGCATGGGGCTGGTATGCGTGCGCAGCAAATACGGCAAGCCCTGCTCGTCCTGCATGTCCACATAGAACGTGTCCTGCATGGAGCGCGCCGGATGGTTCTCGGGGTTATTCAGGGCCGTGAAGTTGGTCCAGTCATTTTCGATTTCGGGGCCGTCGGCCACATCAAAGCCGATGGAGCGAAAGATGGCTTCCACGCGCTGCCAGGTCTGGATGACCGGATGAATGCCGCCGGTGCCACGGCCTCGGCCCGGCAAGGTGACGTCGATCTTCTCCTGTGCCAGGCGCTGGTTCAGTTCTGCGGCAGCCAGCGCGGCGCGACGATCATTGAGCAGGGTTTCGATTTCGCGCTTGAGCACGTTAATGCTGGCACCAGCCGCCTTTTTCTGTTCGGGGTCCAGTTGCGCCAGGCCCTTCATGAGCGTGGTGATGGCACCCTGCTTACCCAGAAAACGGGCTTTGGCATTTTCCAGCGAAGCAGCGTCCTGGGCCTGCTCGAACAAAGCCCGTGCCTGGGCGATCAGATCATCGTGGGAGGAAGTCATGACGTGTTACTTTCCAAAAACAAACGGAGCCCCAAGGCCCCGTTTGCGAACTATACAGTCGGATACCGCTTAAGCAGCCAAAGCGTTCTTAGCCTGTGCGACAACAGCGGCAAAACCGGCCTTGTCGTTAACTGCCAGATCGGCCAGAACCTTGCGGTCCAGAGCGATGGAGGCTTTGTTCAGGCCAGCGATGAACTGGCTGTAGCTCATGCCCAGTTCACGGCATGCAGCGTTGATACGTGTAATCCAGAGTGCGCGGAAAACACGCTTCTTGTTGCGGCGGTCACGGTAGGCGTACTGGCCTGCCTTCATGACGGCTTGTTTGGCAATCCGGAATACATTGCCGCGACGACCGCGGAAACCCTTGGCTTGGGCAATGACTTTTTTGTGGCGGGCGCGAGCGTTTACACCGCGTTTTACTCGAGACATGTTGAGTTCTCCGTGATCAGGCGAAAGGCATCATGGCCTTAACGGCAGCGACGTCGGCTTTATGCACTTCGACGGCACCACGCAGTTGGCGTTTGTTCTTGGTCGTTTTCTTGGTCAGAATGTGACGCTTGAACGCTTGGCCCCGCTTGATGGAACCGCTACCACGAACCACAAAGCGCTTGGAGGCGCTTTTTTTGGTTTTCATTTTAGGCATGAAATTACTCGATTAATTTATGTCTGTGGGTGGCCGCCCAACAATCAGGCTGCACTTGTATGACCCAAAAACAGGCACTTGTTTTTTTTCTTTCCCAACGCAAAGGCTAAGCCAGAACGTGGAAAAGCCATTGATTATAGAGTGATTCCCTAAAAATTGTCCAGTTGCGCAGTGCGTTTTCACCAACACAGGAAAAACAGCAGCCACGCCCCCAAGAAAGGCAGCAGGCCGATCGCCAAACAAGCCAAAGCCACTCGGCGGGGATGTGCCCCGGCAGACCTCAGTCCTGTCAGACGCCACAGCAAGCGCAGGCTCCAGGCCAGCGCCAGGCCCAGCATCGCCAGGCGCACCGGCCCCGCCCAAGTGGTGCTTAGCCCTTCGTGCTGCAACAAGGTCAAGGTTGTGGCCGTCAAACCCAGAAACACGCCGGTACCGGCCAGAGGAATCAATCCCAGCGCCAGTTTATTGACTCCCGCCCAGCTCGCCCCTGCCGTCCGCACGCCCGGCAATAGGCGATCCGCCAGAAACAGAGACAATAAAGCGGCTCCGCCGCACACTAGGCAGGCCGCCCCTATAAAGGCCAGGATAACGGTGCCATCCAGCCAACTAAAACTGTCGTTGACCTGCGGATAGTGGGTCAGCACAAACCAGGGAGCCGTATCGAGTAAAGGCCACACGACATCGTGCTCGACCAACCAAAGGGCAATGGCCTGCTTGACGGCGATCAGCCAGGGGCTGGCGCTCCACAAGAACGCTCCGACCGCCAACCCCATCAAGCCCAGGGTGATGAGCAAGGTCTGCCAGACGCTGCCGGGCGAGTCTGACATGATGTCGCGTTCGGGCGAGCGCAACTGCAAATGGATTGCCCCCCGATAATCGCTGCAGCGCCCACACATATGGCAGTCCCCCGCCCCCTGCATGGTGCGCAGCGGCAACAAGGGGGCGCAATTAATGCCAGCGGTGCGACGCGATGCCTGTCGCCAGGCTAACGCATCTACCTGGAACTGCCAAGGCGAGAGCTTGGCCAGCAGATTGAAAACACCATTGACCGGACACAGATAGCGGCACCAGACGCGCTTTTCCCGACCGTACAGCCACCCCACGGCCATTGCCCCTACGGTAGAACCGCCCAGAATCAGGGCCACCGCCCACGGGTACTGGTAGACGCTGATCAGCTGCCCATAAATCGTGGTCAAGGCAAACGCCACGAAAGGCCAACCGCCCCAGCGCAACCAGCGCGGAATCGCCCCGCCCCGCCCATGCCGGCTGGCCCATTCGGTCAGCGTACCTTCCGGACAAAAGACGCCGCACCAGGTCCGTCCCAGCAATGGCATGGACAAAAGCACGAACGGCCACCAGACTCCCCAAAAAGCAAACTGCGCCAGCACCGTCAAATTGTTCAAGACCGAGGCACTGCGATCGGGCAAAGGCAAAAAGACAGGCACCAGCAGCAATACCGCATACACCAGCACGACCAGCCACTGAATGCGGGCAATGGCCCGCTGATGATCGCGCAGAGCATCGCCCAGGCGTGCCGGCCAGTCGCGTTTGGGTTCGCCAAGCACCGTCATGACGCCGCCTTCAGCGTCGTGACAGACCGAGGCGCACGCAAGAAATAAAACAGCAGGGCAACATATCCGACGTAGATCAATACCTGGCTGAGCGCCGGGAAATCCCGATATCCCGCAAAATCAGCCAACAGCTTGCCCAGCCCCGAATCGGTGCCCAGCAGCCAGGACGAATCCCAGACCGGGTCCACCAGTGCCGGAAGCGCCCCCAGGGAAATCAGGCGGTCGGTTGCCGATATCAGCAATGCAGCGCCAAGCATCAGCAAAAGCCATTCGGTAAAGGCAAAAAAACGCCGCCAGGTAATGATGCGCCCGCCCCATTGCAAGGCCATAAAGGTCAACAAAGCCGCAAAAAAACCGCCCAAAGCGGCCCAGACTAAAGCTCCGATATTCTGCCCTGCAGAGACAGCAGACAAGGCACCATACAGAAACACCACGGTTTCGCTGCCTTCACGCGCCACGGCTATCATGGCCAGCACCAACACCCCCCATTGCCGTCCTTGCCCCAATTGGTCGGATACGCCCTGCTGCAGGTCCTGCCGCAAGCGGCGACCATGCCTGCGCATCCAGACCACCATCTGCACCACCAAGGCGCAGGCGATCAGGCTCATGATGGCCTGAAACCACTCTTGGCCACTGTCATCGAGCCAACTGGCCAGACCCAGCAACACCAAGGCCAAGAGCACAGCCAGACAGACGCCAGCCGCCACTCCACCCCAGAGCCAGGGCAAACCCCTGCGCCCTTGCGGGGAACGGCCCAGCCAGGCATACAGAATGCCGACCACCAGCAGGGCTTCCACGCTTTCACGCCAAACAATAAATAGCACTTGTTCCACGATATAGACTCACGGAGCGGGACGAACGCGCAAAATGCCTTTCGCGGCAGGATGAAAGTCGTCAAAAAAGGGATAGTCGCCAGGTCGGGAGACGGTCAGCACCACAAAGGAGGTGACACCCGGACCCAAGACTTTTTCTTTGCGCAGCGGCAGGCTCTCGAACTCCACGGCCTCTTGGCTATCGTTGACCAGCACGATCTTGAATCGTCCGGCCTGCACCTGTAGCACCGCCGGCTCCAACACGCCGCCGGACTTGAATGTGAGCGTATGCACGGGCATGTCCGCCCAAGCCGGGGCAACGACAACGCCCCCCAACAGGACGGCGACCAGCCAGCGTAATGGCTGCATCATCAGTACCCTCCCTTTTTGCCGGTGCCTGCAAAAACAAATTCGTACTGATGCTCGAACGTCTGAAACCAGGGAGCGACGCCGGTTTCCTTATCCACATGACGACCGAAGTGATTCATGCCGCCGCTCTCGGGCGAGGCAATCGTCAGCACCAGGGTGTATTTGCCCGGTCCATTCAATTTGACGTTATCGCCATAATGCGGGCCGTCGTTGGCCACCATGGGCATCATGTCGCCCGCAATGACGGTATCGCTGCCCTGCTTGCGCAGCACATATCGAATGTTCAGATAAGGAGCCCAGGCCCCTTCGGGCAAGCCGTTGGGGTTGTCTGCCGTTGCATGAATATCGGCCTCCAGGTGAATATCGGAGTCGGCCGCCGCACGCATCATGCCGGGCGGGTCCATCTCGACGGGTTGCAGATAAACAGCGGCCACTTCCAGACCGTTCTTTTGGACGGGCTGACCAATGGGGTACTCGGCGGCCAAGGCTGTGCCGGTCAACATCACTGTCAGTGCGGTAAGCAAAAGGGGGCGACGGATCATGTTTTTTTCGCTCGTATCAGAAGAAACGTATAAGACTGATTCTTATTCAGGCCTGCATGACAGCATACAAAAAAAGACCTGAAAAACGGCTTAACAAGCACGCGCCTTGATCCGTTGACTGTTGATTTAGGACAAAACAGGCCGAAACTGTAAGGCCTGGGCAGCATGTTCGCGTGACACGGATGCCTCGCCCGCCAAATCGGCCACGCTACGCGCCACACGCAACAAGCGACTATGCACCCGCTCGGACCAATGCCAGCGCCGACGCGCATCGGCCAGCAATTGCAACGCCTGTGCGCTCAGGCCGGCATGCCTTGCCAAACCGGCAGCAGATAGATGGGCATTGCAGCAGCCCTGACGCGCCGATTGCCGGTCCCGTGCCAGTCGGACACGCTCGCGGACCTGATCGGACGGATCGCCACTCTGCCCGCCGTCCTGCGATGGCTCGGTCATGAGAACGCACAAGTCGATACGATCCAGCAAGGGACCGGACAGGCGCTGACGGTATTGTTCGCGGCGCAGCGGCGAACAGCGACAGGCATGATGTCGATGTCCGGCCCATCCGCAAGGACACGGGTTCATGGCTGCCACGAACTGAAAGCGCGCCGGGTAACTTGCCTGTTGATGGGCCCGCGAGATACGCACGCATCCTTCTTCCAGGGGTTCGCGCAAGGCTTCGAGCACACGCCGGTCAAACTCGGGCAGTTCGTCCAAAAACAGCACGCCGTGGTGAGCCAAAGAGACCTCCCCAGGGCGCGGTCGCATGCCTCCCCCGATCATGGCTGGCGCAGAGACACTATGATGCGGTGCCCTGAACGGCGGTCGGGTGCTGAAACAAGGGTTCGACAAGGCCAGCGATTGCAGCGCCGCCAGTTCCAGACAGGCTTGCTTATCCAAAGGCGGCAACAAGCCTGGCAAGCGCTGCGCCAGCATGGTCTTGCCCACGCCGGGCGAACCACTAAGCAGCAGACTATGCCCTCCGGCGGCCGCCACTTCCAGCGCACGACAAGCCAACGGTTGGCCCACGACATCAGACAGACAAGAAACAGGACCGACATCGGGTTGCTCCCACGGCCCCGGACTGGCGTTGCGCACATCCAGCTCGCCACGCAAATAGGCCACGGCATCAGACAGGCTGGCCAAACCCCTGACCAGCACATCCGGCACATGGGCTGCCAGGGCCGCGCTGTCGGCAGGTAGCATCAGACAATGTTCCGGACGACGGCGGACCATGCCCAGGCCGATGATCAGTGCGTGCTGCACCGGTACGATTGCGCCGGTCAAGGATAATTCGCCCGCCCAGACGTAACGGTCCAGATTGGGCACGGCGCGCTCGCGCCCCTGGGCGTCAGGCCGGCTGATCTGGCCACTGGCCAGCAAAATAGCCAGGGCGATTGGCAGGTCGAAACGGCCCGAATCCTTGGGCAGATCGGCGGGGGCCAGATTGATGGTCAGACGGGCCGCCGGAAAGTCGAACCCACTGGCTTGTAGCGCGGAGCGCACCCGTTCGCGGCTTTCCCGTATGCCGGCATCGGGCAGGCCAACAATATGAAAAGCCGGCAGACCCGGTGCCACATGCGCTTCTACCCGCACATCGATAAAATCCAGCCCCGACAGGGCACAACTGTTCAGCACGGCCAGGGACATAGCCCTTCCTTGTTGTTCACACGCTGTCAGTGTGCCCTGTCTCCCGAATGCCAACCATGCGATTGGCGCTGGAAAGTCCAGCGCGCTTATACGTATGGATCAGACCGTCATAGCACGTGTACGCCCAGTGCAGCGACCAGTTGGGCCGCTTGCTCAGTCGAGATATAGGCACCCTTGAACGAGGTGGCCAGTTCCAGCAAGGTGATCTCGCCCACGTCCACGCTACGCAGGTCCGCCCCTTGAAAAACAGCACCTTTCAGACTGGCCCCGCGCAAGCTGCCGCCCTCAAAGATCGCATCGGAAAAATCGCAGCCGCCCAGGTCGGCATCCGTACAATCCAGGCCCACCAGCCTCTGCTTACGCAATACCAGACCGCGTAACGTGCTGCCCACCAGCAGGCATTGATGCAGCTCGATGCCCAAGGCCTGCACATCGACCAGGCTTGCACCACTAAGCTTGGAGTCCTGAAAACATGCGCCGGCCAGCCGGGCGCGCGCCCAGACAGTGACATGCAGATCGCACCCCTGGAATCGAGCATCCGAAAGATCCGCCAGTCGAAAATCTGCGCGGCCTGCCCGGGATTTTTCCCAGACCGTCTCGCTTAAATTAGCGCGGGTAAGTTTTGCCTGAAGCAGCGAGCAGCCCAGAAAGCGCACGCCATTCATGTCCAGGCCGGACAAGTCCTCGCCATCCATGCAACAGCGTTCCAGGACGGTAAGGGGCTGCGGCTGCGCCAGCAACTCAAGCAAGGCCTGCCGCGACAACCGCGCATCACTGACCCGCATGATGGCCTCTTGTCCGTGCCGATGCCGCATCCTGCTCCATCGTCTTGTCTCTATAAAAAATACCAGCCGAACACGCCTGCGCCCAGCACGGCCAGCCACGGCGGAACACGCCACTGCGTCAAGGCGATAAAGGCAATCAGGGCCAGCGAAAAGTCGGTGGTGCCGCCGATGGCACTGCTCCAGACCGGATCGTAAAAGGCGGCCAGCAACAAACCGACTACCGCTGCATTCACGCCCTTAAGCAAAGCCTGCGCCCAGGATGCCCGGCTCAGGCGTTCCCAGTACGGCCAGACGGCCAACACCAGCAGCAGCGCCGGCAGAAAGATCGCCAGCAAACCCAGCAGACCGCCAGCAACCCCTCCCGGGCCGACCGAGGCTGACGCCCCTAAGAAACCGGCCACAGAGAACAAAGGCCCAGGCATGGCCTGCGCCATGCCGTATCCAGCCAGAAAGGTTTGCTCGTCCACCCAGCCAGGACCGACCAATTCGCTCTGCAACAAAGGCAGCACCACATGGCCGCCGCCAAACACCAGCGAACCGCTGCGATAAAACGCATCGAACAGCGACCACGCCTGAGCACCCTGCCCTGACGCCAGCCACATTGGCATCAGCAACAAGAGCAGAAACACAGCCCCCGCAACCCACCCCCAACGACCCGTGGACTGCCGCTGATCCTGAACCGCAGGCTGTGGGTCGGCCGAAAAAAGCAGTCCACCCGCGGTCGCCCCCATAACGATGACCAGCCACTGCCCCCAGGCTCCCGGCACTGCCAAGGCCAAAAGCGCAGCGCAAACGGCCAAGGTCAGACGGCTGCGATCAGGACAAAGGCTGCGCCCCATACCCCACAATGCTTGGGCCACCACAGCCACCGCCACGATTTTCATGCCATGTATGAGTCCGGTCGGCACCCGCTCGGAGGCTGAATCCAACCCCCAGGCCAGTCCGATCATCAGCACAGCCGAAGGCAAGGTAAAGCCGACCCAGGCCGCCAGTGCCCCGACCAAGCCTGCCCGGCGCAACCCAATGCCCATGCCTACCTGGCTACTGGTAGGGCCAGGCAAAAACTGGCATAAAGCAAGCAGATCGGTGTAGGACTTGTCGTCCAGCCATTGACGCCGCTGCACCAGATCCTGGCGAAAAAAAGCCAAATGGGCCAACGGCCCACCAAAAGAGGTGCAGCCCAGACGCAAAAAAACCCAGAACACCTCCAGCGCGCGCTGCCAGTTCGACACCTTGTAGCCAACGCGCTCAGTCATGACGCATTCCGCCCGCCAATGCCTTGGTCAAACACACCGACATCAGCAACCCGACAATAGCAAACGCACAGGTCGCCACCCAGGCCCACTGCCAGCCGCCCAACTGGTGGACCACCCAGGCCACGACTGGCGGCCCGACAAATTGCCCCAACGATGAACACTGCTGTACCCAGCCCACCGAGGAAGAGGTGGTCTGCGGCGACGGGGCCACCGTCACGGCCAGGAAAAACAGCGTAGCCGGAATCAAGCCGCCGGTAACAGAAAACAGCAAAATCGCCAGGAACTGAACGGCAATATCCTGGGCCAGACCAAACGCAACGATAGCGGCGGCCATCATGCACACAAAACCAATCTGCAATAAACGGGGAGCCGGCAGGCCTCGATGCAAGAGGCGACCCGCCCCCAAATTGCCGATGACATTGCCCCCGGCAATCAGCGCAGTCAACAAGCCCGCCGTCGACATAGAGACATCGACCAGACTGTAGATGGTCGGCATAAAACCCACCACCGCTGCCCATTGGGCCGCATATACGCCAAAACTTAACGCCACCAGCCACACTTGCCCCGATCGCAACGTCGTGCGCACCAGATCAGACAGGGACATCGCCGCCTCTTGCTGAACTGACTGGATGCGAGCACGTACAGGATCGGGGGGAACCAGCCACAGCGTCAGCAAGAACACCACGCCGGTCAGGGCAGACAACAGCAGCCACAGGCTGCGCCAGGAGGCAATATCGAGCCAAGCAGCGCCCGCCCACAGCATCAAAACCGCGCCGGCCGGCATATAACAGCCCCACAAGCCCATGATACGGCTCAGCCCGGCAGGGTCTGTCATGCGCTTGATCAAAGCGGGCACAGGCAGCACCACCATTAAGAAGCCACAACCTTCGATGGCCCGACTGAGCAATATCACACTACCGTGGCTAGTCCACGGTGTCAGCACAGACATCAAGGACAAAATAGCCAGGCCAATCAGAATGCAGCGTCGCAAGCCGATTTTTTCGGACACCATGCCGATCAGCAACCCCAGCAACATGCCGGCCATTTGAACGCTGGATAACAAAAACCCGGCTTGCACCAGGTCCAGACCCAATTCGCGCTGCATGGCCGGCAAAGCCGGCGGCAGCTTCCAGATATGCAGGGCCGCACAGACCCCGGTCAGCACCAAAAACAGCGAACGGTAGCGTGCGGATGTTGAGCGGCCACAGACAAGAACCATAAAAGCGGGGCGCGGCCGATCAAGCCTGCTGACCCGGCTCCTGATCGCTGTTCTGAGCGGGCTGAACGACGGGAGTCTGGCGCCCCTCCAAGGCCTGCAAACGGGTTTCCAGGGCCGCCACACGCGCCAGAGCGCGTTCCAGCATCGTTTTATAGGTATCAAATTCGTCCCGGGTGACCAGATCCATGCGATTGAAGGTCTGGCCCATAAAGGCTTTGACATTACGCTCGATGTCGGCGGCCGGACTTTTAGCAATCAGTTCGGACACATTTTTCTGCAGATCTTCCAGCCAATCGTTGCGATTGATCATGACCTTCTCCTGTAAAACAGACACAATGCAAACAGTATAGAAAAAGCGGGCACCAAAGGCACCCGCTTTTCGTCAAAACCGCCTGAAATCGATACAGGCTAACGCATTATGGTTTGGACTGCTCGGATGGGACGCTCGATGGGGAAGCATCTACGCCATTGCCCAGTTTTTCCTGGATTGCGCTGTCGGCCTTGGCCGCGCCTTCCTTGATGGCAGCGCCGGTACGCGAAGCGGCATCGGACACGGCATCTTTGGCCTGACCGGCCTTTTCGGCTACGGTATCGGCCGCTTGTTTGGCATCTTCCTTCAGGCTGGCGGCATTGGCTTTGGCGGCCTCCTCGGCCTTACGAGCCTCTTCCTTGATCTTGTCGGTCGTGGACGGCTCGGCAGTCGGTGCCGGCGCAACAGAAGTGGACGATTCTGGAGTAGTGACAGGAGCAGGCGCGTTGCTGGCAGGCGCGGCCGTATCGTCTCCTTTGGAGCATGCCGCCAAAAGAGCCATCGAAGCAGCAGCGGTCATCACAGCAAAATGAGCACGAGTCAGTTTCATAAGATTTCCTTCCTACTAATCCAAGGTCGCTTAATAAGATCATGCCAAGGCCTGGTGCGACTTCCGGCTTGGCAGCGGGTTTGTTACAACTCCCCTAAACGCCATTCTAGCCAGACGACCGTGCTCGACTACCCTATTAGTGTAAATCCTGATTTCAATATTCTTCCGCCAAGAACCTGCCAAACGCAGAAAAGCCTTTGCTGGCAAGCATCTGCATCGTAAGCCTTGCTAAGTGGGACGTTACAGATAGAATCATCGGAAAAGTAGATGCCCCGACAAGTTACAATTTAGGGGCTAAAAACAACCGCTATTTCACATGCTTAAGCAGCGAGCGTCGCCAGATCGATACGTTCGGCCCGATTCAAGGCGCTGGCCACCTTGACGCGCAAGGCATTGGAGTGGGACAGACGCACTTCTTTTTTGACATCCAGCAACTGCTGCGGATGCATGGAAAACTCTTTCAGACCCAGACCCAGCAACATGCGGGTCACCGATGCGTCACCGGCCATCTCGCCACACACGGCCACCGGCTTACCGGCCCGATCGGCTGCGTTGATGGTGTGGGCGATCAGGCGCAGTACCGCCGGATGCATGGGATCATACAGATCGGCGACCTCCGCATCGCCCCGATCCACGGCCAACACGTACTGGATCAAGTCGTTGGTACCTATGGACAGAAAATCCAGCTCTTCGACAAAGGGATCGATCGCAATGGCAATGGCAGGCACTTCCACCATCGCCCCCAGTAAAAAATTGCGGGCGAACGGCGTACCCGATTTTTCCAGTTCGCGCGCCGCCGATTCAATGGCCTGGCGGGTCGCATAGACTTCGCTCATGGACGAAATCATGGGAATCAGAATGCGAATCTGGCCATGCACACAGGCACGCAACAAAGCGCGCAACTGGGTGGCGAACATCTCGGGTTTGTCCAGACAATAGCGGATAGCGCGCAGCCCCAGCGCCGGATTCGTGGCCACTGTGGCATCGCCGTCCAAGGTCTTGTCGGCGCCGATATCCAGCGTGCGTATCGTGACCACTTTGCCATTCATGGCTTTGACCACGCGGGCATAAGCTTCGTACTGCTCTTGTTCGGAGGGCAGATCGCTGCGCCCCATAAACAAGAACTCGCTGCGAAACAGGCCTATGCCGTCGGCACCCGCTTTAAGCGCAAGCTCTGCTTCGTCGGGCAGTTCGATATTGGCTTCCAGACGGATGGGAATACCATCCAGGGTCACCGCCGGAGCGTCATGCAAGGCCTGCAGCTCTGCGCGCTCCAGCAAATAGGCCTGCTGCCGTTGGCGATATTCGTCCAACACCGCCTGCGACGGGTTGACCATGACCGCACCGGTAAAACCATCCACGATCAGCCAGTCGCCATCGCGCACCAGGCTGCGAAAGCCTCCCAGGCCCACGACGGCAGGCACGTTCATGCTGCGCGCCACAATGGCGGTATGCGAGGTCGGCCCGCCCAGATCGGTCAGAAAGGCGGCGAATTGCCCGCCACGCAAACGGAGCATATCGGCCGGAGAGATATCGCGGGCCACCACGATCAACGCTTCGTCCTGGGTCGCGCTGAAACCGGGCAGCATGGCCGGCTTGCCCGCCAGGACACGCAAAACGCGTTCGATAACTTGGCGCACATCGGCACCACGCTCACGCAGATAGGCATCCTCCATCTGGGAAAACTGCTCGACCAACAACTGCCCCTGCGTGGTCAAGGCCCATTCGGCGTTGTACTGGCGCTCGGCAATGATGGCGCAGGTCTGCTGCGTCAGCATGGGATCGTCTAGCAGCAGGCTGTGCACGGTCAGAATCGGTGCCAATTCGCGCGGCGCATCGGCCGGCAGATGATCCACCAGAGACTTGAGTTCGTCGCGCGTGCCCGCCATCGCGCTGAGCAAACGCTGACATTCCGAATCCACATCTTCGGCCCCGATCCGGTAGTGCGGCACTTCCAGCGCCGCCGCGCTCATCACGGCGGCCTTGGCAATGGCATAACCTTTGACCACCGCCTGGCCCTGGGCCGTGAACATGGCGGTGAAATCAGGCGCGGAAGGACGGGAGGCAGAATTCATATCAGACAACTTTATTTATTCGTTTTCACCAAACTTGGCATCGAACAGGGCCTGGATGTCATTCAGGGCCTGCTCGGCATCGGGCCCCTGGGCATCGACCACGACGGTCACACCCAGACCGGCCGCCAACATCATGACGCCCATGATGCTTTTGGCGTTGACGCGCTGCGAACCGCGGGCGATGAACACTTCACTGGCATACCGGCCGGCAAGCTGAGTCAGCTTGGCGGCCGCCCGGGCATGCAAGCCCAGCTTGTTGCTGATGACGATCGATACAGTAGGCATAAGGTCAATCTGAAAAAGAAACAATAAAAGTACGCGTCAGCAATGGCAATCGGCGTCCACAATGCCGCGCATGGCCCCTTCCATGACATCCTGAGCCAGGCGTTCCGGATTGTCGCGCCGCTCGGTCAAGGCTTTGAGCACCATGCACATATTGGTTCCGGTCAGCAGGTGTACGGCCTGCCCTTGCTCTTGCAGATGCTGCTGCACCCGCCGGGCCACGTTGAACGGCGTGGCGCCGTACAGATCGCACAGAATCAGCGTGGCCGGTTCGACACGGGTCTGCAATTGCGCCAGCAAGCGCTCTACCGCCGTATCGGTGCATTCATCAGCCTGGATGTCAAAGACAAACAGGTCGGGCCGCTCTCCAAGCACATGCTCCGCACAACTGGCAAAGGCGCTGGCCAGCGGCTCGTGCATGATCAAGGCCAGGCGGATCACGACCGCCCCGTCGCGTTCTCGACGGCCTTCACGAAAAATTCGGCTACATCAAACCCGGTCTGCTCGGTGATCTCGACAAAACAGGTAGGGCTGGTGACATTGATTTCGGTGACGTAATCGCCGATCACATCCAAGCCGATCAGCATCAGACCGCGCGCAGCCAGCTTGGGGCCTATCGTGCGGGCGATATGCCAGTCGTGGTCCGACAAGGCCTGCGCCACGCCACGCCCGCCGGCAGCTAGATTGCCCCGGGTTTCGCCGGCCAGCGGAATACGGGCCAACGCATAAGGCACCGGTTCGCCGCCGATGATCAGGATACGCTTGTCGCCATGCACAATTTCGGGAATATAACGCTGTGCCATGATGGTCTGGCTGCCATTGGCGGTCAGGGTTTCCAGAATGGCGCCCAGGTTGGCTTCCGGGTCGCGCAGACGAAAAATGCCCATGCCGCCCATGCCGTCCAAGGGCTTGACGATGACATCTTTGTGCTCGTGATAAAAAGCACGCAAGCGTTGCATATCCCGAGTAACCAGCGTGGTGGGCGTAAATTCGGGAAATTCGGTTATAGCCAGCTTTTCCGGGTGATTGCGGATGGCCGAGCCGGCATTAAAGACACGCGCGCCTTGTTCCTGCGCAAAGCCCAGCAGATGCGTGGAATAGGCGTATTCCATATCGAAGGGCGGGTCCTTGCGCATGATGACCGCATCGAACACATTCAGTTCGTCGTCCTGCGTCGGGCCGGGATGCGTCCACCAATCCTTGCCGCGCAAGTCAGCATCGGCTGCGATCGCCACAGGCTGATACGCAGTGCGCACCCGGCTGTCGGCAATGTACAGCTCGGACTGCAAGGCCACACTGACCTGATGGCCGCGCGCCATGAAGGCACGCATCATGGCAACGGAAGAATCCTTGTACGCCGACAGGCCGGGCAAAGGATCAATGATGAACAGAACGTGCATGCTCACACCTAGAGAAAAACGCCTTTGCAGACAGGCTGCAAAGGCGGTTGCGCCTCGCCTGCCAAAGATGGGCAGACGAGGCGGACAGCGTCAGCCGGCCAAACGGTCGGCGCACTGAAAGACGGACGATCAGGAGGCCTTCTTGCGAGGAGCCAGCACCATGACCATCTGACGGCCTTCCAGCTTGGGCATGGCTTCGACCTGACACAACTCGCTGACATCGTCGCGAACACGTTCCAGAACCCGCATACCCAATTCCTGGTGCGCCATTTCGCGTCCACGGAAGCGCAGCGTTACCTTGACCTTGTCGCCATCGTCAATAAAGCGTTTGACGTTGCGCAGCTTGACTTGGTAATCGCCCTCGTCGGTACCGGGACGGAACTTGACTTCCTTGATCTGGATGACCTTTTGCTTGGCCTTGGCTTCTTGCTGGCGCTTCTGTTCCTGGTAGCGGAACTTGCCATAGTCCATCAGACGGCAGACGGGCGGCTGCGCGGCGGGCGCAATTTCCACCAGGTCGACGTCGTTCTGTTCGGCCATGATCAATGCATCGGGAACCTTGACGATACCCAACTGCTCACCCTCGATTCCAATGAGTCGCACCTCTGGGATACGGATTTCGCCGTTGATGCGATGTTTTTTCTCGGTTGCGATGTCGAAAACTCCTAAAAATGTCGATAAAAACGATAGCGTCCGGCCTTTTATTGGCGGCTATCGATCTCGTGCTTCAATCGTGCAGAAAAGTCGGACAAAGGCATGACGCCCAGATCCACGCCGCCGCGCGCGCGCGCAGCGACCGTGCCATTTTCGCGTTCTTTTTCACCTACGACCAGGATATAGGGCACTTTCTGCATACTATGCTCCCGGATTTTACGAGTGATTTTTTCGCCGCGCAAATCGGACGATACGCGCAGCCCTTGTTTCTTGAGCTCCTGGGTCACCGCCAGCGCATAATCGGCCGAGCCTTCGGAGATGCAGCACACCACGGCATGCTCGGGTGCCAGCCAAGCGGGCAAGGCACCGGCATGGTTTTCGATGAGCATGCCGATAAAGCGCTCGAAGGACCCCAGAATGGCGCGATGCAGCATGACAGGCACACGGCGCTGGTCCTGGGCATCGACGAACTCGGCCCCCAGACGGGCAGGCATGGAAAAATCCACCTGGATAGTGCCGCACTGCCAGTGACGACCGATGGCGTCTTTCAGGGTGTACTCGATCTTGGGACCATAGAAAGCGCCCTCGCCTTCGGAAATCTCGAATTCACAGCCGGTGCGGCGCAGGCTCTCGATCAGGGCCTGTTCGGCCTTGTCCCAGACGGCATCGTCGCCGATGCGTTTTTCAGGGCGCGTGGCGACCTTGTACAGAATCTCGCCAAAACCGAAGTCGGCGTAGACTTTTTGCAGCAAGGCCGTGAAGGCAGCGCACTCGTCCTGCAACTGATCTTCGGTACAGAAAATATGGCCGTCATCCTGCGTAAAGCCGCGCACGCGCATCATGCCATGCAAAGAACCGGAGGGTTCGTTGCGATGGCACTGGCCGAACTCGCCATAGCGGATGGGCAATTCGCGGTACGAATGCAGGCCGGAATTGAAGATCTGCACGTGACCAGGACAGTTCATGGGTTTCAGGCCATAGACACGGTTTTCGGACTCGGTCGTGAACATATTGTCCGCGTAGTTGTCCCAGTGACCGGTTTTTTTCCACAGCGACAAGTCCAGAATCTGGGGGGCCTTGACTTCCTGATAGCCGTTGTCTTGATAGATCTTGCGCATGTACTGCTCGACCTGCTGCCAGACTACCCATCCTTTGGGATGCCAGAAGATCAGGCCGGGCGCTTCTTCCTGAAAATGGAACAGGTCCAGCTCGCGGCCCAGCTTGCGGTGGTCGCGACGCTCGGCCTCTTCGAGCATGGTCAGATAGGCTTGCTGTTCTTCCTTGGTGGCCCAGGCCGTTCCGTAAATGCGTTGCAGCATCTCGTTGTTGCTGTCGCCGCGCCAATACGCGCCAGCCACCTTCATCAGCTTGAACACCTTGAGCTTACCCGTGGACGGGACGTGCGGACCACGGCACAAGTCGATGAAATCGCCTTCGCGATACAGGCTGATGGGCTCGTTCGACGGGATGGAAGCGATGATCTCGGCCTTATAGGCCTCGCCTATGCTCTTGAAAAACTCGACGGCATCGTCGCGCAACCATTCTTCGCGGGTCACGATTTCGTCTTTTTTAGCCAGTTCGGCCATTTTCTTTTCGATGGCTTCCAGGTCTTCCGGCGTGAAGGCGCGCTTATAAGAGAAGTCGTAATAAAAGCCGTTATCGATGACCGGACCTATGGTGACCTGGGCATCGGGGAACAAGCTTTTAACGGCATAGGCCAGCAGGTGGGCGGTGGAATGGCGAATCAAATCCAGGCCGTCGGCATCCTTGGCGGTAATAATGGCCAGATCACTGTCCTGCTCGATCACGTAGGAGGTGTCCACCAGCCGCGACTCGGTCCCTTGCCCGCCGACCCGGCCAGCCAGGGCGGCACGCCCCAAGCCAGTACCGATGGAATGCGCCACATCGCTGACGGAAACCGGACCCGGGAACTCTCGCTGGGAGCCATCGGGCAGTGTGATTCGGACCATAACACTTCCTGAAATAAAAAACGCGGCTTTGAAGCCGCGCTTTTGAATTGAACGTTCTTGGAAAGAAAACGAAACGCTACGCGGCCACGGCTAGTTTTGCCGACGGGTAGTTCGCGTGGTTTTCATAAGATTCTGCTTCCCAAACAACACTTTTGATTGCTTAAGTTTATCACCTTCGTCTGGCCAGGCGATAAAAATGTGACTACAAACACCACAAACCGCCCGTAATCAGTCCTGACGCGGAAACCAGGTACGGTAAAACGCCCATTCCTCGGTCTCAGAGCCGTCCTGCATCAAGCAGGTGCCATAAGCCCCACGCGGCCCCTGATGCAACACACTTTGCCCACCCATGCGCTGACAAAACGCCGATGCGGGATTGACCTGAGACAAGGTCTTGGAACGTTGATCCGAAGAGGCGCAAGCCGCTAACAACATAGAGCCGGCACACACCGACAACAAGCGGTAAAACATGATTTCCTTTCCCGGTCACTCCAAGCACCGAACACGGCCTATCCCCAGACGGGGCTGAGCACGTACGAAATCCGTATTCAGCAAACGGTCGATCCGGGCAAAGCCAAGGGCTGGAGCCCAATCGTGAAAAACAGCTTACTACACTTGTTTGAACTATGAAGTCTCCGTATACAAAATAGCAAAAAAAGCAACACTTCTGCCTGCCTGCGTCCTGCAACACCACCAAGCGCGCGGGATTCAGGAAGGCTGAGACCAGGTCCAGGCCAGAACGCCGCCCAAGATACCGCCGCCGGCCAACATCAAGGCCAAGGGAGCATAGTCGATCAAAAGGGGCGCATGAATCATGAGTACATCCAGGAAAAACAATTAAAACGATATCCCGGACATGGTAGAGCCCTGAGCGTCGAATACGAAGTCAACGATTGTCAAGAATAGTCACACTCAGGGGTGCAAGGGCAAACACACTTCCTGTGGCGGCAACACTCCTGCCCGACTACGCCATCTGGCCTAGGTGCTTGCCATCCAAGCAGCAGATGTGGGGCAAGCGCGAATCACGTTAAATAAAGTCGTAACAAGACACTGCGCCCTGCCCGTTCCGACCTTTCTTGACGAGATCCACCATGCCCAACGAGCTTTACCGTTTCTACATAGGCGGCAGTTTGGCTGGCGTGCCCATTTACGCCTCGTGGACGTCCCATTCGCCTTTACCCGCCAACCTTCATGGCCTGCAGGAAGAACAAGAATATGCGCTGACGCGCGTGGAACTGAGCACGCCGCAAGGCGGGCACTGGCACTGGCAGGCCTACTGCAGCCATGGGGTCAGCCAGGAGCAGGCGCGTTTTGAAATACAGCAATACATTTTGCGCCGCATGCGCGATCAGAATCACGCCTGAACACGCTATCTAGCCCTTGAGCAGAACGATGGCGGCATAGAACAGCGGCACCGCCAACGGCGTAATCATCAGCAACGCCGTATCGCGCCGCCAGCTTGCCGGTCGCGTGTGATACAAAACCAGCCCCAACATGCCTGCAATCAGTACATACAACCCCACGATAATCGCAATGTGCGCCATGACGGCCTCGCAGTAAAAGACGATTAGGGCCAGACGCCAGAATCCACATCCTGCCACATCGGCGCCCAAGCATTGCCGGCCCATTGCCCAAGGATCTGCGCCGACGCCTGCGTCGCCTGCCGCAAGGCAAGCACAGGGTCGCGACGACGGAACCAGGACTGGGCGAAACGGGCATTGAAGGCATCGCCCGCGCCTACCGTGGAGCGTACCGCCACCCGTCGGGCAGGCTCGAAGTAAGGCTGACCGTCTATGACCAGCACCGCGCCTTGCGCCCCCAATGTAATCAATACAGCCTGCCCGGCCCGGCGCTGCAAATGCTGAGCCAGTTCCGTAGCCTGGGCAACGGGAAGGTCGGCCAGAATCTGGCCGGCGGGCACCGCCGCCAACATCTGCGCTTCCACGCCATTTAAGCTGAGCACATCGGCCCGATCCCAAACGCACCGAAACGCTTCGTCAGGCTGGCGCACGCATGCCACGCTGGGATTGACGGCCCAACAGGCGGCACGACTTGCGCCGTGCGCCAAGGCTTGGGCAAGACTGTCCATCGGGGCCGCGCCAAGAGGTGCCACATACAGCAGATCGACATCCAGATCCTGAGGGTGGATCTGTGTGTATGCATTGGCACCGCGTCGGGCCAACACTGAGGCATCACCCTGCGGGCCAACCAGCACAACCGCCTTGCCAGTCTGCTGCCCGGCCAATTTGCGCACAGCATGGGTATCCACTCCCATTGCGTCCAGGTAAGCGCACAGCCCAAGGCCAAGCGCATCTTGCCCAACCGTGCCCAGCAAGCGCACCTGTTCGCCCTGGTCCAGCAACATGGCGGTCGCGTTAATGGCACCACCCCCCGGATACAGATCGATAGCGAGCACTTCTTGTTTGTCGCCGCGCACCAGATCCACGGGCATGCCCGAAGCCACAATGTCCACTGTGATACTGCCCACGACGGCTACTTGCACTGCACACCTCCCGCGCCCGGCGATGGGGCTGCTTTGTTGTGTGCAGTATACGCAGCCCGCCAGATTCCTATGAAAAAATACTCGTCAAGCACACAGGCACATGCTAAATTACTGTTTATTCATACAGCATAAAGGATTTTCGTATGTCCTACAGCATTACCTTGCACGATGCGCCGTCCGACATTACCGAGCGCGCCCGGCACGAAGCGGAAAACCGCTTTCGCCGCACTCTGGAAAAAGTCCTGCAAGGCCCCGAAGCCGTTGTTCTGGCGTATCGCGCCTGGCAACTAGCTGAAGAGACCGCCGAAACAGAACTGTCGGCCGACGACATCGCCCTGGCCAAACAATGGATTGCAGCCGCCAGTCGGGCCATGACCGAAGGTTTTCGGGAACTGGGCGAATCCGAAGCCTATTTCGAAGTGCGCATTGAACGCTGACATTGCTGTCTTGCCCGCCAGGCGGCCGGACAAAGCCGCCTAGCACCTGCCTTTCTTGGCCTGTCCGGGAGGACAGAAGGTACCATTGCCGTGCGAACGGTCCGGGTCCACCACGACGGAACCATGCGGCGTATGCACCGCACAGGCACTCAAGGCCAACAAGGCAAAAACTGCTATCGATTTTTTGATCATAATGCCATTCTCCTGTTCAGGCGCTGATTCTGCCAGATCAGAAACGCATGCAAGTAACAAGGCGTACACGGCGTTCGCAACCATTACGGCGTCTGCTGTTTTAAATACTGCGCCAAGGCGTCAAATGCCGGCAAGGTAATCGGGTCATTGGCGGCATTGGCCGCAACCGGATGCGAGGCATACCGCACAATCACCATTTCTGCCTGCGGGTCTATATAAATACGCTGCCCATGCACGCCGCGCGCACTAAATGCGCCGCGGGCCTGATCGGACACCCACCACATGTCCCGGTAGCTCCAGCCTTTCAATAATGGATAGTCGGCCTTGGCAAACAACGTCCGATCGCCGCCAGCCTGAATCTGCCTGACGACTTGCGCGGGCACGATCTGCTGGCCATTGAAACGCCCTTGCCTGCGCATCATTTCCCCAAACCGGGCCAGATCGCGCAGACCGGTATTCAAGCCGCCCCCGGCAAAAGGAGTGCCGATGGAATCCACCGTCATGTAGGCATCCTGCTCGGCCCCCAGGCGCGACCAGATCTGCTCGGACAATAACTGCGCCACGTTGCGGCCGGTCGCCCGCGCCATGATCCAACCTAATACATCGGTATTCACGGTTTTGTAAGCAAAGGCCTCGCCATGCCGCCCTTGCGGCTTAACCGTCTGAAGAAATTCGAAATACGAGCGCGGACCTTGGGTATCGGCAGGCGGCGTAGGGCTGCCCGCCCGCGCATGGGCCCACACCTGGGCATTCGGATCGGCATAATCTTCGCTAAAGAGCAGGCCCGTGGTCATGTCCATAACATGTCTGACCGTTGCCGAACCAAAGGCGGACGAGGCCAGTTCGGGTACATAATCGGTCACTTTGCGGTCTGGGTCCAATTGCCCTTGCGCGGCCAACGACGCCGCCAGCGTCCCCATGACAGACTTGGTGACCGACATAGCGGCATGCTGTCCGTATTCGGTCAGCGAACCGAAATATCGCTCGTAGACAATGCGGCCCCGGTGCAAAACGACAATCCCATCGGTATAGGTGGCCGCCAGCGACTGCTCCCAACTCATGGGTTCGGTCGCCCCTAAGGGCGTAAAAGTCAGAGCATCGATGGCAGACAGCTCGGCGCGTGGCAGTGGTATGACGCCCCCCGTTCCCCGCGACACATTCACAGTCGGCATCAATTCCCGAAAGTGTGACACGCTCCAGCGCCAGGCGGGAAACTGCGAAAAACTGCCATCGGCAAACCGGACTGTCCGATCGGCGGGCGGCGGAAAGCCCTGCATCCAACCCATGCGCACCGGGTCGCTGGCAGCGGCATCAGGAAAACCGGACGCAGCCCAAACGCTTTGCAAACCGCACAGACTGCATGCGGCGACTAGGATTGCTTTCAAAGGCGTCGTTAAAACGAGCGTCATACTGCTGGCCTCCTAATTGATGAGTGAGCGCGATCCGCGCGACGCATTTTTGCTTGATGCCATCTTGCCTTGCTGCACACCCATCCAGTCCAAGCGGCGGACAGAGCGGCTTGCGCTGCACGACCCGATGCGTTAATTCTGCCACATCACGGGTACATTACTGGGAGCTGATTTTGAATCTACTGGAACCGGGCCAATCGGTCATTATCGTTACTGGCGGCAGCCGCGGCATAGGCGCAGACATCGTCACCACCTTGCACGGTCAAGGACATCCGATTCTGTTCACTCACTCAAGCCCGGACAGCGACGGCCCCGCCTTGGCCGATAGCCTGAGCACGCACGGTCCGGCATGCGTATCCCTGCGCATCGATGTGCGCCAGAATGATGCGCCCGCCCGTATTTTCGATGCTGCCCAATCCCTGGGCACTGTCACCGGCCTGGTCAACAATGCCGGCATCACCGGCCCGCTGGGTGTGCTGCGCGATCTGTCCGACACTGATCTGCAACACATTCTGGAGATTAATTTACAGGCTCCGATACGGCTATGCCGGGAAGCCGCCCGCCGCTGGCAAGGCCGCAGCCATCGATCCACAATCGTGAATATTTCCTCGATTGCCGCCCGCCTGGGTGCGCCACACGAATACGTGGCCTATGCCGCCAGCAAAGGCGGATTGGAATCATTCAGCACCGGATTGGCCAAGGAACTGGCAACGGACAATATCCATGTCAACGTCGTGGCACCGGGCACCATACTGACCTCGATTCATGCCCGGGCCGGAGAGCCAGGACGGCCCGAACGAGTATCGGCCCGGATACCACTACGGCGCCCCGGCCAGACACAGGAGGTGGCGCAGGCCGTTGCCTGGCTGTTATCGGAGCAGGCTTCGTACGTGACCGGGTCCGTTCTGACCGTATCAGGTGGCCTCTAGCGCCGCGCCTTAAGGCTTGCGCGCTTCAAAAGAAATACTGTCATCATCACTGTGCGGTGCTTTCCCATACTGATACGCGCCCGATACCACGACATCCACAAAACCGGCCTGCTCCAGCGCCATGCGCAGCTCTTGTATGCCCCACCAACGCAGCGAGAACTGCTCAAGCTGAGTTTCCAGCAACACCCCCTGCTCCCACAGCTCGTAACGATGCATTTCCCGATAGACCTGGGCACCAAAATCCGTGGACAGTGCAGTGGCATTCAACGTAATCAAACCATCGGACGGTGCCGACCACGTGCGCAGCCCCGGTCTGGAATTGACAATACTGTGGACCGGGTCCACATCCAGCAGCAAACGCCCACCGCTGCACAAACTGGCATGAAAACGGTGCAGCGCCACCATGCCCTGCTCGAATGAGTCCAGCAACTGAAACGAGCCGGCCGGAACGACGATGGCCTGCACCGGATGATCCAGGACATAGTCGGTAAATCCGGCCTGCTGGACGCTGGCCGTCAAGGCACGATGCTCCAGTTCGCGCTGGCAGTAATCCAGCATTTCCACCGACAGATCAAAACCCCGCACATCCAGACCCGCTTGCAGCAAGGGAATCAAGAACCGCCCCGTGCCTACGGCCGGCTCCAGAATGGGGCCATCCGTCCCCTGGAGACGCTCCAGGTAATATTCGACGTCGCCAAACGAACGTCCCACCGGCTTGTCCAGGTGATACACCAGGGACGCCAGTTTGCCATAACGATTGTTCATTGTTTTTTGCATCTACTGTTTGGGCGACAGGCTTGCTGCCGCCCGGATTGGAACAGGCTCAACCCTGGCGCTCGACAAACAGATCCGTCCCCTGAACGGAACGGACCACGACGCTCTGGCCAACCTGAAGATCCTGGGCAGCGCTGGCGCTATAGTAGCTGTCATTCAGGCGGATACGCCCGCGTCCGCCCACAAAGATCTCGCTGACCACGGCATGCGCGCCGATATGAGCCGCCAGCCCCGTATTGAGGACATCGGGCCCGCGCACGCGGCTGCGTACCTGCCAGCGCACCCCTACCACCACCCATCCCAACATAGCGCCTGCCAGCACCAGCCATTGCAGTCCGGCCGGGGCCGTGGGCCAGGCCGCCACAAACAGCCCGACCGTCAGCGCCCCTAGCCCCAGCCAGAGCAGGTACACGCCGGACACGACAATTTCAGCGGCCATCAGCAGCACGCCCGCCACGAGCCAATGCCAGAAAGAATCAAAGACAAATCCCAAGGCCGTGCCCTCCCGTACCGGATTTAGCCCTGACCCAGGCTGGACTTGCCGCCTGTGGCCTTGAGCAGTTCGGTCACCCCGGCCACGGCCCCCGTGATGCCGCTGGCCTCCAGCGGCATCAACACCAGCTTGCTATTGGGGCCGCTGCCGACTTCTTTCAGGGCTTCTACATACTTCAGGCCCACGAAATACTGCAGGGCCTGCACATCACCCTCGCCGATGGCGGCGGACACTTCGCGGGTAGCGCGGGCTTCGGCCTGAGCCTCCCGTTCGCGCGCTTCCGCACGCAAAATGGCCGATTGTTTTTCCCCTTCGGCGCGCAACACGGCGGCCTGCTTTTCGCCTTCGGCCTGCAAGACCTCGGCTTCCTTCTGGCCGCTGGCTTTAGTCACCGCCGCGCGACGATGCCGTTCGGCCGTCATCTGCAGATTCATGGCTTCCTGCAACTCGGGTGCCATGTTCAGGTCGCGGATCTCGATACGGGTGACTTTCACGCCCCACGGCGTGGTCGCGGCATCCACGGCGGCCAGCAGGCGGTCGTTGATCGTTTCGCGATTAGACAGCATATTATCCAGTTCCATCGAACCGAGGACCGAACGCAGATTGGTGGTAGTCAGGTTGACAATGGCCAGCTCCAGATTGTCGATTTCGTACGCCGCCTGAGCCGCGCTGTCGATGCGGTAGAACACCACGCCATCGGCGGTCACGGCCACGTTGTCGCGGGAAATGACATTCTGAGACGGCACATCCAGCACGGATTCCATCATTTTGAGCTTCTTGCCCACGCGATCAATAAACGGCACCAACAGCGACAGGCCAGGTGTCAGGGTGCGGGTATAACGACCAAAACGCTCCACTGTCCACTGCTGCCCCTGCGGCACCACTTTCAATCCAGACTTCACGATCAGCAAAGCCAGCAAGGCCACCACAATCGTAAAAACACTCATGCCTCTATCCTTGAATACACCGATAAAGCGCTGATTCTAGCCCACCCCATATGAAAAATAAGCGACAACGGCATCTTTTCCTGATTAGTTCGGAAAGACGCATCTACCCCATTTGGGGGGGATGAAAACGTGGACAGCGCCATTGCACTGCCTAGAATGGCATAGTTCGTCCCCAAACCAGATCGTGGATTACAGAACCATGGCCAAACTTAGAGCACCGATTACGACCGTCACAAAAGGAGGCCTGAAGGTCATTGTGACGGCCATCACCCGACGTCAGGAAGGACCGATAGACGGCTACCTGCCGCAACCCAAAGGCAGATTGGCCATACGCTGGAACCACACCGGGCATGCGCTATGCGGCAACACCCAGCTGGATCTGGACATGGATAAAGACGAACACCGCCTGCTGCGCACGCCCCTGCCGCGCTATGTGTCCACCTGGCATCCCAAGCTCTAGACCACTGACTCACAGGCCGGCAACGGCAGATCGCGGGCCTGCCCTAAGCCCATCAGCTCCGCGCACAGGCTGGGATGCAGCGGCAACAGCCCGCTTGTCTGCACCTGTGCCTCCAGTTGCGCGCCGCGCTCGCCCGGCAGCCGTGCCGAATCTCCGCCCCGGCTGCGGTAATGACGCGACCAGCTCGCCATGTAATCACCAAACAATCCTTGACTGAGCGTCTGTGGATTGATCAGCAGCATCAAGGCGCTTTGCCGCCCCATGGCACCGGCGGTCGGAATGGACGCCGGCTGCTCCAGCGCCGCCAGACTGTCCGGGCTGGCCGCCATCGCGCCTGCCAGGCACTCGACCAGCATGGCCAGCCCCATGCCTTTGTGCATGGCACTGGGCAATAAAGAGCCGCGCAAGGCCTCGTCCGCATTGGTGGTGGGTTCGCCCTGCTCGTCCAGCGCCCAACCCGACGGGATCGGCTCCTGTTGCCGGGCCTTGAGCAGTATGTGACCACGCGCCGCCACGCTGCAGGCCATATCAAACACCAGCGGCGCGCCACCGGCCACGGGACTGGCATAGGCAAACGGGTTGTTGCCGATGACCGGCGCATTGAATCCCGGCATGCCCATCAGGGGCGGCGTGCGCTGCGCCAGCAGGCAGAAGGCACCTTGTTCGGCTGCTTCCAAAGCGTAAATGCCCAAGGCCCCCAAATGTCCGCAGGCCTGAATGCGCACAGCCACCATCGCCTGTTCACGCAGTCGCGCCAGCCCGTGCTCCAACGCCGAGTGCATTGCGTATTGCCCCAGTGCGCCATCTGCCTGCACCGTCAGGCCGGCCGTATCCTGATGCACGCGCACATCAGGCCCAGCATTGACCTCGCCGGAGGCCAGTTTGTCCAGGTAAGAGGCCAGACGTGTAATGCCGTGAGTGCGGATACCCCGCGCATCCGTGCGCAACATGTAGCTGGCCGCCACCGCTGCGGCCTCGGGCGCAACGCCTGCCGTCTGCAACATGGCTGCGCACCAATCGCGCAGGGACGCATAATTAATGAAAATCGCACTCATGATGTCGCGCTGTCGCCATACTGGCGCGCAAAGCCGAGTTCGATGCGGGAAATAGAGATTTCCGTATCGCCCAGCACCTCGCTGCGCGTCAGGCTACCGCTGGCGACCCGCATGGCCGCTGCCCGCAGATGCTGCGCAGCCTGGGACAGTGCCTGCCCCTGGCTGAGTACGGCACTGACATCCACGTCGATATTGTCGCTGAAGTCCTGCGCAGTCTGCGGATTGCCGGTGATCTTGAGCGCCGGGCTCAAGGCATGGCCGATAGGATTGCCCACACCGGTATTGAACAAAATGAAGTGCGCGCCACCCGCCGCAATGGCGCAGACATTCTCTACGCCGGGTGCTGGCGCGTCCATGAACACCAACCCCTTGCAGTCGGGCTTCTGGCCGTAATCGAGCACCTGCATCACGGGACTGGTGCCGCCTTTGCGTATCGCCCCCAGCGACTTTTCTTCCACGGTGGTCAAGCCGCCCGCAATATTATCTTCACCCAGAGGCCACAGTTGCAGCCCCTGAAAAGCGGACAGGGCTTCCAGCCGCCGCACGGCCCCCAGCAACTGCTCAGCCACCTGAGCATTGGCGGCGCGTTCGGCCAGCACATGCTCCGCGCCCACGATCTCGTCCGTTTCGGACAAGATGACCGTGCCGCCCTGCGCAACCAGCCAGTCTGACACCAGACCGGTCACCGCATTGGCGGTCAGCCCCGACGTCGCATCCGAGGCCCCGCACTCCACCCCCATGACCAGTTCGCTGACCGGAAACGGCTCGCGACGCAGATGAGAGGCGTCGATCACCAATTCCAGAGCCTGCTGCACGCCGCGCTGCACGGCCTGCACGGTACCGCCCGCGCTTTGCACATCCAGACTGCGCACAGCACGCCCCGTCTGCGCAATCGCCTGGGCGATGCGCCGGGTGGTCACGCCCTCCAGACCGATGACCAGCACGGCGGCCACATTAGGGTGCGCGCCGTAGTTGATCAGGACGCGATCGTGGCGCTCCAGATCCGCGCCAAACTGCCCGCGGCCATAGGCCGCGCAAACCGGCACCGTGCCTGCCACTTGCGCACAAATGCGGCGCACCACAGGATTTACATTATCCATAACGGCAATGACAGCCACGTGATTGCGTATGCCCACGCTGCCATCGGGACGGGCAAAGCCCAGAAAAGTCGTTTCGCTCATGCTCTATCCCCCCGACCGCGACAGCTTTCTACATTATGAATATGCACATGCCCACCGGCCTGGATCGCCGCCGTCGCCGCGCCGATCACAGCCCCGTATTTCAGGATCGCAGCGCCGTCGGCCAGTTCAGTCAGCGCGAATTTATGCCCCATCGGAATATCCTGCACCAGCGTCAACACGCTCTCCCGCCCGGACGCGCCTGCTTCCAACAGGAGCCGAGCGCCCGCCGGCAGGTGCTGTAAAGCCACGCCCACATTATCGTGTTCGTCCAGCACCAGAAAACCTGAATTCATGCCACCTCTCCTTGCTGACGCCAAGGCGTCTTATTGTGTCTGCGCGGCCAGTTCGGCCGCTTCCCGGTAGTAATCCGCCTCGGCGGCCAATTCGCTGCGAAACGCCGCCGCATCCAGAAAGCGGGGTTCCAATCCGGCCTGCAACAGACGTTCGCGTACCGATTCCTGCTTCATCACGGCCTTCAAGGCCGCCGCCAAACGGGCCTGGGTCGGTGCCGGCGTATCCACTGGCGCGAGCCAGCCAAACCAGGTCAAGGGAATGGCCCCAAAGGACTGATCCAGGGCCTCGCCTATGGTGGGCACCTGCGGCAGCAGACTGGAACGGGCCGGGTTCAGGACGGCCAAGGCTTTGACCTGCCCCGCCTGGATCTGCCCCATCGCGCTGCCCAGCGCCACCACCACCAGATCGATCTGGCCTCCCATCAAATCAGCCACCGCCCGGCCGCCGCCGTTATAGGGAATATGCTGCGCCAACATGCCCGCCTGCGCACCCAGCTTGGTCATGATCAAGTGCATAGGCGTCATGACGCCCGGCGTTGCATATGTGACGCGGTCGTTCGGGTCGCGACTGCGTTGTCGCCACTGCTGCACACTTTCAGGACGATCGGCACGCGCCACCATGACCATCGGGGCCACCGCCACCTGCGCCAATGGATTCAAGCGTTCCAACACATCATCCGGCGCAGGGGTCTTGCCGGTCGCCGCCAATGATATTTCGGAGCTGCCCGACATCAAGGTATAGCCGTCCGGTTTGGCCCGCAGGGCGGCTTGCACCCCGACGGCTCCTCCGCCGCCGGGTCGATTTTCGACCACGAACGGCACCTTCAGCTCCTGGCTCATGGCTTCGGCCACGATGCGTGTAGCCAGATCGGCCGTCCCCCCGGCCGCGTAGGAAACCACGACCGTAATCGGTGCCTGCGGATAAGGGGGCTGCGCCGTGGCCGATGCGCCGTTGGCAGTCAAAACAGCCAAGGCGCAGCAGGACAGTACCTGTGCAACATGTTTCATGATGTCTCCGGATCGGGTCTTGTTATGTCCTCATTCTATCCCCGGAAAAACAACAGGCCACACGCTTTGCCGTTAGAATAACTAACAAGCTATTGAGCATAAGCCACCCATGAAACGTCGCCTGCCCCCTTTGAATGCTGTGCGCGCCTTCGAGGCCGCTGCCCGCCACCTGAGCTTTACCGCCGCGGCCCAAGAGTTGCACGTCACCCATTCGGCCATCAGTCAGCAGGTCAAGCAGTTGGAAGGATGGCTGGACATGCACCTGTTCCTGCGCCAGAACAGCACACTGGTCTTGACCGACAAGGGTCGCGCCTATCTGCTGGAACTGCGCCAGGCGCTCGACACCATCGACATTGCCACCCAGAACCTGCAAAGCACTCGCCACGACACTACGCTGACACTCAGTGTCCTGCCCAACTTCGCCCTGCACTGGCTGGTGCCGCGTCTGCCTGGTTTCCAGCAACGCCATCCCGACATACGCCTGCGCCTGCTCTCGGGCACGGTGCCGCTGCAGCAACTCTACGAATCCTGCGACCTGGCCATACGCCCCTATCAAAACGCACCGGAATTTCAGTTCGACCATATCTGCGGGGCCGATATGCTGCCCGTGATGAGTCCGGCTTTTGCCCGCCGCCATGCCATACGCACCCCCGCCGATCTGCAGGCCGCGCCCAAGCTGCACATCACCCACTCGCCGCAGGACTGGCCCCGCTGGCTGGGCGCGCACGGCTTGCAGGACCGATACCCGGCCCAGGGCATGCTGTTCGATTCCCACGCCGTCGCTTTGCAGGCGGCCATCAACGGATTAGGCGCACTGATGGGCCTGACTCCCTTTATTCAAGACATGATAGACACCGGCAAGCTGATGGCCCCCTTTCCCGATACGGTGCAGACCGAACGCACCTGGTATCTGGTCGCCCCCCGAGGACGCCTGCCTCATAAAGCGACTTGTTTCCGAGACTGGCTGCTGGAACAGGTCACGTCCTGATTTTCAGCGCGCCGGGGTCGAATTAATTTGCAGCAGTCCGCATCATCTGCTTACCGATCCAGTGCCCTATTCCATTTTCCCGTCTCACTGCCTGGCCTACACTGTCCGCCGCCCTGCAAACACCTTCGACCACACACGACAGACGATTTGATTATTGTGAAGCCTGCCATTCTATTTGCCGCCCTGATCGGTGCCCTTGCCGGTGCCGGCGGCGTCGCCCTGAGCCACCTGCCCGCCTCCACATCCACGCCGACATTGGGACTGCCTTTGCTGGCGCCCGATCACCCCCAGAGCGGCGAGCTGACCAGTCAAAGCCGCCTGAACCTGAGCGATGGCCTGCGCAGTACCGGCTTTGAACTGCAGGCCCAAGCCGGCCAACTGGTCGCCCTGAACACCACAGGACCATTACGCGCCGATATCAGCGTGCTGCGCGATGGCCGACTGATCGCCCGCGAGCAGCCTTGCGACGACTGCACCACAGAGCCCTCCGTGCTCGGCGCAAACGTAGGTTTTCGTGCCGACCATAGCGGCTCGTATCTGATAGCCGTCACCGGTGCGGATGCCCGCGCCTTCGGCCCCTTTGAACTCAGGGCCCAGGTCTATCCCGCCTACGACGGCGAACCGCTGGTACCCGGACGGACGCTGACCGATCTGGCCATGGGCCACTTAAAAGCCTACCGGCTGACGATTGCCCAAGACGGCCTCTATAGCATCAGCCTGAACACAGCCAACGCCGGCATGACACCCTTGCTGCAATTGATCGGACCCGGCAAGCGCCACGAACGCCTGGATATCCAAGCGGAAGACGACGGTTCCGGCCAAGGAGCGCGCCTGGTCAACTACCTGTTGGCCGGCGATTACATTGTGCATGTCAGCTCCGCCATGAACGACTCCGCGTTCCAAGGTGCCTTTACACTGCGCATCCAGACAGACTCCCTGCCCGACAATCTGGACCTGCAAGACGGAGCCCGCCTGTCGCTGGACAAAACACGCTATGCAGGCCTGGTCACGGGTAAAGAACAGAATTTTGACCTAGATCTGGCACATCCCACGCTGCTGACCCTGACACTGAGCACACAAAGCGGTTTCGGTGCCTTGCAGAGCGGCCCATTCGAGTCCGTACCCAGCAACGACCATCCCCACACGCAGGTACTGCGCGCCGTGCTCCAGGCCGGCACGCACACGATTACCCTTCCCCGGCACGCCCAGGGCGGGCTGTTCACCCTGCAACTGGTCAGCGAACCGGCCCCAGCCAATGCCGGGGGCGGCACCCTGCGACCGGGTCAGACCCGCCGCGTCGTGCTACCTGCCGGCGTGCGCACCGAGCTATATACGCTGACCATAGAAGAAGAAGGCCATTACGTGATGGATATGCGTTCGGAGGTCTTCGACAGTTATCTGGTACTGCGCCGCGACGGCCAGGAGCTATACCACGACGATGACAGCGGCGGCGATTACCACGCCCGTCTGGAAGCTTTTCTGACGCCGGGCCAGTACCAGTTGCTGGCCAAAAGCCTGGATTCCGTGGAACTGCCCGCCGTCTATGAACTGCAACTGAGCCGCCCCTGACTCCTGGCCCCTGAAACGCCGCCTATAAACCATGTGGCCGATAGCGCCCGGCACGCTGGCGCAGTACGCTCAAACCGCACAGAGAGGCGGTTTCCTGACAGGCAGGGGCACGCCTGCCTCGTGCTCAGGAGAGCGCTTATGCGTGCTTGCCCGCTCCGCCCAAGGCCTTGGCTGATCCTGCCCTTCGTGTGTGTCTGCGCAGTGCTTAAAGCAGAACCCACCATCCCCGACACGCCTGTCGAGCAATTGCGCCTGGGCGAACGCTATGCGTTTGGTCACGGCGTCACTCAAGACGACCAGCAAGCCGCCGCACTGTTTCGTCTGGCCGCCGAACAAGGCAATGCCGAAGCTCAGTACAAACTGGCCGTCATGCTCGAGCGCGGCATGGGGATGCCCCGCGACGAACGCGCCGCCCTGCGTTGGTACCTGCAAGCTGCCCGCCAGGACCATGCAGGCGCGATCAACAATATCGGCAGTCTTTACGAGAACGGACGGGCCGTGCCTGCCGACATGCAGCAAGCGCTGCGCTGGTACGAACGCGCCGCCGCGTTGGGGCTGCCGCACGCCAACTACAATCTGGGCATGGCCTACTGGAAAGGCCGTGGCGTCACGCCAGACCTGGAACGCGCCATACAGCACTTTCTGCTGGCCGAACGCCAGGGCCTGAAAGAAGCCGCCGACCGGCGTCTGCAAGTCGAACAAGAGCGTCAACACTAAGCCGTCTGGTCAAAAAGCCAGGCCAGAGCGTCCACAAAAAACGGCGTGTTGCGCCACCCCTGCTGCGTTAAAAGCGCTGTCCATGACACAACGGTGTACGTGCATCCATCGGCCTACCTAAATGCCATGGCGACGACCGCCGGCGCAAAAAGCAACTAAACTTAAGCGTTATTGTAAAAATCTGAGAGCCGCATGAAAGCCCTGATCGCCTGCCTTGCCCTGGCGCTGGTCACGCTCCCGGCGCAGGCCCGCAACGCACCCTGCTCCGGAAAAAAAGGCGGCATCTCGCACTGCGAAGGCCAGGTCTTTGTCTGCAACGACGGCTCCGCCAGCGCCAGTAAGCGCTCCTGCCCCGCCTACACCGGCAGCAGCTCCCGCCCTGCCGTCACCCCCCGCGCCCTGGGTGCCAGCCGCCACTGCTCCTGCGACAGCGGCACCTACTGCACCGGACCGCGCGGTGGACGCTACTGCGAAACCAGTACGGGCGGTAAGCGCTATCAAAGAAAATAAAGAGGGCTAGGTATAAATACAGAACAATCGTAAAGAACGCACTCTAAAACTGTATTTTAAAAACCCCAGCCCATTAAAAAACTTGAATATCCCAGCATCGTCCATACATTGCTTTAATGCGTGCAGAGCGCATAGGGACGACGCCCCCCGTCGGAAAGAGTGGAAATGTAAAGACGATGGCTAAAAATACCGGTGATAATCACCGCGACGGATCGGTCAAGAACCGAACGCAGGTATCCAACCCAGTCAACAACAACTTCACCAAACGCGACACCACGACTGGTCAGTTCATTGAACAAAAAACCAGTGGTGGCCCCTTTAAAGGTGTCGCCAAGGAAGTAGACAAACGCCGGAGATAAAAAAGCGTTTTAAGACAAAAAAAAGAGCCCTTGCCACCGTAGCGGCACAGGGCTCTTTTACAAGCATAAAAACTAATCTTGAGACAGGCAATGCCAAGCGTGACTCACTGATCCAGTGAAGCATATTCCGGCATCAAAGACAGCATTCTGCCATTCATGGCTTACAGAACAATGGCTGGTCCTTGGACATCAGATTTGCTCAATGCTCCCGACCAAGCAACATCAACGCCTGGCCAGTCTTACCCAAAAATTCAAGCATGCCAGTTCCGGGCTTATTGTGCCGATTTATGTTTCTCTTGTTCTTTTAGCCACGCTTTTTGATTCTTAATGGCTTGTTCGACAGTAACACCCGTTACCGCACCCCCAGCCCGCAGCTGTGAACGCAACAGATACCCAGCGAGCAAAGCGCGATCGCCTTCAGGCAAAGCATCGACGACCGGATCTAATACGGCCTTCCATGTCGTTGCATCCGCCGGAATGACCGTTTTCTGGGGATTATCACATCCAGCCAACAATCCAGCCAACATAAGAACCGCCAAACCTTTCGAGAATACGCCCTTGCTCATTCCTATCTCCCCAGCAGTAATCGGACCCCGGATGCTAACAGATTAAAACGATAAAAAACCGGCCAAATCAATCCGCACCTTTTGGCGAGGACATAAAAAAAACCGCTCGCACGAGCGGCCCAGAGTCCAGATCTTTTATTTTGTCGCCGCCGCCGAAGGGGATTCAAGTGCCTTTGCGGCGTTTTTCTCCTTAACGGAAATTCCATAAGCCGCAACGATCAAAGCAAAAATCGCAAACGCGATATTGAACCACTTCTTCCTGGCCGCTGCCTTCAGTTTTTGCTGCTCCACAGCCTTGAAACGTGCTTGCATCTTCAGACGGCGCTCCTCTAGGCTCTTGCCTTCAATACCGAACAAGGCAGCCTTAATATCAACGACTACCTCGTAAGGTAAGGCAGCCATCAGACGCCTACCATCCAAAAATGTAATTCGCACCACACTGGTGGTCTGATTGTTGCGCCCAACCAAGGCACCGACCACAGCACCAGCCCCACCAAATGTCAGCCCCCCCACAGCTGCCGCCGCAAGCCCTCCGGCTTGCTTGGTTTCTTCCGACTCCACCTCAATAATCTCTACTTCCTCAAAGAGAAGACAACTAACCTTCTCGCCGCTTCCAAACAAAAAAGCCCTGTCCCCAGCACGAAATTCTATGTTTTTAGGAAAATCACCAGCCAGCAGTTTCATACGACCACCTTGCGCAAATAGGTTGCAAATGATTTTGTCAGGACCAAGCCTTGAACTGAGGCGCATTGTATAGCCAAACAGGTAATACTCTTTCCTAACCTAAAAAAACAAGTAACACTCGATAAAAAAAGGCTCAAAAAAAACTGCACCAAAATATCCACACGCACCACGGTGCCGTCATGAGCAGCGACACCATGAACCTGCACGACGACCTCTGGCTGATACGATTGAGCCACCCTTGACAGATCATGATAAAAACAAGGTGCGTCGCCCACAGCAAAGCGTCATGATCTGATGCAATGATGGTCGGACTACCAGGATGAACAACGTGGGAAGCGCCCAAATAGCCATGCTCCCATTCGTTTTGTCCGTGCCCACACCCCAAAACGATCTGGGACTGGCTTGGCGCAGCTTGGAACGCTGAGCAACAAAAAAGCCCCAAAGCATTGATCTTTGGGGCTTTTCTTGGCACAGCTTGGTGCTGTGTGCATGTATTCTGGTAGGCAGTACTGGATTCGAACCAGCGACCTCTACGATGTCAACGTAGCGCTCTAACCAACTGAGCTAACCGCCTGCGGTGAAGAAATGAAATAATAGTCCTTCTACAGAGAAGCTGTCAACACTTTTGTGCGATTTTCTTTAAGAAATTGAGTTTTTTTCTTCTAGATGGCCTGACAAGATACAAAAAAATCATTGAACATCCACCTAAGTTATTGTTATTTAATAGGTAATAGTCGGCCATGCCGCAGACGGAAAAAATCGCAGTGCAACCTTCTTCGGGAAGATTGATACATATAGATACACAAAGGGTGTCTCTGCGCTGCATCATCGTTTTGTGAAGCACGCAAATTTTTCTATTCAGGATGCAAGCACAAAAATAGAATATTTGCTTTAGGCTCTGGATGCGCGGCGGGGCCGCGCATCGGCTCTGGGATCGTCTCCATCATGTCTTTCTCTCACCTTACGCCTGCACCGACCGATCTGCGTGATCTGCCCGGTGTTCAGGAAAGTCCGCTGGACCCTGTTCGTTATGATCCGCCCAATGACGAGGTGTTCGACGATAATCCCTGTTTAAGTTGTGGTGTGTGCTGCGCCCACTTCCGGGTGTCGTTTTACAGCGGCGAGCTGGCAGGCGAGACCGGCGGCACGGTGCCTGTAGAGCTGACAACCCAGATCGGCCCTTTGCGTGCGTGCATGAAAGGCACGGAGCAAGGCGGGGGGCGCTGTATTGCACTTCGGGGCACCTTGGGTCAGCCTGGCATCCATTGCGCCATTTACCTGGATCGCCCCAACCCGTGCCGCGATTATCAAATCTGGGAAGCGGACGGCAGCCCCAATCCAGATTGCCAGCGCCTGCGCGCCAAGCATGGCCTGCCGCCCCTGCCCCACCGTCCCGATCCACAAACGCCGGCCACGCCGGAACACGACAAAGCGGCCTAGCAAGGACTAGCTCATCAACTGGCCGGCTTGTCGTGAACCGGCTTTTTTATTGGTTCTTCGACGAGTTCCGGAAGCCAGTTTAGCCAGTTGATGACAAACTGGCTTTTTGAAGACGCCATTCAAGGCCCAGCAAACTCGAGCAAGGCTGATGACTTACCGACGCACCGGTGCCCTGGTTGGGCCACATAGCCGAGTGCGTCCTTAACTCCGGCGGCTTGCTTGTCCACCGGACAATCAACAAGCGCCGCCATCAAACAGAACGACGCTTACACCCCGTCCCCATATCCCAGCGCATCGCCCCGGCAAGCCCATTCGACCCGCCCCTTTCGAGCGTGCTGCGCCTTGAAC
Source organism: Alcaligenes sp. SDU_A2 (assembly GCF_038237375.1). Lineage (NCBI taxonomy): Bacteria > Pseudomonadati > Pseudomonadota > Betaproteobacteria > Burkholderiales > Alcaligenaceae > Alcaligenes > Alcaligenes sp. SDU_A2. The sequence goes on along the minus strand of NZ_CP151273.1, from coordinate 1,836,583 downwards.
GGTTCAAAACACAGGTGACATAGCCCCGGCCATACATAGTCATACCCAACAGAACATTGAGCGTATGGCTGATATCTTATTCAACGCACGCGGACGTCGCGCCATTTGGGCCAAACAGAGAGAACCTCGGGTTCTCGCCAGGCCGGCCATAGCAGGCCGGTGGGCGAGTCAGGGCCTTCGCCGCAGGCGGGATACTGGGGCGGGAGGCAAGGGGCGTGCTGTTCGAGCAGGGCGCGTGTGATTCGTCCGGTGGACGAATCACACTGCGAGTTCACGCCCCGCCCGATCCAGTATCCTGACCAGGGAACCCGCGCGCAGCGCGGACGAAGGCCCCAGCCAAGCCGGCCTGCTATGGCCGGCCTGGCGAGAACAGCACCGGCCTGCTTGACCCAAACAGCCCACCCCATACGAAGCAATCCCCGGTATTGAGCGAAGAACCTTTTTATTACCCGGGCGCACAAGCACATGCGCCAGAACCACCATAGACAAAAGTCGCTCTCAGCGAGGGCCGTAAAACGCGCTACCATGCTGCTCTTGTAGGGCCGCCCGGCCCTGCGTTTTCGGGAGTTGATGTAATGAAATACCGCAAGCTGGGCAATACGGACCTGGATGTCAGCGTGATCGGTCTGGGCACCATGACCTATGGGGAACAGAACAGCGAGGCCGACGCCCACGCGCAACTGGATCTGGCGTTGGAATTGGGCGTGAATCTGGTTGATACCGCCGAAATGTACCCGGTGCCGCCATCGGCCGCGACCCAGGGCCGGACTGAACACTATATAGGCACTTGGCTGGCCAGCCGTGGACGCCGTCAGGATATTGTGCTGGCCAGCAAAATCGCCGGCCCGCAGCGCGATCCGCAGCGCCCAGGGCATATCCGCGACGGCGCGACTCACCTGGATCGCAAAAATCTGGAGCAAGCCCTGCACGACAGTCTGCGCCGCCTGCAGACAGACTATCTGGATCTGTATCAGTTGCATTGGCCCGATCGCAGCACCGTCACCTTCGGCCAGCGCAGCTACCCCTGGAAAGACGAATACACCGTACCGATCGAGCAGACGCTGGAGGTGCTGGATGATTTTGTACGCCAGGGAAAAGTGCGCCATATCGGCGTATCCAACGAAACACCGTGGGGCGTGGCACGCTACCTGGAACTGGCCCGGCACAGGTCCTTACCCCTGATCGCCACCATCCAGAACCCCTACAATCTGCTGAACCGCGTGTTCGAAGAAGGTTTGTCGGAGTTCTGTCATTACGATGGCGTGGGCCTGTTGGCGTATTCGCCGCTGGCGATGGGCGTATTGACCGGCAAGTACGACCACGGTGCCCGGCCCGCCGATGGCCGCCTGACCGTCTACGAACGCTTTAAGCGCTACGATGGCCCCAATGCCCGCGAAGCGGGCCTGGCCTATAACGATCTGGCCCGCCGCCACGGCATCCCTCCCGCTCAACTGGCCTTGGCCTGGGTAAACCAACAAGCATTCACCAGCAGCAACCTGATCGGAGCCACGACCCTGGAACAACTGCGCGAGAACATCGCCAGCGTAAATGTGACGCTGGACGACGAACTGATTGCCGCCATCAACGAGATCCATCGCCGCTACCCCAATCCAGCTCCCTGATGGTCAAGGCGCTTGATCGCGCACGTAAAAGCCGATCAGGCGCTACCTTGGAGCGACACCGTTGGAACAACACCGGGCGGGCCGATCGGTCTGCCCGGAGAGTCTGGCTACGCTGTCACTCCGGGCAGACCGGACTACGGAAGCCAGACAGTGCCAGCAAAGGGACCAACATGGGCAACAAGACAAACCGTGCAAACGATGCGGACAACCAGATAGACCGCTCGGGCACGCAGCCCGTCCCGGCTCCAAGCACCGCCGCGGCCAACGCCAACGCCAACGCCAACGCCAACGCCAACGCCAGAAAAACACATAAGTCATCAGGCGGCTAAATAAAACATCGCTTGCACAGGCTGTTTTTTCCTATTATGCTCAAAAAAAGCATAATAAACCGGAGACACATCCCATCTGCCGGCTTTTTTTGATTCATTTATACTCAATTTGAGCAATAAGGAAGGCCATGCCTACGCAATTTCCTATCGACGTTTGCCAGCCCCGCGACAACGCAGCACTATCCCACCATATTGCCTGGCAAGCTGTGCCCGGTAAAAGTGCTGCTCCTGCCGACGCCCGGCAGTTGCGCACCGAACTGGCCCAGACACTGCGTGAGCAGGACGCCGTTCTGGTGGCGCACTACTACACAGACCCGGATGTACAGGACCTGGCCCTGGAGACCGGAGGCTGCGTGGGCGACTCGCTGGAAATGGCACGTTTCGGGCAAGAACATGCCGCGCGCACCGTCGTTGTGGCCGGCGTCAGTTTCATGGCCGAATCGGCCAAAATCCTAAGTCCCGACAAACGCGTACTGGCCGTACATGCGCAGGCCACATGCTCACTGGACCTGGGCTGCGCTCCCGAGGACTTTGCCCGATTCTGCGACGCCCACCCCGATCGCAGCGTGGTGGTCTATGCCAATACCAGCGCCGCTGTGAAAGCCCGGGCCGACTGGGTGGTGACCTCATCGATTGCGCTGGATATTGTGCGCCACCTGCATGAGCAAGGCAAAAAAATCCTGTGGGCTCCGGATCGCCACCTGGGCGCATACATCCAGCAGCAGACCGGGGCCGACATGCTGCTGTGGCAAGGCTCCTGCCTGGTTCACGACGAATTCAAGGCCGACGCGCTACAAACCATGAAGCAAACCCATCCGCAAGCACGGGTACTGGTACATCCCGAATCCCCGGCTGGCGTCATTGCCCTGGCCGATGTAGTGGGGTCGACCACGCAACTGATCAAAGCTGCCTGCCAGGACCGGGCCGACACCTTTATCGTGGCGACAGACCAAGGCATTTTGCACGCCATGCGACGACAAGCACCTGGCAAGACATTTCTGGCCGCTCCCACGGCTGGTGAAAGCGCCACCTGCAAAAGCTGTGCCTATTGCCCCTGGATGGCCTTGAACTCCTTGCACGCCTTGCACGCCTTGCGCGACAGCCTGCTGCAAGACGGCCCCGGCGTGCAGATCGACGCCAACATCGCGGCGCAAGCCCGCCGTTCCCTGCAACGCATGCTGGATTTTGCGGCAGAGCGTCAGACCGCGCTGCGTGTCCAGGCGGATATGGCCGAGCATACCGCCTTGTTTCAGCACGTCGGAGCCGCCTGATGAGCACGCACGTGCTGATTGTGGGGGCAGGACTGGCGGGCCTGACCCTGGCCCTGTCCCTGCCCCGAACGCTGACGGTAACAATCATCAGCCACGTCCCCCTGCCCGGCGGTGCCAGCCCATGCGCGCTCGGCGGCATTGCCGCCGCGATAGACCCGCAAGATAGCCTGGAACAACATGTGCTGGACACGCTGAACGCCGGCGCGCAGCACGCTGACCCGCAACGGGTGCAGGCTATTTTGCAGTCGGCACCAGAAGCCGTGCAGTGGCTGCTGGAACAGCATGTCGCTTTTGACCGTACGGCCGACGGCGCACTGCATCTGACCCGCGAAGGTGGCCACGGGCAGCGCCGCATAGTCCATGCAGCCGATGCCAGCGGGCAGGCTATCATGCGGGCATTAACACAACGACTGTCCAAGGCCAGCCATATACAGGTGCGCAGCCCATGCCAGGTACTGGCCTTGCGCCGCAACAGGCACGGCGCGATAGCCGGGGTGGATCTGTACGATCATCGTCGTGCTGCGCACCAGACCCTGCAGGCGGATCATGTCGTGCTGGCGACCGGCGGTCTGGGACGGCTCTATGCGCACAGCACCAATCCTGAAGGCGCGTTGGGCCACGGCGTGGCGCTGGCCTGGCGTGTCGGGGCCACCATACAGGATCTGGAATTCCTACAGTTCCACCCAACCTGCCTGCGCCAGGACGGTCCACCTCTTTTACTGACAGAAGCCTTGCGCGGCGAAGGCGCGCACCTGCTCGATGCCCACGGACAGCGTTTCATGCCGGCACACGATCCCCGCGCCGAGCTGGCACCGCGCGATATCGTGGCCCGCGCCATCGACGAACAGATGCGCCGCGAAGACCGGCCACATGTCTGGCTGGATGCCCGCCATCTGGGCTCGGCAACCTTGCAGCGCCAGTTCCCACGCGCCCTGCAACAGTGCCTGCAACGCGGGTTCGACCTGCGTCGGGACTGCCTACCCGTGGCTCCAGCCGCACACTATGCCTGCGGCGGGGTGCTGACCGATCTACACGGCCATAGCAGCATTGCCGGACTGTATGCCGTGGGCGAGGTCGCCTGCACCGGCCTGCACGGAGCAAACCGACTGGCCAGTAATTCATTGCTGGAATGCGTAATCATGGGCCGGGCCGCCGCGCGCGCCATTATCGACACACCGCCTGCCCGCCGTGCCAGCTTGGAGCCCTTGCCTGTCGCCGAACCCGCCCTGCCCCGGCCAGATCCCAGCCTGCCCGAACTGCAGACTGTGATGCAGACTCAGGTAGGCCTGCGCCGCCATCACCAGGGTCTGACGCAAGCCGCACACACTCTGGCCGACTGGCGCACGCGCCTGGCCAGCGGCGATTCGAGTCCCGCCAGAACAGCACTGGGTTTAAGCGTGGATACCGCCTGGCTGCTGACGCAAGCCGCACTGGCGCGTGAACACAGCCTGGGCGCTCACTATCGATTGGACTGAGCAAATGGCACGCCGCTCACAGATCCCTAGGTTTTCCCTGATTGCTCTATAGCCCTATTAACAGTATGGTGTGCCTGTCATTGCAGGCGGTATGAAAGAGACCTGTTCACTCAGGCGCCGACGGAGCAACCACCCCGGAAACTCTCAGGCCAAAGGATCGTACCAGCCCGACAATCTGGAGAGCGGCGCATAGCGCGCCCACCGAAGGAGCCTGGTCCGCACGCGGCCAGATAAACTCTCAGGTCACAGGACAGATGGGGTATTGTCGCCAACCGGCGGCAATTCATCCCTCTGGAGCCTGAAATGTCTCACATCGCCGTCATCGGCGCCGGTATCAGCGGCGTCACCACTGCTTACGCCCTAGCCCGCCAGGGTTTCCAGGTTACGGTCATCGACCGCCTGCGCTATCCTGCCATGGAAACCTCGTTTGCCAACGGCGGCCAACTATCGGCCTGCAATGCCGAAGTCTGGAACAGCCGCAGCACCATCATGAAGGGCCTGAAGTGGATGCTGCGCAAAGATGCGCCGCTGCTGTTCAACCCCCGCCCCAGCTGGCACAAATACAGCTGGATGGCGCAGTTCATGCGCGCCATCTCGGGCTACGAGACCAACACCATCGAAACCGTGAAGCTGGCCATCACGGCCCGCGAAAACCTGTTTCAATGGGCTAAGGACGAACAAATCGATTTCGACCTGGAACAGCGCGGCATTTTGCACATTTACCATACCGCCTACGGATTCGAATCGGGCAAGCGCGTCAGCCAGTTGCTGCAACGCGGCGGCCTGGAGCGCCGCACCGTCACCAACGAAGAAATCCACCAGATCGAACCTACGCTGCAAGGCACTTACTACGGCGGATTTTTTACGCCCTCGGACGCCACGGGCGACATCCATAAATACACGCGCGGCCTGGCCCGCGCCTGCGAACAGCGCGGCGTGCGCTTCTTGCAAGACACCGAAGTGCTGGGCGTGCGCTGCGGCCCGCCGCACCAGATCCAGTTGCGTACCGGCACCGGCACGGACGCGCAAACCCACAGCCTGCAAGTCGATTCGCTGGTGGTGTGCGCCGGCGTCGGCAGCCGCCATCTGGCCAAGCTGCTGGGCGACTACATCAATATCTATCCGGTCAAGGGCTACTCGATTTCCGCCTACCTGGATACACCTGAAAGCCAGGCAGCCGCGCCCTGGGTCAGCCTGCTGGACGAGGAAGCCAAGATCGTGACCAGCCGCCTGGGCAATGACCGCTTGCGCGTGGCCGGAACCGCCGAATACAACGGCGAAAACAAAGACATACGCGCCGACCGCATCGCCCCGTTGGTGAACTGGACACGCCGCAATTTCCACGACGCCGCCACCGACCGTGTCGTGCCTTGGGCGGGCCTGCGTCCCATGATGCCCGACATGATGCCGCGCGTACAGGCCGGCAGCCGCCCCGGCGTCTACTACAACACCGGGCACGGCCACCTGGGCTGGACGCTGTCGGCCGCCACGGCGCAAATCATTACCGAGCTGATTGTGCAGCGCACTCGGGAAGCCGAGCCGCTTCGATCCGCCACCACGGCGGCAACAACTGCTGCACCCGCCGCTGCCCATAGCGCTCGTCCAGCAGATACACATAGCCCCGATCCTGTTCATCGCGAATCACACGGCCCGCGGCCTGTATAACCTTGCGCAAGCCAGGGTACAAATAGGTGTAGTCGTAGGCCCGGCGTTCCCCGAACAGCCGGGCCATTACCTGCCGAACCGACTCGTTGACCTCGTTAAACTGGGGCAAACCCAGTGTGGCGATAAAGGCCCCCAGCAAACGCTTGCCGGGCAAATCCACCCCTTCGGAAAACGCCCCGCCCAAGACGGCCAGGCCGATGCCTTGCCCTTGCGGCGTAAAATGCGCCAGAAACTGAGCGCGCTGGGTATCATTCATGGACGGGGTCTGCCGCCATAACGGCAGTTCGGGATAGCGCTGTGCCAGCGCTTCATACACCTGTTCCAGATAATCAAAACTACTTAAAAACAGCAGATAATTGCCCGGCTGCGCCGCATAGGCGTGCGCGACAATATCGCAGACACTGCTCAGACTGGCGGCCCGATCGGCATAGCGGGTGGACAAACCCGCATACCGGCGCACCTGCAATTGCTCGGTACGATATGGCGAGGGAACATCCAACACCGGACTGCATGGCGGCACGCCCAACAGATCGCGGTAAAAATCGGTGGGGGTCAGCGTGCCGGAAAACAGCACCACGCCGTGCGCATCACCATAGCGCTCCTGCAAAAACGGTGCCGGCACCACATTACGGATGCGCACAGTCATACCCTGACGCCCGGCGACCGCATCGAACAAGGAATGCGCCCCGAAATACCCAGCCAGATCCGCAAAATACAGCACAGAAAAATACGCCTGCAACAAGGCGCTGTTCTGCGGCAAGGGGTGGTCGGCCACGTGACTGCCCAGTCGTGCCGCCAGATGCTCGCATTCCTGCAGCAGGGACGCGGGAATGGCTTCCTGCCCCATTTGCGTGCTGCCTTCCTCGCCCAGACAGTCGTCCATGACCCGTACAAGGCGACTAAGGTAGCGTTTCAAGTTTGAAGGCGCGCTTTTGCGCGCGCCGCGCAACTGCTCCTGCGACAGTTCGGCTGAATACATGCTGCGCGCCCGATCCAACAGATTATGGGCTTCGTCCACCACCACGGCGCTGCGCCAGCGCTGGGACAGCGTCTGACCATGCAGCATGGCCGACGTGTCGAAATAATAGTTATAGTCGCCGACCGCCACATCGCTCCAGCGCAGCATTTCCTGTCCCAAATAGTAAGGACAGACATCATGATCCCGCGCCACGGCCTGCAAAGTATGGCTGTCCAGTTGGGGCTGGGTCACGGCACAGGCCCGGGCAGCAGGCAAGCGATCGTAAAACCCGTGAGCCAAGGGACAAGACTCGCCATGACAGGCCTTGTCCGGATGGACGCACTGCTTGTCGCGCGCCACCAGTTCCAGCACGCGCCACGGGGCAGGCCCGGCCGTTGCCAGGCGATCAAGCGCATCCAATGCCATTTGCCGGCCGGAATTTTTGGCCGTCAGATAAAACAACTTATCCAGACCGGCCTCGGGCATGGCTTTCAGCCCGGGGAAAAGCACGGCCAAGGTCTTGCCTATGCCGGTAGGAGCTTGCGCCATCAGGCACTGTGCATCGCGCTGTGCCCGGTAGGCGGCCACGGCCAGCTCCCGTTGGCCGGCCCGAAAACCCGCAAAGGGAAACGACAAGTGCCGGCACGCCTGGTCGCGCGTTTGCCGATGCTGCTGTTCTTGCTGCGCCCAGATCTGATACAGACGGCATTGCTGCTCGAAGAACGCCTGCAACTGTGCCCGGTCCTTATATTCGGCCAGCGCTGTTTCAGTATGCTTGTCCACCTGAAAGTACACCACGCTGACCGTCAGGCCGGGCAGATCGCGCTCCTGGCATAGCATGGCGGCATACATCATGGCCTGGGCCTGGTGCAAACGACGATGATGGACCGGAATACGCTCGAATGCCCCCCGGTAGGTCTTGATCTCCTCCAGCCGCAGCGCCTGAGGGTCGAAACCATCGGCACGCCCACGTACCCGCAAGTCCTGGAACTGCGATTCCAGAGACACCTCGGATTCGTAATGCGACGGGCGTTGCAAACGCAGCTGATCGTGCCCCCACATGCCTTCCTGGGCGCTGGGTGCGGGTGTAAAGCGCAAGTCCAGATCGCCGCTGCGGGCGGTAAATTCGCACAAGGTACGCACGCCTACAGTCATGCTCATGCAAGCGGCTCCCGGCTGACATGGCAGACCCGCGCCGGAATACCCTGCTGCTCGAAATAGCTTAGCCAACGTCGCTGATTATCTTGCAGACGATCCCCCGGCCCCTTGACCTCGATCAGCTCGTACCAATTCTGCGCAGGCAGGAAACGGATCAGGTCCGGCAGACCGGCGCGGTTATCGCGCCAATCCTGCAACACACGCCGGAAAATCGCGTGCAGATGCTGCGGGGGAATGCAGCGCAAAGCCAGCTCCAGCGTGTTTTCCCCCAAAGCCGGCCAAAACAGCAAGGGACACTGCATACCCTGTTTGTCGCGCCAGCGAGCCCGTATGCATTCTTTGTAGCCGGGACCATCCAGCAAGGCCAGCGCCTGATCGAATAAAGGCCGGCGCCGCGCCACGAAATCCGGACTGCTCCAATCGGCAGGGCTGCTCTGGTAGGGATGAAAGAACGCACCGGGCAAAGGCGCAAAAATGGCCTCCCAGCACAGCAGCCCCAACAAGCCCGGCAGCAGCGTATTTTCCACATATTGAACCGGTGCCAGTTCGGTATGCCAATGCGCCATGACCTGCCACTCCACGCGCTGCCCGTCATCGGGCAGCACCAAGCGGCTAAGCTGGGTGCGTGCCTGCGCCCGCTCCAACGACACCGGCTGTTCAGGCCACCTGGCCTTGGGAGCCAGTTTACGCAAGCGGGGCAGCATGCGCGCCAGCTTCTGGACTTCGGCTTCGCTTTCGGGCCGTTCCCAGGCCTGACAAAACAGGCCCCAGGCATCAGGCCCGTTCTGCTGCCTCTCCAGCACCCGCACACGACGCTGCCGGGCACCGGGCCAGGTGCTGCGGCAATAGGCCTGGTCGGCCAACTCCCACCAGGCTTGGCGCTCGGCCTCTTGCCCAAGTGAAAACAACGTTTTGTCCCGACGGCGCTGCAACCAGTCGCTATCGGTCACGATGGCACACACCGCCTGCAAACGCGCTTGCCATTGCGCGCGATCTGGCACGTCCGGCGCTTCGCGCAACCCGGACAGCGTTTCGTACAGCCGCACATCGTCCAGATGACGGAAAGCACGACTAGCGGCATCGAGCATCAGCGTTTCGTAGCGGTATAGACCCAGATCGCTAAGTACAAATTCTGACCAGTCCTGGTACTGGTTGCCGAAAAACAGCAGTTGCAGACGCTGCGCCCATGCCGTGACGCTCTCAGACAGCCGCAGGACATCGCTCTGCTCCGCCGCCAGACCTGGCCAATCGGCGCAGGGCCGAAGCTGATCTCCATGCCGAAGCGCTACTTGCGCGCGACATTCGTGCTTGCGCGCGCCCGCTGGCAAAGGTGCGAACATGGCACGCAACTGCGCAAGCGTATGCAGATGAAAGACACCGTCCAGGTCCAGTGGCGGTGCCAGACAGACCAAGCCTGCCTGAGCCAGCTCTTGTGTCGCTGCACAGATGTCGGCAATTTCGGGATAACGCAGCTTGCTTACCCGAAACAAGCTACCTTTGCGCATGACAAGACGCACCAGCAAAGCCTGGGCTGGTCCGGATAAACCCCAAAACACATGTCCGCACGCGACCTGCTCGGCCTCCAGCAGGTCGGCACTGTATTGCTGCACCCACCGCAACACCCGATGGAAATTATGCAGATAATAAAAAAGAGGAAGTTCCGCAGCAGCCATAGATAAACTGGTTGTTTATCCAGCCATTCTACCATCTGCACATGC